>LVBV01000019.1 GCA_001604565.1 Puniceicoccales bacterium Verruco_01 | reverse complement strand
AAGAGCCGGTGGAAGGGAGCTGAGAAGACGCACTTTGTGGCGCAGTTTGTTGGCAGCGCGTGCAACTTGATCCGAATGGCGAAACTGTCACTTGCGGAGGCAAACCTGCCGCTACAACCAGCGGCGGCGTAAGCCGCTATAGGCCCCGCCATGCCCCAAAGCCTCGAAAACGAGGCGAAACGGGCAGAAAGCGCGACGTTGAGCACGATTTGAAACGATTTGAGTCGTCAAGAGGCAAAGATTTGAGAAACTGGTGCCATCATCAGCGCCGAACAGAACTTTTTCAGCAGACTGTTATCCCCGCCTGAGCCATGAGCCGCCGTCCCGAACCCGTTCCCTGGGCAAGCAAGCCCCTTTCCCTGAAGGAGAAGCTCCGCACCCTCCTTGTCACGATCGGCCTTGTCGTCCTCGTCGCGGGGCTCACCCTTGTCCTCGGCGGACTCATCGCGGCCACGATCGCCCATTTCGTACGACAGGGACAGTAGTCGGGTTTCGTAAAAAACACCCTCCGGCGCGAGGAGAACCTTTCCAATGGCAAAAGGCCACCTCGAACAACTGGTTTCGTCGCGAGAACGAGAATTTGCGGATGGATGGCAAGGCTTCGGAAGTGAGTAGTATTGGATGAAATACGGCGAACTTCCGAAACGAGGCCAGACGCCGCAAGGCTCGTTCGCAGCAGAAATCAAAGTTGTTCGAGGTGGTCAAAAGTCGCTTGCGATGTGCGTCTTCCGCGAGGATAATGAAGGCAGAACCCTCCCCATGGCTGAAGAGGAATATTTTGTTCGCAGGCCCGACAGCGACACCGCTCGCGGGCCGCTCGGTGCGGAAAAGCTGCGTTCGCTGGCCGAGGCCGGTCAGCTCGACCGGGACTGGCTACTTTTCGACCCCGCCACGGAATCGTGGAAGAGCCTCGGGGAGAACGCCGCCCTCTGCGCTCAGGTGTTCCCGGAACGGCGCAAGCTGACCCTGCGCCGCCGCACGGAGGGCGCTCCCGAGGCCCCGGCGACAGAACCGGCGCCGGGAAAGCCGCAGTCCGCAGAGAAGGAGACGCCCCGTAAGGACGAACCCGCCGCGAAAGAGCCCCCGTCAAAGGAAACCGCGGGCGAGAGGGAGGAGCCCCCCGCGAAACCGGAAGCCCCCGCCAAACGAATCCCTGTCGAAAGAGCTCCGCAGGCGCCGCAGGAAAAAAGCGCCCCGAAACCCGGTCTTTCCGGCGTCGATGTGAACGATCTTTTGCAGGCGGCGGGCGGACGCACCGAGGAAATGGAGGACATCCGCACCCACAAGGAGTGGACCGAACGCGCGATTGCGCTGGCCTCCCCGCTCATGGCGGCGGCGGTGCTCGTTTCGTCGGTCGGCCTGCTGGCAGGACGGCGCGAGGCGATCTTCGCGGCCTTCAAGGGCGGGCTCGACATGAACGACCTCTCCCTGCTTGCCGACCCCATGCTCGTTTTCGGGCTCGTGGACCTGATTCTGGGTCTCTCGCTTCTTCTTGGCGCGGCGCTCTATGGAATCCTGCGGCTGAGGCTGGCTCTGGGCCTGGGCTACCTCGGCTGGATGGCCTTTGCGGCGCAGTTGGCGGGCGGCGGTCACTTGGGAGAGATCGCGTCGCTTTTCGCCTTCAGCGCGGGCCTTGCCGTCTGCACCTTCACCACCCGCTTTTCCTGGATGCTCCTGTCTGGAATCGCGGCTCTGGCGGGAGCGGCCTACCTCGGCCTCTTCTGGAATCTGCCGAACCTTCTGACCTGATCCAACCACCATGTCCCGGATTTTCAAACTGGCTTCCGACACGGCGAAATGGCTGCGCGAAAGCCTGTGGCTGGACGAACTGGCGCTCGGACGGCACTGGATTGTCGTCTGCATGCGGGTGATCGCCATCTTCTGGCGCGGGATTTTCCAGAATTCCCTCTTCAGCCGTGCGGCGGCCCTCAGCTATTCCTCGCTGCTGGCCCTCGCGCCGGTCCTCGGCATCGTGGTGCTCCTTTCCGCCAGCTTCCTCAAGGTCAATCCGGAGACGCACATCAAGCAGGCCCTGCTTTTCATCGCGCCCTCGATGAACCAATACGTGGGGGACGCGCCCGCGTCAACCACCGCGGGTGACGAAGCCGCCGCCCAAAGCAAGGAAATGCGTGACGCCTTCGATCTTCTCCTTTCCCGCATGGTGGAGGGCGTGCACAAGAACTTAGAGTCGGTCAACCAGAGCGGCAAGGGCCTCGCCGGGGCGGCGGGCGGCCTCGTCCTCGTCTGGATGGGCATCACGCTCCTCGTCGCCATCGAGAACGCCCTGAACGACATCTGGGGCGTCAAGAAGGGGCGCCCGTGGAGCCGCAAGATCTTACTCTACTGGGGGGTGCTCTCGCTGGGGGCGCTGTCCTTCGTGGTGCTTTCGGGCCTTTCCAAGGCGACGGTTCTCGGGAAGCTCCTGCACGGCATCCCCCTCACCAAACACATGCCCGGCGGCGCGGTGTTGAGTGGGACGCTCCTGTCCCTCGCGGGCCTCACCCTGCTCCTGACCCTTTTCTACAAGTTCTTCCCGAACACGCGGGTGCGCTTCACGGCGGCGCTGGCGGGCGGCTTTGCGGCGGCGGTGATGCTGATGGCAAACAACGCCTTCTCCATGATGTACATCCGGAGCGTCATCTCCATCCAGAGCCTCTACGGATCGGTCGGCATCATCCTTGTCCTCATGTTCGGCCTCTACCTTTTCTGGGCGTTTCTTCTTCTCGGCGGGGAACTGACCTACGCGGTGCAGAACGCCCAGTTCATCGCGGACCAGAAGGCGTGGGAGAACGCCAGCGAACAGGCGCGGGAAACCACCACCTTCGCCGCCTTCGTCCTCATTTCCCGCCGCTTCAACGCCTGCCAGAACCCCCTTTCCGCCGACGAGATCGCCGAGAAGCTGCGCGTCCCCGGGAACATCGTGAACGAGTCCCTTGCAAGACTGGGGGACATGGGGCTTGTCACGGCGCTGGAGGACGGGCGCGGCAGCGATGCGGAGCGGACCTGCTTTCTGCCGTCGCGCCCGCTCAAGACCGTCACGCTCGCCTCCTTCCGCAAGGGGTATTCCACGCGCGGGGCCGACCGGGGTGCCACGCTCCTGCGCAAGCGCGATCCGCTGGTGGACAGCTACCGCGAACGGATGGAGGCTCTGCTGGAGGATCTGCCCGGCGAGGACATGGAAACCCTTCTCGCCCTTCATCCCGAAGTCCCGCCCGAACCTCCGCAGGGGGCCCCTGTCCATCCCGCAGGTGGCAACTCCGTCTGATTCTTCTTTCCATCGCCGCCCTTTTCGGGCACAAAACCCTTCCGTTCCCCCCGTCCAAGGCTCCTTTGACCAAGGTGCCGCGCAGATCGGGAGAAAACGCGATGCCGGAGTGGCGGAATGGCAGACGCAACTGACTCAAAATCAGTCGCCCGAGAGGGCTTGTGGGTTCAACTCCCACCTCCGGTACCAGTTGAATGACAGCGGATTGGCGCGGGTTGCCCGCTACTTCCTTTTCGTTCGTTTCCCGACGGTGAACTTGTCGGCCTTGTAGATGGTGCCGCTTCTTGGACCTCGTTTCTTGTGCTGGGCGTCCTTGCCGCCGCTGCGGTATTTTTTCAGGCCCTCCTTGCCGCCTTTTAACGCCTCGATCTGGTCGCGGATCACGGCGGCGCGCTCGAAGTCGAGGTTCTCGGCGGCCTCCAGCATTTCGTTCTCCATGTCGGCGAGGACCGCGGCCACGTCCGCATCGTTGCCGGATTCTCCGCGCAGGACGGGGTCGGCCACCGTTTCCGCCTCGTCAAAGTGCAGGCTCTCCTGAATGCCGCGCCGGACGCTGCGGGGCGTGATGCCGTGCTCCGCGTTGTAGGCCATCTGGCGTTCCCTGCGCGCGTTCGTGAGGTCGATCGCGGTTTTGAGCGAGTCGGTGAGGTTGTCCGCGTAGAGCAGGACGCGGCCCTTCTCGTGACGCGCGGCGCGGCCCGCCGTCTGAACGAGGCTTGTCACGCTGCGCAGAAACCCCTCCTTGTCCGCGTCGAGGATCGCCACGAGCGCCACTTCCGGCAGGTCGAGGCCTTCGCGCAGCAGGTTGACGCCCACGAGCACGTCGAATTTCCCCTGCCGCAGGTTGCGGAGAATTTCCACGCGCTCGATAGCGTCTATATCGCTATGCAGGTACTCGACTTTCAGGCCCCGTTCGCGGAGGTACGTGGTCAGGTCCTCGCTCATCCGCTTGGTGAGGGTGGTGGCAAGGACGCGCTCACCCTCCCCCACCGCCTTCACGGCCTCGGAGATGAAGTCCTCCACCTGATGCGTGCCGGGGCGCAGGTCCATGATCGGGTCCAGAAGGCCCGTCGGGCGGATTTCCTGCCGGGCGACAACGCTCGACGCCTTGATCTCGAACTCCGCGGGCGTGGCGGAGACGAAGACCGTCTGCCCCGTCACCTCGTCGAAGAATTCCGAGTCCTTGAGGGGCCGGTTGTCGAGGGCGCTTTTCAGGCGGAAGCCGTATTCCACGAGCCGCTCCTTGCGCGAGCGGTCGCCATTGTACATCGCGCGAATCTGCGGAACGGTGGCATGGCTCTCGTCGATTACGAGCAAGAAGTCCTTCGGGAAGAAGTCTATGAGGCAGAAGGGCCGCTCGCCCTCCCTGCGGCCCGAAAGGTGCCGCGAGTAATTCTCGATGCCCGAGCAGAAACCCATTTCCGCCATGAGTTCCAAGTCGTATTCCGTGCGCATCTTGATCCGCTGCGCCTCGACGAGCTTGTTCTGCCCCTCCAGTTCTGCGATGCGCTCCGTGAGTTCCGCGCGGATGCGCTTCATGGCCACTTCCAGCTTGTCGCGGCTCGTGACAAAGGGGCTCGCGGGGTAGAGCTGGAACATCTGGACCGGCTCGCCGCAGTCGCCCGTCACGGGGTCCAGCGGACGAATCCTCTCCACCTCGTCGCCCCAGAATTCCACGCGCATCGCGCTTTCCATGTACGCGGGAAAGATGTCCACCACCTCGCCCTTCACGCGGAAGCGTCCGCGCTCGAAGGCGATGTCGTTGCGCTCATAGAGGCTCTGGACCATGCGCTTGAGGAATTCGTCCCTTTTCAGGCGCTCGCCCACGCGGATCGTGATCAGCATGTCCTTGTAATCCTCCGGTGAGCCCAGGCCGTAAATGCACGACACACTCGCAACGACGAGCACGTCCCTGCGGCTGACGAGCGCGCTCGTCGCCTTGATCCGCAGCCGCTCAATCTCATCGTTGATCGCGGAATCCTTCTCGATGTAGGTATCCGTCTGCGGGATGTAGGCCTCGGGCTGATAATAGTCGAAGTTCGAAACGAAGTATTCGACGGCGTTCTCCGGGAAGAAACCCTTGAACTCGCTGTAAAGCTGCGCCGCGAGGGTCTTGTTGTGCGAGATAACGAGAGTGGGCCTCTGGAGACGCTGGACGAGGTTCGCGATGGTGAAGGTCTTGCCGCTGCCCGTCACGCCAAGGAGCGTCTGGTACCGGTTCCCCGCCTTCACCGACGCCTCCAGCGCGTCGATCGCAGCGGGCTGGTCGCCCATCGGCGCATACTCGCTCACAAGTCGAAAGCCTTCCATGTGTATATTTGAACACCAATCCCCCCTCTCTTCAACAAGAGAGTGCGTCGGAGGGACGGATTATTCTCCAAGGAGGCCCGAAGCGTCGGCTGGAAGGGATCAGTACACCGCGCGGACCCAGAAGGCGGCGCTTTCTGCGGAGCCGTCCCTGCGGTTCTCCTTGGCAATTGTCGCGCCGAGGGTCAGGCGCTCGGCATAGACGAGGCGGAGCGTCGCCTCGCCGGTCCAGCCGTCGTCATAGCCGCCCCGGCCCGGAACCGCGAAGGAATCGCCCGCCGCGAAGCGCGCGCGACCGTCGTCCTTCCCGTCCAGGAGCTCGCTTGTGCGATAGCCGCGAATCTCCGGGGAAATGCGGAACTCGCCCCAGTGCAGGCTCGTTGTAACCGCCGCGCCGACCTCACAGGAAAGGGCCTGTGCGTCGCACGACTCGTAGGAGAGTTCCGCGCCGGAATTTCCGTTCTCGGCATACCCTTTTTCGCGAAGGAAGGCGTAGTCGAGCCCCGCGAAGGGCCTGAAGGTAAAGCCCCGCCACGGAGCGTCCCAGCCGGCGCTCGCCGAAGCGCCGAAGGCCGCGCCGCCGTGCCGCGTGGAAAAGCTCTCGAAAGCATACGGAACATCGCGCTGTTCGTCGATCCGGAGCGACGCCGCGGAAAGGGACGCGGCAATCCACGAGCCGCGACCGTCCTTCCGGAAGTCCCGAAGCGCGTAAAGAGCGCCGCCACGGCTCCGCAGGCTGGCACCCATGAGGGGGCCCGCTTCGAGGGACTGCGTGGTGGCAAAGGCCGCCCCGCCGAAGCTCCATCTGCCGAAACCGGGAAAATCGTATCCCGCCATCGTGCCGTGCAGGCGATCCTTGTAGGAGGGCAGAACCCCGTCCGCGCCGCGCGTTCCGTTGGAAGAAACACCCTGAATCCAGCCGCCGCCCCACCTGACGCCCTTCGTATCCAGAACGTCGGTAAAGCGTCCGCGCAATAGCGAGAGCGTCCGCCGCGCGCCGGAAAGAGCCGCATCGCGCGCAAGGGAATTCACAGCCGGGTAGAGATCGGAAATGGCGTCCGCCACATCCTCCGAATACCGGGAGTTGTCGATCCACATGAGAAGGTCCGCGAGGGATCCTTCCGCCACCGGACGGGCCGCGTCCATTGCCCGCGTCATCGGAACATACGCCCCGTCGGAGGCGAATTCGGAGTAGCTTTTGCGGGTGAGGTCCAGCGTGAAGCCGTCGTTGCCGGCGCTCACGATGCCGGAATAAAGAATGGGCATCCGGAGAATTGTTAAGGCACCGCTCGCCCCGTCGGAGACGATGAAACGGCGCTCGCCGCTTGCGACATAGCCGTCCAGGTGCATGACTAGGGACGCATCCCCCTCGATCGTGGCACTCCCGCCCACAAGAAGAACGTCGTTGGCCTCTGCATTGACGTCCAGACGCATTTCAAACTTGCCGGTGCTCTTGAAATCGCCGGAAACCGTCAGGGTCTGCACGTCGCCCGATCTCGCTCCGGGAGAAAGACGCACATCCGTGCATTCAAGGTCGCTGTCGAAGACGCCCTTGCCACTGATGCTGCCGTTCATCACCACCGACTTGCTCCCGAAGATCATCCCATCGTTCACGACATTGCAGTGATCCGCGTATATGCCAAAGGCTGTGCCGCTGGGCGCACCGGCGCCGACAAAGGCGCCCTCCGCGTTCACGAAGCGCCCGGAGTATTCGATGAAAACGCCGTACGCGTCGCCGTCGGGCGAGGAGGCGTCGATCTCGCCCCGGTTCTCCACGATGCCGCACTGAATGGCGGAAATGCCGCAGGCCTTCTTCTGCCCGAGGGCAAAGATGAGCTTGTTGTTGACCGCACTGCCGGCAAAGGAGAGGTGGGCGCCCGTCGCCCATCCGTCGGCCCCCTCTGTTTCCGCGAGGATGTTGCCGTCGTTCTGGAAGGTGGCGCTGTCATCGTACCCGTAAAAGGCTACACCGTAGGCGCTCGCGCGCCCGCTGTCGGAGTAGGGCAGCGCAAGAATATCGCCCGTGTTCAGGAAAGAGCCGCCCTGAAGACACGCGCCGTAGGCCGTGGCGAGAGTCGCCCCTGAGGATTCGGCCAGGGAAACGAGGGTGCCGGTGTTCGTCAGCGAGGCCTTGGCGCCGCCCCAGAGGAAGGTGCCGTAGGTGAAGGCATTCTCGCCCTCCGGCGCATGCACCTCCGCATAATACGAGCCGTTGTTCACAAGCGAGGCATTGTTGCCGCCCCAGCGGTAGTAGCCGTAGGCGTGGGTCGTCCCGTCCTCGGAAACGCTCGACGCCTTCACAACACTGTCCGCATCGTTCACGTCGGCAAAATCCTCGCCGGACCAGTCGTCGTAGAGCAGATAGGTGGCACAGGTGGTCGCGCGCATCGTGTAGTAGCCGATTTTGCCATAACCGGCGTCGCCCCACTTGGTGCTCCACGAGTTCCTCAGAATCCACGAATTGGTGGCGCCGTCCCAGCCGACGAGGGCCACCGCGTGGTTTAAGTCGCTCTCCGTGGCTAGGATGCCCGTCATGGCGGAGCGATCGTTGGTGAACACCTCGCCCTTGTAGGCGTTGGAGTAAAAGACACTCTCGTCGTCCACCGCGATCCCCACGTCCAGAGCTCCTGCAAGGAGCATCGCGCGCTTCATCGTCTCCACGTCGTAGGCGGGCAGATAGTGCCAGCTGGAGAATTTCACGCGCGGGGCATCCATGTGCAGGTTGCCGTCGGCGGGCGGGGTTTCCGCATAGGGAAAATCCGCCTCGGAGCACACGCCGTAATCGACAAGCGCCTGCAACTCGTCGAAATAATTGATCGAACCATCAACGCCTTGGATACCCTCGTAATACGGGTCCATCGAATACGCGATGAATGACTCGGAAAAGTCCGCGCAGGCGTCGTCGTAAAGGCCGTGCGCCCGGTTGTAGGCCGCCTCGGCCACTCCGCAGGCGGCGAAAGCGTAGCAGGTGCCGGAGTAGCCTTGGTTATGAACCGGCCCGATGTAGGAATGGCCGTCGATGTTCCGCAGGTCGTAACTGGCGGGAAGCATGGGCTCCGCGGAAAGCGTCTCCGTCAGCAGCGGGAGGATCGCAAGGGGAAGAAAACGGACGAAAAGACTCATGATAGCATCTGACTCCCATCAACCCGCTCCGTCAACCGAAAGAGCCCCCTGCTACGATTTTTGACATGATCCTCGAAATCACAGACCCGCGTCATTTTCCGACAGGCGCAAGAAAAGTCTTGGCACCGGCGGCTCCTTCCCTATCGTAGGCACTTTTCCGTCCTTTACAGGTGGTGGGATATCCAAGTGGCTAAAGGGCGCGGACTGTAAATCCGTTCGGTTTACCGTTCATAGGTTCGAATCCTATTCCCACCACCATTTTTCTTTCTTTTGCAGGACCGCCTGCCAAAAGCCTTTGGCTCCCATGTCTGCGACATGCCCGGCGTCAGTCCGTCACGAAGCTGTCGCTGCCGGCCAGCTCGCCGCGGAGCGCCCCGGTCCAGTCGGTCATGTGGTCGGCGAAATGGTCGAGGTCGAAGCTCGGGTACACCCGCTCGCGGAGGATGGACCAGCCCGGAAACTTTTCCATCGGCAGGTTCGCCGGGGGCGGAAGCTCGCCGCTGGCACCGATTCCGTATCTCAGGCACAGGGCGCTCGAAAAACCGACGATGGCGGCCAGTTCGCGGTCCTCAGTCGCCGCCTCCGGATCGCTGTAATGGCGCATGACGTTCACGAACATGCGCGGCAGCCCCCTCTTTTCCGCGAGGATCGCGCCCGCCTCCTGCGGCGAGATGCCGATGAGTTCCTCATACGCCTTCGCCAGAGGGATGGAAAGCCTCGCCGCCAACTGTGCCGCCGCAAGAAAACTTTCCGGATACAGCCCCGCGAGGGCCTTCTTGCCCAAGTCGTGCAACAGGCCCGCCCAGTAGGCGTGGGGCATGAAGATCGGGATCTCGCAGCGGTCGCACACGTGGGCGCAAATCTTCGCGCAGCCGATCTGGTAGGTGCCGAAGCGCTGGCCGCTCAGGGCGGGAGGGAAGGAGAAGGTGCTCTCGGGAATCGTCTCCAAATCCTCCAGCACCGCGAGCATCCGGCTGCCACCCAGCATCTGCACGGCCTGACGGGAATCCTCGATCGGCGTATCCGGATCGCCGGAAAGGCGGTTCACGGTCTGGAGGACCAGCGCGCTCAAGGTCGGATCGGAGGCGACGAGGTCCGAAAGGGGCTGCACGCTCGCGCCCCGTCCGTTCGCCGCCAGACGGAAGGCCGCCGCCCTGCCCTCGAAGACCGGGAAGCTCCGCAGTTTTTCCAGCTTTTCCAGCGCCTGGGCCCGCGTGGCAAAGGGGCGTCTTGCCACCACTTCTTCGCGCAGCCACGAATCCGGCGCAAGGGTGCTCCTAGGCAACCCGTAGCGGTCCGCGTCCACGAATGGCTCCGGCGCGCGGGCCCCGTCCATGACGGTGAGGACGAAATTCTCGGCGATCGCCAGATTCGGCAGGAGCGCGTTCACGCGGATCCACTGGTCCTTGTCCGAGGACTGGATGAGGTCCGACAAGAGGTCGTACAAGGTCCAGAAACCGCAGGATTCCGCCGAGGCGGAAAGCCGTCCGAGTCTCTCGCGGCAGCTTTCCATCGAGCGGGCCTCCACCGCCTTGCGAAGAGTCGGCAAAAGCGTGTGCAGATCCTCGGCGAGACCCTCCAGCAGCATCCGCCACGCGTCGCGGGAAAGTCCCGTACGGCGGCAGAAGCCCTCGGGATCGTCGAAGTGCCCCCGAATCCAGTTCCACTCGCCCGCGCGGCGGATCTCCGTGAAGATCTTCTCGTCGGAATACGGCTTGATCAGGTAGTTCTGGACGCGCAGGGAAAGCGCCTCCTTCACATTCTCGCGCCCCGTGAGGTCCGTGTACACCAGAACCGGCAGCGTCTTGAGAAAGCTGTTGGCGCGAATGGCGCGCAGGAGAGTCATCGGCTGCCCCGGGGCGGGCAGGCGCATCTCTGTGATGAAGAGGTCCACGGCTCCGCCAAGCAGGATGCGCATCGCCTCCTCGATCGTCCCCGCCGCCGCGAATTTATGCTCCGCCCTTGCCAGAATCGCCGCGAGGGCTTTCCGGGCCACGGGATTGTCGTCCAGAAGGAGGATGTTTGCCATCGGCGTCGCGGGCGGGGCGGCCCGCCGGTCGTTTTGAAATGGCTCCCCGGTCATGAGGGCGCCTGTACCAAATAACGACCGCGCGAGAGTAGAATTGAGGAGGGAATGCCTTCTGTCAACGCTACGACTGGGCGCAGGGACCGTACATGACAAAAGCGCCGGGAAACCCCGACGCCGTTGGTGACACGAAAAACGGAACCGCCCTATTTCTTGCCGCGGGCCTCGCTGGGGGTGACCAGAACCTTGTCGGCGCCGCCGATGCGGGCCTCGTCGATCACCGTGACCATGCGCCCGGAGGTGACCTTGTCCTCGACCTCGATGATCACCGGGACCTTGTTGTCGCGCAATTTGTCCGCCACGTTGCTGCGGATGTTGCCGATCTGGATCTCCTGACCGTCGAAGAAAATCTGGCCGTTCGCGGAGACGTGGACTGTGATCGGGGCCTTGTCCTTGTCCGGATTGGAAGCACCCGGCTGCGGACGATCCGCCTCGATGCCCTGCTCGTCCACGAACACCGTGGTGACGATGAAGAAAATGAGGAGGATGAAGACCATGTCGATCATCGGGGAGATGTTGATGTCGCTCTTCTCCTCCTCCATTTTGATGGCGCGTCGGCTCATAGTAGTGAAATTATGACTGTTGGTTCAGGGTAAGGATGCCCGCAATTTGACGGGTAGGAACCCCGTGCGGCAAGCCTTTTGTTTCGCGCTAACATTGGAACAGGTAACCAACCTGCCGGTCAGGCGCTCCTGCGGCAGGGCAGGAGCGCGGCGTCGCGCATGCCGTGAATGATCTTCTTGTCCGCGGGGCAGAGGGTGGCGAGGACCCCCGAGAGCTTCGCGGCGCCCTCCTGTAAAAAGTAATACGGGCAGAGACGCACTCGCCCCTGCATGGCGGTGGGTTCGCCGCCGCCCTCCGGATACACGGGATGGGACAGGCGCGTCGGCTTGCGGTATTCCATCGCGATGTGGAGGACCTTTTCCGCACGGTCGATGGCTTCGGAAAGGCCCTGGGCCCATTCCCCACGGCTGGCGTCGCTACCTAGGAGCACGCCGCGCGCGCCCCACGCGTTTTCGTCGAAACCGCTGATCTTGAGGATCAGGTCGCGCTCCTTCTGAGAGGCGTTCGCGAGCTCCATCCAGTCGTGGATCGGCCTTCCGGACAGGGTCGGGCCGTCGAGCACCGCGCCGGGGGGCAGCGGCGCCGGGTCCATGATCCAGCTTTTCGGCACGCTCTTGACCAGCCAGGCGAGGGCCGCGGGCGAGAGCGTTTCCGCCCAGTAATCGCGCAGAAGATGGTGATGCAGCAGGGCGAGGGAGAGCTTCTCCTCCTGAAAGGTGCGCATGGGGGGCGTCACAACGATCCGCCCCTCCTCCACCGCCGCGAGGAGCGGCTCCATGACCGGCACGCTGGCCGCGTCGTAGAGCTCCCAGAAGCGGTACACGATGTCCACCTCCTCGGGACTGCCGTCCACGTCGATGCAGAAGGCCTCGCCCATCGGGATCAAATCCGCCGGTTCCCGGCAATGGACGCGGCGGCCCTTCGCGCGCAGGACCGCGGCGAGGCGCTCCATCTCGGGCCGGTAGGTGGAGGATTCGGCGCTCACGAGGATCGCGACGAGCGGATCGGCCTTTGCGGGGGCAAGTCCCGCGAGTGCCGCATAAAAAGCCTCCGCCATCGAATCGCCGCCGACGATCCCCTCCGCATCCCCGCCGTAGAGCTTGTTCAGAAAGTCCGTCAGGCCGATGCCGCCCGGCACGCTGTCGATCTCCGTGAGGGCGAAGCCGTCCTCAACGACGAGCAGGTCCGGGCGGATGACGACGGGAAAACTGTGTTGCACTCTTCCCGCGCGCATGTGGGCGATCAGATTGGCCGGCTTGCCCCTCTCGTAATATTTGGCCACCCACGGCACTTCGAGGGGCCGGTTCCGCAGGATCTTCCTGCCTTGCGCGGAACGCAGGTACAACCGCTCCAGCGCCTGTGCGAACTCCTGCAAATACCCGCCGATCTTCTCCAGTTCCGCGAACTGTGCAGCTGAAAGCGGCCACGCCTCCGGCGAAAGACGCCACGTCTTGCTCTCGAAGAGCGGCGTCTCCGAAAGCGCGCGCGAAATCGCCTGAAAGCTGCGCCCCATGACGAAAACAAGTCTCCCGCAGGAAGTCCCCGGCGTCAACAGGGCTCTTCCGGCAATCGCGGTGTCAGTCCTCCACCACGATGTTCTTGTTGCGGTTCTTGGGGCAGCCGGCGCGGAGCCACGCGCTCATGAAGCGGTCGATGTCGCCGTCCATGACGGCCTGAATGTTGCCCGTTTCGCAGCCGGTGCGCAGGTCCTTCACCATCTGGTAGGGCTGGAAGACGTAGGAGCGAATTTGATACCCCCAGCCGATTTCGCCTTTCTCGCTGTAGAATTTGTCGGCCTCGGCGCGCTTTTCGTCCTCGCGCTTCTCGTAGAGGCGGCTTTTCAGGAGCTTGAAGGCCATGTCCTTGTTCTTGTATTGGCTGCGCTCATTCTGGCAGGCGATGACGATGCCCGTCGGCAGGTGCGTCAGGCGCACGGCGGAACTTGTCTTGTTCACCTTCTGCCCGCCCGCGCCGCTACTGCGGAAGGTGTCGATCTCCACCTCGTCGGGCTTGATCTCGATCTCCACGTCGTCCTCCACCTCGGCCACCACGTCCACGGCGCCGAAGGTCGTGTGACGGCGCTTGTTCGCGTCAAAGGGGCTGATGCGGACGAGGCGATGCACGCCGCGCTCGGCCTTCATGTAACCGTAGGCGTACTCGCCGGAAATGCGGATCGTCGCCTTGCTGATGCCCGCCTCGTCGCCGGGGGCGATATCCTCGATGGAGACCTCGAAGCCGTGGCGTTCCGCCCAGCGGCTGTACATGCGCAGGAGCATGTCCGCCCAGTCGCAGGCCTCGGTGCCGCCCGCGCCCGCGTGAATGCTCACGATGGCGTTGTTCTTGTCCATCTTGCCGGAGAGGAAGCTGCGTAGTTCGATCGCGTCCATCTCCGGGGTCAGCTCCGCCACATTGGCGGCGAGCTCCGCCTCGAACATCGCAGCGTCGTCGCCGGAGGCCTCGTCCACCATTTCGAGCAGGTCCGCCAAATCCTTCAGCTTCTTCTGCATGCCCTCCGCAGGATTCACGATCCCCTTGAGGGAGGCGAGCTTGGTGGAAACCTCCTTCGCCGCCTCGGGCCTGTCCCAGAATCCGGGCGAGGCCATCCGCTCCTCCAGCGCCGCTATCTCCGCCTTCTTGCCCGGCAAGTCAAAGAAACCTCCAAAGATGCGACCCGCGGCGGGTCAGCTCCTCGACGATCGTGCGCAATTCCGGGTTCTGCATGGGGAAACAATGAGCGGCACAGGGACGCCTTGGCAACGAATTGTTGCGGGGGAAGCGTTCAGCGGGAAATCCGCGCCACCTTGAGAAGAAGGGCGAGTTTGAGCGGATCGCCCGGAAACGGTTCGAACCCGATGGCCCGGTAGAATGCCGCCGCCTTTTCGTTTTTCGCCTGAACGGCGATGGCTCGAATCCCGACAAACTGCGAGGCCTCCAAAACCTTGCGAATGGCGTCGCGAACCAACGCGGAACCGATCCCCCGCCCCTGCCAACGGGAATCGACGCCCAGCCGGGCAAGGAGAATGATGGGGACCGGATTGTGCGGGAGACCTTTGCGCATCCGTTCCGAGGCGTCCGAAAACGCCACCTGCCCTGCGGCAAGGCTGTAAAAACCGATCACAGTGCGGTCCTCCTCCAACACCACAAAACTGCGAGAGGCACCGGACCGGTCGTTCGCAAGCGCATACTTCGCAAGGTACTCGTCGAGCGCGGGTTCCCCGCAGGAAAAACCCGACACATTGCACTCAGCGTTGATCGGAGCGGGGGCTTTCATCGGCAAACACGTCCGGAGCATTCATGAATTTGCGAAGTCCCTCGTGAACCTTCGGCGGGGCGTCCAGCATCTCGTTGAACTTCTTCCAGTCCTCCGCGCCGAGGTAGAACACCTGCTGGTTCAGAATGTCGTTCTGGGCCTTCTCGTAGGCGGCGCGCAGGATGTAATCGGTCAGATTCGTGCTGCCCGTCGCCCGCGCCCCCTGCTGAATGATCGCCTTGATCCGCGGGTCCGCCCGAAGATGGATGTTCTCGGTTGCCGTCGCCATATCTTGAAAGATCGGCGGGAAACGGATTTTGTCAACACATTGTGCGCACAAACACCGATTGCAGGACACCTTGACCGTGGGACCGGAGCGCAATAGCATTCTTTCATGAGGCAGGCCCCGTCAGCCAGCGCGATTGTGACCGCCCTCCGGCGTGCCAAGCCGGGGCTTGCCGCGCGTTATCCCGTCCGGGCGATGGCGCTCTTCGGTTCCGTGGCGCGGGGCGAGGCGACGGCGGAAAGCGACGTGGACATTCTCGTCGATGTCGATCCCTCCATCGGGCTCGGAATGGTGGCCCTCGGCGACGAGATTGAAAAGCTCCTCGGCAGGCGCGTGGATCTCGTTTCGAGGCGAGCGGTCCGTCCCCGCATGCTGCGGGTGATCGAAAGCGAGAAAGTCGATGTCTAGGCGCGATCCGGAAATCCTGCTGGAGGACATCACAAGCGCGCTCGAAAAAATCGGACGCTACACTTCCGGCATGACGAAGGACCGTTTTCTTGCCGACGAGCGCACGATGGACGCCGTCGTCCGCAACCTCGAAATCGTGGGCGAGGCCGTCCGCCAGCTGCCGGAGCCTTTCCGCGAGGCGCACCCGGAAATTCCGTGGTGGCAGATCGCCGGGATGCGCAACCGCATCGTCCACGACTACTTTGGCGTGGATGCGGAAATCGTGTGGCAGGTAGTGTCAACAAGTGTGCCGGAACTGGAGGCGTCACTAAAGAGGATTGCAGGCGACAAGCGTTAACTTGCGTCGCGACGCGATCACTTGCACACTGCGCTTTTCGCCCTCCATGCCCTGGTACCTGCAACTTGCGCTTCGGCAGCTCTTTCCCTCGGGGAAGCGGCATCCGTCCTTCTTTTTCATCGTGTCGGTGCTGGGCGTGACGCTGGGGGTCACCATCCTCGTCATCGTGCAGAGCGTGATGGGCGGCTTCGACCACGAGCACCGGGCGAAGATGGTGCTGACGAGCGGGAACGTCGATATCCGCGCGGGCGGCAGCGTGATCCATGACGGTGACGCAATTCTCGCCCTCGCCAAGGCGCAGCCGGAAGTGGCGGCGGCGGTGCCCTACGCGCAGGGCGTCGTGATGCTGACAAGCGGCAGGCGCCCGGCCTTCCCCTACATCTTCGGCATTGATTTTACGCAAAAAAAGCAGGTGATCCCCTTCGGCGACCTGCTGATCGACGGCCATGCGGACGACATGGACGACGACTCGGTCCTGCTTTCCTCGGGCCTTGCGGACACTCTCGGCGCGTGGACGGGGTCCGACATCGACGTGTACACGCCCCTGATGGTGGAGAAGCTGAAGGCGGACGAGGTGATGCTGCCACGCCGCCTGCGCGTGGCCGGGGTCTATCAGACCGGCTGGAACCCCTTCGATTCCAACACCATCGTCGTCACCCTGCCTCTCATGCAGGACCTTTACGAGATGGGGAGCGGCATCCACGGCGTCTCCATCCGGCTGAAAGAGGACGACGACAACATGGCCCTCGACCTTGCGCAGCGCCTGAACCGCCAGCTGCCGGAGGGCATCCGCGCCTCGACATGGATGGACCTGAACCGCGACTTTCTCTGGGTGCTGGCGATGGAGAAGAACATGATGATGTTCCTCCTTCTCTTCATCATCCTCGTCGCGGCCTTCGCGATCGCGGTGGCGCAGCTCTTGACGGTGCTCCGCAAGACGCGGGAGATCGGGCTACTGGAGGCAATGGGCGCGCGGCCCCGGCAGCTTGCCACGCTCTACTGCTTCCAGGGCTTCTTCATCGGGCTCTTCGGCACGCTCCTCGGCTTCGGCCTCGCGGTCTTCTCGCTGCATTACCGGGACCCCATCGTGAATCTTCTGGCCGCCCTCACGAACAGCCGCGCGGCGCTTGTGCAGTTCTACCAGTTTAGCGCGCTGCCTGTGTATTACGACTGGCACGACTTCCTCTTCATTGGGACCGCCACGCTGCTCATTTCCACCGCCGCCGGCCTCATCCCGGCCCTGCGCGCCGCCTACATGAAACCCGCCGAGGCACTCCGGAGCGAATAATGGACACGACTCCCCACATCGTCCTCAAGGCCGAAGCCCTCGCCAAGAGCTTCAAGAGCGGCGCGGTCTCGATTCCCGTCCTTTCCGGCGTGTCGCTGGAAGTGACCGCCGGGAAAAGCGTCTCGATCCGCGGAGAATCCGGTTGCGGCAAGACCACGCTCTTGAACCTCCTCTCGCGCTTGGAAAAGCCGGACTCGGGCACCCTCGAATGGGAGGGCCGCCGCGTGGAGGCCGAGCAGGCGACCCGCCTTGCCGCGACGCGCGGGCGCTTCATGGGCATGGTCTTCCAGTCCTACTACCTCGTGCCGGAGCTGGACGCGGTGGGGAACGTGACCCTCGCGGCAAAGGTCGCGGGCCTGAAGCCGGACCGGAACAGAGCCGAGGATCTTTTGAAGCGCATGGGCCTCGGCGAGAGGCTGCACGGCAAGGTCGCGACGCTCTCAGGCGGCGAGCGCCAGAGGGTGGCCGTGGCAAGGGCCCTCATGAACCGCCCGAAAGTGCTCCTCGCGGACGAGCCGACCGGGAACCTCGACGAAAAGAGCGGCGGAATCGTGATGGACCTGCTCCTGGCCATCTGCGCCGAGGAGGGCGCGAGCTTGGTCCTCGTCACCCACAACCGCAGCTTCGCGGCAAGGGCCGACGAAAAGCTGCTCCTCGCGGGCGGGGCATTACACCCGGCCCAGTAACTCCCCCTACTCCCCCGAAATCTTCATGGCGCAGAAGTTCGGGCCGCACATGGAGCAGAAGTGGGCGTTCTTGGCGGCGGCGGCGGGAAGGGTCTCGTCGTGGAAGGCTTTGGCCCGGTCGGGATCGAGGCCGAGGCTGAACTGGTCCTCCCAGCGGAACTCGAAGCGGGCCTTGCTTAACGCGTTATCGCGCGCCTGCGCCGCCGGGTGCCCCTTGGCGAGGTCCGCGGCGTGCGCGGCGATCTTGTAGGCCACCACGCCCTCGCGGACGTCGCTCCGATTCGGCAGGCCGAGGTGCTCCTTGGGCGTCACGTAGCAGAGCATCGCCGTGCCGTACCAGCCGATGAGCGCGGCGCCGATCGCGCTTGTGATATGGTCGTAGCCGGGCGCGATGTCCGTCGTCAGCGGGCCGAGGGTGTAGAAGGGCGCGTCGTGACACCACTTCTGCTGCTTTTCCACGTTTTCCTTGATCAGGTGCATCGGGATGTGGCCGGGGCCCTCGTTCATCACCTGCACGTTCTTCGCCCACGCCCGCTCCGTGAGGCCCCCCTGCACCTCCAGTTCGCCGAGCTGCGCCGCGTCGTTCGCGTCGGCAATCGAGCCCGGGCGCAGGCCGTCGCCGATGGAAAAGGCGATGTCGTACGCGGCGAAGAGGTCACAGAGCTCGTCCCAGTGCGAAAAGAGAAAGTTCTCGGAATCAAAAATCTGCATCCAGCGGGCCATGATGCTGCCGCCGCGGCTCACGATGCCGGTCATCCGCTTTTCCGCAAGCGGCACGAAGCGCCGCAGCACCCCGGCGTGGACGGTCATGTAATCGACGCCCTGCTCCGCCTGCTCCACAATCGTGTCGCGATAGACTTCCCAGCCGAGCTTCTCGATCCGCCCGCCGACCTTCTCCAAGGCCTGATAGAGCGGCACGGTGCCGACGGGGACGGGGCAGTTCCGCAGAATCCACTCGCGCGTCTGGTGGATCTCTTCGCCGGTGGAAAGGTCCATCAGCGTGTCGCCGCCCCAGCGGATACTCCAGCGCATCTTCTCCACCTCCTCCTCGATGGAGGACGAGATCGCGCTGTTCCCGATATTGGTGTTGATCTTGGTTAAAAAGTTGCGCCCGATGACCATCGGCTCGGCCTCGGGATGGTTCACGTTCGCCGGGATGATCGCGCGCCCGCAGGCCACCTCGGCGCGAACGAATTCCGGCGTGATCTCCTCGGGGATCGTCGCGGCGAAGGGCATTCCTTCATGCCGCTTGTTCAGGCTCTTGGCGGGCTCGTCCGGGCCCTGATGCGCGAATTCCGCCATCTGGTGGCGCCGCAGGTTCTCGCGGATGGCGACGAACTCCATCTCGGGCGTCACGATTCCCGCACGGGCGTAGCCCATCTGCGTCACGGCCCGCCCGGCCTTCGCGCGGAAGGTCTTCTTCGCGGAGGCGATGCCGCAGTTCTTCCCCGGCAGGGTTTGCGCGCCCGGAAGCTCCTCCACGTCGCCGCGTTCCGTAATCCATTTTTCCCGCAGTGTCGGCAGGCCCTTCTTCACATCGCGGTGGTACTCGGGGTCGCCCCAGGGGCCGCTCGTGTCATACACGCGGAAGGGGGCGTTCGGCACCAGCGTCCCGCCGGCCTTCCGTGTCGGAGAAAGCGTGATCTCGCGCATCGGGACGCGCAGGTCCGCGCGCGAACCGGTCACATACACCCGGTGTGAGCCGGGGAAGAGCTGGGGAGAGGAGGCGTCGTCTGCCATGGAGGCGCGATGCTAACCTCTGCCGGGGAAAAAACACAGGATTTTTCTTCGCTCCGGGACGGCATTTTTTCCGGATGCGGGGTAAAATTCCACAAATATGGAATCAGCACTTGCATTGATTCCACAAATGTGTAACTTGCCCCAGCGTGATCGCCAGTTTTCGGGACAGGGAGACGGAGCGAATCTACCGGGGGCAGTATTCGCGATCCTTCCCGGCGGACATCCAGCGCCGGGCGCTCAACAAGCTGCGCGTCCTGAACGCCATCGTCCGGATCGAGGAACTGCTCGCCCCTCCCTCAAACCGGCTGGAGGCGCTCAAAGGCGACCGCGCAGGACAGTATTCCATCCGCATCAACGACCGGTGGCGACTCTGTTTCACTTGGGCCGACGGCGCCGCCCACGAGGTGGAAATCATCGACTATCACTAACATGAAGAACGAACTCATTCCGCTGGACCCTCCGGGGCGCATCCTTTTCGAGGAATTCATCGAGCCTTCCGGCCTGTCGCAGAAGACCGTGGCGGAGCGTTGCGGCATCGCCGAGGTGCGCCTGAGCGAAATCGTGAACGGCAAGCGCCGCATCTCGGCGGAAACGGCGATCCGCCTCGCCACGTTCTTCAAGACCTCGCCGGAACTCTGGCTTCACCTTCAGGCCGATTACGACCTGCGCAAGACCGAGAGGGAAAAAGGCGAGGCGATCCGGTCAAAGGTGTCGCCGGTCGCGGCGTAATCCTACCCCCAAAGCTCGCGGAGCTTTTCGGGCGTGACTTCGGTCAACCGGTCCACGATGAGGTCGGCAAGGCCCTCGAAGTCGGCCCTTTTGTGGGAGGTGAGGACCGCCACGGTCTTCATGCCGGCGGCTTTGCCCGCCTCGATGCCGTGGACGGCGTCCTCGAAGACGACGCAGTCCGCAGGGTTGATGCCGAGGCTCGCAGCGCCCTTGAGGAACACTTCGGGATCGGGCTTGCTCCGAGTCACACATTCGGCGGTGACAAGGGTCTGGAAGGCGCCGTCAAGGCCCACCTGATGCACGAGCTGCTCGATGTTCGCGCGCGGGGCGGAGCTACCGACGCCGCAGGGGACTCCCACCGCCCGCAGGCTCTTCACCAGTTCCACCGCGCCGGGCAGGGCGAGGTCCGCGCCCCGCATCTTCGCGACGATCTCCCGGTAGATCACTTCCTTGCGCTCGCCAAGGCGCCTCACCTCGGCGGGATCGCTCGTCCACTTGTAGGCGTGGGGGATGATGTAGTTGTTCGTCCGCCCGAAGGAGGCAAGGAACATCTCGCGCGTGAGGGGCAGATTCTCCTCCTCTGCGAGGAGGAACCAGCTCTTCTCGTGCGCCGCGCCCGAGTCCACCACCGTGCCGTCCCAGTCAAATAAAGCCGCCGAAAGCATGGGGGCTAGTTATGCGGGGCGGAAGAGTCCCGCGCAAGGAAGGACTCTTCGTGACAGTTCGCCCTCTTCCCCGGGACGGGCGAAGGCGAAGCTCCGGCGTCTGACACCTTGGCTCGAAGGCGCCGATAGCCCCGACCCGGAATGGCTCTTTGCTCCGACGAGTTTATACCCATTCTCGCAAAGAGCCATCCGGTCCAAAACACAGACAAGACGCCCATTTTTCAGGATAGCGGCAGCGAAGCTCCGCGTAAGGGCGAAGCCCTTTTCCGCGTCCGGAGGACGCGGGGGTGCAGGGACGAGTCCCTGCTAAAGCGGCCAGTCGTCGGTGCGGAAGGTGGAGGCCGGGAGATTCGTGCCGCCCGCGAGGTTCGGCATGGCGTCGTCGCGCCAGGCGAAGCGCACGGCGAGCGGCTTCTTCACCTCGGGCGCGGACACGAGGACCGTCCCGCCCTCGATCTTCGCGGTCGCGGGGTGAAAGACGCGGTCGGCCCCGGCGATCTCGAAACCGGTGAGCGGTTTGCCGTCGGCGCTCTTGAGAGTCCCTTCCGCGTATTGGAAGGACACGCGAATGGACGAGCCCTCCACCGACATTCCCGCGTAGAGCGGGCCGCAGGGGACCGGGACATCGGCATGGTACACCTCGCGCAGGGCCCAGTCCGCAAGACGGGTTCCCACGGTCAGCTTGTCGATCGGGTGGATGTTCTCCGGCTCGGCCACGTCGCTCGCCACGACCATGTAGCTTTCCGGAATTTCCGCGAGGGCCCGGCGCTGGGCGTCCCGCAGGACGGCGGCGCGGAAGGCCTTGGGATTGCCCGCATCGTAGCGGTAGGGCGGGATCTGCACGTAAAGGACGGGGAAGTCGCGCCCCCACTTTTCCCGCCAGCTTTTGACCATCGCCGCATAAAGCCGGGCGTACACCTCGTCCCCGCGCGACTGCCCGACGTTCTCCTCGCCCTGATTCCAGATGAGCCCTGCGATACGATAGGGAATGACCGGAGCGATCATCGTGTTGTAGAGGACTCCCGGGGCGTTGGGGCCCCAGGTGTTCTGATCCCGCTTCGCGGCAAATTCCGCGAGGACGGGATCGGCCATCA
Organism: Puniceicoccales bacterium Verruco_01; assembly: GCA_001604565.1. Taxonomy (GTDB): domain Bacteria; phylum Verrucomicrobiota; class Verrucomicrobiia; order Opitutales; family Oceanipulchritudinaceae; genus Verruco-01. The sequence continues at coordinate 11,402 of LVBV01000019.1, read as the reverse complement.
TGGCCTCTTTCGGCGTCCACACGTCCGCCGGGGTGCCGCCCCAGCTGCTGTGAATCAGGCCCACCGGCACCTTGAGGGCCGCGTTCAGCTTTTCGCCGAAAAAGTAGGCTAGGAGGCTGAAGTGCCGCATCGTCTCCGGCGTGCAGACGACCCACTGTCCGCGCGCGTCGAGCTGGGGACACTCACTCTGCACCTGCGCCGTGGCGAAGAAGCGGATCTCCGGATGATCGGCCTTGGCGATCACTTCCTCGATTTGCGCCTCGGCCCTGTCGGGATCGAAGCTCTTCGGCATCTTCCCGGCGCGGATGTCGCGGGCAAAGTTGTGGATCCAGTCGGTACTGAACTCCATATTGCTCTGACCGGACGCCAGCCACACCTCGCCCATCAGAATGTCGGAAATGACGATTTTGTTGTAGCCCTGCACCGTGAGGGTGTGCGGCCCGCCCGCTTCGGGTGTGTGGATTTTCAAGGCAAAGCGGCTGTCCCGCCCGACGAGGACCGAGGGGGCTTCGTCGTTCCACGAGGTCGTGACCGTCACGGTCTCGTAGGGCTTGGCCTGACCGAAGATCGTCACCTCCGCGTTGCGCTGGAGGACCATGTGGTCGGAAAAGATCGAGGGCAGTGTCACATCGGCGGGGGCCGAGACGGGTATGGAAAGAAGCGTCATCGCCAGAAGGAATCGGGTATTCATTGGAAGAAAACCGTTATTGGGTCCACGGTAGATGGATTCGAGGTTAACCGACGCGACGGGCCCGCGCAAGATCCTCATTTCCGGAGGGCGGCTTGACGGGCGACGCGCGGCGCGGATAACCTCAAAAGCCATGACCGAGAACGCAGCACAGGCCCCCACCCCCAAGTTCAAACGGATCGTCCTCAAGATCAGCGGCGAAGTCCTCAAGAACGCCAAGACCGGCGACACGATCGACGACGGCATCCTCACCGGCATCTGCCGCGAAATCAAGGAGGTCCACGACCTCGGCGTGCAGGTGGGCCTTGTGGTGGGCGGCGGGAACATCTTCCGCGGGCTGGCGGGCGCCAAGCGCGGCACCGCGCGCACGACGGGCGACACGATGGGCATGCTCGCCACGGTCATCAACGGCCTCGCCCTCATGGACTGCCTGGAGAAGATGGGCGCACCGGTCCGCGTCCAGAGCGCGATCCCCATGGAGAAGGTGGCCGAGCCCTTCATCCAGCGCCGCGCCGTCCGCCACTTCGAGAAGGGGCGCATCGTCATCTTCGTCGCGGGCACGGGCAACCCCTATTTCTCCACGGACACGACAGCGGCCCTGCGCGCGAGCGAGGTGCAGGCCGACGTGATCCTCAAGGCCACCAAGGTGGACGGGATCTACGACAAAGACCCCATGAAATTCCCGGACGCGAAGAAGTTCGAGGAGATCACCTTCATGGAATGCATCCGCCAGCGGCTGAACGTGATGGATTCCACCGCGTTTTCCCTCTGCATGGACAACAACATGCCGATCATGGTCTTCAACATGCACGAGGAAGGCGCCATCAGGAAGGCCGTCCTCGGCGAAAAAATCGGGACGCTTGTCAAGTGATGGAAGAAGACACGCATCACTGCGGGACGGACGCTCACCAAACCGAAGCCTCCTGCGGCTCTGGCGAGGCCCGGCAGCTCCCCGAATGGGCCCCCGAGGGCGGCGGCGAGGGTTTTTTCAGCGAAGTGCGCCCCGGCAGGGAAACCGACGCGGTGCCGTTCCGCCCGGCAAAGAAGCTCGCGGAACTTTCGATCGACGAATACGAAAAAGGCGTTCTGGAAGGGAACCGCACGATCCTCGCCCGTGCGATCACCCTCGTGGAGAGTAACCTCCCCGCGCATCAGGAAAAAGCCGCGGAACTTTTGCGGCGCGTGCAGGGCAAGGCGGGGGGGAGCATCCGCGTGGGCATCACGGGCGTCCCCGGCGCGGGCAAGAGCACCCTCATCGAGGCCCTCGGCATGAAGCTCTGCAGGGAGGGACACAAGGTGGCGGTGATGGCCATCGACCCCTCCAGCACGCGATCCGGCGGCAGCGTCCTTGGCGACAAGACGCGCATGGAACTTTTATCGCGCGAGGAAAACGCCTTCATCCGGCCCTCGCCCTCCGGCGGGGCTCTCGGAGGCGTGGCGCGCAAGAGCCGCGAGACGCTCGTCCTCTGCGAGGCGGCGGGCTACGACATCGCCCTCATCGAGACGGTGGGCGTCGGCCAGAGCGAGGTGACGGTGCGCTCCATGGTGGACTTTTTTCTCCTGGTCCTCATCGCGGGCGCGGGGGACGATTTGCAGGGCATCAAAAAGGGCGTGATCGAGATCGCGGACACGATCGCGATCAACAAGGCCGATGGCGACAACGTGTCCCGCGCGCGCGCCGCCATGACGGACATGAACCAGGTCCTGCACTACCTCCAGCAGGCCACCGAGGGCTGGAACTCGCGCTCGATGACGGTCTCGGCCCGGACGGGCGACGGACTGAAGGAGCTGTGGGACACCGTCCTCGAATTCAGGGCGAATACGCAGAAGTCCGGAGTGTGGGAGGCCCGCCGCCGCGAACAGGACGTGGAGTGGATGCATTCCATGATCGACGAGGCCTTGCGGAACCTCTTCCGCCGCGATCCCACCGTGGCCGCGCTCCTGCCGAGGCTGGAAAACGCCGTGGCACGGGGCACCCTGCCGCCCGCCGCCGCGACGATCGAACTGATCGACGCTTTCTCCCGCAGCCGGGGAACGGCGAGTCAGTCGAGGTAGAGCACGGTGAGCCGGCAGCCGCGCGCGGTAAAACGCGCCGCGAGGGCGTCGATATAGCGCCGCGCCTCGGCCAGCGCCTCCTCCGCGAGGGTCCGGCGACGACGCTTCGGCAGCGCCCGGGAAACCGCACCCGAAAGCCCGCTCACGACAAGAATCGACCTCGTGCATCCCGTCATGGGCCGGAGCGCCCCGACAAGTTCCCCACGCACCCACAACGGCTCGTAGGAGCGCCCGCGCAGGTTCAGGTGGCCGACGGCGCTTCCCCGTCCCATCCCGCGCCCGCGGGAAAGCTCCAGAGCCTTGCGCATGAAGGAGTCGAAGGAGGCGGGAGCCCCGCCCTCGCCCGAGAGGACGCTGTCGATGCCGGAGCGCAGGCTGTCGCCAAGGAACGGATCGTTGCCCGTCAGCGGATAGAACAGGGCCGCCACGGCTGCGTTCTTGGCGATGAGATCAGGATCCTTATTTTCCATTGAACAGGGAGGCGCGGTATGCCTGCAACTCGTCGTAAGTGAGGAAGATCGCGCCCTTGGCCTTGAGTTTGTCGATGATGACAGGCAATGCGTCGAGCGACTCTTTTCGGAACTCGTGCATCAGGATCAGGTGGCCGTCGCTTGCCCGCGTCACGACGTTCTCGATGATTTCCGCCGCGCCGTTCTGCTCCATCCAGTCGTCGCCGGAGGCAATGCCCTGCCACTGGCAGAGCTTCATCCCGTGGATGCGCAGAAGATGGATCTGCCGCGGATCGGCCTCCAGATACGGGGGCCAGTACAACACGGGGAGCTTCCCCGTGGCCTTGCGGATCACCTCCGCCCCACCGAGGATTTCCGCCTCAAGCTGCGCGTCGGAAAGGTTCTTCGGGCTCTGGTGCGAGAAGGAGTGGTTGCAGATCTGGTGGCCCGCCTCGGCGATCTTCGCGGCAAGGCTCGGGAACTTCTCCACGTTCGTCCCGATGAGGTCGAAGGTGGCGGGGACTCCCTTTTCCTTGAGGACGGCGAGAAAGCCCTCCGTGAACTGGCCCGGACCGTCGTCAATCATCAGGGCCACATGCATGGACGCGGGAGCCGGAGAATCCTCCGCCTGCGCCGGGAGTGCCGCGAGTGTGAGTGCCATGGCTGCCAACAGTACCGGGGTTTTCATTTTGAAGAGGGTTTTTTAAGGTCGCGGATCATGTTCTCCATGTCGGCGATGTCGCGGAAGTCGCGGTACACGGAGGCAAAGCGCACGTAGGCGATCTGGTCGATGCCCTTGAGACGGTCCATGATCATCTCGCCGATCTTCTTGCTCGGGACCTCCTGATCGTAGCTCGATTCCAGCTCGATCACGATCTCGTTGACGATCATCTCGATCTGCTCCGGCGGCACGGGACGCTTCTCGCAGGCGCGGCGCAGGCCCGCCGTGACCTTGCGCCGGTCGAAGACCTCCAGCCGCCCGTCGCGCTTGCGGACGGAAAGGTCCTCGCGCACGATTTCCTCCACCGTGGTGAAGCGGTGGCCGCACTTCTGGCACTCCCGGCGGCGGCGGATGGAAAGCCCGTCGCGCGCGATGCGCGAGTCGATCACACGGGAATCCTTTTCGCGACACTTGGGGCAGTTCATGGAGGAAGCGCTTTAGCTTTTGAGGAAATTCGTGAGGATCTTCTTGCCGAATTCGGTGGCGAAGCTCTCGGGGTGGAACTGCACGCCATAGACCGGGGCGGACTTGTGGCGCAGGCCCATGATCTCGCCCTCGTCGGTCCACGCGGTGATTTCAAGACAGTCCGGCAGGCTGTCCTTCTCGACGAGGAGCGAATGATACCGCGCCGCGCGGAAGCGCTGCGGCACGCCCTCGAAAAGGTGATGGCCGTCGTGATTGATGGGCGAAGTCTTCCCGTGCATGAGTCTCCCGGCGCGGATCACCTTTCCGCCGAAGTGCTGGCCGATCGCCTGATGGCCCAAGCACACGCCGAGGACCGGACGGACTCCCGTGAAGGCCGCGATCATCGGGATCGTGACGCCCGCCTCGTTCGGCGTGCAGGGGCCGGGTGAAAGCAGCACGCGGTCGGGCTTGAGCTCCAGCGCCTGCTCCACCGTGATCGCGTTGTTGCGGTACACGACCGGCTTCTCCCCGAGTTCCGCGAAGTACTGGACGAGGTTGAAGGTGAACGAGTCGAAATTGTCGATGACTAGAAGCATGGAAAAGGGACCTCCCGCGCGGGTGCGTACGGGAAAGGATTGTCACGGCGCTTCGCGGCAAGGTCAAGACTACCCTGACTTGCGTCGGGGCGGGGCCGCGTGCATTGGTTACAAAATGGCCGACCATTTCAGCGTGATCGCCCGCGACGCTTCCTCAAAGGCGCGGTGCGGCGTCCTCAAAACCCCGCACGGGGAGATCCGCACCCCCGTCTTCATGCCCGTGGGCACGCAGGCCACGGTGAAGAGCCTGACTCCCGCAGAGGTGAAGGACTGCGGCGCGCAGATTCTCCTGGGGAACACGTATCATTTGAACCTGCGGCCCACCTCCGAGCGCATCGCCCGTCTCGGTGGCCTGCACAAGTTCATGAACTGGGCCGGGCCCATCCTGACCGACAGCGGCGGCTTTCAGGTGTTCAGCCTCGCCAAGCTCCGCAAGATGGACGACTCGGGCATCTCCTTCAAAAGCCACCTCGACGGTTCGGACGTGCGGCTCGATCCCCAGATCGTGATGTCGATCCAGAACAACCTCGCCAGCGACATCAACATGGTCCTCGACGAATGCCCGCCGTGGCCCGCCGAGAGAGCCGATGTGGAGGGCGCGGTGCGCCGCTCCATCCGCTGGGCGGGCGAGTGCCTCAAGGCGGCGGAGGACCTCGGCATTCACGAGAAGGGCCGCCACGTCTTCGGCATCGTGCAGGGCTCGGACTTTGCGGACCTGCGCCGCGAGTGTGCGCAGGCGCTCTCGGCGATGCCCTTCCACGGCATGGCCATCGGCGGAGTTTCCGTCGGCGAGCCCGAGGACAAGATGCTGGAGGCGATCGACGCCACCGTCCCGCACCTGCCGGACGACCTGCCCCATTATACGATGGGGCTTGGCACCCCGCCGCAAATCCTCCGCATGATCGCCCGTGGCATCGACATGTTCGACTGCGTGATGCCCACCCGCGAGGCGCGACACGGCGTGTTCTACACTCCGGACGGCAGATGCAATATCAAGAACGCCTGTTATAGCGACGATCCCCTCCCTCTTGTTCCCGATATGGACAACTATGCGTGCAGGGGATTCTCGCGCGCGTACGTGCGACATCTCTTCCAGAGCGGCGAGATTCTCGCCTGCACGCTCCTGTCGATCCATAATGTCAGCTTTTTCGTTCATCTCGCCGACGAGGCGCGCCGACACATCGAAGTGGGTGATTTCACTTCTTGGAGCCGCGAATGGATTGCCAGATACGAAGAGGAATCAAAATAGATACATCGAATCGCGCGTCCGTGGAGGCACATCCATCAAAATAATGGATAATTTATTGACAGAATGCGCGTACACGGATTAACGATATAATGCTTACGGCAATCCCACAACAGGCATAACGCATGGCAACATTCGATATTGAAGAGCAGCTCAAGCTGCTCGAACAGCAGGAAGCATCCCTCGCCCAGCGCAAGGCGGAACTGGAAGCGGAGAAGCAGCGCCGCGCGGAGCTGGACAAGCGCCTCGACGAGATCGTTGCCTCCAGCGGCTACGGCAACGCGCGCGACCTCGCCCAGGCCCTCATCAGCAAGTACGGCCTGCGCCTCCAGAAGGCCGCAGCCCTGCCGGGCGAGAAGCCCCGCCGCAAGCGCACCCGCATCACCGCCGAGCTTCGCGACAGCATCAAGAAGATGGTGGCCGGCGGCACTTCGATGAACGCCGTAAGCAAAGAGCAGAACATCAGCTACACCGTGGTGGCCAAGATCGTCAAAGGCCATTACGATTCGGTTGCATAGTCCTCTCCGGATTCTGTTTTCAATAAGGGCGGTCTTCGGATCGCCCTTTTTTGTGACTAATCACTACACGGATCGGCAACATCCCGGGAGAGCCTCATGCCGAGTGTGGTGCAACGCTCGTCGGAACGCTTGCTCGAAAGGGCGCCCCTCCATGCATCGGTTGATCCTACGATGAGCACGCTGCGGCGCGCCCGCGTCACGGCGGTATAGAGGAGATTCCTTCGCAACAGCACGAGATGCTCGGGCATCACGGGGATCACCACATCGGCGAATTCGCTCCCCTGCGACTTATGGATGCTGATGGCGTACGCAGGGGCGAGGTCGGCCAGTTCCATCCGCGACAAAGTGACGGTCTCCCTGCCGAAATCGACATTCAGGTTTTCGCCATCGCTGGAACCGGCAATCCCCATGTCGCCGTTGAAGATGTTCTTTTCGTAATTGTTGCGGGTGCAGATCACCTTGTCGCCCTCGCGGAAGGTATCGCCCGCAAAATCGGTAAGTCCCCCTTCGCGCGCGGGGTTCAGCGCCTCCTGTAGGGCCGCGTTGAGGACCGTGATGCCGCTGCGCCCCTTGTGCATGGGGGCGAGCACCTGAAAGGAGAGAGGGTCCGCCCCCTCGCGGACGGAAAGCCGCGCCGCTGCGAGGACCGCCTCCTCCACCTCCTGAGCGTTTCCGGCGTGAAAGAATCCCACCTCCGGCAGGCGCCCCGATTCGATATCGAGCATCGCAACGGGGGCGGGAAGCGTCGCATCGCCCTTCAGGATGCGCGAGGCCGCCTCCACGATGGCACTCCCCTCCTTCTGGCGGAAGACGGCGGAAAGCCGCGTCAGGCGGGCGATGCCGCTTGCGATGACATCGGCCAACACGTTCCCTGCGCCGACGCTCGGGAGCTGGTCCGCATCGCCCACAAGGAGCAGGTGCGCCCCCGGCGCGAGGGCGGAAAAGAGCGTGGCGGCCATCGGTGCATCGAGCATCGAGACCTCGTCCACGATCACCATTTCCGCCTCCAGCGGGCCGGAATCGCTCCTTGCCGAATCGCTCCCGGGGTTCACGCGCAAAAGCCTGTGGAGCGTGGCGGCCTCCATCCCCGCCGCCTCGGAAAGCCGCTGCGCCGCCCGGCCCGTCGGCGAGGCCAGGAGCACCCGCGCCTTCTTCGCCTTCAAAATCTCCACCACGGCGCGCAGGATCGTGGTCTTGCCCGTGCCCGGCCCGCCCGTCAGGACCGCAAGCCTGCTTTCGAGCGCCGCGGCCACGGCCTGCCTCTGCTCCGGGGCAAAGGAAAAACCCGCGCGCCTTTCCGCCCATTCGATCGCCGCAGGAATCTGGATCGGCGGAAGAATCGAGTGCCCGCCGGCGATCTCCCGGAGCGCCTTCGCCGCCTTCTCCTCGGCTTTGAAATACTGGGGCAGTTGCACGTAGTCCCCGTAGAGACGCACCACACCGGAGGTGAGGCATCCGCGCAAGGCCGCGTGGGCCTTGTCGAGATTGCAGGTGAGCAACCGGCAGGTCCGCCGCGCGAGCTCCGCCGGGGCGAGAGCCGTGTGCCCCTCCTGCGCGGCCTCGGTCAGGGCGTGAACGATGCCCGCCTCCAGCCGCCGGGGGCTGTCGCTCGCAAGGCCCATGTTGAGGGCGATCTGGTCCGCCGTGCGGAAGCCCACCCCGTCGATGTCCCGCGCAAGGGTGTAGGGGTCCTCCTTCAGCATCTTCGGGGCGAGGGAACCATAGGTCTTCACGATCCTCATGCAGCGGCGCACCCCCACCCCGTAGGTTTGCAGGAACATCATCACCTCGCGCAGGGCCCGCTGCTCGTCCCACGCCGCCTTGATCTTCGCGGCGCGCTTTTCTCCAAGGCCCGGAATCTCCTTCAGACGGCCCGACTCCTCGGAAAGGACGCGCGCCGTGTCCGCCCCGAATCGCGCCACGATCTTCTCCGCATAGCCCTTGCCGACGCCACTAACAAGTCCACTCGCAAGAAACTTCCGCATCGCCTCCACGCCCGCGGGCATGCGGACCGAAAAACTCTCCCCTTCCACCTGCATCCCGTAGGAGGGATGAAAGACGCGGCGACCCTTGACCGACACGCTTTCGCCGCAATGCAGCCCCGGCAGCACCCCCTTCACCGTCACGAGGGCACCGTCCGCCGAGCGCAGCTCCGCGATGACGTAGCCGGTTTTCTCGCTCGTGAAGACAATCTTTTCCACCACGCCCGCCGTTTCCACGGGGGCGCCGTCGGAAGAAGATTGGCCTGTATCTGTCATGTCTTGACTCCATCGCACACCTCGCCAGAGTTCAACACTCCAGCGTGTCTTCGGGCACGCCACCGACACTGCGGGCATAGTTCAGAGGTAGAACTCCAGTCTTCCAAACTGGTCACGCCGGTTCGATTCCGACTGCCCGCACCAATTTTCCACCCTCACTCAGCCGTGAAAGCCGTTGCCACGATTCATGCCGGAGCCTGCGCTCGCATCACCGTTGCCGAGGCAACCTGCGATTCCTCGGACGGCGCGTGCCTTCTGCACATCCGGACGGACTGCCCCGCCTTTGCCAAGGTGGCGGAAAAGCTCGAAGGCACGAAGGTCCTGCCTGCGCAGGAGTTCGACTGGGGAACGTCCCGCATCCACGCTGCGATGCGCGAGAACTGCTCCCACACCGCCTGCCCCGTCCCGGCGGGAATCATGAAGGCCGTGCAGGTGGCCAGCGGCAAAAAGCCGCCGGTGGATGCGTCCATCTCGCTCTCGGCGGAGTAATCCGTCCGATCCTCGATCCGGACCTCGCGGGCGCAAAAAACCCCGCGCCGTTGCCAGCGCGGGGCTTTTGAAACCGCTGCAGACAAACTAGAAACGATATGTGTAGGACACGCTGATGATGTCCATGTAGGCCTCGATCGTGCCCTTCAGGTGCTGGCCCGCCGTGTGGATCGAGTTGTCGATCTCCGGGTCGTCCACGAAGATGTGGACGTAGGCCAAGTCGAGGAAGCTGTTCTGGTTAATCTGCCAGTTGAGGCCGGTGCTGATCCAGAAGCGCTTGGCGTCCGGAATGCGCGGGGTGCGGTATTCCGGGCCGCGGACGGCGGCGGGGTCGAAGGCCACACCTCCGCGAATCTTGAGGGAGTCACTCCACTTGTAGGTGGCGCCCGCGGAGTAGCGGACGGTGTCCTGCCAGTTCTCCAGCTGCGAGCTCGTCGGAGCGATGTCGAAATCCATGTCGAGAGAGTGGAAGACGCTCCAGTCCGTCCAGGTCACGTCCGCCATGACATCGAGCTTGTCCGTCAGGTTGTGATAGACGTTGATCGAGGCCGACGCGGGAAGATCCAGCTCCGCGCCGACGCCCTGATCCGCATAGGTGGCGCGGATGTAATTGGCGGTGCTGCCGTAGCCGAGACCCGTGAGGACGGTGAGGTAATCCTCGGGAAGGGTGAAGTTCGCGTTGCCCGAGAGGTGCGTGGTCACCTGCGAGCGGTAGGCGACGCCGAAGCGGGTGCGCGGCGTGGCCTGCCACTGGAAGCCCAGGTGGTAGCCGAAGGCCGTGTCGTCGGCCTTCAGGTCCGCATGGCCGTCGAAGAGCGGCGTGCCATCCTTGTTGAAGTCGATATCGTTGGTGAGGTTCGCGTCGATGTAATAGAAGTCCGCCGCCGCGCCGAAGGACAGCGTGTCCGTCAGCTTCACCGCAAGGGCCGGGCTCACGTCGAAGGTGCGGATCTCGCTCTTGAGTGCCATGTAGCGGCCCACCCATCCGTCGTCATACTCCGTGCCGAGGCCAAAGGGGCAGTTCACCGAAAGGCCCGCCGTGAAACGGGAGCCCAAGGGCAACGAGAGATACGTGCTCGGGACCGGCGTCTGGAAGCCGCCGCCGCTGTTGCCGCCGCTCGTTGTCACCTTCGTGCCGGCCTGCGTTGTGGTCGTGGAGCCGTTGTTCTTGAAATACGCCTCCAGAATCAGATAGTGGGCATCTAGTTGCGTCTGGGCTCCGTCCAGGCGGGCAAGACCCGCCGGGTTGTAGAACATGACACTCACGTCCTCGGCACCCGCCGCGCCCGAAAAGGCGTTGCCCAGTCCCGAAACGCTTTGCTCCATGATCTGAAAGCCCGCGCCCTGCGAGAGGGAGGCGAGCGCAACTGCCGAAGCCATGGTGAGCAGGCTCTTGCTCAGCTTGGAATCCATTGTGTTATCTTTTTTCGCGGCATGGGTACAGGCCGCAGGTTGTTCTCAGGGTTGTGTGGTTGGGGAATGCCGCCGGATCGTGGGAACACGGTCCGGGACCGGATTCAGGGCTCATAAAGGGGCAGACCCGGAAAAACTCCAGCATGAATTTGTCCATTTACTGCATACGAATCGGATTTGTCGATCGCATCATTTCATTACTTGTTATCGTTGAATAGGTTGATTGAATTCGCTGACGCGGCAGGAAAAACATCAGCGATAAATGTATGCCATTACGAGGCGGAAAGAGACCGGGAATCCCTTCGTACAGTCTTGCAGCGCGCTGCGGATTGCTGTGTAAATTGGAGTTTACGTCGCCAGCGACAGGGCGCATAGTTCAGCGGTTAGAACACCTGCCTTACAAGCAGGGAGTCACAAGTTCGAATCTTGTTGTGCCCACCAAATTTCACGATCAGCTTCCAAAGGAACGTCAACCAAAACAGTCACCATCATGCGTCATACGATCTCAGTACTGGTGGAAAACAAGTTCGGGGTGCTGACCCGCGTTGCCGGAATGTTCTCCGG
>LVBV01000018.1 GCA_001604565.1 Puniceicoccales bacterium Verruco_01 | reverse complement strand
TTGTAGCGCATGATTGTATATATTGCACAAGCGGTTGCACGTCAAGTTGTTAGAGGTGACCTATAGTTCTACTAACGAAATTAACGGAGATTCTGGAAGCGTAACGGCTGCTGATATTGAATACTTGTATATGTTTAAAGGTCATCTGCACTATAGCAAACGTGTTCGCTATGGATTTAGTGATGCTAATTATGATTATATTAGACAAAAACATGGTGATATTATTACGATATACGTAAATCCGGGAATCCCTAGTCAATCAGTGTTGGTTGTAGGGTCGAACAGTAGTGATTACATTATTATTATCTTTGGTATTGTTGTCTTGATAATTTCCGGCGTTTCGCTAGCATCGATATGCAAAATGAGATATGCTATAAATGAGCCCCAGTGCCAGCCATAGTAATTGGACCCCCGCAAGACGACCAAAGTGAAAGAGAGAAATTCGGGCACAAACCGACTGAAAAGGAAAGACGACCCGAATGAAAAATGACCGACACACGACCGGGCGAATCATCCGCATCCTGTTCGAAGAGGGCGGCGGGACGAGACGGCAGTGGGTCGAAAATCTCTTTCAAACCTGTGCAATTCCGCAAAGAAAAGGGGCAAAATTCTCAAACCTGCAACCACGTTGAAGAGGCCTTCGCAACCCCTTGATTTTCAGTCTATTTCAAGGTTTTTCAGGGTATTTCAGGCTTTTTCAAACCTTCTGCCGAGAAGCAGCAGTGTTTCCACGCGAAGAGACCCTCAAGCCCCAGCAATCCGAATCGCGGACACATGCATGCGCGAATGGGCGTTTTCCCGCATTCAAAACTGCCGGGGATGCCGTGAAGCCCTTTCGAGGATGGGTTCCTGACCCGCCGGAGTCGCCGTCATGCAGCTTTTCTCGAAGGCGCCGGTGGGAGTTCAGAGCGCAGTACGGTTTCACAAGCGCCAACGTCGCGTCATGGGACAGAGAAGGGTGGAGGCGAAGCCGGAACCCTGGGAACCCGGGCATAACCATTCAGCTCTTCTTCTTTTTCCATGCCCTGAAAGGGCAGCATCGCACGTAACCATCCCATGCTCGCATCGTAAGCCCCCGCCGCTTTTTCTTGAGCGTTTTCCGGGAAGTGGCAGAATGACGCGCTTTCCGTCACCTTCGCGGTGCGCGCTTTGACCTCTTCCAATCTGCGTCAATCCGCGCAATCAGCGGTTCAAAATTCTTCGTTTCCCGATATGGCCAAACCCGAACGCACTGCAATCACGCCGACGCGCGCCGAAGATTATCCCGAGTGGTACCAGCAGGTGGTGAAGGCCGCCGACATGGCGGAGAACTCGCCCGTGCGCGGCTGCATGGTCATCAAGCCCTGGGGCTACTCCATCTGGGAGAACATCCAGCGCGTGCTGGACAAGAAGTTCAAGGACACCGGCCACGTGAACGCCTACTTCCCGCTCTTCATCCCGAAGAGTTTTCTGGAAAAGGAGGCGGCGCACGTCGAGGGCTTCGCCAAGGAGTGCGCGGTCGTCACGCACAGCCGCCTGCAGGCGGACGGCACGGGCAAGCTGGTTCCCGCAAGCGAGCTCGACGAGCCCCTCATCGTCCGCCCGACATCGGAGACGATCATCGGCGCGGTGTACGCCAAGTGGGTGCAGAGCTATCGCGACCTGCCTCTCCTCATCAACCAGTGGGCGAACGTCGTCCGTTGGGAGATGCGCACCCGCCTGTTCCTGCGCACCGCGGAATTCCTCTGGCAGGAGGGCCATACCGCGCACGCCACTCCCGAAGAGGCATGGGAGGAAACGCGCAAGATGCTGGCCGTGTATGCGGACTTTGCGGAAAACTACATGGCGATGCCCGTCATTCAGGGCGAGAAGACCGAGGGCGAGCGCTTCCCCGGAGCCGTCTCCACCATGTGCATCGAGGCCATGATGCAGGACAAAAAGGCCCTGCAGGCGGGCACGAGCCACTTCCTCGGCCAGAACTTCGCCAAGGCGAGCGGCATCCAGTTCCTTTCCGACAAGGGCACGCAGGAGTATGCGTGGACCACCTCCTGGGGCGTTTCCACGCGCCTTGTGGGCGGCCTCATCATGACCCACGCCGACGACAACGGCCTCGTCATCCCCCCGCGCCTCGCGCCGGTTCACATCGTGATCCTGCCCGTCACGCCGAAGGAGGAGAGCAAGCAGGCCGTCCTCGACTACTGCGAAAGCCTCAAGAACGAGCTCAAGGCCGTCGTCTGGGACGGACGCGAGCTGGAGGTGCAGATCGACAACCGTGATATCCGCGGCGGCGAGAAGGCGTGGCAGTGGGTCAAGAAGGGCCTGCCGATCCGCGTGGAGATCGGCCCGCGCGACGTGGAATCCGGCAGCGTGTTCTTCGTCCGCCGCCACACCCTCGCGAAGGAATCGCTCCCGCGCGCCGAGTTCGTCGCGAAGATCGGCGCGATGCTCTCCGACATGCAGAAGGCGATCTTTGAAAAGGCCAAGGCCTTCCGCGACGAGAACATCAAGAAGATCGACAGCAAGAACGAGTTCTACGCCTTCTTCACCCCGAAGAACGCGGAGAAGCCCGAGATCCACGGCGGCTTCGCCTTCACCCACTGGGACGGCACCAAGGAGACCGCAGACAAGATCAGCGAGGACCTCAAGGTCACGATTCGCTGCATCCCGCTCAATATGCCATCAGAGGCGGGAATCGATCCCTTCTCCGGCAAGCCGAGCCAGCGGCGCGTCATTTGGGCGAAGAGCTACTAACGCTCGAAAAGTCTGCCGAACCGGCCATCCCATTGAATCGGAAACGGTCCCTCGATTTTTATCGCGGGAAAGTCTTGGTGCATCGGATTGATCAGCACATTGCGCTCCGGAACGATCACGGAGGGCACGACGAGAGCGAGAGATCGCTGAGAATCGAGCCACCCGGTTCCGAAATCCATCGAGACATTCGTGGCGACGGCAGCATCCCAACCTTCGGGATAGGAAGCCGGTGTCTCAATCCGCTCGTCGGGAATGTCTGCGGAAAGCCATGCATATTCTTCCAGAAGGGCAGCGTCGCCCACATGCACGAGTTTTTCCAAAACACCGAGGGCGATACTTTCCGCCGTGTACGTCACACGGCGCCCCGCGTGATGCCAACGCCCCGGATAACGAACAGCGCCTTTCCCGCCGAAAGCCTGATCCGGCGCACCATATTCCCGCAGAACAACCCGATACACCCTCACAGGATGATCCCCTCGCGGATTGCGCCGAGGACATTCATCACGGCTTGTTCGCCTGCGGAAGTATCTAGGAGCGAGAGAGGCGTCACCCCGCCGAGAGCAACCTCCTCACGGTTCAGCCATGCCACCGCCTTCTGCTGATCGCGCCGACCGACCACATTGATCGCCTCCTGAAGAACCCGGCGAACGCGGAGCATCTTCTCACTCTGGGAAGGGTCGAGAGGTTTGCTCCCATTCTTCCGTCGAACCAGCGTTCGAGGACTGATGTTGAGCGTCTGGGCAAACTTGTAGGCAGGCAGACCCACTGCCTCGGAGAGTGTTCCGATTACACTGGCGTCCAATCCCTTGCGGATTATCTCCACCTGGGCGATCGGAGGAATGTCCGCGTGGATCCAAGAGAGCGGCATGGTCTTTTTCACCTGTGGAGAAACCTTGTCTCCCTGCAGGGGCAGGCAAACATATTTTCCCGTGATGCCAGCCCGTGTCACAACGGTGGTTCTCTTTGCCATATGTCACAATGTATTACGACATACGCCGAAAATCAAACTGAATCATTAATCAATCATTACGCCCCGGCACTCGCAAAGAAGGGACTTGCACGGTTCAGGCGGGCTTCGGCTAGCGACCGGAACACGTCATCCCGGAACTGCCGCAGGGTGCACGGCTTGCCCTTGCCTGTGCAAGGCGCGTAAAGTGAAACCCATGTCACACTGGCCCCGATTCATCGCGCCGGAAGACCTCGCCCCCGGGGATTCTTCGCCGCATCCCGCCCTTCCCAAGGGGCTCAAGCTGCATGTGGTGGAGTCCCCCTGCGATCCGCTCTTCGAGGCTGCGTTTCTTCTACTTGAAGGCGAGTTTGGCGCGAAGGGCGAGATGGAGACGCGCTCTGTTCTCGCACAGCGCCTCTTGTGGAACCCCGTTGTGCCGCAGAACGGCTGCGGGATGCTCTACAATCTGATGCTCCTCATGGTGGGCAGCGAGATCGTGGCGCTCTGCGACCACACGGCGATCCTGCGAGCGGATTACGAGGAAGTTGTCGTCCACCTCTCGCACGCTTTTGTGACGCCCAAGTGGCGCCGCAAGGGCCTTGCGGCGATTCTGCGCACCGTGCCGGTTGTCACGGCGCGCCGCGCCGCCACGCTGCTTGGCAGACCGGAGGCCCCCGTCACCCTCTTTGCCGAAATGGAACCGATCGACCTAATCATTCCCGCAAACAAGATCCGCCGCACCTCCTTCGAGCGCGCGGGGTATTGGGCCCTCGGCGCTCACCTCGGCTACCTGCAGCCGGACTTCCGCACGCCCGAGGCGATCGACGCCGATCCCGCCGGTCCCAAACCCCTGCCCTTCGACATCGTCCTGCGCCGCGTGGGACGCGAGAGGAAAACCACCATCGGGGCAAAGCACCTGATTGCCGACATCGAACTGATTTACGCGATGTACGCCACCGGCTTCCGAGCCAAGGACATGGAAGCCTGTCAAAAGTGGCTGGAAACGTTCAAAGCGCGCCCGGGAACTTCCTACCCGCTCTATAAGCCGACGCTCGTCAGATGAGCCCACGCGCGCGCGACGTGGGAGCCGCCCAGACTGGTCTTCTCTAGCGCCGCTCGTACACCTCGAAGGAGTAGCTGCACCTGCCGTCCGCGCCGTCGCGCTTCCAGAGGGGCTTCCCCGGGAACTGCGCCGACCAGTCCGGCAGCCAGGCGTCGCCCTCGAACCTAGCGTGGACGCGCGTGAGGTACAGGCGGTCGCAGGAGGCCAGGCTTTCCGCGTAGATACGCTCGCCTCCGCAGATCCAGACGGGCCTGCCGGACGCCTTTGCCGCCGCCAGAGCCGCCGGATAATCCGGGAAGACTTCCGAAAAGGAACCGGACAGCCCCGAATTCTTGGAAACGACGAAAAAGCGGCGCTTCTCGTTCACGCTGGAGCCCCGGAGCATCGCCTCGAAGGAAAGGCGCCCGATGACGCAGGCCCCGCCCGTCGTGTTGGCGAGGAACCAGAGCCAGTCCTCGCGAATACGCCACGGCAGGCGGCCCTTGTTGCCGATGAGTCGGTTCTCGTCGCACGCAGCGATCAAGTTGACGCTGCCGGGAAGGGCGATGGGTGGCGGAACCTCGGTCATGGCCCGAATCTGGAGCCAAAGCGCGGGAACGGTCAAGGCGCATCTGATCCGGAACTCCCGCCGGTTTATTCCCGAAATAGTACAAAAAGAACCCCCCGGAAGGATCCGGAGGGTTCTCGAAGGAAGGGGGATAACCCCTTCACCCGCGATGCTTCCGCATCGCCCGAAGAGTTCCAGCCCCCCCCTCTTCAGAATAGCGCGCGAGGGAAGAAAAGGTTGCCGGTCCGGCACCCGATGCTTTTCCCCGACAAAAAAGAGGCCCTCCGGATGATTCCGGAGAGCCTCTTGAAATAACCTGCCGCCTCCTCTTCAGGATAGCGCGCTTTAGCCAGCGTAAGGGCGAAGCCCTTCCCGATGCGCCTGCAGGCGCATCGGCGGGTCCTAGGGCCTTTCGGCCCTAGTCGCGGTCGTCGCGGCGGCTGCTGCGGCGGTGGTGACGCTGTCCGTCGCCGTCGCGGCGGGGACGGCGCTCGCCACCCTCGCTGCGGGGCTCGGAGGAATCGCCCTCGGCGCGGGGAGCGTCGGAACGCTCTTCGCGGGGAGCCTCTTCCTCGCGGGCCGGACGTTCGTCACGGTCGTCATCACGACGCGCGGGGCGTTCGTCACGCTCGTCGCGGGCCGGACGTTCGTCACGATCGTCGCGTGCCGGACGCTCGTCGCGGTCATCACGGGCCGGGCGGTCGTCGTCGCGCGGGCGGTCGTCACGACGGTCGTCGCGCGGGCCGCGGTCGTCGCGGTAGCGGTCGCCACCACGGCGTTCGCCACGGTCGCCACGGCGTTCGCCGCGATCGTAACCGCCACGACGTTCACCGCGATCCCCGCGGCGCTCGCCACGGTCGTCGCGACGTTCGCCGCGGTCGCCACGGGCGGCGCTGCGGGCCTTCTCGGCCTCCAGCTTCTCGGAAAGTCCGTCCTTTTCGCCATCGCGCTCGGCCATGGCTTCCTTGCGGGAAAGACGCACGCGGCCCTTTTCGTCGATGCCGACGCACTTGACCCACATCTCGTCGCCCATCGCGCAGACATCCTCCACGCGGTTGACGCGGAAGTCGGCCAGCTCCGAGACGTGCACGAGGCCTTCCTTGCCGGGCAGGCATTCGACAAAGCAGCCGAATTCCTTCACGCCGCGGACGGTGCCGTGATACGTCTTGCCGATCTCGATCTCTGCGGTCAAGAGGCCGATCTCTTCCAGTGCGCGGTCCATCGACTCCTTGGTCGTGGCGTAGATGTTCACGCGGCCCGAGTTATCCTCGTTGATGTCGATCTGGGCGCCGGAAACCTCGGTGATGCGGCGGATGGTCTTGCCACCGGGACCGATGAGAAGGCCGATCTTGTCCGGCTCGATCTGGATCTGCTGGATGCGCGGCGCGTGGGCGGAAAGCTCCTTGCGCGGCTCCGGCAGGATGCCGGCCATGATGTCGAGGATCTTCATGCGCGTCTCGGTGTTGCGACGGATGGCCTCGATGGCGATGTCGTGCGGCAGGCCCTCGATCTTGAGGTCCAGCTGGAAGCCGGTGATGCCGTTACGCGTGCCGCAGATCTTGAAGTCCATGTCGCCAAAGTGGTCCTCGCTGCCGATGATGTCGGTCAGCACCACGTATTTGACGATCTCGCCCTTGTCATCGCGGCGGGTCACAAGACCGCAGGAGATGCCGGAAACCATGTCCGAGATCGGCACGCCCGCATCCATGAGGGCAAGGCAGCCGCCGCAGACGCTCGCCATGGAGGTCGAGCCGTTGGATTCCATGATCTCCGAAACGACGCGGATCGAGTAGGGGAAATCGTCCTCGCTCGGCAGAACCGGCAGGAGCGAACGCTCGGCAAGAGCGCCGTGACCGATCTCGCGGCGGCCCGGACCGGAAATGCGGCCTGTCTCGCCCACGGAGTAGTTCGGGAAATTGTAGTGGAGAATGAAGCTCTTCTCGCGCGGTCCGCCGGTGATGCCGTCCATCTCCTGCACGTCGCTCGTCGTGCCGAGGGTGGCGATGGCAATGTTCTGCGTTTCACCGCGCTGGAACATGGCCGAGCCATGCACGCGGGGCAGAACGCCCACCTGACCGGTGATCGGACGAAGCTCGTCGATCTTGCGGCCATCCGCGCGCTTGCCCTCGTCGAGGATCGCGTCGCGGTACACTTCCTCTTGAAGAACCTCGAAGGCCAGCATGACCTGATTCTTGTCGAAGGCTTCCTCGCCCACCTTGGCCTTGAGGGCTTCGGCGGCCTCGTCCTTCAGGGCCTCGACGGCCTTGTTGCGGGCGACCTTGCTCTCCTGGAACACGGCGTCCAAGAGGCGCTTGCCAACGAGGTTGCGGATGAAGGAAAGGTTTTCGTCGGTGCAGACGAAGAGCTTGAAGGTGGCCTTCTCCTTGTGGTACATCTCGGCCAGCTTCTTCTGCGCGTCGATGATCTTGACGACCTGACGTTGCGCGAATTCGAGGGCGCGGATGAACTCCACTTCAGGAAGCTGCTCGGCGCTGCCCTCGATCATCATCATCTCCTTCTCGTTGCCCACGTAGACGAGGTCGAGGTCGGAGTCGAACATCTGCTCGTGCGTCGGGTTCGCGATGAACTGGCCGTCGATGAGGCCCACGCGCAGGCCGCCGATCGGGCCGTTCCACGGGATGTCGGAGCAGAGGAGCGCCGCGCTGGCGCCGTTCACCATCAGCATGTCCGGATCGTTCACGCCGTCGGCTGAAAGGAGCAGGCCCTGCACCTGAACCTCGTTCATGAAGCCCTTCGGGAAAAGCGGACGCAGAGGACGGTCGCAAAGACGCGAGGTGAGGATTTCCTTCTCGGTCGGGCGGCCTTCGCGCTTGAAGAAGCCGCCGGGGAAGCGGCCCGCGGCGGCAAAACGCTCGCGGTAATCGACGGTGAGGGGGAAGAAGTCCTGCCCGTCCTTGACGGACGCGGCGGCGACGGCGGCCACGAAAACGGTGGTTTCGCCAAGGGAGATCATTACGGCGCCGTTGGCCTGCTTGCCAATCGTGCCCGTGCCTATCGTGATGCCAAGGTCTTCGACCGTGACAGAATACTTATGCTGCAGCATGTGTCTTTCATTTGGCGCCGCCGGATTGCGGCGTCCTGTTTGTTTCGTCGTTGGGCCCGGGGACGAGGGGACTGTTGCCTGCCACCCCTTCCGGAAAATCCACGGGCCTGAATGAGAACAGGCGCATGGAGCGAAATGGGTTCCGCTCCATGCGCCGGGGGTTCAAAAGAATCTACGAGCGGACTTGTCCACGAAAATTAGTGGCGCAGGCCCAGGCTCTTCACGATCTCGTTGTATTTCTCAAGCTGGTTGCGCTTGAGGTAGTCGAGGAGCTTGCGGCGACGGCTCGTCATGGCGATCAGGCCGCGGCGGGAGTGAAAATCCTTCGCATGGGTGCGGAGGTGTTCGGTGAGGTGCTTGATGCGCGCGGAAAGAAGCGCGATCTGGACCTCGCTGGAACCGGTGTCGTTTTCGCTCTGGCGGAACTGGGCAATGATGCCGGACTTGTCTGGAGAACTCATGTTGTCTGTATTTTTTTCCTCACCCCCGTCCGGCGGAGGGTTTCCGCTTCGTGCGCAAACCCCTTTCCCGGTGCATCCCAGCCCTCCCGCGCCCTTGCGCAAGAGTTCGGACCGCAATCACTTGTGATTTTGGATGCGGCCCGGGCCGAGGATGCCGTCTAAAGCCCCCTCGCGGGAGCCCGGCGGCGGAACGGTCGGGCAGCAGCCTTCCCGTTCTCGACGTGAAGGGATCACTTAAATCCCGGAAGGCCCGTCAAGGCAAGCAAATCCGCGCGCGGATCGGCCCGGCTGTGTTGCCTCAATCGTCATGACGCCAGAGGACGCGAGCGGAAGGACGGGGTCTCATGACAACCAAAGCCGATGAAATACTGACCGGGATGCAGCAGTCGGACCACCTGCAATGTTAGCAGTCCGTTGAAAAATGCCCAATCAGTCGCGACGATGGGACCGTGCTCTCAATGAAACGTGTTTGAGACCGATTTTGGAGCAATACGTCGTGTTTTCTGGGTTTTCCTGCCCGATTTGCCTCGTTTTCGAGGCATCGGGGCATGGCGGAGCCTATAGCGGCTTCATGCCGCCGCGGGTTGTAGCGGCAGGTTTGCCTCCGCAAGCGACAGTTTCGCCATCCGCATCAGGTTGCACGTAGCCCCAACAAACTGCGCCACAAAGTTCGTCTTCTCCGCCCCTTTCCACCGGCTTTTGCGGAAGTTCCCGAACGCCTTCATCCAGCCGAAGTTTTCCTCGATCCGTTTGCGCAGCCGCTGGCTCAGTTTGTAGCCAGTGCTCCGTGCCGTCCGTCCGTCGAGGCCCGGCGTTTTGCGCCCTTTCACCCGCGCCACGTGCGGAGCGATTGCACGGTCGCGGCAATCCTGCACACAAGCCTTCGTGTGATACCCCTTGTCCGCTCCCACCGTTTGCACGTTGAAGCCGCGATACGTCAGTTCGTCCAGCTGATCGCTCGCTGCCTCGTGCTCCGCGCAGCCTTCGCCCACCGCCTGTTTCACGTCTAGGAGCACGAGCAGCCCGTTGCGGTTCTCGCTCACCGCGTGCAGCGCGTAGCGCAGTTTCGCCGCGTCGCCGGCGCTGTACTTCACCAGTTTCGCCTCCGGGTCGGTCGTCGAGGCGTTCGTTTCGTTGCTCCGCTTCTCGCCCTTGAAATCCACCCACCCGTTGCCCTGCCCGGGCGGCGGCGGCGGTTCGTCTTTCCTGCGGAAGCTCTTCACGCTCGCCCACGCCTCGATCAGCGTCCCGTCCACCGAAAAGTGCTCGTCGCTCGCCCAGCCGTGTGACCTCGCCAGTTCCACAACCTTGGCGAAAAACAGCTCGCTTGAGGTGCCCCGTCCGCATTCGTCCCAGATTCTTTGAGAAACTCGACGCGTCGAAGCCCTCCTCGTCCGGATTCATGTCCAGAAACCACTTGCACGCGCAGATTGAACGGCAGCTCCTCGGCGAATCTCCGGCACGAGCGCACTCCGTACAGGCACATCAGAACTCACGCCATCAACAGCCGCTCCGGCGGGATGCTCGGCCTGCCCTTCGCCGCAACCATCCGCGCAAAGTCCGGCTCCAGCGCCTTCAACACCTCTTTGCACATCCGCTTCACTTCCCGCAGCGGATGGTCGGCGCCAAGCCGCGCCTCCACGTTGATCAGGCAGATTGTCCCGTTTCCATCGCAGCTCTTCCTCGCATGAGAATTTGTCTCACGCCGCCTCGTCGCAGGCAATCTCAACCCGCCGCTATCGCCGACTTTTTCAGCAGACTGTTAATTGGGGCAACCCGAACAACCTTGATTTCTGCTGCGAACGGTCTTTGCGGTGGCCGGCGGCGTTTCGGAAGTTCGCCGGATTTCCTCCAATACGACTCACTTCCGAAGCCTTGCCATTCATCAGCAAATCCTCGTTCTCGCTACGAAACCAGTTGTTCGAGGTGACCACATGCTGCAACAGAACATGAGGTGTGTTATTGACAATAATCCGCGAGCCTGTATCATACGTTGGCAAGATGAGCGTTGAATATGCGTTTTTCTTTTCTGCCGCATATGGCGGCGCACATCCGTTCGCCTTTCAGGAGAAACTCGCATACGCTTTGCAGTCGAACCCTGGTCACAGCGTTCCGAACTGCCGGATCAATGTCCCCACCGGCATGGGTAAGACGGCGGCGGTTGTGCTTGCCTGGCTCTGGAATCAGCTGGGTGACGATGCGGCCTCTCTCTGGCCGCGCAGGCTTGTTTACTGCCTGCCGATGCGCTCGCTTGTGGAGCAGACGCAGGCCGATGTGGCGCTGTGGCTCGCCAACCTCTCCGCAGCACAGCGTAACGGTAAGCTGGGTCTTGGTGAACGTGCGGCGAAGCTGCTTGCGGAGCTTGTCGCACGCGGCCCGATCGTCCTCATGGGCGGTGTCGAGTCCTCCGCGGATTCCCGTGACTGGGATCTTTCGCCGGAAGCTCCGGCCATCATCATCGGCACCCAGGACATGCTCCTTTCCCGCGCGCTGAATCGTGGCTATGCGATGAACTCACACCGCTGGCCGATGCACTTTGCGCTGCTCAACAACGACTGCCTCTGGGTGATGGACGAGGTGCAGCTGATGGGCGTGGGCGTTGAGACGGGCGCGCAGCTTCAGGGTTTGAGGGAGAAGATCGGCGGTACGGGGTGTGCGACCTGGTGGATGAGCGCGACGCTCGACGCGGGCAGGCTGGCTACGGTGGATTTCCGCGATTCGCTGACGATGGTTAAGCATGTGGAACTTGAGCCGGAAGACCGTGCCATCCCAGATGTGGCGACGCGGCTCAACGCGGCCAAGGCCCTGCACGCTGCGGGTGTGAAGCTGACCCCGAAGGACGAAACCGGCTATGCCAAGGCCCTTGCGGAGAAGGTGTGCGCGGCTTACGCGGAAAAACCAGGTCTGACGCTTGTCATCGTGAACCGAGTCAGCCGCGCTCAGGAGGTGTTCAAGAGCGTGAAGGCGCTTCTGGGGGCGAACCGGGCGGACGAGTGTCTGCTGTTGCATTCCCGCTTCCGCCCGAATGAACGCGACGCCTTCATGAAACGGCTTGCGGGCGAGCCTCCCTTTGCGGGCGTCGTGGTTGCAACGCAGGTGGTGGAGGCGGGGCTCGACCTCTCCGCCACGACTCTCTTCACGGAACTCTGCCCGTGGAGCAGCTTTGTGCAGCGGGCCGGGCGTTGCAACCGCCGGGGCAGGATCGAGGGCGCGCGCATTTTCTGGATCGACTTTGAAAAGACGGACGACAAGGCGGCGGTGGAACTTGCCCTGCCGTACGATGCCGATCGCATCGCCGAATGCCGATCGCTACTCGTCGGGATGGGCGAGGGGGGCGACGCCGGGCCCGCGAGCCTGACCGCCATCACCGCGAGGCCTGAAACCAAAGTGCGCCCCGTGCTGCGGCGCAAAGACCTGCTGGACCTTTTCGACACGACGCCGGACCTTTCCGGCGCGGACATCGACGTATCGCGCTACGTGCGCGATGCCGACGCGGAGAGCGCGGACGTGTTCGTGTTCTGGCGCGAATTGCCGCGCGGTGTGAAGGCGGACGATCTGAATGCGAAGGAAATCATGCAACCGGTGCGTGCGGAACTCTGCCGCGTCGGCATCGGTCGCTTCAAGGATTTTGTCAAGAAGCTCGGCAAGACGCACGCAAAGCCGGCGGAGAGCCTCAACGCATGGACCTGGGACGCCGTCGAGGGCGAATGGCGCAGCGTGGGCGAATATGACAATGTCGTTGCCGGGCGCATGTACCTACTGCCGCGCCTTGCGGGCGGCTATGAGGACGCGCTCGGCTGGACAGGCCTTGTCGGCGAGGAGAAGAAGAACAAGAAGAGTGGCGCGGTCGAGCGGCTCAACATGCCCGAGTGGATACGTCCGACTGATGACACGGGCATTCCCTTCGGACGGGAGCACAACGCGGGCGAGGAATACGCCAGCGGCGGCGCACGGGATGCGCAGGAACTCTTCGACCACACGCGCGCGGTGCTTGTGGAAACTTCCCGCGTGATGGCGACGCTCGCCGTGAGCGATGCGGAGCGTGCGGCGCTGCGGACGGCGGCCATCTGGCACGACGCGGGCAAGGCCCACCCGGTCTTCCAGCTCGCCGTGCGGGGATATGATAAGGACGAAGGCGGAAAGACGCTTGAGCCGGATGCCGTGTATGAGATCGCGGCGGCATCCCTTTCCGGTCAGCCCATCCTCGCCAAGAGCGGGAAGGATGATACGGGCCGCTCGAAGATGGCCCGCTACTGCCGCAAACAGTTCCGGCACGAGCTGGCCTCGGCGCTCGGCTGGCTCGGCTCGGATGCCGCAAAGGATTTGGATCCGCAGACGCGCGCCCTTGTCGCCTACCTCATCGCCGCTCACCACGGCAAGGTGCGCCTCTCCCTCCGCTCCATGCCGGGCGAGGCCGTGCCGGCAAACACCGCCGGTGGCGAACCGCTTTTCGCGCGCGGAATCTGGCAGAACGACACGCTGCCCGCCGTTGGCCAGTTGCCGATGGAACTGCCGGACGGCAGGGACGGGCGGCTCGTAGTGGACAAGCCGATTTCCCTCGACCTGTCGCCGATGCGCATGGGCAGCGGCTCGTACAACCGGCCCTCGTGGCTGGAAATGACTCTCGAACTGCGCAACCGCATCGGCCCCTTCCGCCTCGCCCTGCTGGAAACGCTCCTGCGCGCCGCCGACGCACGGGCCTCCAAGGAAGCCGACACTCCGGAAAACAAGGAGGCCGCCGTATGAATCAGATCACCCTCTCCGGCTGCAACGTCACGCCGCTTGACAGCTACCTCAAGTCGCTGGGCATTCTTCGCCTGCTGGCGACTCAGGCACCCGAGGCTCGCGTGCGCGGCTTTTGGAAGAACGATGTCTTTGTCCTCGAAACGGAATGGACGCGGGCGGAGATTCTCGACTTTTTCCTCAACCGCTACGCCCCGACGCCCGTCATCGCGCCGTGGAACGGCGGCAGCGGATTCTATCCCAAGGACCAGAAGAGCGGCATTGATGCGGTGAGCCGATCCGCCGCCCCGAGGTTTGCCGCCCTGCGCGAGACAATCCGGACCGCAAAGGCCGTACTGGCGCGCCTCGGAATCAGCGAAAAATCCGCCGATCGCAAGGCGGAATTGCTCGACGCCTGCCGCGCTGAGTTGCCCGACGAGGCCCTGAACTGGCTGGATTGCGCCTACGTGCTGACGGAGGGCGGGCCGAAGTATCCGGCGCTCCTTGGCACGGGCGGCAACGACGGTCGGCTGGACTTCACCAACAATTACCTCCAGCGCGTGGCGGAGGTCTTCGGCCTTGCGGAGGGCGGGGCTCCCGCCAGTTCGCCGGTGTTCCTGCGCGGGGCGCTCTTTGGCGACGCCGTGCCGGGCCTCGGCGGCGCGGCCATCGGCCAGTTCAGTCCTCTGGCGAGCGGCGGGGCGAACACGTCCAGCGCCTTCGAGGGCGCGGGCAACGTCAATCCGTGGAACTTCATCCTGATGCTGGAGGGCGCGATGAGCTTCGCCGCAGCCGCCACCAAGCGCCTCGGCAGCATCATGGACGGACGGCTGGCCTTCCCCTTCTGCGTGCGCCCGAAGAGTGTCGGCTATGGCAGTAGCGCGGATGCAGAGACGGGGGGCACGCGCTGCGAGATGTGGATGCCGCTCTGGGGACGCCCGGCTAGTCACGAGGAAATCCATGCACTCTTTGCCGAGGGCCGCGTGCAGGTGATGGGTTGCAACCGCCAGTTTGGCGGCCTTCAGGCACAGGATGCGGTGGACTTTTACCGCGCCATCGCGGCGCTCGGCATCGACCGTGGAGTCACTGCCTTCCAGCGGTACGCCTTCCAGATGCGTAACGGTCTTGCCTACTTCGCCGTGGCGCTCGACCGCGTGCCGGTTGTGGCCCACGGCGAGGTGCAGGCCCTGCTTTCGCCGATCGACCAGTGGATGCAGAAGCTGCGCGGCAAGGCTGCCGATGAAAATGCACCCGCGAGCGTCAAGCTTGCCGTGCGTCGGTTGGATGAGGCGGTGATTGCGCTTGCGACACAGGGCGCATCGGTGGCGATGGGCCTGCTCGAAACCCTTGGCGAGTGTGATGCCGCGCTTGGCAACAGCCTCAAGTGGGCCAAGGAACAGAAGATCTCCCCGCTGGCCCCGCTCTCGCCCAAGTGGCTGGAGTTTGTCGGCGAGGGCGCGTCGGGCAACAAGACCGAGGCCCGTCTGGCTGCGTCGCTCGCCTCGCTCAATACCTATTTCGGCAAAAGCAAGGGCAGTCTTTTCATGCCGCTGCGCGGTCATCTGGTTCCGGTGGACATTTCCAACTGGAAGGATCGGGCTGCGTCCGCCAAGTGGCTCGAAACAGATAGCAACAACCTCGTCTGGGGCGGGGGCAGTCTTGTGGATTCGCTCCTCGCCGTGATGGGCCGCCGCCTGATCCTCGCGGGCATGAAGGGCGAGAGCGCCCTGCCGCAGGGTTCCGCCGTCAGTGCGTATCTGTCCGATGTCGCGCAGTTTATCGACGGAGGCGTGGACGATGCCGCGATGGAGGCCATGTTGCGCGGGCTGTGCCTCATCGACTGGCGATACACGCCCGAGCTGGAGAAGGCCCGCAGCAAATTCCTCGCCGCTGTGGTGGATGATGGTCTGCGTTCCAGAGTCCAGCCGCCGCTCGCCTATTCGCTCCTGCGCCTTTGTTACACGCCTAGGCGCAGGGAACACCCCGAAGCTGGCTACAATAGCGAGGCTCCTGCGGCTGACACCTCCTCCGACGGCGGACACTTTGACGCTGCGATTCCGCTCGTGCCGATGATCTTCAACCGCGCGGCGGCTGGCGACGGCACGGCGGCGCTGGAACTGGCTGCACGCCGCCTGCGGGCAAGCGGACTCGCTCCCGTGACTCCCGTCCGCTGGCGCGATGACGAGCGGCGTGCCTTCGGCATCGGGGCATCCGCCTCGCGCCGCATTGCCGCCGCACTGCTTTTCCCGATCAGCCAGCCGTCCTATGACGCCCTCGCAAAACGCGCCCTGCGCCGTGGCGAAGGCGACACCTCTTTCACTTCAACAGAAACCGAACATGAAATCACCCCTGCTTGAGAATCTCGACTCCTCCGCCTCGCGTCTGCTCGTGACGGCGAAAATGGCCCCCGTTCAGGGGACGCGCTTCCAGCCCACGGGCTTCCCGGACCTCGGCCCGGCGACCTACAAGCTGAACGACGACAAGAACACCGAGATGTTGCTCGTGGAGTCCGCCCAGAGCATGGCGAACCGTCTTGAAAACGTCTGCTGGGACGAACCAAAGTCCGCATGGCAGGCCCCGCTCGCCGGGCTGCCGTATGTGAACGTGGTAGATCCCGACGGCACGCCGGTGACAAACTCCGTCCTCGAGGCGCACCGGCTGAACAGCCCCTACATTCTCGAAGGCACGGACAAGAGCTTTTCCACGGCGCTCAAGACGGAACTGGGCACGGACAAGGGTGGCGCGGTGAACCTGCACAAGCTGGCGGTGACCCTGCTGAAATACGACCCCAATTCGCTGATCCACGGCCTGTTTCTTGCCAAGAGCGACATCGCGGGCGGACGCATGCGTCTGCCGCGTGCGTTGACGGCGTTCATCGAGGCCAGCAAGGTGACGCAGGTGGCGAGCGGAGGCGTGAAGAACGACCGCGTCAACCCTTCCGGCGATACGGGCAAGGGCTTTGGCAACGTCCCCTTCCACCGCGACGAGTTCACGGGCGACATCGTGGCGTATTTCAATCTGGATCTGGCGCAGATACGCGGCTACTGCTTTGCGGACGAGGTTACGGAACTGCTCGTCGCGCTCGCTCTTTACAAGATCCAGCGCATCCTGAGCCTGCCCTTCCGCCCGCGCACGGCGTGCGACCTCGATGTGGTCGAGGGCGGCGTGTCCGTCGATCGCCCGAAGGGCTACGTCCTGCCGACCTTGGCCGAAATCGAAGCCGCGCTGCCGGGCATGATCGCCGCCGTGGCGGCCCTCGGGGTCTTTGCCAATCCCGTCGTCACGACCGTCAAATACGTGCCCTCGAAGGACGAGAAGAAGGGCAGGGGCAAGAATGCCGAGGCAGAGGCTGCGGGCGAAGAGTCCGACAACGAGGCGAACTAAATGATTGCACTTGCCTTCCGCTTCCTCTCGGGGCGGTATCATTCCTCCGCATGGGGCACGCACGCCAACGAGGCCGTGCCCGAGTGGCCGCCCGCGCCCTGGCGCATCCTGCGCGCCCTCATCGCGTCATGGTACCACAAGCGCGGCTTTGTCGAACGCGTCCATCCGGAGCTTGCCCCCGCGCTGTCGGAAGACGCCTTTGCGGCCCTTGTCGAAAAGCTCGCCGCCGCGCTCCCGAGCTATCGCGTGAGTCCGGACACCGCCGCCGCACACACGCGGCACTACATGCCCGTGAACGGCAAGCCGGTGAAGTTGATCGACGCCTTCGTGCATGTGGGCGGTCCCGGAACCAACGGGGCGGCGGTTCCCACAGTCAACGCCAGTTCGGCGGAGATGCTCGCCTTCTGGCCGCTCATCGTCTTCTGGCCCGTGGAACTTGAGGAACGGGAGAATGCCGTCCTGCGGGAACTGCTGCGTTCACTCAGTTACCTTGGCCGCGCCGAGGCCCTGGCAGACGCCGATCTTTTGGAAATCTCCCCCGACGCGGTGCCGCGCAAGCAGCTTGTCGAGCCGCTTGCCGCGGATGCCGACGCCGGACGCTCCCGCGAGCCCCTGCGCCTGCTGGCACCGGAGTCACCGGACGCCTTTGCCGCGTGGCTCGCCGCGCAGACTCCGCCCACCGCCAAGGGAAAAAGGGCCAAGACCGCGAACGCCCTGCCGTCCCGCATCTATGTGGCCCTTCAGGCGGAGACCGGCGCCCTGCGCGCCGCCGGTTGGAGCCAGCCGCCCGGCTCGCGCTGGGTGACGTACGCACGCCCCGCCGAACCCTTCCGCTTCAAGCCCGGCGCGGCGCGCGGCAAGGTCGGCGACAAGCCCAAAGTCGTCCGCTTCGCCCTTGTCAGCACCGTGCCGCCGCAGATCACCAAGACGCTCCTCATCACGGACGTGATCCACAAACTTCTCTGCGCCAGAGCACCCGGGAACTTTGCCTTCACTGGCTGCGACGCGGACCGCAACCCGAATGACAGCACGGGAGTCAGCGCGCATTCGCACGCCTACATCCTGCCGGAGTGCAACACCCGCACGGGCGCGATTGAATACATCACTGTTTACTCCCGCCACGGCTTTGATCGCGATGCCCTTCGTGCGCTCGATTGCCTGAACCGTCTGGACGATCCGGCTTTCACCGAACACAGCCGCCTCGCCACGCACCTGCGCGGCCTTCTCGGCACGGGCAAACTGGCTCCGAAGCTCGTGCAGCTCGCCGCAGGGCAGCCGGAGGACTTTTTTCAAAGCTGTGCGCTGTTCGGCGAATCGAAGTCGTGGACCTCGCTCACGCCCTTCGTGCCCGTGCGCAACCCCAAGACGCGCAAGAACGGCGAGGCGAAGATGGGCGAAATTGGCGGCCTGACGCTGCCCGTCGGCTCGCCGGAGCACGACTTGGTGCGCCTGCTGCACGAGGACGGCAATGCGATGGGCGAGGGCGGGCAGATAGATCCGGACAAGGTGCACATTGCCGCACTGGAGAATTTGGAGCTTCTTTCTCTCGATGATGGTCGGACTTTTCATTGGCTCCAATTCAAGACCACGCGCGAGCGAGGCAACGCCGCTGAACCCGATGCGCACGGCAGCCGCACGGCACACGCCTTCGGCACGGGCCTTCGGCTGACATTCAGCGAGAAGGTGCGCGGTCCAATTGTCTCCGGATACGGCGCACACTTCGGCCTTGGCCTGTTCGTCCCCGCGCCCGATCCGTCCTAACATTCCACTCCGGCTCCCTCACGAACGAGACGCCCGATACTCTGGTCATTCCCGCCCGGCAGCTGAACGAGTTCGTTTACTGTCCCCGGCTCTACTATTACCAGTTTGTTCTCGGGATTTTCGTCCATAATGCGGACACGATTCAGGGCAAGCAGGAGCACGAACGCGTTGATTCCGGCAAGGGAGCTCTCGCGGCGCCCGGCGAAGCGGTGGAGGAGACGATTCATTCGCGCTCGGTGGCGCTGGCCTCGGAGCGACTTGGCGTGACGGCGAAGCTGGATCTTGTGGAAGTGAAGCCGGGCGGGGACGGGCAGCCGCCGGAGCTTTCGCCCGTCGAATACAAGAAGGGTGCGCCAAAAGCCGGGGAGGACGGCCAGCCCGAGATATGGGAGGCCGACCGCATGCAGCTCGGCCTTCAGATGCTGCTCCTGCGCGACAACGGCTACCGCTGCGACACCGGGTTCATCTACTATCGCGAGACCCGCCAGCGCGTGCTCTTGGCCCTGACGGAGGAGCTGGAGGCGTGGGTGCTGGACAACGTTTCGCAGGCGCGCCGTGTGGGCTTTGGCGAACTGCCGCCGCCACTCGATCACTCTTGGAAGTGCCCGCGTTGTTCGCATGTGGGCCATTGCTTGCCGGACGAGACGCGCTACCTTGCCGAGGCCCTCGGTGGCGGCGAGGAGTTGGCGGACTATGCCCCGGCGGCGCAGATGGAGCTGCCGATGCAGGTGGCGGGCGTGGATGTGGACCGCTTGAGCGGCGGGCCGTTCATGAGCTGGCCGGAGATCAAGCTCCGCCCGATGAAACCGGGCGAGGATGTGCGGCGCCTGTTGACGCCGGGCGACGACACGAAGGCCCTCTATTTGCAGAGCCCGCACATGTATGTTTCCAAGAAGGGCGAGACGCTCGTCGTAAAGGAAAAGGAAGCGCCGGTTGGGGAATTCCGCCTGATGGACCTGCACCATCTGGCCCTCTTCGGCGCCATCCAGCTCTCGGCATCCGCCGTGCAGGCGCTGTGCGAGAAGGACATCCCGATCACCTACTTCACGCTCGGGGGCTGGTTCTACGGGATGACGCGGGGGCACTCGCTGACGAACGTCTTCACGCGCATCGAGCAGTTCCGTCAGGCGGGGGATGCGGAGCTTCGGCTGAGCCACGCGCGCCTGTTTGTGCACGGCAAACTGCGCAACCAGCGCACTCTCCTGATGCGCAATCACATTGCCCCGCCGCGCGAGGTGCTCCAGCGCCTCAAGTTTGCGGCGCAGGCGGCGCTCGGCGCTGGGAGCATCACCGAGCTGATGGGCATCGAGGGCGCGGGGGCGCTGGCCTACTTCAGCCATTTTCAGGGTATGCTCAAGCCACGCGGAAACGAGGATGTCGAGGAGGGCAGGGCGGCGCCCTCGTCGAAGCAGGGCTTGTCGTTTGACTTCAATTCGCGCAACCGCCGCCCTCCGCGCGATCCGGTCAACGCGATGCTCTCGCTCGGCTACAGCCTGCTGGCGCGGGACTGCACTCTGGCGGCCTATGCCTGCGGGTTCGATCCGTACGTGGGTTTCCTGCATCAGCCTCGCTTCGGGCGTCCGGCACTGGCGCTGGACGTGATGGAGGAATTCCGCGCCATCATTGTGGACTCGATTGTGATTTCGCTCATCAACAACGGGCGCGTGAACGAAGGGGATTTCGTGCGAGCGGGCGATTCGGTGTCACTTTCGGCGAACGGGCGGCGGGCCTTCTTCATGGCATACGAGCAGCGCATGGCGGCGACGGTCAACCATCCGGTGTTCGATTACAAGCTGAGTTACCGGCGTGCGTTGGAGCTGCAATTCCGCCTTCTGGCGCGGGTGCTCGGGGGCGAGATCCAGCAGTATGTGCCGTTCACGACACGCTGAGTCTGGCAAAGGCCTGCTTCCTGGTGAATGGTGGAGTGTTCGTATGGATGGCAAGCGATCGGATAGGGAAGGGTGGAGCGATGCGAACCAACTACATTGTGAGCTACGATGTGTGTGATCCCAAGCGGCTGCGGCGCGTGCACCGCGCGTGCAAGGATTACGGGGTGCACTTGCAGTACTCGGTCTTCGAGTGCGATCTCACCGAGCGCGAACGTCTGGAGCTGGAGCACCGGCTCGTTGAGTTGATCGACCGGAGCGAGGATCAGATCCTCTTCATCGAACTGGGGCCGAGTCACACGCGTGGCGAGAGGCGCATCATCGCCCTCGGGCAGGAATACGCCAAGGTGGAGGTTCCGTGTTTCGTGCTGTGAATCGATCTTGTCATGGCCGGATGCCGATTTGTGATGGATGCCCGGTGACCGAAACAAGGTTGTGTTGAAACTGGCGACTGGTTATATTGCATTCACTGGCGCGAACGGTCTTTGACAGCACACGGCACGCGAGCGCGGCGGTGATGCGCCAAAGCCAACCCGCTCTCGATGTGTCTGACTGTAAAATACTACCGAACCACGCCGACAGATTCTGTGACAGTTCTCCTCATCAAAACCACGCTCTTCACGCCCGCACTCGCAATCGCCAGCGCAGGACTCTCTGCAACAACAGCTTGCGAGCGCGGACCATCCGCGGGCAAACCCCCGCGGCCCCATTGAAGGCCTTGCGATACAAAACCAGTGAGAAGGAAGTCAATCCCCATCCGCGGGCAAACCCCCGCGGCCCCATTGAAGGCGGACGCAGGGAAACCGGGAGGTGCGGTCTGTTAGATCCATCCGCGGGCAAACCCCCGCGGCCCCATTGAAGGCATACGACCGCTTTGGCACTCCGACCGCGTATCGCCCATCCGCGGGCAAACCCCCGCGGCCCCATTGAAGGGGGCTGACATGATGCTTGATCTATCCGGCTTCCGCGATCCATCCGCGGGCAAACCCCCGCGGCCCCATTGAAGGGGAATGGCGGACAGAATACGCGCAGACCATCGGTGACCATCCGCGGGCAAACCCCCGCGGCCCCATTGAAGGAACTCCTTCTCCCTATCAAGAGGCAGACTGACGAACACCCATCCGCGGGCAAACCCCCGCGGCCCCATTGAAGGTCTTGCCGTCGAATTCTACCGGACATTTCGTCTTGCCATCCGCGGGCAAACCCCCGCGGCCCCATTGAAGGTATTCTACTAAAGAATATTCGGAATCTGAATTATTCCATCCGCGGGCAAACCCCCGCGGCCCCATTGAAGGATGTTGGTTTCTTGGTGGAAGTCCACGGGTTATTGGTCCATCCGCGGGCAAACCCCCGCGGCCCCATTGAAGGATTATCACTATAAGGCTATACCTGCCATGATAGCACAGCCATCCGCGGGCAAACCCCCGCGGCCCCATTGAAGGTCGATAACCTTGTCCAATGCGACAAGGTTCCGCCCCCATCCGCGGGCAAACCCCCGCGGCCCCATTGAAGGTTGCTTTACTTACAACCCTTACCATTGCCTTTAGTGCCATCCGCGGGCAAACCCCCGCGGCCCCATTGAAGGGGAGCAAGCCGGAATGGAGGAGCCACCGGCTACGCCCATCCGCGGGCAAACCCCCGCGGCCCCATTGAAGGTTGTCAGAGCGAAACGGCGTCGCTGTAACGCCGAGCCCATCCGCGGGCAAACCCCCGCGGCCCCATTGAAGGCCCCCACGGGCAACTTGCCAAGCCCCGTAACGGTAACCATCCGCGGGCAAACCCCCGCGGCCCCATTGAAGGAAGCTATATATTTGTAGATTAGTTCTAGCTAGGCAGCCATCCGCGGGCAAACCCCCGCGGCCCCATTGAAGGGATATATACATCATCATAACCCTTTAGCTTTTTACCCATCCGCGGGCAAACCCCCGCGGCCCCATTGAAGGGTCCGGGAGACAGCATCAGAGGAAGGGGGTGCGGGCCATCCGCGGGCAAACCCCCGCGGCCCCATTGAAGGGTGTTGACTTTCTGCGCGAAATGTCCGATCTTGTAAGCCATCCGCGGGCAAACCCCCGCGGCCCCATTGAAGGATCTTTTCAGCTGCTTCTTTGGTGCTCATGGGTTCGTCCATCCGCGGGCAAACCCCCGCGGCCCCATTGAAGGATCGCGGCACACCCCGTGCGCCATGACGCCGATACGCCATCCGCGGGCAAACCCCCGCGGCCCCATTGAAGGCTTGCGGACAAGCAGGCGGCCCTTTTCAATCGTCGAATCCATCCGCGGGCAAACCCCCGCGGCCCCATTGAAGGAACGACGCGAGTTTCCCCCCGCCGCTGCAGCCCGTGCCGTCCCATCCGCGGGCAAACCCCCGCGGCCCCATTGAAGGAAGAGACTGTTTTCCGGGCGTGGGAGAGACGAGGCATCCATCCGCGGGCAAACCCCCGCGGCCCCATTGAAGGCGGGCAGACCCGCGACATCGACAAGCGCCTGACGCGACCATCCGCGGGCAAACCCCCGCGGCCCCATTGAAGGGATACTGCCCCGCGCGCGCAAGGAAAAATGTGTTCATCCATCCGCGGGCAAACCCCCGCGGCCCCATTGAAGGTCCGGTCGTCGCGTGGTGGTCATACACGACATCGCTTCCCATCCGCGGGCAAACCCCCGCGGCCCCATTGAAGGGTCAAAATCCTGTTCGCCCGCCGCTCCAGCCGCCGTCCATCCGCGGGCAAACCCCCGCGGCCCCATTGAAGGCGGTACCGATGCAACGGGTCTTTCCCGATGTTCCAACCATCCGCGGGCAAACCCCCGCGGCCCCATTGAAGGCGAATACCGTTCCGCAATGGAGGCGATGAGTCGCGGCCATCCGCGGGCAAACCCCCGCGGCCCCATTGAAGGTAGTTCGCCAGCTTTTCGTCGTCGATTGCCAACGCACCATCCGCGGGCAAACCCCCGCGGCCCCATTGAAGCTCAGTACGCGCGCTTCGACGTGCGAAAGCCGTCGGTCCATCCGCGGGCAAACCCCCGCGGCCCCATTGAAGCCGCGAAAGCGCGTGCGTCAGCATGGTGCTTAACGAGCCATCCGCGGGCAAACCCCCGCGGCCCCATTGAAGCGTGTTGATGAGCTGGCGGAAAGTAATATCTTCCGCCCATCCGCGGGCAAACCCCCGCGGCCCCATTGAAGCATATCGACTCCACGACCGGGACAAGCCCAACGCACACGCCATCCGCGGGCAAACCCCCGCGGCCCCATTGAAGCTGCCCTCGTCGGTGGTTGTTGGCGGAGCAGGACGGCCATCCGCGGGCAAACCCCCGCGGCCCCATTGAAGCCTTATTGATTTCTTCTTCACCCGGGACCGATCCACCCCCATCCGCGGGCAAACCCCCGCGGCCCCATTGAAGCCGTCAGGTTCTTGTCAAGGTTACGGAATCCATCGCGGCCATCCGCGGGCAAACCCCCGCGGCCCCATTGAAGCGACAAGGCTTGCGAAAAAGCAAGCGTGTCAAAACGCCCATCCGCGGGCAAACCCCCGCGGCCCCATTGAAGCCCGCTCTCGGATGCCGGTGCGGATCTTCCATGCCCACCAGCCATCCGCGGGCAAACCCCCGCGGCCCCATTGAAGCGGCGTCCTCTTCGCGCGTCACAACGCGAAGAAGGCGGCCATCCGCGGGCAAACCCCCGCGGCCCCATTGAAGCCGGGCTTGCCCTTGGCCCTTGTGGCTGTTGCAGAAAGCCCATCCGCGGGCAAACCCCCGCGGCCCCATTGAAGCCGCCATGTCGTATTCTCGATTCCCGGTCCGCGAACGCCCATCCGCGGGCAAACCCCCGCGGCCCCATTGAAGCAATTATTCGATCTGCGAGGCTGAATCCGGCGCAGTAGCCATCCGCGGGCAAACCCCCGCGGCCCCATTGAAGCTAGACCGGCCCGAGTTCCGCCAGCCCTGGATTCGCCGCCCATCCGCGGGCAAACCCCCGCGGCCCCATTGAAGCTCGAGCTTGGCCTCCGCCTGCGCCACCTTCTCGGCCCATCCGCGGGCAAACCCCCGCGGCCCCATTGAAGCTCTTGGAAACCATCTGACCTGTCCACGACGGGCCATGTACCATCCGCGGGCAAACCCCCGCGGCCCCATTGAAGCGGTGCATTGCTGGCGAATCCAACCGCAGGCGTTTTCCATCCGCGGGCAAACCCCCGCGGCCCCATTGAAGCCGCTGAGTTTTTACAGTCCGTGCGTCCTCATTGGACCATCCGCGGGCAAACCCCCGCGGCCCCATTGAAGCGGTGAAAATCTTCTTGAGCGCGGCAACGTCAAATCCTCCATCCGCGGGCAAACCCCCGCGGCCCCATTGAAGCACAGGGACTACATACAACTATGACGCCAATTCTGTCCCATCCGCGGGCAAACCCCCGCGGCCCCATTGAAGCGACAACCGGAAAACAGGCACGTCGCTAGAACGACATACCATCCGCGGGCAAACCCCCGCGGCCCCATTGAAGCTTGGTCAAAAAATGAAGGTGATGGCACTGATCCTGAGGCCATCCGCGGGCAAACCCCCGCGGCCCCATTGAAGCCCGACCCTATGGCGCTGTTTCTTATGCTTCCATATCCGCCATCCGCGGGCAAACCCCCGCGGCCCCATTGAAGCAACCAGCAGAGATCTTCAAGTTCGTAGTATCTGACCCATCCGCGGGCAAACCCCCGCGGCCCCATTGAAGCCTTTCGCTTCCCACTCCCTCGTCTCAAGCCTGCGACCATCCGCGGGCAAACCCCCGCGGCCCCATTGAAGCTTATAACACCACAACCGGCGCTTACACTTTCATTGGCCATCCGCGGGCAAACCCCCGCGGCCCCATTGAAGCCGGTCTAAAACCCAATCGGGCAAGCCGTAATATTCATGCCATCCGCGGGCAAACCCCCGCGGCCCCATTGAAGCCGAGTATGGCTGCGAAGAAGTGTGACGTATTAACAGACCATCCGCGGGCAAACCCCCGCGGCCCCATTGAAGCATTGTCAACTTGCGGAAGCTCAAGCGGTCAGAGTTGCCTCCATCCGCGGGCAAACCCCCGCGGCCCCATTGAAGCTGGCTATATGGTGCATTCCGTATGGTATTGAGTATGCCATCCGCGGGCAAACCCCCGCGGCCCCATTGAAGCTTTGGATCAACCGTCAGAGTCAGGAGCACCCAACGAGCCATCCGCGGGCAAACCCCCGCGGCCCCATTGAAGCACGAGAATAATAATCCGGATATGTCGATTCCTGACCGGTCCATCCGCGGGCAAACCCCCGCGGCCCCATTGAAGCAGCGTAGCGCAAGAGCGTCCGCATCCTGCGGACCTGTCCATCCGCGGGCAAACCCCCGCGGCCCCATTGAAGCCGATCGCCTCGGCCTCGGGAAGGATGCCGGTGACCGTGCCATCCGCGGGCAAACCCCCGCGGCCCCATTGAAGCTGTTGCAGGAATCGACTGTTTCTGTTGCAGGAATCGCCATCCGCGGGCAAACCCCCGCGGCCCCATTGAAGCCTCGCACACAAAACTGCGGAATGAGGCGATTTTCTTGGACCATCCGCGGGCAAACCCCCGCGGCCCCATTGAAGCCTCGTTCTCCTTGCGAAGCGCGTCGGCCTCATTCAGCCATCCGCGGGCAAACCCCCGCGGCCCCATTGAAGCACAGTTACAGGTGACGGCAAGAAAGCGGTTGATCTTCCATCCGCGGGCAAACCCCCGCGGCCCCATTGAAGCCTGCAATGGTGGTTCATGCTCTGGATAGGCAGCAAACCATCCGCGGGCAAACCCCCGCGGCCCCATTGAAGCTCGGTTGAGTGGTGCCGAAGTGGTGCCAAATATTACCCATCCGCGGGCAAACCCCCGCGGCCCCATTGAAGCACCGTGGAATCGATGGCATGGGTCGTTCCGCCGATGGACCATCCGCGGGCAAACCCCCGCGGCCCCATTGAAGCACCTCGCTTGGCGGCGCCATAAAAGGCGTCATCCCGCCATCCGCGGGCAAACCCCCGCGGCCCCATTGAAGCTCTTCTGTCTCGATGAATCCCCCCTTGTCGCCCTTGTGCCATCCGCGGGCAAACCCCCGCGGCCCCATTGAAGCAATAACCCAACCCCACTAAGATATGCCCAGGATAAACCATCCGCGGGCAAACCCCCGCGGCCCCATTGAAGCTGCGGGCGCATTTTTTCTTTCCGACCCGCTAGAAATGCCATCCGCGGGCAAACCCCCGCGGCCCCATTGAAGCTACTCGGACGGCGGGGACAAGGACACCAAGCGCAGCCTCCATCCGCGGGCAAACCCCCGCGGCCCCATTGAAGCCCGCCAGAACGGAGTAAGGATTTTCACGCCATCGCGGCACCATCCGCGGGCAAACCCCCGCGGCCCCATTGAAGCCTGCCAGAACGGAGTAAGGATTTTCACGCCATCGCGCCATCCGCGGGCAAACCCCCGCGGCCCCATTGAAGCGCGCCACTTGCGCCAGCACGCGCTCAGCCCCCTGGTACCATCCGCGGGCAAACCCCCGCGGCCCCATTGAAGCAGATCGGCATTCGCCGAAGCGAGATTGCCGATCTGTTTCCATCCGCGGGCAAACCCCCGCGGCCCCATTGAAGCATCGGAGGGGCTAAAGTTCTGCCCGATCAGATCGTCCCATCCGCGGGCAAACCCCCGCGGCCCCATTGAAGCGTGGCTGCACGAGCCTGACGAACGTTCCGGAGAATGCCATCCGCGGGCAAACCCCCGCGGCCCCATTGAAGCGCGGCGTGCTCGATGCAATCTTAGGTTCTGACATGCACCCATCCGCGGGCAAACCCCCGCGGCCCCATTGAAGCATGGCGGCCAACAACGCACAGAACACGGCGGATGCCCTCCCATCCGCGGGCAAACCCCCGCGGCCCCATTGAAGCACTATCAGCATTCACTAATCACGGACGCGATGGAATAACCATCCGCGGGCAAACCCCCGCGGCCCCATTGAAGCACACAAAACAAAAAATGGTCGATAGTAGTGATGTCGACCATCCGCGGGCAAACCCCCGCGGCCCCATTGAAGCATTTGTTCTTGCTTTGCCTGTTCTAGGTAAACACAACCATCCGCGGGCAAACCCCCGCGGCCCCATTGAAGCATCGGGATCGGCCAAGGGATCGCCTCAGCTTTCACACCGCCATCCGCGGGCAAACCCCCGCGGCCCCATTGAAGCGCCTGCGCCAGATTGCCGATCTGCGACGAGAGCGGCGCCATCCGCGGGCAAACCCCCGCGGCCCCATTGAAGCCGCGACCTGTTTCAGGCGATTGACCGCCTTCGTGGCCCATCCGCGGGCCAACCCCCGCGGCCCCATTGAAGCCCTGTGAGCACGTAGTAGACGTGGGGCTTCGAGCGACCATCCGCGGGCCAACCCCCGCGGCCCCATTGAAGCGGCGACAGCTCTTCGCGGGCGAACCTCTTGAACGCCTCCATCCGCGGGCCAACCCCCGCGGCCCCATTGAAGCGGCCCCTTTGTTGGGACGCTTATGGAGTTTGAGTCGTCCATCCGCGGGCCAACCCCCGCGGCCCCATTGAAGCGAGGAGAAAATGGAGGGCCTTGCTAGCCTGCTCACCTCCATCCGCGGGCCAACCCCCGCGGCCCCATCAGGGCATCGACAACCGGAGCATCGAACCGGAGGCGCAAACCTACCGAAATACGGGTGAAATCGTAAAACGCGCACAGCTCGGAGGGCTGCTCAACTACTACTACCGGGCTGATGACCCGAGGGTGGGGGATGGAACCGACAGAAAGGAGGAAAAAGTGGCTGCTTGAGGCCCGAAAACGATGAAAATCGGAGAACCGCAGGCACGCGAACGCTACTGGAATCGACTCAAAGGTATTAACTCTGCCTAAACTGGCAAAGCGACGAGTTGCTTAATCATTGGAAATAAGCGACTTAAGAAACGTGGCCGAGTCCAGCCACCTCCAGGGTTGCTCGCGAAGTCGGAAGAGCTTATTGTAACAAGACTTCCGTCAGGAAGCAGGCGTCTATTGTGCGAAAAGGCTGCTCATCCGGATCGGAGAATCTCGATTTTCCACACGATCTGTTTTTCGCCGAAAATGAATGCCGTTGCCCCGGTCGTCTGGATCTCAAAACGCAGCTTAATCGGGGCGCGAAGGGACGATTGTGAAGCGCTTCTTCAGGTTCAGGAACGGGCGTTCGAAGTACCGGTAGGACAGGGAAGCGACCACTATGGTTGCGGCAAGCGACAGGACCATGCCGACGGCGCCCCACCAGGGACCGATCCCGAGTGATTCGCACAAACGCATGAGAGCCTCCTTGAACAGCGAGTAAACGAGAAAATACATGGTCGCGTGGAAGACGTAGAGCCCGTAGGAAATGCGGCCCAGATAGACGATGGGTCGGGGGATGAATCGGTCGGGGGTCCCCAGCAGTCCCAACAGCAGTAACACCGCGCCGAGGAGCACCAGCATCCAGCCACATAGTGCCGCGGGGATGGAGGAAAGATGCGGGGCGTCGGCATTGATGCCGAAAACAAGCGAGGCAGCGAGCCAGCATCCAAGTGTGGCGGCTGCCATCAGGATGCGGATTGCGATCGGCATGCGGGGCTGCCGTCCCTTGAGGAAAAGGGAGAGCAGTATTCCCGCCGAAAAGAACTGAAAGTGGACGAAACTGTTGGTCCACTCGCTGTTGAAGCCAGCGGTGGGGTGGCTGGCGTACAGAGCAATGAAGGCGTACGCCGCGACGATGCAGGCGACGCTGAAGATTTTTAACCCGCGGTTGCCGCCAAACCATGCAAGAAGCGGGATGAGAATATAAAACTGTTCCTCTACGGAAATGCTCCATAGTGCGTTAACCGGATAGGAAGGAATCCAGAAATGCGTGCTGACGTACCAGTTTCCGGCAAACAGGCCAAAGGGAAGCCATGTTTCGGAAGGAATACAGCCGAAGGCGGGAACCAAATGTGTCAAAAGGACAAGCCCGAAGAACACGGAAAAGTAGAGGGGCCAGATGCGCAGCGCGCGTCTCAAGTAAAATGCCCCAAGTTGAATTTTCCCGGTCTGCTCCCTTTCTCGGGTCAGCAGTTCCGTGATCAGAAATGCGCTCAGGAGAAAAAACACGGGAACCCCGAACACGCCCACGAGGCTGATGTGATAGCTCCAGTAATGACTCCCTTCATCGAAGCGCGCCAGATCAAGGCGATGTGTGACAAAGACGCAGAGGAAGGCAAGGAAACGAAGAATGTCCAGCTCGGGGCGGTAATATCTGCCTGAATGCGTCGGATGTGGAGACTCGGACCGCATGGAGCTTCCTTGCGCATTCCTGCCGGGGTTGATTTGTTCCGCACCAGCGGTTGCGGGTGCGGCATTGAGGGATGTCAGGAAACGCGAGAAGGGGAGCATGAGAGTGTGGGTTGA
Organism: Puniceicoccales bacterium Verruco_01; assembly: GCA_001604565.1. GTDB lineage: Bacteria > Verrucomicrobiota > Verrucomicrobiia > Opitutales > Oceanipulchritudinaceae > Verruco-01. The sequence goes on along the minus strand of LVBV01000018.1, from coordinate 136,487 downwards.
GCGAATGAAAATCGGCTTTGATGGTCTTTCGTTACGAAGGGTATCAACGAGGGCGGCGCTGCCGGGGTGATGATCGCATCGTTACGGCTGGTAATGTGGCGGGAGTGGGACAGGGGTGGCCGGGCCTGGCAGGGGTTTTTCCAGTCGTGCGAACACGTCTGGCGTGCGGATGAATTCGTCGGACTTCCGCCGGGAAGTCCCTCCTTTGCACGAACCGTCAGTTGAAGAGACCGAAGCTCGTGCGTCCCTATGTGGTTTCCGAGGGCGGGCGATGCACCGCGAAGGCGCGGTAGCCGTAGATCGCGATGACGACAAAGCAGACAAAGGAGAGGATGAAGGAGGCGCGGGTACTGGAAAGGAAACCGAAGTTGTCCATGTCCAGTATCGCGCCCTGCATCGGTGGCATGAGGCTGCCGCCGCCAATGGCGAGGATCAGGCCCGCCGCGCCGAGCTTGGCGTCGTCGCCGAGGCCGTCGAGCGCGATGCCGTAAATCGTCGGGAACATGAGAGACATGCACGCCGAGACGCCGATCAGGCAGTAGAGCCCCGCCATCCCGGGCACGAACATGACGCCCAGAACAAGCGTCGCGCCGCCCATGGCAAGATACAGAAGCAGATGCCCCGGGGTGATGTATTTGAGAAGGTAGGTGCAGATGAAGCGGCTGGAGACGAAGATCGCCATCGCCACGATGTTGTAGCCCTGCGCCTCCTTGGCCGTCATGCCCAGTTCGTTCATGGCGTACTGGATGATGAAGGTCCAGCACATGATCTGCGCGCCGACGTAGAAGGCCTGCGCCACCACGCCCTCGATGTAGCGTTTGTTGTGGAAGAGTCGTTTGAGGGTTGGGATGAGGGCGATCTCGTTGTTCTCCTCGCCCGCGGTTTTCGGAAGCTTCACTAGGGCGAAGACGATGAACGCCGCCAGAACGACAAGTCCCAGCGTCACGTACGGCCCGATGATGACGGAAAGATCGTGCTGCACCATGGCGTCGAACGCGGAGGGATCGTTCTGGCTGATAACCCGGCGCTCCGCCTCTTTTGTCGGGTTCAGGTTGGCGAGGATGATCATCTGCGCCACGAACATGCCCGTGATGGAGCCCATCGGGTTGAAGGCCTGCGCAAAATTGAGACGGCGCGTGGCGGTGCGCTCGTCGCCCATCGATAGGATGTACGGGTTCGCGCTCGTTTCGAGAAACGAGAGACCGCAGGTCATGATGAAGTACGCAAGCAGGAAGGCCCAGAAGGCCGTCATCATGCCCGCCGGGATGAACAAGAGACATCCCGCCGCATAGAGGGCCAGCCCCATCAGGATGCCGCTCTTGTAGGTGAACCTCTTGATGAAAAGCGCCGCGGGAATCGCCATCAGACAGTAGCCGCCGTAGAAGGCGAACTGCACGAGCGAACTCTCGAAGTTACTGATGAGCAGGATGTTCTTGAACGCCGCGACCATGGGATTGGTCACGTCGTTGGCAAACCCCCACAGGGAGAAGAGAAAGGTGACAAGGCAGAAGGAGCCAAGGAACGTCCGCGCGATGGTCGCGGGCGGGGTTGTCAAACTGGACTGGGGGGCGGGTACGGCGGAGCTTGCTGGGGTTTCCATGATGCGGGGAGTGGTGAAGGAACATTAGGCGGAGGGGCTTCCGCCCGGGCGTCAAACGGGTGTCACACCCTTTTTCAGGATGAGGTTCCCGTACTTGGCCGTCTCGCCCGTCAGCACAACAGCATAGGCCTTCTTCGCGCGCTCGTAGAAGGCGAAGCGCTCGACGTGCTCGGGCGCCGGGGCGCCGGGTGCGTGGCGGCGGATGGCGGCCATGTAGCGCGCCTCGACTGCGGGGTCCAGTGTGTCGCCCGGACTTGCGGACATCATGGCGAGCGGCGGGGCGTAGCTGTCCAGCTCGAAGAGCGGGATGATGCCGTCCAGAAGCGTGGCGACGAAAAGGCCGTCCGCGCGGATCACGCGGGCGTTCACGGTGTGTCCGGGAAAATGGGCGTCGGAGAGGATGATCTCGTCGCCGTGGCCCATTTCACAAAGGACCTTGAGAAGTTCCGGACTGATGGCGGGATGGATTCCCTTGAGCATGACGGGGTGCGGTTAGTGTTGGAGTTCCTCGTCGAAGCACACTGCAACCTTGCCGCACTTGCCCGAGGCCATGAGTTTGTAGGCGTCGGCCACGTGGTCGAGGTCAAAACGGTGGCTGATGAGTTCGGCGGGATGGAGGTTCCATTCCACGAGGCGCTCGGTGAGCTCCATCATCTTCCATGTGCTTGTCACCCAGCTCCCGTAAAGGGTCTTCTGGTCGTGAATCATGTCGGGCGAGGGATTTAAACTCATCGGGCCGCCTTCGCCGAGCATCACCATCTTCCCCCACTTGCGCACGGCGCGGATCGCCGTGTTGCGCGCGGCGGGGTTAGCGGAGCATTCCACGGCCCTTTCGACGCCCATGCCCTTCGTGAGCGAGCGGACCTGTTTCTCGTTGTCGGGACCGGCGGTCAGCACCTCGTCGCAGAGATTCAGGTTCTTTGCGATGTCGAGGCGTTCCTTGATGCCGTCCACGCCGATGATCTTGCGCGCGCCGAGGGCCCTGCAAAGTGCCGCCGCCGCAAGCCCCACCGGGCCGAGGCCCGTGATGAGCACTGCGTCGTTGCCGGAGATGCCGATCTTTTCCAGACCCTCGTACACCGTGCCGAAGCCGCAGGCCACCTGCGCGCCGTCGGCGTACGTCAGTTCGTCGGGAAGGCGGACAAGGTCCTTCTCTTCGGCAAGAAGGTATCCCGCCATGCCGCCGTCGCGCTGCCAGCCGTAGGCGCGGCGATAGACGGGATCCGTGCAGGAGATCATGTAGCCGCGGCGGCAGTCGTTGCACAGGCCGCAGCCGGAAATGTGATAGACGATGGCGCGGTCGCCCTCCCTGAAGCCCCGGCAGCCGGGACCCACGGCCACGACCTGTCCCGCGGACTCGTGGCCCGCGATCACGCCCTGGTACCCCTCCGGGCCCTTGCCAAGGTGCTCGTGGTAGATGCAGCGGATGTCGGACCCGCAGATGGTGGAGGCCTTGACACGCAGGAGAACCTCGCCGTGCCCGGGCTTGGCCACCGGATACTCGCGTAGAACTGTCGTACTGTCGCCGGGCAGAATGGCACCCAGCATGCGGTCGGGAATGGATGTGCTCATACGGTTGTCGAAAGGTGAGTTGGCGTGAAAGAAGGGTTATCGGGCGATGGTCCCGTCCTCGTCCCAGAGATCCTCCCAGCCCTTCGCGCCCTGCCAGAGGAAGACCTGCCCCTTGACGAGGCGGCAGCGGCGGTCGATGCGGGAGAGCGCCGTCATCTCGGCGGGCGTGAGCGGGTCCTCCGTTACGGCGCGGAGGTTCGCAGCGATGTTCTTGGGATTGGTGGACATCGGGATCGGCGCGTGGCCGCGTTGGACGGCCCACTTGAGGCACACGGCGGCGGGATGAATCCCGTGCGCCTTCGCGATCTCCACCACCACCGGGTCTTCAAGGTCCACTGTGTCCTCGGGCGTGCGGTCGCGTTCCGGGCGTCCGGGGCTGCCGATCGGGCAGTAACCGATGATCGCGATCCCCTGATCCTCCACAAAATCGTACAGTTCCGCTTGCTGGAAGTGCGGATGCAGCTCCATCTCGTTGCAGGCGGGCTTCACCGAAGCGTCGCGCAATAACATCTTCAGCTTGGGCACCGTCATGTTCGAGGTGCCGATGTTGCGGACGAGCCCGCGCGCCAGAAGCGACTCCATCGCCTCCCACGTCTTCATGAAGTCCGCGTGGATGTAGGGACGGGCGTCCGCGCTGCGGGAATCCACCGTGCAGCCCGGCGGATGGAAATTCGGGAAGGGCCAGTGGACGAAATAAAGGTCGAGGTAATCCAGCCCAAGATTCTCCAGCGAGCGCTCGCACGCCGCGACAACCTCATCGGGCCTGTGGTGGTTGTTCCACACTTTGGAATTGATCCAGAGGTCCTCGCGCTTCACCCCGCCCGCGAGGATCTGGCGGAAGGCGCCGCCGAGTTCCTTCTCGTTGCCGTACACCTCCGCGCAGTCGAAGTGCCGGTAGCCGACCTCGGCGGCGAAAAGGACGGCTTCTGCCATCTTTGCGGGAGTGACGTGGTCCGAGCCGAAGGTGCCTAGGCCGATCATGGGCATGGAGCCCTTCGGCATCTCCCGGCGCGTTACGGAAGCGGGGTCGATCTTCTCTGTCATGGGGTAGAGAAAGGGTGCTGGCGGATCATAACATGTTTCGCCACACCGGGACATGGACGCGCTTGACAGGAGTATGGACGAATTTTACCTAATCCCGCATGGAAAAGCCCGAAGCGCCTGCCTTTCTTTCCAAGCAGGTCAACCGTGGTTTCTACCTGATCCCGGAAGGCGGCGAATCCCCCCGGGAGGAACTGAAGGTCGTCTGCGCGGGATGGGAGGATTGCAGCGCGGAATACCGGATCGACCGGACGGATTTCCCTTGCCTCGCGCTTGAATACGTCGCCTCCGGTGACTGGGAACTGACGACGCCGCAGGGAAAGTGTCGCATCGGCCCCGGCGCGGTCTTCAGTTACGGTCCGGGGCTTTCCTATTCCCTGCGCCCATTGTGCAAAAGCTGGCTCTCCAAGTATTTCGTTGATTTCTCGGGCAGCTCGGCCCTAGAACTTCTCCGGTGCACGGGACTTGAGCCGGGGCGTTACGGCATGGTCGCACAGCACCGCTGGCTCCGGGAACTTTTTGACCAGCTTGTGGAGATTCGATTCCTCGATGTTGCCTCCCGTAGCCAGCTGGCGCGCATGACACTGGAGCTGATTCTGGTCCGCCTGCCGGTCAGTCTTGGCGGGGACGTGCAGATCACCCAGGCCAGAAAGTCGTTTGAACGATGCCGCAATTACCTGTCCGAAAATTATCTGCAACTGACCAGCCTTTCCTCTGCGGCGGAGGCGTGCGGTGTCTCCCCGGCGTACCTTTCGCGTCTCTTCGCCCGTTTCGCCAGCGAGTCCCCGAAAGCCTTTCTCGACCGTCTGAAAATGGATCACGCGGCTCAGCTCCTGCTTCAGAACAACATCCCGGTGAAACAGGCCGCCGCCGAGATCGGGTACGCGGACGTGTTCCATTTCTCCCGGGTCTTCCGAAAATGTTTCGGGGTGTCTCCAGGGCGTTTTTGCATTAAGAAGTGACCTGCTGACGCTGCGTTCCGAAAGATGGGAGCTGGTTTCAAAGGTTTCGGCGCGCGTCTTCCTGTTCCGCGGTGATGGTTGAGGACGTGCGCCGCCTGTCCTTTGCTACGGCCACCTGTCCGGTTTGACTTGCCGTTCTTGAGTGGCCGGACTTGCCTTTCCCAATGCCCGACCCCTCCCCGGCACCCTCCGCACGAATCGACTCGATTGACGCGCTGCGCGGCTTCGCGCTTTCCGGAATCATGCTCCTGCACAATCTGGAGCAGTTCAACTTCTACCACACCCCGGAGAAGAAGATTCCCTTTCTCGACTTTCTCGACCCCTATGTCTGGAGCGGCGCGTTCTTCCTCTTCGGCGGGAAGGCATACGCGATCTTCTCGATGCTCTTCGGCCTGAGCTTCTTCATCATGTTCAGCAATTTGATGAAGAAGGGGTATGACTTCGGCTCGCGATTCGCGTGGAGGCTCTTCCTTTTGTTCGGCTTCGGCCTCGTGCACTCTCTTTACTACTCGGGCGATCTGCTCATCTTCTATTCCTTCTTCGGCCTTCTGCTCATTCCGGCGCGGCGATGGGGGGATCGCACGGTGCTTTGTCTTTCCATCTTCCTTCTTTCCCTGCCGCTCAACCTGTACGAGATCGTGCGGGTGCTTCTGGAGCCCTCCTTCGTTCCGCCACCGGAAATGAACTGGCGCTTCTGGGGCGAGCTGGCCCCGGCTCAGTCCGCGGGCAGTCTGTGGGAGCTCGTGAAGGCGGACGTGACAAGCGGACTGCCCGCCAACGTCCTCTGGACCTGGGAGGTGGGCAGAGCCTTCCACATCCCGGGGTTGTTCCTCCTTGGGATGCTGGCCGCCCGGCGCAAGGTCTTCACGGAGATGATGACGCGCTCGTGGGCGAAGCTGGCGGCGTGCGCGCTTGCGGCATTCTTAGCTATCGGCTGGGTTCGGGGTTTTGCGGAAGGCATTGGTGGCGAGGTGCTGAAGGGCCTTTGTCTGCGCACGCTGGATGCCTATGGCGACGTGGCGATGATGCTGCTCCTCGTCTCGGCGTTTGTCCTTCTCTGGCGGGCAGGGGTGGGGCAAAGGCTCTTCCGCGTCCTTGTTCCCTACGGGCGGATGAGCCTGACAAACTACATGTCGCAGGCCGCGCTCGGAACCTTTCTTTACTACAACTACGGTCTTGGGATGCACCGTTACTTCGGCAGCACCTTGAGCCTCGTGGCGGGCTTTGTGATTCTCTGCGGGCAGATCGCCTTCTCGCACTGGTGGCTCGCGCGGCACAAGCAGGGCCCGCTGGAGACGCTCTGGCGCAGGCTCATCTGGCTCGACCGCGAGAAACCAGTGTAGATCGGCGAAGCGCCGGCTTCAGAACATCTCCGGCTGGCGGACGACGCGCGTGCGTTCGGGGTCCGGGTTGCTTCTTTGCCACGGGCCGATCTCCGTCACATCGGGACAGCCGCTTGCCGGATCGACGATGCTGATCGGGCAGGCGCCCTCCGGGTCCAGCGCCTCGCCGAAGATTTCGCGCACGAGGCCCACGCTGTTGCATTCCGGCGAGATGTGGGCGAGGTAGATGTGCTTCCAGCGCGGGCTTCGGACGCTTTTCAGGTATTCCAGCGTCTGGGCGTTGGAAAGATGCCCGTGCTTGCTGCGGATCCGCTGCTTGAGACTGAAGGGACGGCTGGATTCCTCCAGCATCCTGATGTCGTGGTTCGCCTCAACAACGAGGATGTCCGCGAGGGCCGCGCTGCGGGCGGCGTTTTCCGTCACGGTCCCGAGGTCGGTCATCCACGCGAGGCTGCGGGCGGGATTTTCCGCGCTGCCGTCGCCGGTCGAGAAGAGGTAGCCCACCGTGTCCATCGCGTCGTGCGGCACGGCGAAAGTGCGCACTGTGAGGTCGCCGAAGGAAAAGGACGCGCCGCGCTCGACGATCTGCCAGCGGATCTTCACTTCCGGCATGGCGCTCTGCACGGCGCAGCTTGTCGCATAGGTGGCGAAGACCTTGATGTTCTCCAGCTTCGCAAGACCCCGCAGGCCATTCACGTGGTCGGAATGCTCGTGCGTGAGGAAGACGGCGTCGATGTCGTCGAGGGACTGGTTGAAGGCGGCCAGCATTGCGCGCGTGCGGCGTGCGGAAAAGCCCGCGTCGATGAGGACGCGGCTTCCCGGTGTTTGCAGAAGGCCGCAATTGCCGCCGCTGGAGGAGCCAAGGATGCAGAAACGCACGGAACTGTTCCAATCCCGTGCCGGGCGCATGGCAACACCCAAAGATTCCGTTGGTCCCCAAGTCACTAAGAACCGGGGCGATCGGCGTTTATGAGGCCGGTTTTTCGCCACCGGCGCGCCACTCGTCTTGATGGCGCCGCGTCCATTCCAGACCGCCGTCGAGATCCGAGAATTCCCCCTCCAGCTGCGCCTCGAAGATTCGCCGCAGGATTGGTGTGAAGTGGCCGCCCGGTTTCATCCCCATCCCGATCAGGTGGCGTCCCATCACGAGGGGTTTGGGGGCTTCCCTTTGCACGGCCATTTCGCGCGCCTTCTCCAGCAGCCAGTCGCAGGGCGCCTCGTCGTGCGGGGTGGGCGGGGTGCCCCTCATGTCCGCGCGCGCCACCCGCACGAGGCGGTCGATACGCACCCTCATGGCAAGGCGCCGGACGGCGGCAAGCCCCGCGTGATTCTTGTGGAGCATCGCGGGCTGCATATGCGCCTTCACGAGGGCCAGCACGTCCGCGATGAGCTGCTTCTGCCGGGTGATGCGGGCAAGGAACGAAAGGGTGGGTGCCTCGCCCGCGATGTCGTGCCCGAAGGCGCGGATGCGGCCCGTTTCGTCGGTGAATGTGGTGAGCGGTTTGCCGAGGTCGTGGCAGAGGACGGCAAGGCCCACCACCGTGTCCTCGTAATCGTCATCGACGCGCAGCTCTGCAAAGGCGTCCATGCAACTCAGGGTGTGCACCCATGCGTCGCCCTCCGGGTGCCAGAGTTTGTCCTGAGGGCAACCGACGAGAGCTGCCAGTTCCGGAAAGTAGTCGATCCAGCCGCAGTCCTTGAGGAAGGCGAGCCCCTTGGAGAGCTTCACTCCCTTGACGATCAGCTTGTGCCATTCCTCGTAGAGACGCTCTGTGGGCAGGTTCTCCATCGTCATGGCGCGGCAGATTGCAATCGTCTCCGGCGTAGCGGTAAGGTCAAAGCGGGCGATGAACTGCATCGCGCGCAGGACTCGCAGGGGATCTTCGCCAAAGCGGGGTCCACAATGTCTTAGCAGGCGCTTTTCAAGGTCCGGCAGGCCGCCGAGAGGGTCCAGCACCTCGTCCTTATCGATGTCGTAGTAGAGGGCGTTGATGGTGAAATCGCGCCGCAGGGCCGCCTCGGCAAGCGGCATCCCCGGATCGCCCTCCACGGTGAAGGCCTTGTGGCCCACGCCGCTTTTGGCCTCGCGCCGGGGGAGGGATACGTCGATGTCGATCCCGCGCAGCTTGAACACGCCGAAGGACGACCCGACCTCGATAACAAAATAATCCGCCCGCAGAAGTGTCCGAAGTTTGTCAGGAGCGATGCCGAAAACCTCGATGTCCGCATCCTTGACCGGTATGCCGAGGAGGCCGTCCCGCACGGCCCCGCCGACGATATAGGCGTGTCCGCCCGCGCTTTTCACGGCGGCGGCAATACGGCGGCAGTCGCTTTCCAGCGCCTTCGGGAGGAGGTTGCGGGTCGGGGCCTTCACAATTTCCCAACTTTATGGCGGACGCGCATCTTGCGCAACGCTGCAAGTACCAGGATGCAAAAGTCGGCTTGCAAACCGCCTTTTCAGGTTTTTGAAATAGGGGATGGAAAAGCTCGCACTTCTTTCCGTCAGCGACAAAACCGGCCTCGCCGATTTCGCGGCTAGCCTCGTAAAGGACCACGGCTTCAAGCTGCTCTCCACCGGCGGCACCGCGAAGCTCTTGCGCGACAAGGGCTTGCCCGTGACCGACGTGTCGGAATACACGGGCTTCCCCGAGATGATGGAGGGCCGCGTGAAGACGCTGCACCCCAAGGTCCACGGCGGTCTCCTCTGCCGGCGCGACAAGGAGGAGCACATGGCGCAGGCCGCCGAACACGGCATCTCGATGATCGACCTTGTCGTCGTCAACCTCTACCCCTTTGAGGCGACGGTCGCGAAGAAGGACGTGAAATTCGAGGAGGCGATCGAGAACATCGACATCGGCGGGCCCAGCATGCTCCGCAGCGCGGCCAAGAACCACGAGAGTGTGACGGTGGTGTGCGATCCCTCGGACTATTCCCGTGTCCTCGCCGCGATGAACGATGCTGCTGCCCTCAAGGCCCTCCGCAAGGAACTGGCCCTCAAGGTCTTCACCCGCACGAGCGCCTACGACGGGGCGATCTCCGCCTACCTTGCCAAGCACCTTGCCGAGGAAAAGGGCGCGCCGAACCTTGACGAGATCGCGGGCTTCCCGAAGACGTTTTCCGTTTCCTACCCCATGGCGCAGAGCCTGCGCTACGGCGAGAATCCGCACCAGAAGGCCGCCCTCTACGGCTCCTTCCACGACGCCTTCGAGCAGCTCCAGGGCAAGGAGCTTTCCTTCAACAACATCATCGACATCAGCTCGGCGGCCTTTCTCGTCGGCGAGTTCCAGAAGCCGACTCTGGCGATCCTCAAGCACACCAACCCCTGCGGCGTGGCGAGTGCGGACGACCTTTGCACCTGCTGGGATCAGGCCTTCGAGACGGACAAGCAGGCCCCCTTCGGCGGCATCATCGTCGCCAACCGCACCGTGGACGCGGACCTTGCCGAGCGCATCAAGCAGATCTTCTGCGAGATCGTCATTGCCCCGGACTTCACCCCGGCGGCGAAGGAGATGTTCGCCAAGCGCAAGAACCTGCGCCTGATGATCGCAAAGGGCCACTTGGACGCGAGTGCGATGCAGGACATTCGCAGCGTCGTCGGCGGCGTCCTCGTGCAGGACCGCGACCTCAAGGTTGTCAAGCGCGAGGAGTGCAAGGTGGCCACGAAGCGCGCCCCGACCGAGGACGAGTGGCGGGCCCTCATGTTCGCCTGGAAGGTGGTCAAGCACGTCAAGAGCAACGCCATCGTTTATGCCGCTCCGGAGCGCACCCTCGGCATCGGCGCGGGCCAGATGTCCCGCGTGGATTCCTCCCGCATTGCGGTGTGGAAGGCGGGCGAGGCGGGCCTTTCCCTCAAGGGCTCGGTCATCGCCTCCGACGCCTTCTTCCCCTTCGCCGACGGCCTTGTCGCCGCTGCGCAGGCGGGCGCCACGGCCTGCATCCAGCCCGGCGGCTCTGTTCGCGACGACGAGGTGATCAAGGCCGCCGACGACGCGGGCATGGCGATGGTCTTCACCGGCTACCGCCACTTCCGCCACTAGGCGCGGTCAGTCCATCCTCTTCAAGCGGATGCTCTTTGGGGCGTCCGCTTGTTGTGTACGAGAAACGAGGACGTACGGCGGGCCGATCCCGTTTTTCCCTCGTCAGCGGTATGCGAATTCCGCTTCCGGAATTATCTTCTTGCATGGCACCGCAATCCCCGTAACTTTTCCCATTTTTTTCACGCAGGGATATTGACTATGGGCTGTCTGATCCGGGGGAGGGGTCCTCCGCCATTCGGACAGTCTTTTTGAGACAAATCCCGATGCCTGACCGCCGGGACGGGGCACGAGCCTTTTCCCGCTACAGCCGACACCGGGATGGGGTAAGCAGGCATGAAAATTTCGCATCTTCGTCCACGATTCTTCGAGACGATCCGGGGATACAACAAGCGTCTTTTCGGCGCGGATCTCGCGGCGGGCCTCACTGTCGGCATCGTTGCGCTGCCTCTGGCCATGGCCTTTGCCATCGCCTCCGGCGCGCCGCCGCAGACGGGCATCGTGACGGCGGTCGTCGCGGGCTTCCTCATCTCTTTCCTCGGCGGGACGGACGTCTGCATCGGCGGGCCGACGGGCGCGTTCGTCGTGATCCTCGCGGGGATCGGCGCGGCACACGGGTGGAACGACCTGATGCTCTGCACCATCATGGCGGGCGTTTTCCTCGTCGTCCTCGGCGTCACGGGCCTGGGCAAGATCATCAAGTACATCCCGTACCCTGTGACGATGGGTTTCACGAGCGGCATCGCCGTCCTCATCATGTCCACGCAGGTGAAGGACTTCTTCGGCCTGCCGGTAGAAAAGGTGCCCTCGGAATTCTTTGAAAAGGTGATCGCCCTCGTGAAGGCCATGCCGGGCCTCTCCCTCTCCGCGACGATCCTTTCGATCGCAACCTTCCTCTTCATCCGCTACTGGCCCAAGGCGCTGGCTCACCGCGTGCCGGGGACGATCGTGGCGATCATCGCCGGGACGCTCGTCGCCTATTACTTCCACCTGCCCGTGGAGACCATCGGCAGCCGCTTCGGCGCCATCCCGCAGGGCCTGTCCGCGCCGAGCCTGCCCACGATCGACTGGGCAAACCTGCCGAGCCTCGTGCAGCCCGCGATCACCATCGCGCTCCTTGCCGCCATTGAGAGCCTCCTTTGCGCCGTGGTGGCCGACGGCATGACCGACGGCCGTCACAACAGCGATCAGGAACTGGTCGCTCAGGGCATTGCCAACATCGCCTGCCCGCTCTTCGGCGGCATCGCGGCGACAAGCGCCATCGCCCGAACGGCGACGAACGTCAAAAGCGGCGCGAAGACCCCTGTGGCGGGCATCGTGCACGCGATCGTGCTCCTTGTGATCCTTCTTGTTGCGGCGCCGTACGCGGCGTACGTGCCCCTTGCCGCCTTAAGCGCCGTGCTCCTCAACGTGGCTCTCCACATGGGTGAATGGCGGAACTTCAAGGCGATGTTCCGCTGGCCCGCGAGCGACGCGGCGGTGTTCGTCACGGCCTTCGTCCTCACTGTGGTGATCGACCTCACGGCGGCGGTGGAGGTGGGTGTCGTCCTCGCGGCCCTGCTCTTCATCAAGCGCGTCTCCGAGACGAGCGAGGTGACGCTTGTCGATAACAAGAGGGAGGAGGAAGGCCGCCAGCACTCCCTTGACGGCAAGGTGATCCCCGAGGGCGTCATGGTGTACAGCATGGCGGGCGCGCTGTTTTTCGGTGCGGCCAGCAAGCTGGAGACGATCCTCTCCCGCGTGAAGAGCGAGCCGGACGTGCTGGTCTTAAGGATGCGCAAGGTCATGGCCCTCGACGCCACGGGCCTCAACGCCCTCGAAAACCTGCGCGAGAAGCTCGCCCGGCGCGGCCATGCGATGGTGATTTCCGCCCCGCAGGTGCAGCCGCTGCACACGATGGAGAAGGCCGGGTTCATCGAACGCATCGGCATCGAGAACATCTGCCCGGACATCGACGCGGCCCTCATCCGCGCGAAGGAAATCCTCGCCGCGAAACGGTAGGACATGCCCGGTCCTTCCGGCACGGCTTCGCGCAAACGTTCTTGTTGTGACGGTGGCGGGTCGTTAGTCTGCATCCACTTTTCCCGCGATGCAGCCCGGCCTTTTCATGCACAGCTCCAGCCGTCTGGAGGACCTCGCGGCGATGCTCGCGGCCCTGATGAAGACGGGCGTGCGGGCCGATCCGCTGGCACCGGACGTGGTGGTCGTGCAGACTCCGGGTGTGGCGCGCTGGCTGGCCCTGCGGCTTGCGGATCACCTGGGCTGCGCGATGGGGATGCGGACGCTCTTCCCGAAGAACTTTGTCGATTGGGCGGCGGGAAAGCTCCTCGGGGCGGAAAAGCCCGCCGGGCTGGACCGTCAGGCGCTCGCGTGGAAAATCTTCGCGGCGCTACCCTCTGTGGCGGAAAAGTCCGCCGCGGGGGAACTGGCCGGTTACCTCGCTTCAGGAGACTCCCTCGCCCGGTGGCAGCTTGCCGTGCGCGTCGCGGACCTTTGCGACCGCACCCTTGCGCACCGCCCGGAACTGGCCGCCGCGTGGGAGGCAGGGGCCGAGCCGGACGACTGGCAGGCGAACCTCTGGCGGGCCCTCGCGCCCGATCTGGCCGGTGCGAATCTCGCCAGACGCCTCAAGGACCTTGAAAACGCGCCCCTTCCTGCGGACTTCCCGAAGCGGATTCATCTCTTCGCCCTCTCGACGCTCCCGCAGCTCTACCTCGAATTCATCCGCATTCTCGGCAGGAGCGTGGAGGTGCACCTCTTCCATTTCTCTCCCTGCGCACTGTGGTGGGGGGATCTGCCGCGCCGCCGCGCCGCCGCCGTGGAGCGCATCCTCGGGAACGCGGACGAGGAGGGGCAGAGCCTGCTTTCCTCGATGGGCAGGCAGGGGAGCGAATTCCTCGGCATGCTGGTGGATGCCGGGTTTGAACAGGCGTCCGAAAGCTATCCCGCGCCCTCCGGCGAATCGGAACTGGCCCGCCTGCAGGAGGAGATCGTGTGGATGAAGAGCGCCCATGAGGGAGACTCGGACGGCTCGATCGAGGTTGTCTCCGCAGCAGGTCCGATGCGCGAGGTGGAGATATTGCGCGAGCGACTCCTCGCCCTTTTCGAGGAGAATCCGGAACTTTCCCCGCGCGACGTCCTCGTTCTCTTTCCCGATGTCGGGAAGTACGCCGCCCTTGTGGAGGCCGTCTTCGGTCAGGGAGAGGAGGATTGCCGCATTCCCTTCGCCGTGGCGGACCGCCGCGTGCGCGAGATCCCGGCGGTGGACGCCTTTGCGCGGCTCTTCGCCCTCCATGCCTCGCGCCGGACGCTGCCGGAAATCCTTGCCTTTTGCGAGCATCCCGCCGTGGCGGCGCACTTCGGCCTCGATGCGGAGGAGACCGCCGAAATGCGCGTGATGCTTTCGGCGACGAACGTCCGCTGGGGGATCGACGCGCAGGATCGCGAGGCGCTCGGCTTCGGTCCCGAGGCGAACAACTCGTGGAAGAGCGGCGTGGACAGTCTCGCCCTCGGGGCGATGATGGAGCCGGGCGCGGTGTTTGCGGGAAGGGCGGCCTACGGTCCGGCGGAGGGCGATGCTCTCGCCGTGGCGGCGAAGGCGGCGGCTCTTTTCGAGGCCGCGAGGAAGGCCCTGCGCCTTCTGGACGGGGAATTTTCGCCCTCGGAGTGGCCCGAAAGGGTGCGTCAGGCGGCGCTCCTCACCGTGGCGGGTGCGGAGGGCGACCTTCAGCGTGGCGCGGACAGGGTTCTCGGCGCGGTGGAGATTTTGCGGGCACAGGTGCGGGGCGCCGGGAGCGACGTCGTCGATGCGCGCGTCGTGGCCGATGCCCTCGCTGAAATTCTTGCGGAGAGCGACTCGCCGCCGGGCTTCCTCTCCGGCGGGGTGACCTTTGCGGAGCTCAAGCCCATGCGGAGCGTTCCGGCGAAGGTGCTCTGCCTTCTCGGCATGGATGCGGAGGCGTTTCCACGACAGGACAAACCCCTCTCCTTTGACCGCACGGCGTGCGAGCACCGCCCGGGCGACCGTTCCGTGCGCGAGGGCGACCGGTATCTGTTCCTGGAAACCCTCCTCTGCGCCCGGCAGAAGCTGTACGTGAGTTACTCCGGCGTCTCCCAGCACGGCGCGGCGGACAGCCCGCCCTCGGTGGTTCTCGCGGAACTATTGGAATACCTTTCTCCCGGCAGACCCGAGTCGCGAATCGTGCGCCATCCCCTCCAGAGCTTTTCCCGCGCGTATTTTTCCGGCGGGGCCTTCCGCAGTTATTCGCGGGCGGATTTCGAGGCGGCGCGTGCGGGTCTTGCCCCCGGGCCCGTCCCGGCCTTCGCGGCGGAGGCTTTGCCGGAAAGAGGGGAGGGGGCGGTGCTTGAATTCGCCGATCTTTGCCGGGCTCTCTGCAATCCCTCGCGCCTCTTTGCGGAAAATCTCGGCATTACGGTGGCTCGCGGGGAGGAACTGCCACAGGAAGAAGAACCGCTCGAAATGGACCGGCGCGATTTTTCCCGCGAAGCCCGGCGAATGGTGGAGGAATTCCTTGCCGGAGGCGGCGCTGCGGGCGTTCGTGCGGAGGCCCTTGCGCGCGGCATCCTGCCTTGGGGCCTCGCGGGGGAATCCGCGGCGGCGGATGCGGCGGGCGAGGCTCTCGTCTTTGCCAACGCCGCGCGTCCCCTTCTGGCGGCTCCGCAGGAAAGCGTCGCGGGCGAGGTCCTTCTGCCGGGAACGCGCCTTTCCCTGCGCGGCAGGTTGCATCCGCTCCACGGGACGAACCTCGTCCGCTGGAAGACGGCGAAGCTCCGCGCGGCGGACCGGCTGGAGGCGTGGCTCTCTGCACTCTTCCTCGGCGCCCTGTGCGAAACCGGTGCGCGAGTTGCGGATGGCAGCGTCGTTTTCCTGACGCGCGACGCCCTCCTCACGGTCCGCGCGCCGGAAAACGCCCTTGCCCGGCTGGACGACCTCGTCGCCCTTCGCCGTGCGGGACTTTGCCTTCCTCTGCCGTTTTTTCCGGAAAGCTCTCTCGCGGCGGTGACGGAGACGGCCCGCACGAAAAAGACCCCGCTCGAACGCGCGCTCGCCGAGTGGCACCGCCCGCCCGGCAACCGCGTGGAGAGGACTTATGAGGACGAGGACCCCTGGAACCGGCTCGTCTGGCGCGGCGCGGAGCCGATCGTCGCATCTTCCGGCTTCCTCGAAGTTGCCCACCGGGTCTGGGACGGGTATTACGACCATGCGGAGGAGGTGGCGCGATGAGCTACCCGGCCTTCGATACCGCGCGGACGCCGCTTGCCACGGGCGTCACCCTCCTTGAAGCCAGCGCGGGCACCGGCAAGACCTATGCGATCGAGGGCCTATACCTGCGCTTTGTGGCGGAAACAGGCGTCCCCGTGCCGGAAATCCTCGTCTGCACCTTCACGAATGCCGCCACGCGCGAGCTTTCCACGCGAATCCGCTCCCGAATCCTCGCGGCCCTAGCCGGCGGCGATCCGGTCCTTGCGGTGGCGGAGGAAGCTCTCGGGAAAGAGACGGTCCGCAGGCGCCTCGCCACGGCGGCGGCCTCTTTCGACTGCGCCCGCATTTCCACGATTCACGGCTTTTGCAGCCGGGTGCTCGCCGAGCACGCCTTCGAGAGCGGCACGGGTTTCGGTGCCACCCTTGCGGACAATCCCGGCGAGCTTTCCCGCGTCGCAGCCGCTGACTTTGCGCGCCGGTTGGCCGTCCGCGCGCCGAAGACCTGCCTTGCCCTGCGCCTTTGCGGGCAGAACCTTGCGGAGATCCTTGCCGAGGCCCTGTGGATGCGCGGCGCGGATGCTGAGATGCCGCTTTCCCCCGCCGTGCCCGCGCCGGACGTGCCGTCATGCGACGCCGCTCTGGAGGCGCTGCTAGAGCAGGTGGCGCGTCAGTGGGGTCTTTGTGCGGATGCAGTCACGGCCTTCCTGCGGGACGAGAAGCGCGCCAAGAGCGATTTGCGCAAAGCAGCGGACACGATCCTCCGGGGCATGGAGTCGCTTGCGGGCGGCGGCGTTCCAGAGGCCTGCGCCTTTGCGGCACTCCGCCACCTCACCCCGGAAAACATCGCGGAAAATACCAACAAGCGCTCGAAGGAGGGGGCTCCGCAAACCTCGCTCTTCGCCCTCTGCGGCGAGGTGATGACCTTCCTTGACCGCTTTCTCGCCGGGGTTCTCGGCGCTTTCCTGTCAGAGAGCGGGACTCTGCTTGCCAAGCTGCGCTCCCAGAGCGGCTGTCTCGATTTCGACGACCTGATCCTCCTGACCGCAAAGGCCTTGCGAGGGGAGGGCCCTGGCACGCTGCGGAGCCTCCTCAAGGCGCGCTATCGTGTGGGCCTCGTGGACGAGTTTCAGGATACGGACCTTCTCCAGTGGGAGATTTTCCGCACCCTCTTCGACGATCCGGAGCACTCGCTCTTCATGATCGGCGACCCCAAGCAGGCGATCTACCGCTTCCGGGGAGCGGACGTGGACGCATACCTCCGCGCGGCGGGCGAGGCTCCCCGGCGGTATGGCCTCGGCGTCAACTGGCGGAGCGACGAACCCCTTGTTCGCGCCGTGAATTCCCTCTTTTCCGCCACGGAAAAGCCCTTCGGCGCTGGCATCGCCTTCACCCCTGTGGAAAGCGGCGGGAAGACCAAACCGGAGAAAGTGTTTTCCCCGGGGAGCCTGCCGCCGGAGCCGATGCGCTTTGTCCTGCGCCGCGACGGGACGCTGCCCACTTCCGCATGGATGACGGCGCGCCTTGCGGCGGATGTCTGCGAATGCCTCTCTTCCGGCGCGACGATCGGTTCCCGTCCGGTTGCGGGCGGCGACATTGCCGTCATCGTCCGCCGTCATGCGCAGGCGCAGGAGGTGGTGCGCTCCCTTGCCGCGGCGGGCGTGCGCGCCGTGGAGGAGTCCGACGCCAGCGTGTTCGACAGCGACGAGGCCAGGGCGTTGCTGGACCTCTTGACGGCGGCGGAGAACCCGTCTGATGCAGGGGGGCTGCGGCGGGTTCTGGCGGGGGATATTTTCCGCTGCTCCGCACGGGAAATCCTCGATTCGGATGGGGCGAACGATTCGGGCGCGGCGTTACACGAATTTTCCAAGGTTCTTGCGGATGAGGGCTTCGCGGCGGCCTTCCGCAGGTTGGAGCGTCGGACGGACTTGCGCGCACGCCTGCTGGCAACGGAAGGCGGGGAGCGCAGTCTCACGAACCTCCTGCATCTTGAGGAGCTGCTCAGCGGGGCCGAGCGGGAGGAAAAGCTGGGCGCGCAGGGCCTTTGCCGCTGGCTTGCCCTCCGCATCGCCGACAAGCGGAGCCGTCCGCGCGAGGGGGACGAGCTGCGCCTTGAAAGCGACGGGGGCGCCGTGCGCGTCATCACCTGTCACAAGAGCAAGGGCCTCGAATTCCCCATTGTCTTTGCCCCGTTCTTCGGCGGACGGCTTCTGGCGCTGAAGGGCCGCTTTGCCGTCCGGCGCGGCGGGGCGCGCCCCGTCCTCCATTTTGCGGCGCAGGGCTCGTTTTCACCGGAGGTGGTTGAGGCGGAGATGGCGGAGGTCTTACGCGAGGAAACGCGGCTCCTCTACGTCCTTCTCACCCGCTCGCGCAGCCGCTGCACGGTGTATCTGGCGGAGGACGCACTGGAGGAGGGCTCCTTCGGCGGATTGCTCCGCGCTGTCCTCGGCGCGACGGACTGGGATGGGACGGGCGCGGCCCTGGAAGCCTGCGCCGCCGCTACGGGCTCGATTTCCGTCCTGTGGGAGGACGACCCGGTTGAAAAACCCCATCTGGCGCAGGACGGCGAAATTCCCGAACTATCCTTTCATCCCTTTGCCGGGAAAATCGCAAAAAAACCCTTCGTCACGAGCTTCACCGGTCTTTGTGCGGGCGGCGAGGGCGAGGCGCCGGACAAGGCGGATTCCCCCCGCTCGGTCCCGGTCGCTTCGGAGGAACCGCTTTTCGGCATCGCGGCCTTCCCGCGCGGGCCGGAGGTCGGCACCTTCTTCCACTCCGCGCTGGAGAAAATGGATTTTGCGGAAAGCTCGGGATGGGAGGGCGTCATCCGTTCCTGCATGGCGGCGGCGGGGCTGGACGGTGCGGATCCGGCGGCGGCACTCGACTGCCTCTCCTCGGTTTTGCAGACGCCGCTCGCCCCGGAGGGTCCGATCCTCTACGGTAGCCTGCCGGGCGACCTGCGCCGCGAGGAGGAATTCTACTTCCCGGCGAGGGGCGTCGATTTCGGAAAAATGGCGGACGCCTTCGCGGCGGAGGAGGGGCCGCTTGCCGACTTTGCCGGACGGCTGCGGCGGATGGCCCCGCGCGAGGTGGAAGGGTATCTCAAGGGCTATGTGGACCTTCTCTTCCGCTCGCAGGGGCGCTTCCATATCCTAGACTGGAAGAGCAACTGGCTGGGTCCCTCGGCGGCGGACTACGCCCCGGAGGCGTTGCACCGCGCGATGGTGGAGAACTCCTATTACCTTCAGGGTGCCCTCTACGCGCTGGCCTTCAAAAAGTGCATGGCCTTCCGCGCGCCGCAGTGGGACTATTCTCGCGACTTCGGCGCCATATACTACGTGTTCCTTCGCGGCGTGGAGAAGGAGAGGCCCGGGAGCGGCGTTTTCTCCTTCCGGCCCTCGGCGCGTCTGCTGGACGGCCTTGCGGAGGCTTTTCAGGCGGAAGGAGGGACGCGATGAAGGCGGAACACCAACTGCAACCGCTTGCCGGGCATGCCCGGGAGCTGCTCCGGGTTGCCGCGAAGGCGGAGGGAGATCTTGTCGATCGCTGCGCCGCGCGGCTCTTCGAGGTTCTGGAGGAGGGCGGCTCGTGCCTGCCTCTTGCGGAATTGGGCGAGGCGGCGGAGGTGGAGACGCGGCTTCTGGCAAGTACCGTTGCGGGAAGGGCGGGGGAGAATTACCCGCTGATTCTGGACGGGGGCAATGCCTACTTCCAGCGCTACCATGTGCTGGAAACCTCCCTTGCCGCTCGCCTCAAGCAGTTCGCCGCCGTCCGGACAAGGCTTCCCGCGAAGGCAGAGGGGATACTCGCATCCCTTTTGGGTCACGGTCTGGCCCTTGTGACCGGCGGACCGGGGACGGGCAAGACCTTCCTTGCCGGGAGGCTCCTGCGGCTTCTCGCGGAGGAGGCGCCGGAGAGAACGCTTTCCGTCATTCTGGCCGCGCCGACGGGCCGGGCCGCCGCGCGCCTGAAGGAATCGGTCTCCCGCGCGCTGGATGGGATTTTGAACGTCAAACTCCTGCACGGCACGGTGCATTCCCTTCTCGGCATCGGGAGCGATCCCACCAAGCCCCGCCGCGATGCGGAAACCCCGCTCCCCGCCGACATCGTGGTGCTCGACGAATCCTCGATGATGGACCTGCCGCTCATGGCGCGCTTTGCCGATGCGACGGACCCCGCCACGACGCGCCTGATCCTGCTTGGCGACTCCGGGCAGCTCCCGGCGATTCACACAGGCAGCGTTCTGGCGGACATGGTGGCAGCGGCGGCCAACGAGTCTTCGCCGCTCTTCCCCTGCCTGACGGAGCTCAAGAAAAATCACCGCTCTGCCGCGCCGGAACTGGCCGCGCTCATTTCCGCCGTGCAGGGGGGCGATGCGGAGGCGGCGCTCGCGATTCTGGACAAAGGCGGTGCCGTGTCGATGGAGCCGCCGCCCTCGCCCCGGGAGCTTGCCGCCTTCACGCGGCGCAATCTCTCCTCGTTCGTGGAACGCATCGCCAACGCCGCGTCGCCACAGGAGGCTCTAGCCGCCGCCTCGTCGGAAAGACTCGTCTGCATGTTGCGTCAGGGCTCCTGCGGGGCGGAGGCGGTGAACGCGGCGGCCTTCAATTTCGCGGCGGAGAGGATGCGGGCGGGGACGGCCCGGTTTTTCCACGGCCTGCCTGTCATCGTTTCCCGCAACGATCCGGCAAGCGGCCTCTTCAACGGTGACACGGGTGTCGTTCTGCGCCGGGGCGGGACCCTCAGTGCATACTTCCCGGGGTTTGAGGGCGTGCGCGAGATCTCCCTTGCCGCACTGCCGCCGGTGGAGAGCGCCTATGCCATCACCGTGCACCGCGCGCAGGGTTCGGAATACGGCGGCGTCACGCTCCTTTTGCCGGAGAAGGATCATCCGATGCTTTCGCGCGAGCTTTTCTACACGGGCATCAGCCGCGCGGGACGGGAACTGAAAGTGCTGGCAACTCCTGCGGTCCTGCGCGCCGCGCTGCCGCGCCAGTGCCGCCGTTCGAGCGGGCTGGCCGCGCGCTTGGCGTGACCGGTCCCTTAGAAAACATAACCGCCGCGCGGGAGGTTCCGTGCGGCGGTATGAAAGTGAGCAGCTTTAGTTGCTGCTTGTGACGATCTTGTCGGTGCGCCAGAGGAAGCGGCCCTTCATGTCCTTGTCGAAGCACCACCAGCCGATGTTCGGATAGACGTAGCCCCATCCGTAGCTGGAGAAGTTCGGCAGGTAGTAGGCCACCCAGTAATTGTTGAGGTCGGGGATGACGCTCGTCCCGCCGTAGAGGTAGAACCAGTTCCCGTTCTGGTAGTTCCAGAACCAGGGGAAGTAGGTGTCGTCGATCCAGCCGAAGGTGATGTCGTACTTGGCGCCCTTCTTGGAACGCGGCCAGAAGGCCGAGACATCCGTCGCAGTGGTAAGGAAGAGGGTGGTGTTGTAGCCCGCGCCAACGTCGCTCACGCTTTCGGCGATGAGGACGGGGGTGGTGTGCGACGCCTCGCCGGAAACGCCGAGGCGTCCGTCGCGGCCCTGACCCATGCCGTAGAGCACGCCCGCGCTTGTCAGGTAGCAACTATGCGTGGTGCCCGCGGAAATCTTTGTGACGGAACTGGCCACCTTCTGCGGGGTGACGGTGTACCAAGGATAGACCTCGCCGGTGTCGCCGTCTTTCGAGTTGTCCTGTAGGATCACGCCGAGCTGACCGAACTGATTGGAGCCGACGGAGTAGAGATCGCCGGCGCTTGTGAGGTAGAGCAGGTGATACCAGCCCGCCGAAATCGCCGAGACGGAACTCGCGGCCTTGACGGGCGTGGTGGTCTTCACGATGGCGTTTTTGTCGGTATCCTTGCCGAGATCCACGCCGAGCTGACCGTACTGGTTGTCGCCCATCGTGTAGAGGTCGCCCGAGGTGGTGAGGTAGGCCGCGAAGTTGCGCCCGGCGGCAACCGCCGAGACGGAGCCCGTCACCTTGACCGGGGTTGCCGTGTAAAGACCGGAATTGGTCGAAACCGCCGCACCGAGCTGACCGTACTGGTTGTCGCCCATCGCGTAGAGGTCACCCGAAGTCGTGATATAGTAGCTGGAGCGTCCGCCCGTGGCCACCTTGGAAACACCGGAGGCCACCTTGACGGGGCTCTTGCGCTGGGTGGTGGTGCCGTCGCCGAGCTGGCCGCGCGAATTGTCGCCCACCGCGTAGAGGTCGCCGGAACTGGTCACATACAGGGTGTGCCAGAGGCCCGACGCCGCCGCCGTGACATTCGCGGCGATGGTGACCGGCGTCGCGCGATCGCTCGTGGTGCCGTCGCCGAGCTGGCCGTAGTTGTTGTCGCCGAATCCGTAGAGAGTGTTGTCCCTGAGGTACAGATTCGTCTTGTAGGCGCAATGCGGGAAGGTGACAGTGAAGGCCGCGATGTCCACGGGCGTGCGGCGCTTGTACAGGGCGGATTCGATGCCGAGAGCACCGGTCTCGTTTTCGCCGAAGGCGTAGAGGACGCCCTCGTCATTCAGGTAAAGGGAATGGAACGCGCCCGCCGCCATGTCGGCTACGTTCTGAGCCACCCGTACGGGCGTGGGGCGGTTCACCTGCGAACCGTCGCCAAGCTGGCCGCTGGAGTTGAGTCCGGTCGCGTAAAGGTCGCCTGCCGTGGTGAGGTAGAGAAGATGTCCCTCTCCGGCCTGCATCTTTGTGACGCCGGAGGCGATGTGGACAAAGGAGGTGCTGCGCGTGGCCCCGCCTGCGAGCGTCACGCCGAGCTGGCCGTACTGATTGTCGCCCGCGCCGTAGAGATCGCCGGAAGTGGCAAGGTAATACAGGTTGCCGTGACCCGCCGCCACAGCCTTCGCGCCGGAGGCCGCCTTGACGGGAATCTTGGTCGCCGTGGTGGAACCGTTTCCGAGCTGGCCGAAGGAATTGTCGCCCGTCACATACACGTCGCCGGCCTCGGTCAGGTAGATCGACTGGCCGCCCGCCGCCGACGCCGACGCCACGTTCGAGGCGATTTTCACAGGGGAAAAGGCGCAGAAGACCGGCGAGCCGCCGCCGTCCGTGCCGAGATCGACACCGAGCTGGCCGTCGCCGTTGTAGCCCATGCCGTAGAGGTCGCCGCTCGTTGTGATGAACAGGGAGAAACCGTCCGCGGCCACGGCCTGTGCCACGTCGTGCGAGATGATCCGGAAATCGGGAATGTTCTGAATCGGTTCGCCATCGTCCGTGCCGAGGTCAATCCCGAGCTCGCCATAATAATTGTCGCCCATGCCGTAGAGATCGCCCCATGTCGTGACGAAGAAACCGTGATAGGTTCCCGCCGAGGCGGAGGCGACGGAATAGGCGAGTTTCTCCGCGTAGTCGCGGTCTTGGTAAGTCCTGTCGCCGAGCTGACCTACCACGTTCGATCCCATTGTATATAGATCGTTCGAGGTGGTGATGAAATACGTGAAGCCGTTGCCCGCGGCGACGGACATCACATTGTCGGCCACGTGTTCCGGTGTCGAAAAGTCGCCGATGACGCCGATGCCGAGCTGGCCGTCGTAGGTTGAACCCGTGCCCATCAGCCGCGTCGTTGCGGCGCGGGCCGAAAAGGCGAAGAGCGGCATGATCGCCGTTGCGGCGATCAGGACGGGCAGGGAGCCGCGGACGCGGTGGGCAAACGAGGCGGGACTAGATTTCATGTTCGTACGGGCTTTGAGAGACACGGGCACAATGGTATTCGATGAGGGGGCACCGGGCGCAAGGGAAAACGGGGGCGCGCGGAAAAATGGCAATAGGATTGGAACAGCAATCATGCCGTTCCTGTTCCCTCGAAGGGGTTCTTTTTCCGTGCGGCTGCGTTTCGGACGCGCTTATTCAGGCTGCTTTTCCCCTACGCCGAGCCAGGTCCAGCTCATGTCGCTCGCAAAGCAGTACCAGCCGTATCCCGGCCACACGTAACCCCAGCCGTAGTCGGAAAAGTCGGGGGTGTAGTAGGCGATCCAGTAGCCGTTGCGCGCGGGCTCGGCCTTCAATGCGTCGTAGAGGTAGTACCAGTTGCTTCCGGTGTAGCTCCAGACCCAGGGAAAATTGGTGTCGTCGATCCAGCCCATCGTGGCGTCCCACTTGGCGCCGAGCTCCCCGCTCGGCCAGTAGGCCGACGTGCAGTCGCCTGTCAGATACAGGCTGAAGCCGTTGCCTGCAGCGACGGCGTTCACGCCTCCCGCGACAAGCACGGGAGTCGTCACATTATATTCCGCAGTCTTTCCGATGCCGAGCTGGCCGTAGAAATTGAAGCCCGCGGTGTAGAGGTCGCCGCTTGTCGTCACATACATGCTCTGGTCGTAGTCGGCGGAAATGGCGGCGATGTTGGTGGCGATCCGGACCGGCGTGGAGCGGTTGGCCTTCGTGCCGTCGCCGAGCTGGCCGGAGAGGTTGCTGCCCATGGCGTAGAGGTCGCCGTTCGTCTTGATGAAGAGGCTGTGATTGTAACCGGCGGCGATTTCGGCCACGTCCGAAGCGACTAGGACCGGGGTTGCGCGATCGGTCGTCGTGCCGTCGCCGAGCTGACCGTAGGTGTTGCTGCCCATGGCATAGAGGTCACCGCTCGTCGTCACGTAGAGGCTGTGCATGCTGCCCGCGGAAATCGCTTTCACGCCGGAGCACACTTTCTGGGGGGCGTAATGCGTGTTGTAGTCGTGCGTCCCGTAGCCGAGCTGGCCGCAGGAATTGCTACCCATCGAGTAGAGGTCGCCCGTCGTCGTCAGATACAGGGTGTGCGAGTTCCCGCCGGAAACCGCAGCCACGTCCGCTGCGACGAAATGCGGCATGTCCGTCGTGACGATGACATCGTCCGCTGGCGTCTTGCCGAGGTCCACGCCGAGCTGGCCCTTTTCGTTGAGTCCCACGGAATAGAGATCGCCCGCGTTGGTGATATAGAGGGTGTGAAAAGTGCCCGTGGCGACCGTCGCCACGCCGGCGGCCATCTGCTCCGGAGTGGTCCTCTCGATCCTCGTGCCGTCGCCGAGCTGACCGTAGGTGTTGCTGCCCATCACGAAGAGGTCGCCATTCTCTGTCAGAAAGGCGGCGTGTGCGTTGCCTGCGGCGACGGCCGTCACGTGTTCCGCCACCTCGACCGGGAAATAGGCGTTGTCCGTGCCGGGAACGCCCAGTTGCCCGTGGGTGCAGATGCCCGTGCCCATGAGGAAATACCCCGGTTTGGTGTTGGCGTTAAGGAGTGCCGCAGGCAGGAAAAGAGCCAGTGCAAGACCGGTAAAGGAGAGAGCTTTCATTGGGTTGAGGCTGAAAAGGCGTTTTTATGACAGAGAAACCCGGCCAGTTTTCCCAAACGCGGCACGGGGATAAGAAGAAATTGCACTGCTGCAATCGAGCGGACGCATCTTGCGACCGGTGGAATCCGACCGCGCCCGTCCGTTCTATCCTCCGGATTTGTGCATTCAGGCGCCGCTCACAGAAGTCGGAGGCCGGTTTCGAGCGTGGGGTGTTTGAGAGCGGGCACGAGGTCCCTCTTCATCCGCGCCGTGTCGGAACAGTAGGAAGCCATCCCGATCCGTATGAAATCGCGGGTGAGGGGAGCGCGCGAGCCAGTGAGAAGAGCCCAGCCTTCGACGAGCGCCCCCGCCAGCGGAAAGAGACCGCCCGGCGCGCGCCAGGGTCTGGAGCAGTCCCAGTGCGCACAGGCCGTATCGAGGAATTCCTGAAGGGTGAGGGGACGGTCGTCGCCGAGACCGTACACCCCGGATGCCGAAGCGTTTTCGATCGCCGCCTGAACGCAGCGGTTGAAGTCCGGCAGGGAGAGAAGGTGAATCCACGTGGGGCTCCTCCACACGCCAAGGAGGTGCCGCCGCGCGAGCCACCGGGCTGCGTCGATCATCAGGATGTCCTTCGCGTAGATCATGCCCGCGCGCAGAGCGATGCAGCGCATGCCGCTTTCCCTTCCGGCGGCGAACACCTCCTTCTCCGCCTCCAGCCGTGTCCGCGCGTGTGTCGAATCCGGGGCGCCGTCCATGCCTCCGCGCGCGGGATTGTCCGGCGTCGAGACACCCTCCACGTGCGGGAAGCTCACGAGAATGAACGTGCTTACCCCGGCCTTTTTCGCGGCGACGAGGAGGTTCTTCACGTAGGTGACGTTGGTTTCCGGCAGGAATTTTTCGGGTCTCGGCGCGAAGAGGAGCCCGGCGAAGTGGACGATGCAGTCCGCGCCATCGCAGGCGGCGTCGAGAGTCTCCGGTTTTGCGAGGTCGCAGCGGACGCTTCTCACATTCGGGAGCGAGGCCGTTTCCGCATCCAGCTCCTTCCGGTGGATCATGGCACGCACGGAATGCCCGGTCCGTTCCGCCAGATGCCGGACGAGGTGGCTGCCGAGGTTTCCCGCCGCTCCGGTGACCAGAATGGTTTGCGTCGCCATGCATTCGTTTTATGCCTCCTTCCGGCGACGGTAAAGAAATTCGCTCGCGTGTTCGAGGCGCCGGAACCTGCAAAACTCCGATTTGGGTTTGCGTCGGAGGGGGCACTTGCTCTTTTCTAGCAGGCTGATTTACATCAGGACTTTCACTTTCGCATCATGGCAGAGAACGCAGACAAGCTCATCAGCGTGTTCATCGACGGCATCGAAGTAAAGGTGCTGCCGGGGACGAACATGATTGAAGCCGCCCGCAAGGCCGGCGTTCAAATCCCGCACTATTGCTACCACCGGCACCTCTCCGTGGCGGGCAACTGCCGCATGTGCCTTGTGGAGATGGGCACGCCCGCCTTCGACCGCGTGACGAAGGCCCCCGTGATGGGCCCCGACGGCAAGCAGGTCATCCAGTGGATGCCCAAGCCCGTGATCGCCTGCGCGACCAACGCCACGCCGGGCCTGCACATCCGCACGACGACCAAGCTTGTCAAGGACTGCCGCGAGGGTGTGGAGGAATTCCTCCTTGTGAACCACCCGTTGGACTGCCCGATCTGCGATCAGGCGGGTGAATGCCATCTGCAGGAATACGCCCACCAGTACGGTCGCGGTTACAGCCGCTATGTGGAGGAGAAGAACGTCAAGCCCAAGCGCAAGATGATCGGGCCGCGCGTCATCCTCGACAACGAGCGCTGCATCCTCTGCGGACGTTGCGTGCGCTTCTGCAAGGAAATCGCCAAAGACGAGGTTCTCGGCTTCACCGAGCGCGGCAGCCACTCCTCCATCGACTGCTTCCCGGGAAAAACCCTTTCCAACAATTACTCCGTCAACGTGGTGGACATCTGCCCGGTGGGCGCGCTCACGAGCGTGGACTTCCGCTTCAAGATGCGCACGTGGTTCCTCAAGGAGACCCCGTCCATCAGCACGGAATCCAGCGTCGGCGTGAACACCACGATCTGGAGCCGCGAGGGCACGATCTACCGCATCACACCGCGCCGCAACGAGGCGGTGAACGACTCTTGGATGAGCGACACCGCGCGCGACCTGTACAAGGCCGTGGCGGCGGAGAACCGCACGAGCGCCTACGCGATCGAGGGCCGTCCCGTGAAGAGCGACGAAGCCCTCAAGGCACTTGCGGCGCTCCTCAAGGCCTCGAAGGGCGTGGCCCTCATTGCCAGCGCGTTTTCCAGCGTCGAGGAGCAGTGGCTGTTAAAGAAGCTCGCCCAGGCGATTCCGGCGGCGAAGAAGCTCGTGTATGTGGCCCCGCACTATGCGGAGGGTGACGGCCTGCTCATCTCGGCGGACCGCACACCGAACCTGCGCGGCGCTCTCGTCACGGGCCTGATCAAGGGCCTCGCGCAGACGGATATGTCCTCCCTCAAGGCCGCCGTGGACGCGGGCGAGGTGGACACGGTCCTCTCGGTCAACGAGTCCGTCACGAGCGCGGGCCTCGGCATCGAGGACCTGAAGAAGATCAAGTACGTGAGCCTCGGCACCCATTTCTATCAGACAAGCCAGTACGCCGCGATCGAGATCCCCCTTCTCACCGTCTTCGAGCGCGAGGGCTCCTTCGTGAACCAGCAGTGGCGCCTTCAGAAGTTTGCCAAGGCCGTTCCCGGCCCCGCGGGGGTTCTTGCCGATGCGGACTTTTTTGCGGCGCTTCTCGCGGCGATGGGCTCTCCGGCGACGCGCGGGGGCGGTCTCGCGGCGGTCTGGGCGGCCCTTTCCGCCGAGGTCGCCCCTCTCAAGGACCAATCCTACGCGAAGATTCCGGCGGAGGGCGTCGTGATCGACGGCTCCGCCTTCGCGAATGAGAAATTCCGCGAGGGCAAGACCCTCCACTACGCCCCGGCCAACGCCTAACCCTTTCCTCCATCAGGCAAAATCATGGACTGGATGTATTTACTCATCGTTCTTGTGAAGGCCGTCGTCGTGGTGGCCCTTGTGATGGCTGTCGCCGGTTACGCCGTTGTCGGCGAGCGCAAGATTGCCAGCTGGGTGCAGGAACGCCCCGGTCCGAACCGCACGACCGTCCCGATCCTCGGGTCGATCCCGGTCGTCGGCTGGTGGTTGCGGCGCATGGGCTTTTTCCAGCTCTGGGCGGACGGTGCGAAGTTCTTCTTCAAGGAGGAGCCGACGCCCGCGCACGTCAACAAGCTGTATTTCCTCGTGGCGCCGGTCGTGGCCTTCGTGCCCGCGATGGCGGCGCTCTCGGCGGTGCCCTTCGGCCAGTACGTGGGGAGTGACGGCGTGGCGGTGCCGCTGGCCATCACCAATTTCGATGTCGGCATGCTCTTTGTGATGGCCGTTTCCGGGATCTCGGTCTTCGGCATCATCATGGCGGGCTGGGCCTCGAACTCCAAATACCCGTACTTCAGCAGCATTCGCGCGAGTGCCCAGCTCATCAGCTACGAGCTGACGATCGGGCTCGCGCTCCTGCCGGTCTTCATGTGGACGGGCGGCACCCTCGACCTCTTCTCCATCGTTCGCGAGCAGGGCGGCGTGGTCGGCGGCGGAGTTTTCGGCCTGCCCAAGTGGTTCATTTGCATCATGCCGGTCTCGGCACTCCTTTACCTTGTCGCGCTCTTTGCGGAGAGTAACCGCCTTCCCTTCGACATGGCTGAGAGCGAGACGGACCTTGTCGGAGGCTTCCACACCGAATACGGTGCCTTCAAGTTCGGCCTCTTCTTCGTCGGCGAATACGCCCACATGACCCTCGCGGCGATCCTTTTCAGCGTGATCTTCCTCGGCGGCTGGAGCATTCCGTTCGTTTCGATGGACGCGATGCCGGTCGGGCTCCTCGGGGCGGTGGTCTCGGTGGGCGTGGTCTTTGTGAAGACCGTGATCCTCATGAGCTTCATCATGCTGGTGCGTTGGACGCTCCCGCGCTTCCGCTACGATCAGGTGATGGATCTCGGTTGGAAGATTCTGCTGCCGCTGGCGGTGGTGAACCTCGCGGTGTATGCCGTGATTCTGGCCCTTGTCGAGGGCTAGTCCGTCTCAACGAGGGGTGCATATGGGGGGGGATTCTCGCAGTGCAGAGGCCGGTCGCATCGGTCCGCTCGACGTGTATGTCGGGTTCGTGGCGCTGTACTCAATCGTGCTGCTTCTTGTCGGCATCTTCGTGAAGCTTTCACCGGAGGAGGAGAGGCTCTTTTCCATTGCGGACCTTGCCCTCTGCGGACTCTTCCTTTTCGATCTTGTGGTGCGCTTCCGCAAGGCGCCGGACAAGCTGCGCTTCTGGAAGTGGGGCTGGATCGACCTGCTCGCCAGCATTCCGCTTTTCCCGTTCCTGCGCTGGGGGCGGAGCATCCGGCTCTTCCGCGTGCTGCAGCTTCTGCGGGCCGTGGAGGGCGTGCGGATGCTGCATGGCCACGTCTTCGCGGGCAAGAAGGTGAGCGCGCCCGTCCTGGCGTTCTTCCTCTTCTACACGATCATGATGATCTGCGCCCCCGCGATCCTCTTCGCCGAGAGCGGCAATCCGGAGGCCAACATCAAGACGGCGGGGAGCGCCATCTGGTGGGTCTTTGAGACGATCTCCACCGTTGGCTACGGCGATTATTATCCGGTGACGAGCATCGGGCGCTGCATCGGTGTCATGACGATGATCTTCGGCGTCGGCATGTTCGGCGCGATCACCGCGTCGGTCCTCTCGCTCCTGCACATCGACAATTCCCCCGCCTCTTCCGAAGCCGAGGCCCTGCGCGCGGAGAACGAGCGCCTCAAGGCCGCTCTTGCCGCGGGCGCGGCGACGGATTCGGCGCCCAAAAACGGCAATGATTGCAACTTGGCCGGGAACCACTAAACCTTTTCAAACCGATGGCCACGAAAATCCTCGAAAGAAAGCCGCTCACACTTGCCGAGCGCACCTACCTGCCGCAGATCGCGGCGGGCCTGTGGGTCACGTTCCGCAAGATGTTTGGCCGCAGGGTGACGCTCGAATACCCCGAGCAGAAGCCGCCGATTCCGCGCGGCTACCGCGGTGTTCCGACCCTCGTCAAGGATCCGAACGGACGCGAGAAATGCGTTTCCTGCCAGCTCTGCGAGTTCGTCTGCCCGCCGAAGGCCATCCGCATCACTCCTGGCGAAATTCCCGCCGATTCGGCCACGGCCCATGTGGAGAAGGCGCCGAAGGATTTTGAGCTCAACATGCTGCGCTGCATTTACTGCGGCCTGTGCGAGGAAGCCTGCCCGGAGAGGGCCATCGTCCTGCAGAATGTGTACAGCCTCAACGCCGCAACCCGCGAGGAAGTGGTCCTCCACAAGGACAAGCTCTACGAACTTGGCGGTACCCTCCCGGACAAGATCATGAAGTGGGACAAAAAGAAGGCCGCTGCGGACAAGGCCGCCGGAGGACACCACTAACCCTTTCCCGTTAACCGCTCCCCGGAGCCGAATGCGATGCAAGACATTCTCTTCTACATTTTCGCGGCGCTGACGATCCTGCCCGCAGTGGCGCTCGTCTTCTCCCGCAAGAGCGTGAACAGCGCGATGCTGATGATCCTTTCCTTCATCGGCACGGCGGCGCTCTTCGCGCTGCTTCAGGCGTACCTGCTGGCTGTGTTGCAGGTGGTCGTCTATGTCGGCGCGGTGATCGTCCTTTTCCTCTTCATCGCGATGCTAGTGGGCGCGGGGAGCCCGAAGCTCGCCAAACGCGACTTCCGCAACATGGCGCTTGCCTCGGGCGTCTTTGTCCTACTCAGCCTCTTCGGCATTGCCGCGATCGCGAAGACCGGGGTAGGGACGGACGCACTGCCTGTTTCCCCCGCCTCCAGCGCCGCGAACTTCGGCATGATTCTCTTTACCAAGTACCAGCTCGCCTTCGAGATCACGGGCTTTCTCCTGCTCGCAGCGATGGTCGGCGTGATCTTTATCTCGAAGCGTCCCGACTCCGGCGACACAACCACGGAGGCGGAATAACCGATTTGCCGCATGCACGCCATTGCCCTGAACCACTATTTGATTGTCGCGGCCCTGCTCTTCGCCACCGGTTTCGCCGGGGTGCTCGTCCGCCGCAATCTCATCATCGTCCTCATGTGCCTTGAGCTGATGCTGAACGCGGCGAACATCGCGCTCGTCGCCTTCGCCCGCTTCAACGCCACACCGGAACATCCGCTGATGGACGGCAACGCCTTTGTGTTCTTTGTCATCACCGTGGCTGCGGCTGAAGTGGCCGTGGGTCTGGCGATCGTTGTGGCGCTCTACCGCCGCCGTTCGACCGTGATGACCGACGATTTAACCGCGCTTAAGAAGTAGTATCACCATGACGCGGACACTCCTGACCATTCTTCTTTCCCCGCTCTGTGCGGCGGCGCTCATCGCCCTTTTCGGGCGCAGGCGCGGTCGCCTCTCCGCAGCGATCTCCGTGGCGAGCGCCGGTCTTCAGGCCGCGCTCACCCTGTTTCTCCTCGTGGGAGGCGGCTGGGACGGCTCCACCTTCCGCGACACCGCCACGTGGCTGACGCTCGGCGAGCTACAGATCGACCTCGGGTTCTATTTCAACCAGATGTCGGCGTTGCTCCTTGGCGTCGTGACGATCGTGGGTTTCCTCATCCACGTCTTCGCAGTGGGGTATTCCGACGACGACAAGGCGCGCGGGCGCTTCTTCGGCGGTCTTTCCATCTTCATGTTCTCGATGACGGGCATCGTTCTCTCCGAGAACCTTTTCATGCTCTTTATCTTCTGGGAGCTCGTCGGCTTTTCCAGCTACATGCTGATCGGCCACTACCTGACGGATGTGGCGAGCGCGGCGGCCAAGAAGGCCTTTATCGTGAACAGGGTGGGTGACTTCGGCTTCCTCCTTGGCATTATCTGGTGCTTCTGGCAGTTCGGGACCGTTTCCCTCGCGGAGCTCCCGCAGGCTCTCTCCGCCTCGCCGGTCGCCGCCTGCACGCTGACCTTCATCGGCCTGCTTCTTTTCTGCGGCGTCATGGGCAAGAGCGCGCAGATGCCTCTGCATGTGTGGCTGCCGGACGCGATGGCGGGCCCGACGCCGGTCTCCGCCCTCATCCATGCCGCCACGATGGTGGCCGCGGGCGTGTACCTTCTTGGCCGCGTGGCCTTCATCTTCAATCCGCAGGCTCTCTCGGTGATCCTCGCCGTGGGGCTTGCGACGGCCTTCCTCTCGGCCCTGTTCGCCTTCGGCCAGACGGACATCAAGAAGATTCTGGCGTATTCCACGCTCTCGCAGCTCGGCTTCATGGTCGTGGCCTTCGCGCTGGCGGGCGGCTCTGAGGGCGCGGCGACCTCGCAGTTCCATTTGACGACACACGCCTTCTTCAAGGCCCTCCTCTTCCTCGGCGCGGGCTCGGTGATCCACGCCTGCCACCACGAGCAGGATATCTACAAGATGGGCGGCCTCTGGAAGAAGATGCCGGTCACCTTTGTCACCTTCCTTCTGGCCACCCTTGCCATCGCGGGCGTTCCTTATCTTTCCGGCTTCTTCTCCAAGGACGCGATTCTGCTCCTAGCCAAGCACGCCAATCCCGCGGCCTTCTGGCTCCTTGTCGTGACGAGCTTCCTCACTGCGACGTACATGGGCCGGATCATTTTTGTCGCCTTCCTCGGCAAGGCCCGCAGCCACGCTGTGGAGGCCGCGCACGAGAGCCGTCCGGACATGCTCTTCGCCCTCGTGATCCTCGCGATCGGCGCGGTGCTGGCCGGTTACACGGGCCTGTATCCGCATGCGCTCGCGAGCTACCTTGAGGCCAACATCGCCGAACCGACCCACGCGGAGCACGCCTCGATGCTCCTCATCTCCGCGATCCTGTCCCTCGGCGGTCTCCTCGCGGCCTTCTTCATTTACTACCGCCCGGGAAAGAACACCGACACCTTTGAGAAAGCCGCGCCCGGCGTCTATGGCGTCCTGCGCGAAAAGCTGTGGTTCGACAATCTCTACGACTGGTACGTGCGCGCCGTTCAGCAAAGGGTGGCGAACCTTGTCGCCATCTTGGAACTGGTCGTCATTCAGGGCGTTCTCGTCCGCGGAAGCGGCGGAGTCGCGGGCCTGATCGGACTCGCCGCGCGCCGCGCCCACACCGGGAGCCTCAACACCTACTTCTACTGGTTTGCCGCCGGAGTGCTCGCATTCTGGCTCACCACCTCCGGAATCCTTTAAGCCATGGACACTTCCTGCACCTGCCCGTTCACCCACGTCGGGAGCGCCGTGCTCTTCGCCTCGGTGGCCGTGCCTCTCATCTGCGCGGCGCTGCTCTACCTCGGCTCTGTGCCGAAGATGGTCGCCAAGGTGATGGCCGCCATCGGTTTCACCGTGCCTCTGGTTCTGGCGCTGTATCTCTGCACGCAGTTCGCGG
Source organism: Puniceicoccales bacterium Verruco_01 (assembly GCA_001604565.1). Classification (GTDB taxonomy): domain Bacteria; phylum Verrucomicrobiota; class Verrucomicrobiia; order Opitutales; family Oceanipulchritudinaceae; genus Verruco-01. The sequence continues at coordinate 103,021 of LVBV01000018.1, read as the reverse complement.
ACGCGGTGAAAATTTCCGGCTATGCCTTTTATAGCGACGCCAGCCTCGGCCTTCCCGCGGCGGGCATCTCGCTCAAACTGGGCCTGAACGGCATTGCGCTGCCGCTCTTCGCGATGGCGGCAATCGTCTCCTTCGCGGCGGGCATCTACGCGATCGCGGGCAATCAGGACCGCCAGCAGCTTTACTTGGCCCTCCTGCTCACGATGGCGGGCGGCGTCCTCGGGCTCTTTGCCTCGATCGACATCTTCTTCTTCTACTTCTTTCACGAACTGGCCCTCATCCCGACCTTCATCATGATCGGCATCTGGGGCGGCACTGCGCGCAGGGTCGCGGCGATCGAAATGACGATTTACCTGACTCTCGGCGCGATGCTGGTCTTGGCGGGACTGGTCGCGCTCTACGTGGGTTCGGGAATCGCCACGTTCGACTTCATTACTCTGCGCGACTATCTTGCGGCCAATCCGCTCTCGCTCGTCACGCAGAAGTGGGTGTACGGCCTGCTCCTCATCGGCTTCGGCGTCCTTGTTTCGCTCTTTCCGTTCCACACTTGGGCGCCGCGCGGGTATGCCAACGCTCCGGCGAGCGCCGCGATGCTCCATGCGGGTGTCCTCAAGAAGTTCGGCCTTTACGGCCTCATCCAGATCGCCGCGCCGCTCCTTCCCGACGGGGTGGGGCAGTGGACGAACCTCTTGGTGGTTCTGGCCCTTGGCAACATTCTGGTCATCGGCTTCATCACCATGGCGCAGAAGGACCTGCGCTACATGCTCGGCTACAGCAGCGTGATGCACATGGGCTACGCCTTCCTCGGCATCGCGACGATGGGCGTCCTCGGCCTATCCGGCGCGGTGATCATGATGTTCGCGCACGGTCTTACCATCGCGGCGCTCTTCCTCATGGCGGATTGCGTGGAAAAGCGCGCCGGTACGACGGAGATGGCCTCCTTCGGCGGCATGGCGCACGAGACTCCGGTCCTCGCGGCACTCTTCTCCGCGGCGATCTTTGCAAGCGTGGGCCTGCCGGGCTTCGCGAACTTCTGGGGCGAACTTTCCATCTTCACCGCGGTGTTCAACATGAACCATCTTGTCGGAGCCCTCGCGGTCCTCGGCATCATCATTTCCGCGATCTACGGACTGCGCGCCTCGGCGGCTCTCTTCTTCGGCAGCCGCAGTGCGGCGTATGAAAAGCGCATCGCCGCCAACGGCAAGCCCGCCGACCTCACCTTTGCCGAGAAACTGCCGATCCTAGTCCTCCTCGGAGCGCTCATGTTCGTCGGTTTCTGGCCGCGCTCCATCAGCGATTCGATCAACGCGGAAATGTCCGCCAAGTATCCCGCGGCTCCCGTCCAGCAGGTGGTGCCCTCCGCGGCGGCCTCCCTGTCGCAGGACGGCGACGTGGCACTTTCCGGCGAAAGGAAATTTTAATCCATGCTTACCCAGGCAGCTGAAACCTTCCGCTCCCTCGCGCCCAACGGCGTGGACTGGAGCTCGATCGCGCCCGAAATCGCCCTCGGCGTATGGGCCCTGTACGTCCTCCTGCGCGAGGCCTTCCGCAAACCCGGTTCGCGCGGCGCGGCGACTTTCACGACGATCTTCCTGCTTCTCTTCTCGCTCCTCTGCGTGCGCAACGCCTTCGCGATTCCCGCGGGAGCGTCGGCCAGCTTCTTCGGTGGGATGATCGAGCAGTCGCGGACGACTGAGCTTTTGCGCGCGTTCTTCCTCTTCAGCGGTTTTCTGACGACGCTTCTTGGCGGGACGCTCCTCAAGAAGCAGGGCGTGCCGCAGGCGGAGTTCGACGTATTGATCCTCCTTGCCACGGCTGGGCTCATGCTGCTCGCCCAGGTGCGCGATTTCATCCTCCTCTTCGTGGCGCTGGAGACGATGTCGATCTCGATGTACGTGCTCGTGGCCTACATCCGCCACAGCGCCTCCTCGCTTGAGGCCGGCATCAAATACCTGACGCAGAGCGGGCTTTCCTCGGCGTTGCTTCTGGCGGGCATCGCCCTTCTCTTCGGCGCGGCGGGCAACACCGCCCTCCCGGGCGCCTGTGCCGATCCCTTCTCCTTCAGGGAGCTGCGCGTCTTCATTTTCCTCAATCAGGGCAATGCCTTCGTCCTCGGCGGCGCGGCTTTGGTCCTCTGCGGCCTTTTCTTCAAGATCGCGGCGGTTCCCTTCCAGATCTGGGTGGGCGACGTGTACCAGGGCGCTCCGACGCCCGTCACGGCCTACCTCGGCGTGGCGAGCAAGGCGGCGGGCTTCGTCCTTCTTGTGAATGTCGTCACCGGGCCGCTCCTGCCGCTGCGGGGCGTGCTTCTGCCGCTTCTTAGCGCGGTGGCGATCCTCACCATCCTCTTCGGCAACCTTGCGGCGCTCGGCCAGCAGAACGTCAAGCGCCTGATGGGCCTTTCCGGCATCGCGCACGCGGGGTACCTCCTCATGGGCGTTTGCGCGGCGATGGCGCTCAACGTGGACTGGCCGATCGTGGCGGTGTACTTCTACCTTTTCACCTACCTCCTAGCCTCCTACGCCATTTTCGGGGTCATGAGCGTCCTTTCCGGCGAGGACGATTCCGCCCAGACGCTTAACGACTACGCCGGGCTCATGAAGCGCGACAGCTTCCTCGGCGGCATCCTCGCGGTGTCCCTTGGGTCGCTCGCGGGCATTCCGCCGATGGCGGGTTTCGTCGCCAAGCTGTTCCTCTTCATCGCGGCCTTCACAGCGCACCTCTACTGGCTTGCGGCGGTGGGGCTCTTCGGCGTGGTGGTCTCCATCTACTACTATTTCAACTGGATGCGCGTGGCGGTCTTCGTGCCGTGCAAGACGGAGGACGAGGTGGAGGCGGGGACGCTCAAGGCGGCGCCCATCGCGTCGGGCTTCTGGTTGCGCACGGTGCTGACGACCCTCGCGCTCATCACGGTGTGCCTTGGCTTCTGGCAGGGCTTCCTTGCCCTCTGACAATCCCCCCGGGGTTCTGTCAGGGTGGGATGGGGCGCCTTGTGTTCTCTCCTTCCGGGTTGATTTTGAGAAAAACACATTCCAGGAACATTCAAAAATGACGCGCAAGGCTTTAGCGAGCGTCATGCATACCGATTTACGGACAGTGTTTGCCTAGTGAGAAGTTTTCGTCGATGATGATACAGGTATGACGGACCCGCACGTACAGGAAAAGCTGCCCTTCAGCCCGCAGGAGCTGGAGGGGATGGTCATCGAGGCCGTCAGCAAGTACTTCGACACGATGATCAGCCTGCCGATCCAGTACGAGAATTCTCGTCCCGGTCTTGGTTATGACGAGCTGGAGGGCCCTCCGCCGCCGGTTTTACCCTCGCGCAAAACCGTGATCGTGGGTATGGTGGGCTTTGTCGGTGCGATGAACGGCGTCATCAACCTGTATCTTGAAGAGGACCTCGCCGTGAAACTCACGGGCAGCTTTCTCGGCATGAACGAGGAGGAGGTTGCCGCAGAGGGCCCCGAGGTCATCCACGACGCCTTGGGCGAGATGGCGAACATGATCGTCGGCACCTTCAAGAACACGGTTTCGGACAAGGGCTTCCAATGCCGCATGACCGTTCCGTCGATCCTGCGGGGCACGAATTTCACCATCGAGACCCCTAGCACCGTTTTCCGTCAGATCTATTCCTTCAAAATAGTCGATGCTCCCTTCATTGCAGACCTGACAATGAAGCCTGGAGACTGTTAATCTCATGGTCTTCCGCACCCCTTTCGAGCGAAAATGCAACTGAAGATCCTCACCGTGGACGATTCGCGCGCCGTGCGAATCATCGTCAAGAAGGCGTTCAAGACGTACAACGTCGAAATCCTTGAGGCCTCCAACGGCGTCGAGGGTCTGGCCATGGCCGCCAAGCAATTGCCGGACCTCATCCTTCTCGACGTCACGATGCCGGTCATGGACGGCGTGGAGATGCTCACCAAGCTCAAGAGCGATCCCTCCCTCAAGGCTATCCCCATCATCATGCTGACGGCGGAGGCGGGCCGCGAGATGGTCCTCAAGATCGCCAAGCTCGGCATTCGCGACTACATCGTGAAGCCTTTCAAGGAGGATGTGCTGAACGAGAAGGTGGGCCGCATCATTGACTTGCGCCCCATCTCCGAGACTCAGGCGCGCCGCAAGACCCTTTCCGATCCGTGCGAGATCCTCATCGTCGAGGACAAGCCCGTCATCATCCAGCAGATTTCTCAGGGCATCCGAGTGCCGAGCTGGAAGGTGCACGGCGTGGCCTCCACGGGCGAGACGATCGACTACTGCCAGAAGAACGTTCCGGACGTGATCGTCATCAGCCTCTCCCTGCCGGACGAGGCCGCCTACACGCTCTTCCGCCTCCTGCGCTCGAACATGAAGACCAAGTACGTGCCGGTCTTTGCCCTCACGGTGAAGACGGACCTGCACGCCCAGCAGCAGGCCCAGCAGTACGGTTTCACGAGCATCCTCACCAAGCCGATCGACTACGAGGAACTGGAGAGCAAGGTGGCCAAGGCCGTGAATCTCGACACCTCGGAGCGCTACTTCTTCTTCGATCAGGACATCCTCGTCGTCCGCCTGCCGGAATCCACCTCCACCACGGCGATCAACGAGATCAACGCCTACCTCAAGCCCAAGATTTCCGAGGCGGTGGACCAGGGCTTCTCGCGCGTCATTTTCGACGTGCACGAGGTCCGCAACGTGAACATGGCCCTCATCAAACTGCTCGTCGATGCGATGCTGGTCTGTCAGGAGCTGACGCTCAAGTACGGCCTGGTCGGCAACCCGCAGCTCGTGCAGGAATGCCGCGGCTTCGAGGAATCGAAGGACTGGAAGTTCCACGACTCGATCGACGCGGCCAAGCTCTCGATGTAGTCTTTCCGCAAGGGAAGAAAGTTCCTCCTTAAGAAAATCCCCCCGATGGTTTCGGGGGGATTTTTTTGTTGGCCAATTGGTCGCGTATCCTGCTCGTGTAGAGTGTATTGCGCATCTATTTATTTCTTGAGACAGAGGATGAAAAAACGTCCGGCACAGCGTGTGCTAATCTCTTCGCGGAGAACGAAACACATGCAGGCGCGCAACCTTGAGAATGAGAAGAAGAATCTTCCCGCAGCCGCGGGCGAAGGTGCGGACAACCGCGCGGAAATGCTCCTCAAATATGCCCCGCTCGTGAAGGCGATCGTCGCCCGGATGCGGGGAAGGATGCCCCAGCACGCCGACATTCCCGAACTGGAGAGCGCGGGCATGACGGGACTCCTCGCCGCCATCGAACGCTACGATCCCTCGCGCGGTTACACCTTTCAGACCTATGCAGCCGTGCGCATCCGCGGCGCGATCCTCGACGAACTGCGCCACATGGACATGGTTCCGCGATCGGTGCGCCTCAAGCAGAGGCTCATTGCGCGCACGACGCAGGCGCTGGAGCAGCGTCTGGGCCGCACGCCGACCGATTCCGAGCTTTCGGACGAGATGGGTCTCGACCAGAAGAACTTCCAGAAACTTCGCATGCAGGCCCGACCCGTCGGCATCGTGTATCTCGACGGCGAGGCGCCCGGTGAGGGCGGGGCGATGCACGAATGCATCGCCGACGAGGAGACCGAGGCCGTGCAGACCCGCATGGAGCGCGAGGAATTGCGGGAACTGGTCGCACGGCGCATCATGGAGATGCCCGAGCAGTCCCGCAGGGTGCTCACCCTCTATTTCGTCGAGGGACTGAATCTGGCGGAAATCGGCGCGGCGATGAATCTTTCCGAGGCGCGCATCTGCCAGATCCGCTCTCAGGGGCTGGAACAGCTCCGCCGCTACGCTCGGCACATGAGCGCGATCTGAAGAGGCCAGATAATTACTTGCCTGTCATGGAAGCCGGGGTAGAATGCGGGACTGTTCCGGTCTTCGTCTCCCCTTCAACTTCCATTGCCGTCTGCCATGCCGCTACAGGATTTTTCCTCCACCCCCCTCATTGACCAGGAGCAGTTTGAAATGATCGCCGCCACGTGCGACGACGACGCGCCGGGAATGCTGGGCGAACTTCTCGGTCTTTTCACGAGCGAGGCGGAGCCGAAATTCGAGGAGCTGCGCAGTTGTGCCGCGTCGCTGGACCGCTACAAGTGCAGCCGTATTGCCCACGCCCTTGCCGGAGCCAGCGGCAATCTCGGCTGCCTGCGGCTTTCCCGTATCTGCCGCGATTACGAGCACACCTCCAACGCCAATCCCGGCCTGACGCCGGCGGAGCTAGCGAGCGGCGCGGAGAACATCGTTGCCGCATACAAGGTGTCGGTGGACGCCATGCGGGCGGAAATCGCCAAGCTCGGGAAATAGGGCGGCGGTTGGGCTGACTGTTCTGAGAAGGGATGCGGAGAAGGAACCGGAGCGGTTCCGGAGCGTCTCGAAGAAAGTTTGTTTCTTAAGGAGGCTTGGGCCTATACGGCGTTCCTGCGCACCCGCTCCTTGGCGAGTTCGCGTTCCTCCTCGAATTCCGCCCGTTCGCGGGACAGCATTTCGCGAAGGCGTTCCATCTCCGCCGCATCGCCCGCGTCGCGGGCCTTGTCGATCTCCCCGCGCAGGACGATTTCCCTCTCGGCGATCTTCGCGCCATAGCGGCGGTCGATGTCCGAAAGTTCCGCGCGCTGTGCGTCGGTGAGAACGCGCGGGGCATCGTCGCCGGACAGTCCCATCCTCGCCAGTGCCATTTCGTACGCGCTTTTCATGAGTAAATCCATACCAAAATTGTCGCCTTTTGTCCACCCCCAAGGCGCTCTTGATGCGGATGGGGCGAAAACCGCGCGAAAACGGCGTCGATTGCGCCGTGCGGGCGAGGTCAGTCCTCCGGATTTCCGAAGGCTTTTTCGAGTTTGCGACCTTCCTTACGCAGGTGTTTGAGCGGGGTGTCGATGGCGCGGAGCGTCTCGCGTGCCATGCGGTCCACAAAGAGTACGCCCTGCGTGTGGTCGTACTCGTGCTGCACCACGCGCGCCAGCCAGTCCCCCGCGACAAGGGTGTGACGCACCCCGTCGAGATCCTGGAATTCGCAGCGGATGCGGTCGGGCCGCGTCACTTCCGCACGAATTTCCGGAAAGGAGAGGCAGCCCTCCTCCGCCGTCACCATGTCGCTTTTGAGCGGTGTGACGGTTGCATTCACAAAGGTCATCGGCATGAGCAGGTCCAGCGGCGGATGCCTGCCGTCGAGCTCGTAGGGCAGATCGTTCAGCCCCTCGTGCCAGCCAAGGTCGATCACAAAAAGTTCCAGAGCCTGCCCCACCTGTTGCGCCGCCAGTCCCGCGCCGTCCTCCTCGTGCATGGTTTCCACCATGTCCGCCGCCAGCTTCTTCAGTTTCGCGCCAAACTCCGTCACCTTCTCGCCCTTCTTTCTCAGGACGCTTTCTCCATACTTGGTCACTCGCAACATCGTGCAATCTCCTTGTCTCCTCCGGGCCTTTGTCCCGGTCTTTCATGAAACAGGCAAACCGCAGCGGGCCTTCCGGTCAAGACGCGCCGCGCGGAAAGACCGCGTTTTCCGCCGCAGCGGGTCCTTTTCGGATGCGCAGGGGTGCCGGTCGATTCCCGTGTTTCTTTCCGCCCGCCCGTCGATTCCACTCCGCTTTTGTTTTACGTCGGCTGCGAGGTGTGATTGGATAAATCCATTCGGAACCGCCCCCTCCGAAACGGGACGGAATACCCGCAGGCGCATGCAGGGAAACTGGAAAATCGCGCGTTTTGTCATACTTCTGGCCGCCTCGGCTCTTCTGTCGTGGCTGGGCATCTGCATTCCCGTCCATTTCCGCGCTGTGGCGCCGGAGCTTCTGGTCCGTGCGGGGCAGGAGGGGCGTTCTCCCGAGGATTACGCCGCCGATTACATCCTTTCCGGCAAGGTGGGCCCGCTGCGTCTGTTATGGGAGAACCGCATCGCCTCCCCGCAGGGTACGGAACGTCAGAAGATGGCGGATCTAGTGGCGCGCAGCCCCATCCTGAACATTACGGGAGGTTCCTCTCCGTTCTTCGAGGCGGTGTTAACCGGGGCACGCCTGAGGCCCGATTCCTCCTTCCACGTGAATCTCGGCGAGGTGATGGTGCTGCGGAGCGTTCGCGCGGAGGCCCTTGCGCGGCTTTCGGAAAGCGGGAACAGCGCCGTGCAGGCGCTCCTGCGTTCGCGCGACCTCGCGGGCTGGAAAGTTTTGATGCCCGTGGAGAGCGAGGCCGGCGCACCGCTCGATTCCGCGATTTTGACCCTTGCCATGCTTGCGGAGACGGACGCGTTGCGCCCTTCCTTCGCCCGCGTGCTGCCGGGAATTGCCGACGGCGCGGCCCGGGGCGACGCCATGGACCAGTCGCGACTGGAAAACGTGCTCCTTGCCGTCCTCTCCCTTTCCCGGCGCATGGACTGGACGACACTCGTCGAAATGACCCGCCGCACGGATTCCCCCGAGGATCTTTGCGACGCCGCAAGCCGCATTGCCTCCTCCCCGGACGATCTGGCCACGTTTTTCGCCGCGACGGTGTATGCGGACGACTATGCGAAGGTTTCCGGCTATGTTGAAAATCTGCCCCCCGGCGATGGAATCGCGGCGCTGCGTCTGGCGGTGAACCTCGGCCCCGGGGCGCTTGGCGTCCTCACCCGGCACGGGGAGGGCCTGTACACCCCGCCGCGCCTCATGCGTTTCTTCGACCGGAACCTCACTGCCCTGCGGCCCGATTCCTTTGCCGGGGCCGCCCTGCATCACCGCGCGGCGGCGCTCGTCGTCAAGATTGCGATCCTTTTCGCCTCGGGATATTTTCTCACGATGGCGGTTTTCGACGCGTGGTTCGGCGTCTGCCGCCTCGGAAGGGATTTTTCCCACTGCCGCCGTTGCCTGGTTTTTTCGGGCAACGTTTTCGCCGCGGGAGCCTTCACGATCGTCCTTTGGATGTTTCTCGAACCGAATCTGCTCCGTTTCACCACCGAAAGGCCCGCGCGGGCGGTCTTTGAACTCGGTCACGCCTTCGCCTCCACCCAACAAGCAATGCAAGCTATGAACGCCAATTCACTCGATCAGGCCTCTATTCTGTCGCTTCTGTTCTTCTTCATGGTGCAGCTGGCGGTATATGTCTTCTGCGTGATGCGGCTGGCCCGCATCCGCGCGACTCCCGTCCCGCCGGAAACACGGCTCAAGCTGCTGGAGAACGAGGACTATCTCTTCGACCTCGGCCTGTACATCGGCCTCTTCGGCACCGTGGGGTCGCTCCTCATGCTGGCCATGAACGTGATCCAGGCGAGTCTTGTGGCGGCGTATTCCTCCACACTCTTCGGCATCCTCTTCACGGCGCTCCTCAAGGTGGTGAACCTGCGCACCTATCGGCGGGGGCTCATTCTTGAAATCCAGAACGGCGCGCAGGCGACGCCCGCCGCCACGGAAGGCAAATGAACCACTCGCTCCTTATCGTCATCTGCGACTTCCTGCTCCTTTCGATGCTGGCGCTGGCCCGCTTCGACAAGGCGGCTCCTTTGGACCCCAATGCGCGCGCGGCGGTGGCGACACCCGTCTCGCAGGCGGTGCGTCCCGACGTGGTGGACAGTCTGCGCGATTCGCTCAAAGGCGAGGAGGCCGCACGCGCGGAGCTTTCCAGGTCTCTTGAGGAACGCTCGAAGGTTCTGGAGGCGGAACGGTCCCGCTCCGAATCCCTCGAAGAAGAGAAGAACCGCCTTCAGGGTGAGGCCGAGAGGCTGGAAAAACTGAGCCGCGAGCTGGAGGAGAAACGCAGCAGCCTCGCCGGACAGTATCAGCTCAGCCAGCAAGAGCGCGACCGTCTGCGCGACGAGGTGGTGGCCGCCCAGGCGCGCGAACGGCTCATGCAGCAGCAGATGGAGGCGACGCAAAACGAGCTTCTCACCGCGCGTGGCAGCATCGCATCGCTTCAGGAAGAGAAGGCCCGCGCCGAACGCGAAAGCGCCGTCCTGGCCACAAGGCTTGAGGGTGCCGCACAGTCGCAGAAGAGGCTGGAGGGCGAGATGGCGGCCCTTCGCGAGGAAAAGGATGCCGCCAGCCGCAGCGCCGAAACCCTTGCCCGGAACGTCGGCGAGCTCGCCGAGGTCCACCAGACCACGGGCGAGGCCATCCGCAAGGAGATCCGCGACACGACGCACCTTTCCATCAACGAGGTCTTCACGCTCTTCCGCAAGAACCGCGCCGTGGTGCGTGCCACGATCCGGACGAAGGGGCTCCTCGGGGAAGTCGATGCCTCCTTCGAGAAATACGCGGTCTTCGCCAAGGATGAAAAGGGCGGGGTGTACGCGATGGCGGAAGTGGGGCGCACGGCGCTGAAACCCCAGTCGCTCGTCTCGCTCCGCTCCGCTTCGGCGACGATGCTTCTTCCCGGCATGAAGTCCTTCGAGGCCGAGAGCGTTCTCTTCCTTTCCTCGGACAGCCGCGTCGCGCTTTTCCCCGTTCCGGCGCCTCTTGCGGGCGACGCCGCGGTGAGACCATTCGAGATCGAGGAGAACCCGCTGCGCTTCCCGACGGCGGTTGTCGTCACGACAGGAGGCGAGAAGTACGGCGAGGCGCCGATCCGTGTCAGCCCGGGCACCAACCGCTACGTCGAGGTGCAGACGAGCTTCGCCAATGTGCTCTTCGGCTCCTTCGTTCCGGCGGAGGGCGACCTTGTCTTCTCGCTGAATGGCAAGCTCATCGGCTTCATGGTGACGGGGAGTCGAGCCGTGGTCCTCAAGGAGGTGGCGAGCGACGGCAGACTGCCGCTCGGCGCGTCCTTCGATGCCGCAAGAGCGGCTGCGCTCGGCGCCGCACTTGCCGACGGCGCGGGCTCCGCCGCGGAATAGCCGTTCATGACTCTTTCACGGCAAAGCGCGCTCGGACTGTACGTGCACGTGCCTTTCTGCGCGCGTCGCTGCGAATTCTGCGCCTTTTACGAGGTGCCGCCGCGTCGTGCGGACGTGGAACGTTACCTTGCCTGCGCGGAGAGGGAGCTGGCGGAGCTGCACCTACCCCGGAGGGCGGAGACGGTCTTCTGGGGCGGAGGGACGCCCTCGATCCTCGCTCCGGCGGATCTAGAGCGACTGGCGGGGGCGACGCTCGGGGCCAGCGGTGGAACGCCCGAAGAATGGACCGTGGAGACCACGCCCGCCACCTGTCGTGCCGACCGGCTCGCGGTGCTGAAGAACTCGGGCGTTACGCGCGTTTCCATCGGCGTGCAGAGTTTTGACGAGGCGATCCTTGCGGGACTGGGACGCCTGCACACCACCGCGCAGGTGTCTGAGGCGATTGGCGCGGTGCGCGCAGCGGGAATCGGGAACCTGAACCTCGACCTGATGTTCGCCCTGCCGGGGCAGACTCTGGAAGAGTGGGAGAGGGATCTGAGAACCGCGATTGCCGCCGGACCGGAGCACATTTCCACCTACTGCCTGACGATCGAGGAATCCGCCCCGCTCTTCGCCCGACTGGCGCGGGGGCGTCTATCCCGGCGCACTCCCGACGAGGAGGCCGCGTTTTACGAGAGGACGTGGGACCTGCTGGAGGCTGCGGGTTACCGGCAGTACGAGGTCTCGAACTTCGCCCGTCCCGGCTACGAGTGCGTCCACAACCTGAACACGTGGCGCATGCGGGAATGGGCGGGTGTGGGTCCGGCGGCGGCGAGCCAGCTTGGGCTGCGCCGTTACGCCAATGCGGCGAACCTTGCCCGCTGGGCGGAGGGTGTCGAAAAGGGCGCTCCGGCGCGGACGGACGAGGTCATCCTCGACGAGGCAACCCTTGCGACGGACGCGGTGGTCTTCGGCCTGCGGATGGTGGAGGGCGTGGACCTCGCGGAACTAGCCGCGCGCTTCCCGTCGCACGACTGGGCGGAGGTTGCGCGGAAGGCCTCGGAACTGGAGGGGCAGGGCCTTGCGGAATTTGACGGACGGAGCCTGCGGCTGACTCGCCGGGGACGCCTCCTCGCCGACGAGGTGGCGTTGGAATTTTTTTGAGGAAACTTGTCACGTTCCTCAACCGCGCCGAAAATCGCCCCATGGAGACGATCGCGGAACGCTGCCCGGCCAAGCTGAACCTGTATCTTGCCGTCGGAGGGAAACGGGCGGATGGATACCACGATCTTGCCTCGCTCGTTGTCCGGATCGGCGTGTATGACGAACTATCCGCGAGCGTTTCCGCCACGGGCCGCGACGAACTTTTTTGCGACAATGCGGAGCTTTCCGCCGGGCCGGACAATCTGGTCCTCAAGGCGGCGGCGGCCTTTCGCGCCAAGGTGCCGGGCGCGCCTTTCCTTGCATGGCGCCTCACCAAGCGCATCCCGTGGGGTGCGGGTCTTGGCGGAGGCAGCAGTGATGCGGCGGGGGCACTGCGAATTCTCAATCAAGTCTGCGGGTATCCGCTCGCGGGCGCGGCTCTTTCCGATCTTGCGGCGTCCGTCGGGTCGGACTGCCCGCTCTTTCTTGTGGAGGGTCCATGCTTCATGGGCGGACGGGGGGAATCCATCGACGCGCTGCCCGAAAAGACCGCTTCTGCGCTCCGGGAACTCTGCCTCGTCGTCGCAAAGCCGCACTTCGGTGTCCCGACGGGCTGGGCATACGGCGCTCTGGACCGGGAAGGGGAGGTGGCCAACCTCGGCGAAGCGGAAAAGGCGATCTACGGCTGGAACCCCTTCGCATCGTCACTGCCCCCGATCTACAACAGCTTCCAGAAGGTGGTCTTTGGCAAATATCTGGCGTACGACTCCCTGAACGATCTTTTGCGCGCGGAGAACCTTCCACAGATGGCCCTCACCGGCAGTGGGAGCGCGGTCTTCGCTTTTGCGGAACAGGGAAGGCACGCGGCGATCGAAGGAATCGTGCGGCGGGCCTGGGGCACGGATGCGTTTTTTGCCTCTACTTGGATTCTGTAAGGATTGCTCTTCTGTTTCATTTGGTTGCATGAAGCGTGACTGCGGGTATATGTGAGTAGTCGGTTCCGATGGAAACTGCTGTCAAAGAGGAGATACAGGTGAAGGGCGTCGCCGCGTCCCCGGGCGTGGCGCACGGTCCGGCGTTTCTCTTCGTCCGCAAGGAAATCGAGGTGGCCAGCTATTTTGTCCCGCCGGAAAAGCGCGAGGAACAGGTGGCGCGGCTGGAGGGGGCGCTCCTCCAGATCAAGCAGCAGCTGCGCGTCCTGCGTTGCGAGATCGAGGAAAAGCTGGGCGAAAAGGAGGCCCAGATCTTCGATGCCCACCAGATGGTTCTTGAGGACAAGGCCTTGATCGACGAGGTGGAGAAGGAAATCTTCGAGAACGGCTGGAATATCGAGTATGCCTTCCAGACCGTCTCCAATCGCTACGTGGAGGCCTTCTCCCACATCGACGACGACTACATCAAGGAACGCGTGGCCGACATCAAGGATGTCTCGCGTCGGCTGCTGCACAATCTCCTCGGGCAGGCGGAGATGGAACTGGATAACTATTCAGGCGCGCGGATCCTTGTTTCCGACGACATTTCCCCCTCGGACACCGTGAAGCTGGACCGTTCCCGCGTGTCCGCCTTGGTGACCGATCAGGGCAGCCGCACGAGCCACGCCGTCATCGTGGCGCGCTCCATCAACGTTCCCGCCGTCGTTGGCCTGCACGATATCACCAAGCGTGTGAAGACGGGCGACACGGTGATCGTGGACGGTTTCGAAGGCCTTGTCATCATCAACCCCAGCGAGCAGAGCCTCTTCCGCTACGGCAAGATCCGTACCGAGCGCCAGAAGGCGCAGACCGTGTATCATTCGAACCTTCACCTGCCCGCGCGCACGGTGGACGGTTTCGAGGTCCGCGTGATGCTGAACGTGGATGGCTCGGAAAGCAACGACGACCTCAAGAAGAGCGGTGCGGACGGTATTGGCCTCTTCCGGACGGAGAATCTCTTTTTGCGCAGCGCCACGCTCCCGAGCGAGGAGGAGCAGCTGCGCGTGTACCGCCGCGTGGCGGAGGCGATGGCCCCCTTTCCCGTCACGATCCGTACTCTCGACATCGGCGGCGACAAGCAGATCTCCAATCCCATTTTCGGGCATGAGGAGTCCAATCCCTTCATGGGATTCCGTGCGATCCGCCTGTGTCTGGAACATGTGGCGCTCTTCAAGGACCAGCTTCGCGCGATCCTGAGGGCGAGCGCCTTCGGCAGGGTAAAGATCATGTACCCCATGATCAGTTCCGTGCAGGAGCTCGTGAGCGCCAATGCAATCCTTGAGGAATGCAAGAGGGAGCTTGCCGCCAAGAAGATTGATTTCGACGCGAACATCCCCGTGGGCAGCATGATCGAGATTCCCGGCGCGGCCCTCGCGGCGGACCTTCTGGCCAAACACTGCAACTTCTTCAGCATCGGCACGAACGACCTCATCCAGTACACGCTGGCGGTGGACCGCGTGAACGACCGCGTGGCTCATCTTTACGAGCCGAACCATCCGGCGATCATGCGACTGCTCAAGATGATCTTCGACGCCGGAAAGAAGGCGGGGATTCCGGTCTCCGTCTGCGGCGAGATGGCGGGCGACGCGGCATACGCGGGCCTGCTCTTCGGCATGGGCGCGCAGGAGCTTTCCGTCGCGGGAGCGGTGTTGCCAGAGATCAAGTACTTCATCCGCAACATCTCGATGTCCGACACCGCGAAGATGGTGACGGACGTTCTGGCGCAGGAAAGCCCTGAGGCGATCGCCGGCCTCCTTCACGGTTATTACGCGGACCACATCGGCGCCCGTTTCCTTGGCGAGGACCGTGCGACGGTGTGAATCGGGCAACACGGGCATTTCGCCGCCGCGGGAAATAACGCCTTTCAATGTGACGCTTTTGTCCGTTACTTGTAGAAGAGTTCTGTTTCTTTCCCCGAGATGAAGAATGACCGTCCCCGACCCGCGCAGGACCCGAAACCCGCGCTCACCATTCTGCCCCCTCTCATCGAGAAGTTCCTCAAGCTCAACTCGACGGACCTTCACGTAACGGCGAACGACCTTCCCTTCGTCCGCCTGAACGGCGACATGATCGAGATGCCGGATTCCCGGCCTGTTCCGGCAGAGGAGGTTGCTCAACTGACCCGGACCCTTCTGGGCGAGCCACGGTTTGACGTTTTCCAGAAAGAGCATGAATTCGACTTTGCCGAGACGCTGCCCGACGGCTCCCGCATCCGCATCAATGCCTCCTACCAGCGAGGCAACATCGCTCTGGCCATCCGCCTACTGCCGTCCTCCTTCCCGCCCTTCGAGACGCTGGGACTGCCGCGCAAGGTGGTGAGCCAGATCTTCTCCCTGCGTCACGGCCTCGTGCTGGTGACGGGCGCCACCGGCTCGGGCAAATCGACGACCCTCGGCTGCATCATCAACGAGATCAATCTCACGCGGCCCTCGCACATCGTGACGATCGAGGAGCCTGTGGAATACCTTCACAAGAGCCGTTGCAGCTACGTGACGCAGCGAGAGGTTGGGGTGGATACGGAGAGTTTTTCGGAGGCTTTGCGCCGGAGTTTCCGCCAGGATCCCGACGTGGTGCTGATCGGCGAGATGCGCGATCCCGAGACGATCCGCGCCGCGCTCACGCTTTCGGAAACAGGGCACCTTACCTTCGGCACTCTGCACACCTCCGAGGCGTACCAGACGGTGATTCGCATCATCGGTTCCTTCCCGCCCGCCGAACAGGAGAGGGCGCGCCTTGTCGTGGCCACGACCCTGCGCGTCGTGGTCTGCCAGCAGCTTTTGCCCAAAGCCGACGGTACGGGCCGCGTCCTTGCGACGGAGACGATGGTGGCCACTCCCGTCGTCCGCGCCCTGATCCGCGAGAACAAGCTCCACCAGCTTCCCTCCGTCATCAAGGGCGGCAGCGAGGTCGGCATGAGCACGATGAACCAGTCGCTCGCCAAGCTCGTCCGCAACCGAGTCGTGACGCAGGAGGTGGCGCTCTCCTTCAGCCCCGACCGCGAGGACCTGATGGACGAGCTGCTCTACCGGTAGGGCGCTCTCCGCAGGGAGTCTGGCGTCAATGGACGATGGCGGCGTCGCGCAGCACCGCGAGGGCCGCATTGCGCACGCCTTCAAAGCCTGCGCTGCCCGCCACGACGCTTACGACAAGGAGTCGCCCGCCCTCCAGCTCGAAGAACCAGTCGCACCGCGTGACGGAGGTTTTCGACAGGGCGTCGTCCGTTCTCCACGAGAGGGAAAACGGACGCAGGCCGATCAGGAGTTCGCGTCGGTCGATCGGCGCGGGAGGTTCAAGAACCGTCACAATGCGCCCCCTCTCAGGGGCGGAACCTGCCACGATGCCCGCCAGATAGGCGGCGAGATTCACCTCCGAAGCCGTGTCCATGAAGACGTCTTTCTCGAAGAGTGTGAAGGCGAGCCAGCCGTCCGCCGTTCTCCCGTGGCGGAAGAAGAGCGCGCCGGGAATCGCCGGGCGAGGATCGGTTGCCGCCGCCACGACGAAGGGACGCAGCGTCCCCAGTTCCAGCGTGACGCCGCTTCCCTCCAGACGGAAGAAGGCGGTGGGGCCCGATTCCGGGGGAGTGTCCCACACCGTGGTGACGCTGAAGGGCGGTAATGCCTGTGAAGGCCATGCAAGGATGCGCGGCTCCGCGGCGGAAGCTCTGGCACCGGCCAGAACAAAGGCGGACGCAAGGCAGGCGATGCGGAAGAGAGCTTTCATCACGGTAGCGCGGCGATCTCGCTGTTCCATTCATCCTCGCCGAGGAACTTGAGGTCCACGCGGCGGAAGGAGCGCATGTTGGGAGTACCCGGCGGATAGACGCCGCTCGAAAAGAGGCTGTTGAAGCCCCAGTCGCGCTGCGGCGGCGAGAAAACGTAGTTCGAGGAACTCAGGCTCGTGCGGAAGGGCTGGATGGCGATCTCGCTTTCGTACAGGGCCACGAGAGAGCCCCGGTAGCGCACCGTCTGGTTCCACACTTCAAGGAAACGCGGCAGGTTGTTCACCGAGCCGCTGCCGTAGCCGTTGTTGGCCTTGTTCGTGGGGACGATGCCGGCGATGAGTGCGGCGGAAATTTCGAGGTAGTCGCTCGTGGCCCCCGCGTACTTGTAGGTGGTGGTGCTCTTGGCCACCTGTCGCGCGCTCTCGGCATCCGCCCAGCCGGGACTGAGGAGTGTGATGGCATCGGCGGCAAGGGCGGCGGCGGGTTCCTTGGGGTCGTCCACGGTCGTGGAGGAGCCAGTACTGCTCTTGCCGTCGGCGTTGTAGTTGCCCTGCACGTACATCACGTTGTTGGTGACCAGGGTCGTCCCCGTGGCCGAGGACCAGCTCGGGTCGGGAATTCCCGGCGTGTACGTACTCCCGGAGCCGCTGGACTGAGCGTTCTTGAGGCGCAGGCCGTATCCGTCCTGCGAGGCGAGTACGCCGTCGGGCCCCGCTGTTCCCGAAGCTGCGGGAAACTCCACGTAAACGATGCCGTTCCACCATGTCGAGGGCGCATAGGTGGCGTCAGAGGCCGAGGAGGTGTTCCCCCAGTCGCGCGCGTCGTTCCTTTCCAGAGCGTCGCGGAGCTTGCCCATGTTGATCTCGAAGAGATCGACGCCCTTCTGTCGCCGCGTGTCGTACAGGCCGCCGTCCACGATCGTGGCGGTGCCGCTTGTGTGACTGGCGTAATTGTTGACGGCGAAGATCGCCGCGAGGTTTGCCGCGATCTCCGGATCCGTGGAGGTGCTGGAACAGAGGAAGGTGCGGTCCGGCGCGGTGCCGCTGTAAACGAGCTTGCCGTCGGAATCGTGCTTCTGAGCGTAAAGGGAATAGGTGGTGATGTTGTTCGACGCGGTTGTGATGACAAGGACCAGCCCCGCCTTGTAGGCGAACTTCTGCTCCTCCACGGAGGCGTTGGCCGAGGCGGAGGTGTTGAGCGGCAGGATCATCTGGTAGGCGTAGTTCAGGGCGTCGTCGATGGTGGCGGTCGCCAGGTCGTCCTGCTCGTAATCCGGCAGCGACACCGACGCGCACTTTTGCACTCCGTAGGCGGAGTCCTGCACGTTGCCGTCCCAGAGAGCCATGCTCTTGTTGTACCAGTCTGCGTAGGTGGAATCGTAGCCGTGGGCGCTGCCCGTGTTCATCGCCACGAGGTTCCCGGCATCGTTCGCAAAGGAGATGATGCCGCTCCCCACGGACTCGCCGTAACCGGTCTTTAGGGTGTGGTACACGCCTCCCACGGCGGTCACCGTGTCGTGGAACCGGAGCGAGGCTCCCGACTGGCCGCAGACATACAGGTTTTTGTTGGTGTGCACAGGCCCCACGATGTCCATCGTCACGCCGGGAGCCACCTCCATGTCCATGTTGTAGAACACCGCATAGGAAAAGAGCGGGGCGTCGCGGATCTGAAGCGTGGCGCGGCAGCGGGAGACGCTTTCCACACCCCGTGAATCCCGAACTGTCGCCCTGCCGTACACGCGCACCTGACGGACGAGGACGTTGCGGCTGGAGAGGGGGTCCGACGCATTGCCGGGAATGCGGGGGTCCAGAAACATCCAGCCCGCGTCCGGCACGGAACCGCCGATGAGTTCAGTCGAATACGTGCCGTGCTCCACAGCTCCGGAATAGGGATTGGCCGGGAGAACCACATTGCTCCCGGCGAAGACGCTGTAGAAACTGGCGGGCAGAGTGAGGGGCCGCTGGGTGCGGGACAGCTCGTTGGACTGGAAGCTGTTTTGCGTCTGGAAGCGTTGGGACAGTTCCGCAAGGCCGTATTCGACGACGGCCTCGGCGGCGTTGCGCGCCTCAAGATTCATGGCGGCGCGGTGATTCAGGCGCCGCTCGGTCGTCGCCACGTCCATCGTCCCGGCGCCGATCATCGCCGCTGCCGTGCAGAGGATGAGAACGGCGGCCAGCGCGGAACCGCGGCGCCTGCTTCCAGCCGGTGCAAAACGAAGTTTCCCGATTCTTTTTTTCATGGGCTCCTTCATCGTGGCGAGGCGCAAAGCCTCAGTACTTCGGTGGAATTGCGGTAGGAGGCCCCCCGGTAGAGGTCAGCCGAGATCATCACGGTCTTGCCGCGGAAGTTGTAGAACATCCCGTTTGTGTAGCCGCCTGCCGCCGAAGGAATCAGGCGTGGGTATTCGTCGTTGTAGGAATACGAGGCCAGAAGACTTTCCACAGGGTTGGAATCCGCGCGCACGGTCTGGTCGGCATAGTCGATCTGGAAGCGGTGGATGCCTCCGCGCGCGCTGGCGGTGTCCGCCTTGCGGAAGTAACCGACAAGGCGCGTCACGTACACGTTGCTCGTCGTCAGGGGCTGTGGTTCGGAATAAACGAGGAGCAGAAAGTCCCCCGAGGCGTCGGACCCCAGCCGCTGCGAGCCATTTGTTGCGTTGCGGTCGCTGCTCTTGAAACTCTTGTACAGGTAGAAGGCGTCCGCTGTGTTCACGTCGGCGAGGATCCGCTGTGCGGACTGGCGCAGGTCGCGGTCGAGGTCCAGCCGCAGGGTGCTTTCAAAAATGACGCGCGTGGAACTGCGGCTGAAGGTAATAAGGGCGCCCATCACAAGGCCGAAGATGCCGAGCGCTACCAGTAGCTCTACGAGTGTGAAGGCCTTGCTGCCGGACCTTTGCGGGCGCGGTTTCATTGCTAGATGGATTTGGCGCTGCGGATCGACGCGCTGCGCAGGGTTTTCGTGACCGGGTCCGTCCAGCGGTAGAAAATCTGGATGCCGACGATGTCCCGTCCCGTGCCGGAGGAGGCGTCGCTCAAAACCGGCTTGATGTCCACATTGAGTCTCTGGAGGACGTTGCCGGAGGCATCGCGCCGCATGACGACGGTTTTTGTCAGCCACGCGTTCTGGGTGAGATAGTCCGTCGCCGTGAGGCTGGACATTGTCTGGAGCGGCACGGTGGGATCGTTCACCGAGGCCATCAGCGCCGAGTAGGTGAAAGTCTTGAGCTGCTCCATGTAGGCCTGCGCCGTGTTGAGCGCGGTGTTCTCCGCCACGGCGGCCTCCGCACTGCGGCGGGCAAATAGGCACGCGCTGCCGATCGCCGCCGCCATCACGGCAAGGATCATGAGGGCGATGAGGACCTCGGCGATGGAGAAACCGGCGCGGCGCCGCTTTGGAAAAACTGGATTTTCCGGCCTTTGCATCAATTGGAAGAACTCGGTTTCCAACAGTTTAAAGGTAGTCCAATCCCTTTTTCCGCGCAACGCTGGGCTCTCTCGCGCGCTCTCTTTAGCGGCGATTTCATGCAAGCGTGGGGTGGGTAGCCTAGCGCCGCGCTCCTTCAGTGCGGGTTTCCTCTACGCGAGGGCCCTATGCAAGGGCCTCGTAGTCGAGCTTCATGTCGCCCACGCGGGTTGCGGGACCGGTCATGCGGATGGCGTAATCCTCCGCAATGTCGATGTGCAGGATGCCGCCTGGCATGTGCACCGTGACGGAGCTGTCCACAAGGCCGAGCTTGCGGGCCACGGAGGCCGCCGCGCTGGAGCTGGAGCCCGAGGCGAGCGTATAGCCCGCGCCGCGCTCCCAGATCTGGATCTCGATGTTTTTGCGGTCCAGAACCTTCAAAAGCTGGACGTTCGTGCGGTTGGGGAAGCGGGCGTCGTGCTCGATCACCGGGCCGATTTCCCGCGCGAGGGCCTCGCTAATTTCCTCAAGCGGCAGGACACAGTGCGGATTCCCGATCGTCGCGGCGCAGAAGGAGAATTCGCGTCCGTTCACGGCGATTTTCTCATTGAGAACCTCATGCACCGGCGCGACCGGCAGGACCGGGATGCGATCGCTCGCAAAGCTCACGCGGCCCATGTCCACCACGATCAAGCCGTCGTCCCGCACGCGGCTCTTCACGATGCCGCCCTTGGTCCATACGGAAAAAGTTTCGTTCTCCACGCAGCCGATGTCGTGCAGGTAGCGGGAGAAAATGCGCAGGCCGTTGCCACTCTTTTCCGCCTCGCCGCCGTCGGGATTGAAGATGGAAAGACCGTATTCCGCGCCCTCCACCGGGAAGGGGCCCCAGAGGATGCCGTCGGACCCGAGGCCGAAATTGCGGTGGCAGATGCGCTCGATCTGCGCCGCCGTGAAGGGAATGGACCGAGGCGTGCCCGTGAGATCGGACGGGTCGAGGACCAGATAGTCGTTGCCGAGGGCGTGATACTTGTGAAACAGAACCTCCATCGCGTTCTTGTGGCACAACGCGGGCCTTCCCGCAAGCGCCGAGGTGCGGTTACGTTTCGGTGAAGATGGCCGTGAAGTTCTTGCCGTAGAACTTCGCGCATTTGGGGCAATAGACGTACCACATGTAGAGGTTCTTTGCCGTAAATCCCTTTCCGGACGCCCATTCCTTCGCCTCGCGGCAGTAGCGGTCCACCTTTGCATACGGGCCCTCGAAGACGCGGCAGAGGTAGCGGCCCGACATTTTCACATTCTCGAAGCCCGGCACCTCCTTCGCCACCTCAAGGCGGATTTCCATTTTCCACGGCGAGGGGTGCAGCGACAGGCAGACGGGCGGCTCCGGCGTCAGCGCACCGGCCTTTTCGGCGGCCTCCCAGAGGCGGACGATCACACTTTCAAAATTGATGGGGATGTAGAAAAATGTCTTCACCTCGTCCCTGAGGAAGATCTTGTCCTGCCAGACGATTTCCTTCCCATCCCATTTCGCCGGATCGAAGCGCGGGCAGCAGCCCGATTCTGCGTTGTAGTTGAACATGATTTCAGAATAAGGCCGAATGGTTGCGTGGCAAGAGCCGGACTTGCCTCTTTCCGATCCCGCGGCCATCCTGCGTTCCATGAACCGCGAGATCGAGGAGGGCCTTGCCGAGAAGCTGGACTTTGACAAGCTGGCGAAGGTCGCCGCTTGCGGGCGGGCCGTGCTGCCCGTCGTCGTGCAGGATGCCGATACTATGGCGGTGCTGACCCTTGCGTATGCCGACCGCGAGGCGCTGGAAAAGACACTCGCGGACAAGATCGCCGTCTTCTGGAGCACGAGTCGGCGCGAGTTGTGGGTGAAGGGGGCGTCGAGCGGCGACGCCCTGGACCTCGTGGACGTGCGCGTCAACTGCGAGCAGAATTCCCTCCTCTACCTCGTCCGTCCGCGCAAGGGAGGCGTGTGCCACACAAAGGATGCGGACGGCGCCACGCGGAAGACCTGCTATTACCGGAGGCTCGCTCCCGGCGGAAAACTGGAGTATGTGCAAAACGCGCGATAATATCGCCTGTCGCCCGCAGAGAGGGTTTTGACTTTGCGCCTCTTTGGCGCAGATTGTGGAAAACCCCACGACTCCATGAAGGCATCCCCATTTTTCCGGTGCGTCTGCGTTTCTTCCTCTGTGCTGTCGGTTTTCCCCGTGATTTGCCGGGCTGTGGACTTTTCCGTCGATCTCTCCGCAACGCCGGTTCCGATCAGTCCGTATGTGTACGGCTGCAACGACTGGGCCGCGCAGGGCGACCGCAGCGTACCCGTCCCGGTGGAGCGTCAGGGCGGTAACCGCATGACCGGTTACAACTGGGAGAACAACGCTTCCAACGCCGGGAGCGACTGGTATCATAGTAGCGACAATTATCTTGTGAGCTCGCTGCCGTACGCGCAGCAGTCCGTGCCGGGGATCGTGCTTACCATGTCGATCGACTCCGCCCGCGTCGCCGGAGCCCGCAGCGTCATGACCCTGCCTCTTGCCGGGTACGTGGCCGCGGACAAGAACGGCACCGTGAGCGAGGCCCAGACCGCGCCCAGCTCCCGCTGGAAGGCGGTGCTCGTGCAGAAGGCGACGCCGCTTTCCACCACTCCGGACACGAGCGACGGCTATGTCTATCTCGACGAGGAAGTGAACTTCCTCCTTTCCCGCTACGGAAGCGCTTCGCAGGGTGGCGTCCTCGGCTACTGTCTGGACAACGAGCCGGGACTCTGGTCTTCCACGCATCCGCGCATCCATCCCAATCCGGTGCGGTGCTCGGAGCTGGTTTCCCGCAACGTCGCTGCGGCGCATGTTGTGAAGACTCTGGACGGCGACGCCCTGGTCTTCGGTCCCGTTCTTTACGGATGGTCCGCGTTCATGAACCTTCAGGGTGCGCCGGACTGGGACGATTACTCTTCCACGTACCCGTGGTTTGTTTCGTACTACCTCGCGAAGATGAAGCAGGCTTCGGACGCGGAGGGGAAACGGCTTCTGGACGTTCTGGACCTGCACTACTATCCCGAGGCGCAGGGGAACAACGCCTCCGGCGTCGCCACCCGCATCACCGGAAGCGATACATCGCCCGGCGTGTCCGAGGCGCGCATGCAGGCCCCGCGCTCCCTGTGGGACGAATCCTACACCGAGACGAGCTGGATCACTCAGTGGTCCACCTACGGTCCGATCCGCCTTCTGCCGCGCCTGAAGGAGTCGATCGACGAGTACTATCCCGGAACGCGCATCAGCCTTACGGAATACGACTTCGGCGGACACTTCGGTTACAGCGGCGGACTGGCGCAGGCGGACCTGCTCGGCATTCTCGGACGGCACGGCGCGTACTTGGCCACCTACTGGGGGACGCTGGAGGGCTTTGTCGTGCCTGCGTTCAACATTTTTCTCAACTATGACGGGCGGGGCGGGACGTTTGGCGAGCTTTCGCTGCCGGTGGAAAATCCGGACGTGGCGGGATACTCCGCCTACGCGGCTCGGGAGAGCGCGACGGGCCGCCTGCATCTGATCCTCATCAACAAGACGGCGTCGGCGCAGGTGGCGAATGTCACCCTGGCCGACTCCGCGCGCGTGTTTGAATCGGCAAGGGTGTTCGGTTTTTCCGAAGCGGGCGGGGCGGCGCTCTCGGAAAAGACTCCCATTGCGGCGATTTCCGGCAACGCTTTCTCCTACACCCTCCCGGCGCACTGCGTTCTTCATTTTGTCCTGGCCGATCCCGACGTGCCCTCCTTCCGCATGGAGCGCGACGCGGGGGCAGGAAAGCTGCGTCTGTATTTCCGCACCGCCCCCGGCGTCACCTATCACTTGCAGAAGAGTGCGGATCTGGCGAAATGGAGCGACGTGGGCAGCACCCTGTATGCGGGCGACGGTGGCGTCATCCTCGTGGAGGAGCCCCTTCCGGCGGCGGAAACGTTCTGGCGCTTCGCCCCGGCGCTGTAGGTTTCTTTCTCGCGGCGGCGGGTTCGGGAGAATAGGAGTCATCGCGATGAAGGTTGCGCTCACAGGCGGCATCGGCTGCGGCAAGAGCTTTGTCCTGTCCCTCTTTGGCGAGGCGGGGTGGCTCACCGTCGATTGCGACGCGATCGCGCGCGAGCTTCTCACGCGCGACGCGGGAACGATTGACGCCGTGCGGGAACTCTTCGGCGAAGGGGCGATCCTGCCGGAGGGCTCTGTGAACCGTGCGGAGGTGGCGCGCAGGGTGTTTCACGACAAGGAGGCCCTCGCGAAGCTGGAGGCAATTCTCCATCCACGCATCCGAGCGGGGTGGGAGGGGGCCCTCGCCGCAGCCGGAAACCGGCCCGTCATCGTTGAAATCCCGCTTCTATTCGAGAAAAATCTTGAAAAACTCTTCGGGATTTCCGTTTGTGTAAGCACTGCGGCAGAGACGCAACTGGTGCGTCTTGCCCAAAGAGGCGTTGGCAGGAGCGATGCGCTCGCAAGGATGGCAAGACAGATGCCGCTTGCCCGGAAGGAGCTTCTGGCCGATGCCGTGATCTCGAATAACGGCAACAAGGATTTCACGCGGGCACAGGTTGCCCATTTCATCCGTCAGGCGCAGTAACCCTCCCTTCGCGCAAGGCGCGTTTCCACCGATTGGGCGCGCTCGTTTTTTCTAGGCGTTTCGACGCACTTTCACAACGTTATCCCTTTTTCAGTACCCGATATGACCGACGAGAATCTGGACAGTCCCAGCACACAGGGCGAATCCGCTCCCGCACCCGCCGCGCCCAAGGCGCGTCGCAACGCACGCCGCACCCCGCGCAAGAATCCGGCGGAGTCGACCGTGGTTTACGAGGGCCTGTCCGTCACCCCGGCGCCGCGCCCGCGCCGCCGCCGCGCGGAGGACGCACCTTCCGAGGAGGCCCCCGCCACCCCCGTGCCGCAGATCGCGGACGAAGTGGGCGACGAACTGGCCCCGCCGAGGATCGTCCCGCAGATTGTCGTCCCGCGCCGCCCGGTGGAGGATGTTCCGACGAGTTTTTCGAGCGATGCCGATGAGGTCGCGCCCGCTCCGGAGCCGGTCCGCGAGGTACCCCAAAGGGAGGTTCCCGCCGATCGCGAAGGCGACAGCCGCCGCAGGCGTTCCTCCCGCTTCGGGCGCGACGATTTCCGCTCCGGCGGTTTTGCGGAGACCGGTCGTGACGCGCCGAGGGAGGAATCCCGCGACGATCGGGGCGAGGATTCCGAGCCTGCGCGCGAAACCCGGGAGAGCGAGGATCGCGATGGTTCCCGCGAGGACGATTCCCGCGAGCCTTCCGCCGACCGTGCTGAGGATTCCGACGAACGCCGCGACGACGCGGAGGATTCCGGCGACGACCGCGATGAAGGTGACGGCAACGCCGAGCGCGCGGAGGATGCCTCCGACGAGGAGGACCGCGGCCGCGAGGAAGGCGATGATTCGGGCCGCGACGAGGAGGGCGAGGGCGACTCCCGCGAGAATCGCGGCGAGGGGCAGGACCGGGGCCAGCGCCGCGATCAGGGCGGTTACCGTCAGGGTTACGGCAATCAGGGATACGGTCAGGGCAATTTCAACGACCGGCACCTTTCCAAGCGCCAGAAGTTCAAGCTGAAAAAACAGCAGAAATACCAGCAGTACCAGCAGGGCGGCGCTCACCAGCAGGGCAATTACCCGCAGACCCAGCAGTCCGCTCCCCAGCGTCCTCAGTCCCAGAACGGCGCCTCGCAGCACGGCGGATGGAGCCAGAGGCCGCGCCGCAGTGACTTCGCCCCGCGCGAGGATAATTCCTTTATCGAGGTGGGCGACCTCCCGGAACTTGAGGCCCTGCGCGATCCCGCGGCGATGGAAGCCGTTGCGGCGGAGCATCAGGGCGGCGGCGATGCCGTGGACCTTGTCGCGCTCTTGACGGGTAACATTCACGACGTCATCACCCGCGCGAAGGTGGAATTCGCTCTTCCCGTTGAGGGCATGCCGCTGCGCTCGGCGCTCGTCGAGCAGATCCTGAACGCCGCGTGGGAGGCGAAGAGGCCGATCACCGCCGAGGGCGTGGTGGAAGTCTCGCAGGACGGGTGGGGTCTTCTCACCTACACGCACGACAGTTACCGTGTGAAGCCGCTCTGCGCCTTCGTCCCCAAGGTGACGATGAAGCGCTGGGGCCTCAAGCGCGGCCATATCGTGAGGGGCCAGCTCCAACCCCCGCGCAAGGATCTGACCCTCGACGGCAACAAGGAGAACTGCCCGGTCCTCCTCACCGTGGAGACGATCATGGGCCGCGACCCGGCAATGAACCTCCAGACGACCATTTTCGAGGAGCTGACGCCGTACTATCCGACGGAACGCTTCCTTCTGGAGACGAGCCCCGACGTCAAGTGGGACAACGTCTCCATGCGCGTTGTGGACCTTTTGACGCCCGTCGGCAAGGGCCAGCGCGGCCTGATCGTCGCGCCGCCGCGCACCGGCAAGACGATCCTCCAGCAGGGGATCGCCAACGCCATCATGCGCAACAATCCCGAGAGCCACCTGATCGTGCTCCTCGTGGACGAGCGCCCCGAGGAAGTCACGGACTTCCGCCGCCAGATCGTCAAGGGCGAGGTCGTCGCCTCCACCTTCGACGAAAACGCGGAAAGCCACGTCCACGCGGCGGAGATGGTGATCGAAAAAGCCCGCCGCATGGTGGAGGTCGGTCGCCACGTCGTGATCCTGCTCGACTCCATCACGCGCCTTGCGAGGGCCTACAACGCCCTTGCCGGGAACAGCGGCAAGATTCTTTCCGGCGGCGTCGAGGCCACTGCCATGCAGAAGCCCAAGAGGTTCTTCGGCAGCGCCCGCAACATCGAGGGTGGCGGCAGCCTGACGATCCTCGGCACGGCGCTCGTGGAGACCGGCAGCCGCATGGACGAGGTGATTTTTGAGGAGTTCAAGGGCACCGGCAACATGGAACTCGTGCTGGACCGCGAACTCGTCAACAAGCGCATCTTCCCGGCGATCAACCTGGAAAAATCCGGCACGCGCAAGGAGGAACTCCTCTACCATCCCGACGAAATGGTGAAGGTGTACGGCCTGCGCCGCGCGATGAAGGGCGTGCCGAGCCCCGACGCGATGGAAATGCTCATCACCCGTGTCAAGAAGACCAAGACAAACATCGAGTTCCTCATGGGCCTCAACCGCTAGGCAGGGCGGAACGCCCTGCACCCTCCGATGCATCTGCGGATGCATCGGGAAGGGCTCCGCCCTTGCGGCTGGCTTCGCACGCCTATCCTGAAGAGAAGAAGAGAGCTTCGAGGTGAAGAGGGTATCGGTAATTCATCTCCGTGGAAAAATAACTGCTTGTGCAGCTATCTGCCTTCTTGTGATGGAGATGGCATTCGGCGGATGTGCAGGCCCGACTTCGGACCCGCATTGGTTGGGGTGGTGCACGGACAAGGTGTATATCGAAAGCCCGTCCGTGTTTACCCTCCGGCTTGCGGAGTGGAGGGCGATCCGGAGGCAATTGGCGGCACATGCGGAACATCGCTTTCGGCAGGCCGTTGTCCGGGGAAACGGGGATGTGGAAGTTGAGATGGTGGAGCGTTCCAACCCGCTTCATGGCATCACGCTCTATTTTGTGAAAAAGAACGGAAAATGGGAGGAAGATACACAGAGATCGGGAGGATGGGTCGAACTCCGCAACGAGGCACTCACCGAGCTTTCAGAACAGGATGCGGAAAAGTATCGGAAGCAAGCTGCGGACGCACCTGACGGCAATGAGCGAGACAACCCGGGGCCGCAACCGGCAAACGTTCCCTGAAGTCAGGCTCACGGGAGTTTTTTCTTGCCACAGCCTTCCTCACGGGACACATTCCAACCTTTCCAATCCATTTACAGCCATGCCTAGGGAAACCGTCATCATCGAATGCACTGAAGCGCGCAAGGAGGGCAAGCGTCCTTCCCGTTACATGACCGAGCGCGACAAGAAGAAGCAGCAGACCAAGATCGAGAAGATGAAGTACAATCCGTACCTCCGCCGCCATACGCTGCACAAGGAGATCAAGGACTAATTCCAGATCGTCCTTTTGTCACTTTTGCGCTCCGTTCCGCATAGGGACGGAGCGTCTTTGCGTACACTCTCCGTCCTTTGCACTTCCGCTTGGCCGATAAAATCGTACAATGTGAGGCGCGGCTTTCCATCGCGCCGCGTTCATGAACGGAAATAACGGGGAGTCCAGCGCAGGCAGTCCGGGTCCGTTCCGTCGGGTGCTTTCCGTCGGGGACCGGTTGGGCGATTATTCCCTCATGAAGATGCTGGGCGCGGGCGCGATGGGCCAGGTGTACGAGGCGCGCCAGCTGATCCTGAACCAGACCTGCGCGATCAAGGTGCTTCCGCAGGAGCTTTCCAAAAGCCCCGACTTCACGCGGCGCTTCACGATCGAGGGCAGGGCGCTTGCGCAGCTCAACAACCAGAACATCGTGCGCGTCCTGAACGCAGGCGTAGACAGCGGGCGGCACTACATGGTGCTGGAGTTCGTGGAGGGCGGCGACCTTGCCGAATACCTGCGCTCTCACGGCGGCAAGCTCGACGAGCGCGAGACGCACAAGGTCCTCTCCGAGATCCTTGACGGTCTTTCCTACGCGCACAAGAAGGGCATCGTCCACCGCGACCTCAAGCCCGCGAACATCCTGCGCACCGCCGAGGGCAACTTCAAGATCAGCGACTTTGGCCTCGCCCTCGTGATGGACAGCGGCTTCGTGCAGGACCTTGTCCGCAAGAGCATCGTGGCGGAGAATCGCACGGGCACCTCCGACGAGACGATGGTCGCGCCGCCGCCTTCCGCGCCGCGCTTTGCCGATGGCGAGGCAACGGTGGTTGCCGGAGCCTCCCCGGTCCGCCCCGCTATCCCAGATGCCGATGCAACGGTCGTGGCCGGGCCCGCGAACGCCCCCGCTCCTGACGACCGCACCGTGTATGCCGGGGCTCCCTCGCAAAGGGTTCCAGAGGCGGACGCGACAGTTGTCGCCGCGCCCTCTTCGCCACTGCCCCCGGAGGACGCCACCGTTCTTTCCGCGCCACAATCCGCACCCGCCGCCACGACTCCGCAGGCCGCCTCCGCCATGAGGGACGACTCCGCCTTCGTCGGCACGCTCGACTACATGAGTCCCGAGGTGCGCCTCGGCAGGAGTGCGGACGCGCGGAGCGACATTTACGCCGTGGGCATCATGGCCTACCAGATGCTGACGGGCCGCAAGCCACTGGGCCGCGCCAAGGCTGTGTCCGTCCTCTGTCCCGGCCTTTCCCCCACGTGGGACGACTGGGTGGACAAGTGCCTTGAGGTGGAGCCGCAGGATCGCTTCCAGAGTGCGGGCGAGGCGTTGGAGGCCCTCGCGAAGGTGCGCCTTGCGGGCGGCGATGTCACGGCGGCTGTCCCGCTTGCTCCGGCCCCGACACCCGCCCCGGTTCCGCCTGCTGCGACTCCGGCCAAGTCAAGGAAGAATTCCCTCCTGCCGATCCTTGTCGTCGGTGCGATTCTCGTCCTTCTCGCCGTCGGTGTCGGGATCGCCGTGAACCTTTCCAAAAAGAAATCCGTGGAGCCGCGCCGGGAACCCCCCGCGTCTCAAACGGCGCGCGAAACGTCCAGTCCGTCTTCTCCCGCACAGCCTTCCCCACAGACGACAGCGGCGGCGCCTTCGTCAATGCCTGCGCCGGGAACGCCGCCTTCTCCGGCAGTTCCCCAGTCCCCGGCTTCCGCCTCCCCTGCGGTTTCCGGGCCTTCCTCCCCCGCGCCGAAGACGGAGCAGGCCCTTCCCGCAAAGGGCGGCATCGCCTTCAGGAACGTTCCCCCGGGCACCTCCTTCTCCATCGACGGATCCGCCCCGAAGCCGCTTGCGGGCGACCTCGCGGGCCTCGACGCGGGCAAACACTCCCTGATTCTTTCCCGCGAGGGATGCGAGCCTCTGGAAAAAACCATTCGCGTGAAGCGGGGCGAGATGACGGACTTCGGCCCCGTCGCCTTTGTCCGGCAGACCGGCACCCTGCGCCTAGCGACGAGCCCCGTCCCGCTCGCGTGGAAAATCGTGGAAAAGCCCGCGGATGCTGACGCCGCGCCCGTTTCAGGCAAGGGAGGTGCCGTGCTCGAAAAGCTGCCGACCGGCACGTACGTTTTCGAGTTCTCTTTTGAAGGGATCGCTCCCTTCCGCAAAAGCGTGACGGTGTCGCCGCAGGCTCGGGACCTTGCCGTGACCGCGCCGGGAGGGTCGATCACCGTCACGGGCAACGTGCCGGGTGCCACGGTGACGGACGCTTCGGGCCGCGTCCTCGGCAGGACCCCGCTTTCGATCCCGCTCGCCGCGCCGGGAAGTTATCTTTTCACCGTCTCCGCCGAGGGGTATTCCGCAGCCACCGTGCGCGGGAAGCTGACTGACGCCGGCACTCTGGAACTGACTGCGAACCTGGAAAAAATAGAGACGCCCGTCGAGGGCAGGGACGGCGCGATCCTCCTTGCCGGAGGGCGCTCGCTGCCGCTTGTCTGGCTTGCTCCCGGCGCCTTCCGCATGGGGAGCGAATCCGGAGAGATCGGACGCGAGGCGACGGAGACGCCGCACAACGTCACCCTCACGCAGGGCTTCTGGCTCGGAAAAACCGAGGTCACACAGGCGCAGTGGGCGGCGGTGATGGGGTCAAATCCGAGTGCCTTCACGGATGCCGGGGCCGATGCGCCGGTTGAACGGGTGAGCTGGGCCGAGGCGATGGAATTCTGCCACCGCTTGAGCGAGATCGCCCGCGCCGCGAAGGCTTTGCCCGTAGGATATGAATTCTCCCTGCCGACGGAGGCGCAGTGGGAATACGCCTGCCGCGCCGGAGAGGGGAAGGATGCCGATATCGCCGCCTTTGGATGGACCGCCGCCAATTCGGGCCGCCGGACGCATACCGTGGCTTCCCTCAAGGCCAACGCCTTCGGTCTTTTCGACATGCGCGGGAACGTGGCGGAATGGTGCCTCGACTGGTTCGCGCCGTACGCGCCGGGCGATGCGGTGGATCCGGTGGGACCGGCTTCCGGCCAGTTCCGCGTGGCGCGCGGCGGAGCGTGGCAGCAGGGTGCTTCCAAGGCACGCAGCGCGGCGCGCAATAGCTTTGTCCCGGCGGACCGCTGGAATTATCTGGGCCTGCGCGTGGCGCTCGTGAAGGCGGCCCGGTAAGCGGCGCTACACTCCCGCATTGCGGCTGATGCGCGTGGGTTTGTAGGGGCGGACTTTGGTGATTTCTGTTCGGAGCTGGGTCCGGAGGTACTGCGCGGCGTCCGGCGGGATGCTCGCGGCGGCCTCGGCAAGACTCATGAGGTGCACCGGTTTTTCTGGCTCTCGCTTTGGCAGGAGCGTTTTTGCCGGAGCGAGGGGCCGCGCGGGCGGCCTTGAGGAAGAAGAATCCCCCTCGTCGTCCGATTCCTCCCACTCGCGGGCCATGGTTCCGGCCCAGCGGTCGGTCTCCTCGCGGTTCTCTGTCCCAGGAGCCGGGGTGGGGGCGTGTGCCGCTTCCGTGTCTCCCTCCTCGCTGTCGGCCTCATCGTCCTCGCCGTCGGAATCCTCGGCGGCAGGCATGGGAGGCGGCAGGTCCGCGATGGAGAAAGCCTTTGGCGCGAGTTGTTCGGCGGGGGATTTTCCGGAAACGGAAAGTTCCTCAGATGGCGGAATGACCGCGGGCTCCTCCGCGTGCCGGACGGGGACCGGTTTTTCCTGCTTGGGTACGGGTTGCGGCGCAGTTTTCGCCGGTTCCTTTTCCCGCGAAGGTTGGGACGGGAAGGGGCGCGGCGCTTCCGGCATTGGGGCAGCCGCTACGCTGTCAGGGCCGTTTTTTTTTGAGCCGGCCCCTCGGGCAGAGACTCCGCGATGCCGGATAGGGCCCGGATCACCTCGTCGATGGCGCGGCTCTTCGCGGCCTCGGCGGCGCTGAAGAGGGCGACCTCGAAATTGACGCGCTCCGACAGCCCCTTCTGCACGGCCACGGCGCCCGCATTCAGCGCCTCCTGCATGCGGAGCAGGCTTTCGGTCGCCATGTCACGGCCAAGGAGTGTGCTTCGCCCACCGTTTTTGATGGCGTCGAGCAACGCCTCGCGCGCAATGGCGGAAAGGTCGCTCACCACGCGGTACAGGTCGCGCCCCTCGTCGGAAAGTGTTTCCGCCGCCTTGGCGATCTGCGGGAAGTCGCCCGAGGCGATGGCACCGGCAAGGTCGCGGATGGTCTGCGTGCTCGCCAGTCCGTACACGTCCATCACGTCGTTTTCGGAAATGTTCTCCCCGCAGAAGGAGATCATCTGGTCGAGGATGCTCTGTGCGTCGCGCATGCCTCCGCAGGCAAGGCGCGCAATGGCCGCGAGGGCCTCCGGCGAGACGGCGATTTTTTCCGCCACCGCGATCTCCCCGAGGCGCTTGGCGATGAGTTCGTCGGCAATCGGCCTGAATTCAAACCTCTGGCAGCGCGAGACGATGGTTGGGAGCAATTTCGCGGCCTCGGTCGTCGCAAAGATGAATTTTACGTGCGGCGGGGGCTCCTCCAGCGTCTTGAGAAGCGCGTTGAAGGCCGCCGCCGAGAGCATGTGGACCTCGTCGATGATGTAGATCTTGTAGGTGCACTGGCCGGGCGCGTACTGGCAGTCCTCGCGCAAATCGCGCACCTGATCGACGGAATTGTTCGAGGCGCCGTCGATCTCGATCACGTCCATGCAGTTGCCCGCCATGATGGCCTTGGCCGTCGCCGAATTGTCGTCCGGCGTGGCGGAGGGGCCGCCCTCGGCGTTCAGGGCCTTGGCGAAGATGCGGGCCGTGCTCGTCTTCCCCGTGCCGCGCGGGCCGACGAACAGGTAGGCGTGCGCGATGCGGTTCTTCGCGATGGCGTTCTTGAGCGTCCGCACAATATGGTCCTGCCCGACGATTTCGTCGAACTGCTTCGGGCGCCAGCGGCGCGCGATGACCTGGTAGCCTTCGCTCATGGGGATGGAACCGAGTATCCCATCGACACCCCGGACGGTCAAGGGTTTGTGGGATTTGTCTCGGAATCTTTCGGCAAACGTTCCCAATTCGGGCGGCGCGTCCCGTCCGTACACAAAAAGTGGCCAGGCACCCTGCGGCACACGATTTTTCCGGCTACCGTTGCTGCCTTCCGGCCCTGGCGGGGTTCACCGGTCCGTCGTTGCACAGGACCCGGCCGCCTCGCACTCTGCCCGATTCACCCGGCCTTTCAAACAAAATCGGCAAGGGTACGGCATTTCCGAATCGGCTGAAGGGAAGAGGTCGTTTAGTCCGCCAGGCCCAGCACGTCCTTCATGCCGTACTGGCCGGGCTTTTTGCCGGCCAGCCACACCGCCGCGCGGACGGCGCCGCGTGCGAGGATGGCGCGGTCGCCCGCCTTGTGGGCCAGCTCGACTCGCTCGCCGGGTCCCGCGAAGATCACCGTGTGGTCGCCCACCACGTCCCCGCCGCGCAGGGCGTGGACGCCGATCTCGTCAACGGGCCTTGCACCGGTCATGCCGGAGCGTCCGTTCTTCACATGGTCCGCCGGAATGGCACGGGAGTCGCGGATGATTTTCACGATCTCCTCCGCTGTGCCGCTCGGGGCGTCCTTCTTCAAATTGTGGTGCATCTCCACCACCTCGGGGTTGAACTCCGGTCCGAGGATCTTCGCGGCCTTGCCGACAAGGTGGTAGAGGACGTTGACGCCGATCGAGTAATTGCTCGTGTAGATCATCGGCACCTTGGCCGCGAGGGCGAGGATCGCGGCGCGTTCCTCGGCGGTGTGCCCGGTCGTCCCGACGACAAGCGCCTTGCCGTTTGCGGCGGCAAGCTCGGCGATGGCGAGCGTCGCCGTGTGGAAGCTGAAGTCCACGACGACATCGGCCTGCGCCACGAACGGCGCGGGATCGTCGCCGATGTCCACGCCGGCGACCACTTCCGCGCCAAATTCCGGGCTCACGCGGGTGATCGTCTGGCCCATGCGCCCTTTGGCACCGTTGAGAAGGATTTTGACGGCCATATGCGTGTCTTTAGGCGAGGGCTTTTGCGAGGGAGGAATCCAGAAGCGGACGCGAGGCTGCGGAAAGCTCCGCAAGCGGCAGGCGTACACAATCGGAAGAGATGATCCCGGCCTTGACCATCGCGTACTTGCAGGGCGCGGGACTCGGCTCGACGAAGAGGTCGCGGAAGAGGGGATAGAGCTTCTGGTGCATGGCGCGCGCCGTGGCGTAATCACCCGCGAGGGCCGCGTGTACCATCTTCACCATCGCCTCGGGAACGACGTTCGAGGCCACGCTGATGACGCCCGTCGCGCCGACGGACAGGTACGGGACGGTGTGCTCGTCCTCGCCGGAAAGAACCGTGATCTTGTCCCCGAGGGCGTCGATCATCTGGCTCGCGCGGAAAACCCGTCCGCCAGCCTCCTTGATCGTGCGGATATTCTCGTGGCGCTCCACGAGTTTCACGAGGGTGGGGATGGCCACTTCGATCACGGCGCGTCCGGGAATCGAGTAAAGGACAATGGGCTTCTTCGTGGCCTCGGCAATGGCGCCGAAGTGGCGGAGCAGGCCTTCCTGCGAGGGCTTGTTGTAGTACGGCGTCACCTGCAGGAGCGCGTCCGCGCCCGCACGATCGCACTCGCGCGTCAGGTGCAGCGCCTCGTCGGTGGAGTTTGCCCCCGCTCCGGCGATGACCGGCACGCGACCGGCGGCCTTCTTCACGACGTGGCGGACGATCTCGACGTGCTCGTCCATGCTCACGGTCGGCGATTCGCCGGTCGTCCCCACGGGGACAAGTCCGTCGATCCCGGCCTCGATCTGTCTCTCGACGAGGGCGTCCAGCTCGCTCCATGCGATGCGGCCGTTCACCATCGGCGTCACAAGTGCCGTGAATACTCCCTGATAGCGTGTTTGGTCCATGCTGAGGGGATAGAAAACAGGGTTTGGCGTGTTTTTTCAACATTGTATGTGCCAATACGTTTTACAAAGCCCTGACCGATTTCCCGCTCGCAGGCAGGGCGCCTATGTTGCACAATGCCTTCGTGAGCGATCCGTACGATCCGTTGCTCCTTTTCGATCGAATCCTGCGCATGGCCGTGGAAAGCGGCGCGAGTGACGTGCATGTGAAAAGCGCCTGTCCCGCGTACCTGCGCATCTCCGGGCGGATCAAGCCCGTGGAGATGGAGAAGCTGACAAGCGCCCAGATCTACGCCTTCGTGGCCGCCGCCGTGCCCAGGCAGATCGCAACCTCTTGGCGCGAGGAAATGCAGGCGGACTTCAGTTACGAGGCCGTCGGCATCGGGCGCTTCCGCGTGAGTGCCTTCCACCAGCGGGGCGTTCCGAGTCTCGTCTTCCGCCATGTGAAGGACAATCCGCCCACTTTTGCGGAATTGAACCACGATCCGGCGATCTTCGAGCGCCTCTGCGCGGAGAAGGACGGCATCGTCCTAGTCTGCGGCCCCACGGGCTCCGGCAAAAGCTCCACCCTCGCCGCGATGCTCGACTGGATCAACCACCGGCACGAGCGTCACATCGTGACGCTGGAGGACCCCATCGAATTCAATTACGAGGACGACAAGAGCATCTTCAACCAGCGCGAGGTGGGGATCGACACCCCGAGCTTCGCCCTCGGCATGCGTGCGGTGCTGCGGCAGGACCCGGACATCATTCTCGTCGGCGAGATGCGCGATCGCGACACCTTCGAGACCGCCCTCGGCGCGGCGGAGACAGGGCACCTTGTCTTCGGCACCCTGCACAGCGGCAGCGCCCAGCAGGCCGTCCAGCGGCTTTTTGAGTTCTTCCCGCCGGAGATGCACCACGGGATGCGCCGGCAGATCGCCTCGTCGCTCAAGGCCACGATCACGCAGATGCTCGTGCCCAAGCTGGAAGGCGGCGGACGCGTGCCCGTCGTCGAGGTCTTCGCGATGGACGCGGTGGGCCGCAAGACCATCGAGGACGGCGCCTTCGAGAAAATTCCGCAGGTGGTGGAGGCGGGCGGCCAGGCGGGCTCGCGCACCTTCAATGCGGACCTGTACCGCCTCGTGAAGGCCGGGATCGTCGCCAAGAACGATGCCCTCGCCGTCTCGCCGAATCCGCGCGCGCTGGAGATGAACCTCAAGGGCATCTTCCTCTCCGGCGGCGGCATCGTGGCGTGACCGGCGCGCCAAACCGCAATAGCGTCATCCGGATGCATTCCGGATGCCGTTCCGGCCCCGGGACGGGGAACGTTTGACATCACGTTGACTGCCTTCAGGATGGCGGACACTCATGGCTGACGCGATTGAAAGCCTGTTTCGTGACTCGCTGACGCTTCGGCTGGTTTCCGCCAGGAATGCGCCGCTCGTCCTCGGCTTTTTGGAGGACGCCTTCAAGGAGGCCAACCGCCAGACCGTCGAGGAGGAGGATCTGGAGCTGCTGCTGGAGAAATACCTTCAACTGAACGGCGCGGGCGAGGACCCGGAGACCGTCGGGGAAACGGCGGACAACCGGGCGCGGCTCTACCTCAACCTTTGGTGCCGGGATACGCACGGGTATTTGCGGAAGGTCTTTTCTCCCGAGGGCGGCTGCTATGTGTACCAACTGACTCGCCACAGCGAAAAGGTCCTCCAGTGGCTACGGGAACTGCGGACGGGCGAGAGGGTGGGCCATGTGACGACGGAGTCCCGCTTCGCCCGCATTTTCAACGAATTCAAGATGCTCTACGAGCAGACCCGCGACGATCCCCGCGCCCGCGAGGCGACTCTGCTGGCCAAACGCGATGCCATCGACGCGGAAATTGCGCAGATTCGCGCGACGGGAAAGGCCGTGACGCTCTCGCCCGAGCAGGTGAAGGACCGTCTCATCGACCTTGAGGACATGATCGAGGCGTTTCTGGCGGACTTTCGCGCCATCGAGGACCACTTCAAGGAGCAGGCGGCGCAGATTCAGGAGATTCACTTGAAGCGCGGGCGCTCTAAGGGCGACATTGTCATGTTCGCCCTCGATGCGGGGGAGACTCTGCGCAATTCCGAACAGGGGAAGAGCTATTACGGTTTCCGCGAGATCATCCGTTCGCTCGAAAGCCGCGAGGCGCTCGACGCATGGATCGCCGACGCCGCGAGACTGGCGCGCGAGGCCGGGGCCGACGCACAGGCGTACGAGACCTTGATGGAGCGCCTCAATACGCGCATGAGCATCGTTCAGGAAAGCTATTTGCGCATCGCCGCCCAGCTCCGGCGCGTGGTGGAGGAAAACGCCGCGCAGGACTCGATCCGGCTCCTCGATTCCATCGCCGCGGTCAAAGCGGCGATGCTCGCCCGTCGCGACACGCCTCCGGAGGGCGATTTCATCGAGATCGACGAGGGCGTGTCGTGGTCGAACCTCATGGAGGTTTCCTTCCACGAGCGGCGCGAGGAAGTCGTCTTTGCCCGCATGGGGGACGCCGCTGCGGAAAACGACGCCGACGTGGCCGACGCGGTGCGCCGCATCGGCAGGCCCCTCGATATCGAACGTTTCCGCCGCACAGTGGCTCGTCACCTAGCCGGATGCGACCAGATCGCCCTCCCGACGCTTTTGGAGACCGAACCCCTGCGCGATGGCGCGGTGGATCTTGTCGCCTACCTGACCGTGGCGGCGGACGACCCCCGGCACATGATCGACGACGCCCGCGAGGAGGAGATCGACCTCAACCGGCCACGCCATCCCCGCGCTGCCACCATGAACCGCATCATTTTCCAGAAGCAATGAACGCCCGCATCAATCACAGACACGTCCTCGCAAAGCTGGCGGTCGGCCCCATCTACCAGAGCGACAGCGAGTACTGGGTGGCCCTGAAGGGTTCGCTCGACCGTGTGCGCCAGCACTTTGCCGAGATGGGGCTCCTCCTCGTCCTGGACGAGGGCGCGGGATACGCCTACCTGCGGCAGATGCCCGACGAGGATTCCGAGGGCTGGGCCGAGTCCGGCATGGCGCCTCTGCCGCGCATCCTGCGCCGCACGCCGCTTTCCTACACGCAGACGGTGTTTCTTGTCCTGCTTCGCGAGAGGCTCCTGCGCCACGAGATGACGCCGGGGGGCGATGGTCCCCTGTACATGGATTTTGGTGAGCTGACCGAAATGCTGCGCCCGTATCTGCCCGCTGCGGCGAACAACGAAAAGGTTCTGCATCAGGCCGTGCTCGCCCTCATCCGGCGCTTCGACGCGCTGAACCTGATCCTCCCGATGAAGAACCGGACGGAGGCGATCTACCGCGTGGAGCCGATCATCAAGGCCAAGCTCCCGCCGGAGAAGATCGCCGAGGTGCGCGCGAGGCTGGAGGGTGCGGGGGATCAGGAGGCGGAATCCGCCGAAACTGCCGGGGAAGGGAAGGAAGCGGACGATGCAAACTGAGCCGATGATGCAGGATGTGATGGAATTTTCCCCGGATGCGGACCGCGCGGGGTTCCGTCTGCACGAACTGGCGGTGTACAACTGGGGCACCTTCCATGGAGCGCCGTACTCGATTCATCCCGATGGGCGCACCGCCATCCTGACGGGCGGCAACGGCACGGGCAAATCCACTCTCGCGGATGCGCTTTTGACGCTCCTTGTCCCGAACAAGACGCGTAACTACAATCAGGCGGGCCAGTCGCACGAGCGAACCGAGCGCACGGAAAAGGACTATGTCCTGGGCGCCTATTCGGAAAAGCACGACGACGCGCTCCGTCAGGGACGCAAGGAATACCTGCGCAAGGAGGTGGGGCATTATTCGGTGCTCCTTGCCGCGTTTTTCAACGAGGACCTGAACTCGTGGGTGACCCTCGCGCAGGTTCTCTGGCAGAACACGACCGGCAGAATCGACAAAATCTTCATCACCGAGAAGCGCCGGCTGACGATCGCCGCCGAGTTCGCTGACCTTGGCTCGCCCGCCGCCTTCCGCCGCGTCCTCAAAGAGGACCGGGGACTGACGATCCACGACTCTTTCACGGCCTATTCGGAGCGCTTCCACGAGCTGCTCTGCATGAACAGGATCAAGTCGCCGATGGAGATCTTCAATCAGGCGATCTGCATCAAGGACATCCCGGCCCTGACCGAGTTCATCCGCCGCTACATGCTGGACGACGGCGGTTCCGCCGAGCGGCTCGACACACTGAGGCGGAATTTCGTGGAGCTCAGGGACACGAATCGCCGCATCGAACTGGCGACCCGCCAGAAGACGGCGCTCGACCGGATTTTCGAGGACCATCAGGCGCTGATCGCACTCCAGCAGGCCCTGGACGAGGCCAGGACGCGCGAGGAGGTGCTGAACCCCTTTTTCGCCGAGGAGGAGCTGCGCCTGCGTCGGGAACAGAAGGACAGGCTCGATGCCGAGGCGCTGAAGCTCAAGGCGGACCTGGCGATCGTGGAGGCGAGAGCGTCGGAACTTTCCCGCAAGATCGAAGAGATCAAGGAGAGCCTTTCCGGCAGCGAGGATGGGCGGCGGCTGCGGGCCCTCGCGGATCTGCTTAAGACGCTTGAGGTGGAAAAACTCGCGCGCAAGAAGTCGCGCGATGCCTTCGAGCGATTGCTCGCGAAGTGGCGGCCCAACCAGCCCGCCGGTGACGAGCTTGCGCATGCGGCGATCCTGCGCTCGTGCGATGAAGAAGTCCCGGCCCTTGCGAAACGCAAGGGCGCGATCGAGGAGCGGGAACTGCCAGGCCAGCAACTCAAGCGTAACGAGCTCTGCAAGGAGAGGGAGGTATTGGAGGGCGAGCAGCGTTCCCTCATGGAGCGCCAGAGCAACATTCCCGTCGAGAACCTGAAATCTCGCGACTTCATCGCCGAGAGACTCGGGCTGAAGTCCGGGGATCTGCCCTTCGTCGGCGAACTGGTGCAGGTGCGCTCGTCAGAGGCGCGCTGGACGGGGGCCGTCGAGCGCCTCGTACATTCCTTCGCCCTGTGCCTCCTTGTGCGGGCGGACCTTCGCGAGAAGGTGGACGCCTTCGTGCACTCGACGCGCCAGAAGGGGCTCGTCGTCTATCACGCGGTGCCGGAGCGGATGAGTCGTTCCGGTTCCAATGCGCATCCGGAGAGTGTCGCCGCGAAGCTGGAGGTGAAGGCGGGGCAGGGGACGCTCGGGGAATGGCTGGAGTCGGAACTCGCCCGCCGTTTCGACCACATTTGCTGCGAGGACACGCTCGCGCGCTTCCGCGAGGCGGAGAACGCACTGACGATCCGTGGCCTCATCAAGCAGCGGGGCACGGAACGCCGCAAGGACGACCGCAGGGAACTGGAGGACGCAAGTTCCTACGTTCTGGGCTGGGACAACCGGGAAAAGATCGCGGCGCTGGCGGCGAATCTTCGCCACCTTCAGGCACAGATCGCGCGCGCGGAAGACGGCATCAATGCCCTAAATGCCGAGCGCAACGCTTTGGACGTGCGGATCGGCGCGGCGCGGCGGATTGTGGAGGAATATGGCGACTATTCCGGGATCGACTGGCAGAACGTCGCGGTACAAATCGAGGAGAAGGAGGCCGAACGGCGCCGCCTGCAGGAAAGTTCCGACAGCCTGAAAGCTCTGGAAAAAGAGAAGGAGCAGGCCGAGCGCGAACTGGAGGCCGTGCTTCTCCGCAAGGAGGCGCTCAACAAGCAGGAAGGCGCCCTTGAGGAGCGCGCGGGGGCAAACGACAAGGCCGCTGCGGAATGTCGCCGGGTGGTGGAGATCTTCGATACACAAGCCCGGGCAAATCCCCGCGTTGGAGACTTCCGCTCCCTCTATCCTGAAATCGCGGGGATGCTGGCCTTCCCCCTAGTGGAACTGTCCAAACTGGACGGGGAACGTCGCTCGCTATCGGAACGGATGATCCGCGAGCGGCGCAAACTACAGGACGGCTTCCACAACAAGGCCGAGATTCAGAAGCGGCAGATGAGCGACTTTCATCGCGATGCCGAGAACGAGGAATTCAAGGATCTTCTCGCCGTCGATTACGCCCTTCCCGGTTACAACAGCGACCTCTTCACACCCTTCGAGGCCGTCCGCCAGCGCATCATCGGCGAGGATCTGCCCAAGAACCAGAAGCGTTTCGAGTCCCTTTTGCAGACGACGGTCTCGGACGACTTTTCCTCGTGGGACATGCTCTTGGAGGATCACGCAAAGAGGATCCGCAGCCGCATCGGCGAACTCAACGGCCAGCTCCGGCAGATCGACTTCGACCGCCGCGAGCACACCTACATCCAGCTCAAGACACGCGACGCCGAGGCCGATGCGGTGCGCGAGTTCCGCCAGATCCGCCGCCACGTGCTGGAAAACGCGCTCGATGTGACGGGCGACCGCGAGATTCTACGCGAGCGCTACCGCAGAATCGAGGCGCTCCTAGACCGCATGGACAAGGATCCCGCCTGGACCGCCACGGTCATCGACGTGCGCAACTGGTTCGAATTCCGCGCGGACGAATTCTACCGGGAAGGAGACGGGCTCCGGCAGAGTTACACGGGGGCCTCCGGCAAGTCCGGCGGCGAGAAGAACCGCCTTGCCTCCACGATTCTCGCCACGGCGATCGCCTACCAGTACGGCATTTCCGTCAACAACCGGCAGACCGAGACCTTCCGTCTCGTGGCCGTGGACGAGATGTTCAGCAAGACCGACGACGAGTTTTCGACCTACTTGCTGGAACTCTTCAAGGAGTTCCACCTGCAACTGCTCGTCATCCAGCCGCTGGACGCCAAGATTCACCTCGTGCAACCGTATGTGGAGCGCTACCACATCGTGACCCGGCGCGGGGAGAATTCCACGGTGCGCACGATTTCGGTGCGGGAATACAAGGCGATGAGAGGCGGGGTATGATCCGGGGCGCGGACATTCGCAGGCAGGCCGAGGGACGCTATCCCGAGGTCGTGGAAACGCTCCTTGCCGGGGGCAATCCGTTTCCGCTGCACCTACGTTATCCGCACCCGAAGACCACCGCGAGCCTGGCAGAGATCCTCGACGACCTGAAGGCTCTGCGCGCGGAAAGTGTCGAGACCCGCTCCCGCGGCGGGATCACGATCGAGTGGGTGAATGTGGACACGCGGCGCTACGGGAGAAACGCCTTGCCGGGGGCCATCTTCTTCGCGTCGGAGGCGGATTACTTCCCCTACATCGAAAAGAGCGCGGAAATCGCGACGATCCGCGCAGCGGCGGGGATCCTTGCGGAGGCGTTCCCGGAAATCGCCGCGCGGCTGCCGGGATGCTGGCGGCTTTTGCGCGAGGGCGATGCGGGATTCTGGCGGAACGTCTGCGCCGTCGCCGGGTATTTCCGCGATCATCCCTTCCCCTCGTGCTACGGGCGCGAGCTGCCTATTGCCGTGCCCACCAAGTTCATCGAGGGGAACAAGGCCCTGCTGGAAAAGCTCCTGGAGCTTGTCGCGCCCGCCTCGCTGAAATCCGGTGCAAGCTTCGAGGCGCGGCTGGGCCTCTGTGAACCTGAGGCGCAGGTGGAGTGCCGCCTGCTGGACGACGCGCTCCTGCCGCAGCTGGAATTTCGTCACCTCTCCGTCGATGCCGCCGATCTGGAGAAATTCGCCCCGGCCCGAGCCCGCACGTATCTCATCACGGAAAACCGCGTGAACTTCCTTACGCTCCCCTCCCTGCCGGGGACCATCGCCCTCCTCGGCATGGGTTACGCCGTCAGCCGCCTCGGCGCGGCGGGGCATCTCTCCGGGCGGCGCATCCTCTACTGGGGCGACATGGATGCGCAGGGTTACGAGATCCTCGCCGTGCTGCGCCGAAGTTTTCCCCATGCGGAGAGCCTACTCATGGACCGTGACACATGGGACGCCTTCCCGGAGTGTCACCAGAAGGGCAAACCCTCCCGGAATGCGCCGGAGGAGTTTTTCCCGCTGCTGACCGAGGCCGAGAATGAGATGTTCCTCCTTGTGACAGGGGAGGACGCCCGTCTCGAACAGGAGCAGATTCCGAACGATCACTCCTGCCGGGTG
The DNA here is from genome assembly GCA_001604565.1 of Puniceicoccales bacterium Verruco_01. GTDB lineage: Bacteria > Verrucomicrobiota > Verrucomicrobiia > Opitutales > Oceanipulchritudinaceae > Verruco-01. The sequence continues at coordinate 60,131 of LVBV01000018.1, read as the reverse complement.
TTGCGTCGCGCCGTTTGCGACGCATCGGGCGAAGTCCTTCCGTGAGGCGATTCTTGCGGATCTCCACACGGACGATGCCGGTGTTTTCACAGGATTCGCTTCTTTCTCGCGTGTGCTTCTGATACGTTCCGCTTGGGCACTGCTCGCGCGGATGTGACATGAAACACTCTATCCATTTCAAAAGACCGCTGCTTGAGGCGGAAATCGGCACCGCCGGAAAGGTGACGCTGCTTGCGGGCGTGGTCCTCGTCGTTTTCCTCTGCAACCTCCTTTTCAGCCTCCAGCTCCCGGGGATGACGAAGATCGAGATTCGCCCGCAGATCGTCCTCATCGCGGCGGCGGGTTACCTTCTGGGGCCCGCGTACGGATTTGCGGCGGGGCTTTTTTCCAATCTTTTTTCGGACCTCGCGCTGGGTTACGGCGTGCAGTACTTCGAGTCGTGGACGGTCGGGAATGGACTCATCGGCGTCTTGGCGGGCTTCTGCCCCATGCGACGCCGCGCAATGCTGGACAGGATCGGCCAGCTCGGGCTTCTCACGGTATTCTTCATCGCCGCGAACATCCTTCCCTTCGCTTACGCGACGTGTGTGCAGGTTCTTGAGGAGGGCGGTTTTTCGGCGGGGAAGAACATCACGTACTTCTTTCTGCCGGCAGTGCTGTCAAATATTGTGTGCATGCTGGTGCTGCTGCCAGTGCTGCTTCTGGTGGCGGGACGGATGCGTCTGAACTTCCCGGTGCGGATCGCCTTTATCAACTACTATCTGACGACTTTTGTTGTCTTTGTTTCGTGGGGGATTTTTGCATGGAATTTCCTCGATGTCGCGGGAATGCACGGCGCGGGCGAGGAGAGCGGCAATGCGTTTGTCGTCACCTACAACCACTGGACTCTCCTTCTTGTCGTGACGCTTCTCCTCAGCTTCGTGATTTCCGGCTGGGTGTCGCGGATGCTCGTCTCGCCCATCAAGGAACTGGAACGTTCCGTCTATGACGTGTTGCGCGGCCATCCCGATTCCCTCACCGCCCTTGCCAGATTCAATGCGCGCAGGGACGAGATTGGCCTGCTCGGTCGGACGATCTCGCTGCTTGGCGAGAAGCTGATCCACACGCAGGCGCTCTTTCGCGGCGAGATGAACAAGAGAATGAATTTTGTCCATTCGGAGGATTCGGCGAGCGACCTTTTCGTGGTTGGCATCGTGTCGCTCTTTGGCGGGGAATCCTACGAAAGCGCGGATCTCGACGAGGCGCTCAAGAACAACGGGAGGATCACGAACCTTTCCGCCGTCCGCATCCTGATCGACGCGGCGGGCCTGCGCGAGCTGGCCTCCACGTACTCGGAGGAAAAGGTGCGTCACCGTCTTGAGGAGACACTCCCGGGCCTGGACGGCATGCTCAAAGACACGCAGGAGAAGCAGGCCCTCGCACTGGCGCTGGACCTCAACCTCATCTTCAAGGGACGGCTGATGGTGATGGATCTTGAGGTGCCCCTGGAGAGCGACTTTGCGTTCCATCTTCTGGAAAACGCGCAGTCCTTGAAGCAGGGCGCCAAACGCTTCATCGGCCACCTGACCGACAACGACATCTTCGCGAAGATGGAGGAGCGGTGGTTCAGGGCCGACGAATACGCCTGCCCCCGTTTGCAGCAGGTTCTGGACAAGGCCGTGCGCTTGGGTCGCATCACCGGATACCAGTTAAAGAAAACCCGCGAGAAGGCCAATTTCGACGAAACGCTGCGAATTGCATACTGCCACAGCAATTTCCGGCACGTGAAGCAGCTCGTGGCCCTGCTCGTGGGCGAGGGCGTTCAGGCGAAGGTGCAACTGGAGGGCAAGGTGTCGGTCTTCCTCTACCGAAAGGAATGGGGCGCCCAGCCGGACCTTTCTCTTGAGGACTGCGGCGAAAGCCTTTTCATCGCCCGCAGGAAGGAATTCGACGTGGTTTTCGAGTTCGCCACCGCCGCGCAAAGAGACCGCTTCCAAAGCCTCATCGAAGCTCACGCCAAAAGGGAGAGCGACGGAGGCCGGACGCTTCTCTACGAGTCGTGGTTTCAGCCGCTATTCTCTTCCCCCGTCCGCGTGGAGGGATACCAGCCGATCGCCGACATCTTCCATCAGGATGCGGAATACTCAGTTCATTCCTACTGCAAAACGACGGACGCCCCGGCGCTGTGCCGGTATTTCGCCGAAGAAAACTTGCCGCTTGAGTCTGCGGAAATCTGGGCCAACGACGCCTTCTGCCGCTACCTGAACGGCGAGGGCGTTTGATGCGATTTTCCAAGAATTCCGCTCAAGACAAAAAAGGCTGGACATTTCGCAATTTAGCGAAATGATAGCCAGCATGACTCTTGAGGAACGTACCGACGTGTTCAAGGCGCTGGGACATCCGGCGCGGCTGAAGATGGTTGATGCACTTGGTGCGGGCGAGTTGTGCGTGTGCGACCTTGTAAAAGTGGCCGGCCTTCAGTGGTCCACCGTTTCGCGGCATCTGGCGATTCTGAAGGAAGCCGGAGTGGTGGCGGACGAAAAACGCGGCAAGCAGGTGTTTTATCACCTCAGTCTTTGCTGTTTGGCGGAGATGAACCGCTGTCTCGACGGGAAGACGGAAGGGGCCCCGGCAAAGTGCGGCAATTCTGACAACGCTGTGTGCTGCACAGTATGATTCTTTGGCTCAAATATTTCGAGATTTAACGAAATGATAGGTCTCAATAAACGCTCTGACAAGCAAACAACTTTATGGATACGAGGAAGGAACTGAAGATTTTTGCTCTTTTGGCGCTCTGTTTCGCGGGGCTGTACTGGCTGCCGGTCGGGCAGATACGTTTTGACAACGCCGTGACCGAGGCTCTGGAGCTTTCCAAGTGGTATGCGCGCGAGCACGTTGTTCTGTGTCTTCTGCCCGCCTTCTGGATTGCCGGTGCCATCGGAGCGTTTGTCTCGAAGGCGTCGGTCATGAAATACCTTGGCCCGAAGGCGCCGAAGCCGGTTGCCTACGTGGTGGGCTCTGTCAGCGGGTGCATTCTGGCGGTCTGTTCCTGCACGGTGTTGCCGCTCTTTGCGGGCATCTACCGAATGGGTGCGGGGCTTGGTCCGGCGTCCGCCTTTCTTTATTCCGGCCCGGCGATCAACGCGCTGGCCATCATCATGACGGCGAAGATTCTGGGAATTCACCTCGGCATAGCGCGTGCCATCGGCGCGGTGGTGTTCAGTGTGATCATCGGAGTAACAATGGCAGTCATCTTCCGCAAGGAAGAGGCCGCACAGGTGCGCAAGGCCGCAGAGACGCCCGTCGAGGAACCCGCCCATCCGCTCTGGCAGACGGCGGTGTTCTTCATGCTTCAGGTGGGCATCCTCATCTTTGCCAACTGGGGCAAGGGCACGGAAACAACCGGATTCTTTGCGGCAGTCTATGCGGCCAAGTGGTGGATCACCTCAGCGCTTGCTGTGGTACTGGCGGTCGTTCTCTGGCGCTGGTTCAAGTTCGTGGGTTGGAAACTGCTGGCTGTGTCTGCGGTGACAGCCATTGCCGGGATCCTTTTGCCGCACGGTGCCATCTGGGCGTTCGTCGCTGCAGTTCTGGGCCTTGCATGGATGACGGCGGGCCGCGACGACGAGGCGGGCGAATGGTTTGCACAGAGCTGGGGCTTTGCCAAGCAGATCATGCCGCTGCTGCTGGCCGGCGTGCTTGTGGCGGGCCTCCTCCTTGGCAGGCCGGGGCACGAGGGCCTCATCCCCTCGGAATGGATCGCGCAGCTGGTCGGCGGCAACTCCATCGGCGCGAATCTCTTCGCATCGGTTGCTGGTGCGCTTATGTATTTTGCTACGCTGACGGAGGTCCCGATTTTGCAGGGCTTGATTGGCAGCGGCATGGGCAGCGGCCCCGCGCTCACGCTCCTGCTCGCCGGACCGGCGTTGAGTCTCCCGAGCATGATCGTTCTCAACTCCATTCTCGGCTGGCGTAAGACCACCGTCTACGTGGGACTTGTTATCGGCATGGCCACCCTCACCGGCTGGCTCTACGGATTCCTTTTCTAAACAACAATCTCAATAAAAACTACGATGAAGAAAATCCAGATTCTCGGAACGGGCTGCCCGAAGTGCAAGGCCCTCGCCGCCGTGGCCGAACAGGCCGCCAAGGCCGTCGGTGTGGAATATACACTCGAAAAAGTGACAAACATCAACGACATCTCTGCCTTTGGCGTGATGTTTACGCCCGCCCTCGTCATCGACGGCGAAGTGAAGCTCGCGGGCCGCGTGCCCACGGCTGATGAAGTGAAAAAACTCCTCGCATAGGAACCGAATATTATGAGTGACGAACCCAAATGCACCTGCGGGTGCTCTGTCGGCCCGACGGGACTGGTTTATTCCTGTTCAGGAGCCGCTGATGTCGGCGAAATCGCCGATCGAGCTGCGAGGAAAATCAGCCGAGAGACGAACGTCAAAATGTCGTGCCTTGCCGGGATCGGCGGACGCGTGAGCGGCCTCTTGGCCAACGCCGCTGCCGCGCCGGTCCTACTCGCCCTCGACGGCTGTCCGCACGACTGTGCAAAAAAGACCCTCGCACTCGCGGGTTTTTCCAACGTGAAACACCTCCGCGTAACCGATCTTGGCTTCAAAAAAGGCGCAGCTCCCGCGAACGACGAAGCTGTTGCCAAAGTCGCAAGCGCGGCCTCAGCCCTTTTATAATTCACGATTCAAACTGTATATGAAACACTCGTCTCTCAAACTCCTCCTCTCCTCACTGCTTCTCGCGGCCTTTGCCGCGGGTGGTCTGTATGCCGAAAGCTGCTGCGGAGCGCCGACGCCTGCAAGCGACACTGTCGCCCCCGTCGCTGTTGAAACCCCAAAACCTGCCGCTCTGCCGCGTCTGGTCGATCTTGGAGCGGACAAATGCATTCCCTGCAAGATGATGGCCCCGATTCTCGATGAACTGGCCTCAGAATACAAAGGCCAGATGGAGGTCGTCTTCATCGACGTTTGGAAGAACCGTGAGGAAGGGCAAAAATACGGCATCCGCGCGATCCCGACGCAGATCTTCTATTCCGCCGAAGGACGCGAAGTCTTCCGTCACACCGGGTTTTTCCCGAAGGAGGAGATTCTTGCCAAATGGAAGGAACTCGGCGTGGAGCTGAAGGCACCGGCAAAGACTGGGCAATAGCACGCACATGGAAACCCTCCTTACGGCTCTCAGTAATGCCATGAATGGCGCCCCGTGGCTGGCGGTCCTCGCCGCCGCGGGGTGGGGGATGGCGAGCCTGCTCCTCAGTCCCTGCCACCTTTCCAGCATCCCGCTTGTCGTGGGCTTCGTCTCCTCGCGCAGGGAGGCTTCGGGCGGGACGGTTCTGGCATACGCACTCCTCTTCGCCCTCGGCATCCTTGTCTCCATCGCGGCCATCGGCGGCATCACCGTGGCGGCGGGCCGGATGATGGGCGACCTCGGGCCGTGGGCGAACTACGTCGTGGCGGCGATTCTCGCGCTTGTCGGGTTGTATCTCATGGGAATCCTGCCGATGCCGTGGAACGGCGGCGTGAATCTGCCGCACCTGCACGGTCACTTTGCGGCGCTGCTGCTAGGCCTCATCTTTGGTGTGGCGGTCGGCCCCTGCACCTTTGCGTACCTCGCGCCGGTCCTCGGCCTCGTCTTCAATGTGGCGAAGGACCAGCCGGGTTACGCGATGCTGCTTCTCTTCGCCTACGGTGTCGGCCACTGCGCGCTGATCGTCGTTGCTGGCGTCTCGGCGGGCAGGGTACAGAAGGTTCTGGACTGGAACGGAGCTTCCCGCACCGCGATCTGGATCAAACGCACCTGCGGCTTCCTTGTCCTCGCCGGGGCCGGGTGGCTTGTTTACACGGCCTGATTTCCCTCATCACGATACACAACCATGACCACCAAACGCCTCGACTTCTTTGAACGCTGGCTCTCCCTGTGGGTCCTTGCCTGCATGGTGATCGGCGTGGCCCTCGGCAAACTTCTGCCTGAAGCAACCGCCGCGCTCGGGAGGCTGGAGTTCGGCACGGGCTCGCACGTCAACATCCCGATCGCCGTTCTCATCTGGCTCATGATCTATCCCATGATGCTCAAGATCGACTTCGGCGCTCTCTCCGGCGTGGCGAAGCGGCCCCGGGGGCTCCTTGTGACGCTCTTTGTCAACTGGCTCGTCAAGCCCTTCAGCATGGCGCTCCTTGGCTGGCTCTTCGTGCGCCTATTCTGGAGCGACGCTCTCGGCTGGATTTCCCCGGAGGCGGCGAAGGACTACTCTGCGGGCCTCATCATCCTTGCCGCCGCGCCCTGCACGGCTATGGTGTTCGTCTGGAGCTATCTCACGGATGGCGACTCCGCCTACACGCTCGCGCAGGTGGCGCTGAACGACCTCATCATGCTCGCCCTCTTCGCGCCCATCGTGATGCTCCTCACGGGCGTATCGGGCGTCGTGGTGCCGGGGGGGGTGCTCATTACGTCGGTCGTCGTCTTCATCGTGATTCCCCTCGCTGCCGGGTGGTTTTCCCGTCGCCTTCTCATCCGCGCCAAGGGCGCGCCGTGGTTTGAAACCGCCTTTCTCCCGCGCTTCAAACCGGTGACGATCCTCGCGCTCCTCGCGACACTCGTCCTCATCTTCGCGTTTCAGGCGGAGAACATCCTTTCCAACTGGTTTGCCGTGCTCCTCATCGCCGTGCCGATCCTCGTGCAGGTGTATTTCAACTCGGGCCTGACCTACCTTCTCATGCGCGCCTTCAAGGTGCCGCAGAACGTGGCCGCGCCCGGCGCGCTCATCGGGGCGAGCAACTTCTTCGAGCTCGCCGTCGCGGTGGCGATCACCCTCTTCGGCGCGTCTTCCGGCGCGGCACTTGCCACCATCGTCGGCGTCCTCGTGGAGGTGCCCGTCATGCTCTCGGTCTGCCGGGTGTGCAACCTTTCCCGCAACTGGTACAACAAGGCCCTCGTAAACAGATAGGATTCATCCATGAAAAAACCATTCATTCTTGTCCTCTGCACCGGGAACTCCTGCCGCAGCCAGATGGCGGAGGGGTTTTTGCGCCGCGCCCTAGGTGACCTTGCCGAGGTGGCAAGCGCCGGGTCCCGCCCCGCCGGTTACGTCCATCCGAAGGCAGTGACTGTCATGCGCGAGATCGGCATCGACCTTCCCGGCGGACGTTCCAAATCCCTCACGGAGTTTCTCGACGGGCGCGTGACGACCGTCATCACCGTCTGCGCGGACGCGGACGCCGCGTGCCCGGTCTTCCCCGGGAAGGTGAAGCGGCACCACTTCGGCTTCGACGACCCCGCGAAGGCGACGGGCGACGACGAAGTTGTCCTCGCCGAATTCCGCCGGGTGCGGGACGAGATCGGAAGGGTTTTCGAGGCCTATGCGGAAGGGCTCAGGGACGGCATGACCCCCTCGTAAGCATCCTTTGCGGAAATATTCAGCGTCCTTGCGCGCGGTTTTGCGTCCTATGGGGTGTATGAACAACATAGATCCAGAAGTCATCAAATCCGAAGTGCGCCGCCGCTACGGCGCCATTGCCACCGGCAAGGACGACCGGGCGCCGGCAAACGACACTCCGTCCTGCTGCAGCGCCAAAACGCCATCCGCAGCCTCCGCGCCTTCTTGCGGATGTGGTCACTCCGCCGACGCGCAGTCGCGCACGGTGGGGTATTCGGACGCTGATCTTTCCTCCGTTCCCGATGGAGCGAATCTGGGACTGGGCTGCGGGAACCCTGTGGCCATCGCCTCGCTCAAGCCGGGGCAGACGGTTCTCGATCTCGGCTCCGGCGCCGGTTTTGACGCATTTCTTGCCGCACGCGCGGTGGGTGCGTCGGGCCGCGTGATCGGTGTGGACATGACGGCGGAAATGGTGGCCAAGGCGCGCGCCAACGCGAAGAAGGCCGGGCTGGGACAGGTGGAGTTCCGCCTTGGCGAGATCGAAGCGCTCCCCGTTGCCGACGGAATTGTCGATGTCATCATTTCGAACTGCGTCATCAATCTTTGCCCCGACAAGCGTCCCGTCTATCGGGAGGCGTTCCGGGTGCTCAAGCCCGGAGGGAGATTGGTCGTTTCCGACGTCGTCGCACGCGGCGATCTCTCCGACGGGATCAAGGGCGACCTGACGCTTCAATGCGGCTGCCTTGCCGGGGCAACGCCGTATGACGAGCTTCTCGCCATCCTGAAGGAATCGGGTTTCGCCGACATCGACATCCATCCCAAGAACAACAGCCGGGATGTCATCGAAAGCTGGGAACTCGGACACGGATACGAGGGCAGGGGATTTGCCGACATGGTATTCTCGGCGGAAGTGACCGCGCGTAAACCTGCGAGCGTCGCGGCTCCGAATGCAACCGGCTGCTGCCAATGAACAATACGCCCCATCACTTCGCTCCGGAATTTGACACCCGGCCCATGACCGAATCCGACCTGTCCGTCGCCTGCGCGCTTTGGTCGGTCTCTGAAGGCGTCGAGCTTGCCGAGGGGGACTCCCTTGCGGAACTCGGCTCCTTTCTGCGCCGCAACCCGGGAGCAAGCCAGGTGGTGGTCCTTGGGGGTGAAGTGGTCGGGGCTCTTCTTGCGGGAAGCGACGGACGGCGGGGGTATTTGTACCACCTCGCCGTCCGCCGCGACCACCGCAGGGGGGGCCTTGCCTCGAAGATGGTGGAGAAGGCTCTGGCCGCACTGCGCGGACAGGGGCTTCGCCGGGTTCTGATCCTTGTGGCCCGCGGCAATCAAGACGGACGCCAATTCTGGCTGCGAAACGGATGGGAAGCGCTTGGTATTGCCGAGCCGATGGGGATCGACCTGTGAAAACCGCCTCCTCTTCCGACGCCGGGATTGCCGCGCTCTGGCGGGAATTCTACGGACCGCTTCACGACTACCTTCGCCGCAGGATGGTCTCTGACGCCGATGCGGACGACATCCTTCAGGAGGTTTTTCTACGCGTGCACCGGCAGATTTCCACGCTTCACGACACGTCAAAATTGCAGGGATGGGTGTACCGCATCACCCGCAACGCGCTGATCGATCACATCCGTGCGAGAAAAAGCCAGCCGGAGGCTTCGCTGCCCGGGGAGGGAATCGAGGATTCGTCCGGGCCGGGCGGCGACGGGATCGACCTGGCTCAATCGCTTCGCCGTTTTGTGGCCGAGCTGCCGGAACTTTACCGCGAGGCGCTTGTGCGGCATGAATTCGAGGGACAGTCGATCCGCGAACTTGCGCATAGTCTCGGGATTTCCGAAACGGCGGCCAAAAGCCGTGTGCGCCGCGCCCGTCTTCTCGTCCGCGGGATGCTGGACCGCTGTTGCCAGTTTGAATTCGACCGCCGGGGACGCGTCATCGACGCGGTTGCCCGGAACGGTTCGTGCTTGTCCGGCTCTTCCGGCGAGCGGGTGGGATGCGAGTGCAGTTCCCGGCGATGACGGTTGTTTGGGAACGCTGAATGTGGTTCCTCTTTTTCGCACGATGCTGTTGCGATGTGGGGAAACACGCGGGTAATTTACCTGCGTTCCCGCATCCCTCCCATGACGACGCGTCCTTACCCCCGTTTCCGGCGCATCCTGGCAACCGGCATCCTTCTTGCCGCGAACATCCTCGCGGGAGAAGAACCCCGAGCGAGTCTCGTCCCGTCGGCGGACGGGGAGACGGTGCGGGTGAACGTGTCGGGCGAGCCCGGCACCTATGCCGTGCGCTTGAGCGGGGACCTTGCGGTATGGAGCTCTCCGCAGACGCTCGACATCGGCGCGGAGGGCGCGGCGGAAGTCACCTCTCCGCTGGGGGCGGCCCCCCTCTTCGTGCATGTGGAGAGAACCGCGTCGTGGGACTGTGTGGAGATCGGGACGGAGGGCGCCTCCTTTGCGCCGCAGATCGAATGCTCTGGCGCAGCGGTGCCGGACGTTCTCTGGCAGTTTGACGGCGGGGTGGAAAGTAACGCGTATCCGGCGGCGCTTGTCACTTACGCCACTGCGGCGGCGCGGCGACACGTCCTCACCGTCCGTCCGCCCGCGCGACTCACGGAACTCAACCTCGGCTACGACGGGGGCGACGGCGGCACGGCCCCGGTGAACTACCTCGCGGCGCAGGGAGTCACGTCGGTGCGCTTTCCGGCACAGATCGGCACCTTGGCCGTCTTCTGCGCCTCGAACAACTTGGGCCTGACGGAACTGGACCTATCCCGGCAGAAGGCGCTCGAAATCGTGGAATGCTACTGCACGAGCAATCTGCGGAGCGCGAAGGTGGCGAACCTGCCCAACGTGAAGCGCCTGTGCTTCGAGGACTGCGATCTGGAGGCTCTCGACATCTCCGGCTGCCCGAACCTTGAGGATTTGCGCGGCGCGGTGAATCGGTACACGCAGATTGTCGTTGGCGGCGGGACAGGGCCGAAGGTCTGGCACTGGTGCACGCGCGATAACCCGCAATTGCAGCAGAACTTCTGCGACTTCATGGGGGAATTCACCGCTCTGCAGGAGCTTTTCATCTGGAACGACAACCAGCACGGAGCCTTCGAGATCGGCTCGCATGTGCTCACCTCGCTTCTGGCGGCGGACAACCATTTTACGAGCGTCGTCCTCGGCGACCAGCCGCAGGTGTCTTCCATCGACTTCTCTCGCAACGACCTTGCCTCATTTTCCATCGGAGAATGTCCGAATCTGTGGGAGCTGCGCCTTTCCTCGAACAACCTCGGCAGCGCGGCGGTGGACGCGATCCTCGCATGGCTCGACGTTCATGCGACAAACCTTGCGATTGTCGATCTCTCGCTCAACGCGGGCGGGCCTTCGGACGACGGCATGGCCGCCGTCGCACGGCTCAGGGCACGGGGCGTCAACGTCTCGGTGGACGAGCCGGATGTCAGCGACGGGCTCTACGACGTGGAGGGCGGGGCCGAAGCAGTGACCTTCTCCACGCAGGCGACGAGCGTCTCGATGGAGGTCCGCACCAGTTCAACGCCGGAAAACATCGTCTGGCACTGGGGCGACGGCACGGTGACGACCGGCGCCACGGCGGTGACCCACCGCTTCACGAGCACCGTGCGCCATGTGAACTACGTGGAGGTGGTCCCGGCGTCCTGCGTCACGTACTTCGGCGCGCAGGGAACGGGGCAGGGCGTGACGGGCGTCCGCAACCTGAACCACTTCGCGAACATCGAATACCTCTACCTGTATAACGAACAGGTGCGGGAACTTTCGCTGGCCGGTTGCGGAAAGCTCGTGCAGCTCCATCTGGCCGCGAACCCCTTTGACAGCGCGGTGTGCGACCAGCTCTTCATCGACCTCGACGCGGCGGTCACACAGTGGCCCGTCACCGGCAGCGCCTTCTTCTACCCCTCCGGCGCAAGGACCAGCGCCAGCGACGCCGCCTACAACAGCCTGATCGCCAAGGGATACGTGATGTATCCCTACTGACGCGCCCAACTCCGGGGTTGCCAGAAGCCCTTTCAAGGACAGATTCGGGAGAAAACATATGTTTGAACCCGGATCACTTGGCACCGTCTTCACCAACCGCGCGACGCGCGTCCTTCTCCTTGGCTCGGGCGAGCTGGGCAAGGAGGTGGCGATCGAGCTCCAGCGCCTCGGCTGCGAGGTGATTGCCTGTGACCGCTACGAGAACGCCCCCGCCATGCAGGTGGCGCACCGGAGCCACGTCTTCCGCATGCTGGACGGCGACACACTCCGCAAGGTCGTTGCCGAGGAAAAGCCCGACCTCATTGTGCCGGAGATCGAGGCCATTGCGACGGACGTTCTGGTCGATCTCGAATCGAAGGGCCAGCGCGTCGTTCCCACGGCCCGCGCCGCGCGCCTGACGATGAACCGCGAGGGCATCCGCCGCCTTGCCGCGGAGACATTGGGCCTGCCTACCTCGCCGTACCGCTTTGTGGCGACCGAGGCCGAGGCCCTCGCCGCCGCGAAGGAGCTCGGCTACCCCTGTGTCCTCAAGCCCATCATGTCCTCCAGCGGGCACGGCCAGAGCGTCGTGAAGAGCCCGGAGGCAATGGCGAAGGCGTGGGCGTTCTCGCAGGAGGACGCGCGTTCCGGCGCCGGACGCTGCATCGTGGAGGGCTTCATCCGCTTCGACTACGAGATCACGATGCTCACCGTCTCCGCCGTCAACGGCATCCAGTGCTGCCCGCCGGTCGGTCACATCCAGATCGACGGCGACTACCGCGAAAGCTGGCAGCCTTGCCCAATGGCGCCGGAAGTCCTCGCGCAGGCCGAGGCGATCGCGAAGAAAGTCGTCGGAGAACTCGGCGGCTGGGGTATTTTCGGCGTCGAGTGTTTCGTCTGCGGGGACAAGGTGATCTTCAGCGAGGTGAGCCCCCGCCCGCACGACACGGGCCTCGTTACGATCGGCAGCCAGATGTGGAGCGAATTCGCCCTGCATGCGCGCGCGATCCTCGGGCTCCCCGTGCCGCCGATCCGCCTTTTGCGCCCTTCGGCGAGCGTGGCGATCCTCGGATGGGGCGAGGGCGTGCCGCGCTTTTCAGGCCTCGAACAGGCACTTGCCGTGTCGGAAAGCCACCTGCGCCTCTTCGGCAAGCCCGTCTGCAAGGGGCACCGCCGCCTCGCCGTTGCCGTGGCGAGTGCCGACACCCTCGAAGAAGCCCGCCAAAGGGCCCGCGAAATCGCCTCGAAGGTCGTCGTGACGCTGGAGTGAGACGGCTCTTCGCGTCCATCTAGTCCGGTGGCGGAAGAGAGCGGCTCTCCCGCATCTGACAGAACGTGCGATCCCGGCGCGTGATTTTTTCTCTTTCCGGGTTACTTTCTCATACATGAAGACTCGGAAACTCGGCAATTCGGACATGGAGATCACGGTTCTGGGGCTTGGTACCTGGGCCATTGGTGGACCATGGACGTACGGATGGGGCTCGCAGGACGACGACGAGTCCGTGGGGGCGATCCTCCGCGCGCTGGAACTTGGGATCAACTGGATCGACACGGCGGCGGCGTACGGCCTCGGCCATTCCGAGGAGATCGTCGCGAAGGCGCTCGGGGAGTGGAAGGGTCCGCGCCCGTACGTTTTCACCAAGTGCGGGACGCTTTCTGACGCGCAGGGCAGGGTGTACCGCCGCCTCACCGCGGAGTCCGTCCGCGCCGAGGCCGAGGCGAGCCTGCGCCGCCTGAAGGTGGATGCGATCGACCTTTACCAGTGCCACTGGCCCGTGCCCGGGAACCTTGCCGAGACGGTGGAGGGCTGGGCGGAAATGGTCCGTCTGCAAAAGGAGGGCAAGGTGCGCTGGATCGGCGTCTCGAACTTTTCCGACGAGGAGATCAACGCAGTGAGCCGCATCGCGCCGGTCACGAGTCTGCAACCGCCGTACTCGCTTTTGCGCCGGGAGATCGAAAGGACAACACTGCCGGTCTGCAAAAGCCGGGGCATCGGCGTCATCGCGTATTCCCCGATGGCGTCGGGGCTCCTTTCCGGGAGCATGACCGCTCAGCGCATCGCCACCCTGCCGCAGGACGACTGGCGCCGCAAAAGTCCGGACTTCAATCCGCCGAGGCTCGCCGCGAATCTGGCCCTCGTGGAACGGCTGCGCAAGGTCGGCGCGCGGCACGGGGTCTCGCCCGGCGAGGTGGCCATCGCGTGGACCCTCAAAAATCCCGCAGTCACCGGGGCAATTGTCGGCGCGCGCCGACCGGAGCAGGTGGATGGTTTCATCGGCGCGGCCTCGCTCGAACTTTCGGCACAGGATCTGGCGCAAATTGTCGCCTGAGCGGGTCTTTTTCCGCATGCGGAATCATTTTTCGGCAACGAAATCGAAATCCGCATTGTTAAAAATGCGCGAAACCAGAGACGCTCTCCTGGTGAAGTTTTTTGTAAGTAGCTGGAGATAAAACGATTGAAAGCGTTATTCCGTTCCAATACCGGTACGCCGTGCGGGGGATTGACGGGCGATGGTTATTCGCGGATGCTTTCTTGAAAACATATGCGGATCCTCCCAGCTCTCCCCGCTTGCGGGTGTCTCTGTGTTGGAATTCTACCCTCGCTGCTTGCAGCCGTTCCCGGCTGGGTGAGCACGGGCCCCGACGGCGCGGCAAAGGTCGTCGTCCGGACGGAGATGACCGCGGAAGATCCGCCGCCCTTGGGCGTCAACGAACTGGGGAACGACGGCGGCACCGATTATGCCGCGGGCAACCTCATTCCTGGCGCGGGTTTCGAGCCCGGTTGCATCCGTCTTCGCCACCGCGTGAGCGCCACCGGCACCGACGATAAGGGTCGGTTGTGGGCTGACGTGGAGGATGGGGGTGGCATGACGAGATGGGAGCTTGTCACCACCGGCTACATGAACGGCGCCACCTTCCGCGCCTACCGGATGGAGGACGCCTCGGGCAATGCGCTGCCTCTTGTCAGCGACGGCGATGACTACGTCGATGTGACCAACGCCGCGCGCTACGAACTTGTCGCGCAGGGCACCCTTCCGGAAGTCTCGGCAAAATTCCCCTACGGCGGCTGGATGTGTGAGAAGTATGCCCGGACATCGCCCTGCACGGGCACGAGGGCGAACCTTTCCTTCATCGACTGCGCCTTTGTGGAAAACGGCACGAAGTACGATTACGTCGTCACGGCGGTCGGTGATGGCACGGACGAGGATTCGGCGAGCGAAACGGCTCTTGCCGATTGCGCGGAGGTTTCCGCCACGCCGCAGGCCGGACTGCCCGGCGGTCCACAGATCAGCTTCCAGCGGATCGGGGGCCTTGAAAACGTCAGTGTGAGATCCGGGGATTGGCCCGAGTTCCATTTCATGGCGGTGGGCGCGACGGGCACCGTGACGTGGGAGCTGCTCGACGCCTCGGGCGCGCCGGTTGCCTCGCTCGCCGGAATGACGCTGGATCCGCAGACCGGCATTCTTTCCGGCATGGTCACCTCCACGCCGTCCATGGCGCGCTACCGCATTCGTCTCTCCGCCGGGAACGGCACCGTCACGCGGGATTTTCTCGTCAACGCTTCGTGGACGGCTTCCGTGAGCACGGCTCCTGCCGCGCCGACGGGCGTCACCGCCGTGGCGGGCGACGGCTACGTACGCCTTTCCTGGAATGCCAGCGTCACACCCGGAGTTGTTGGCTATCGGGTGTACCGCTGCCGCGAGCCCCGTGCGTCTCAAATGGAGCGCATCTACCTGCCGGATGGCACCCCTGCGCTCCACGTGGGCGACTACCTCTATTTCATGAAAAAAGTGTGGAAGATCGACCCGTCCTGGGTGCATCCGCGCGTCCGCTCCTTAGATTCCGGCAGTCACCTTTCGTGGGACACTTCCAATAAGGAGACGATCGACGTCACTCTCGCACCCCATACCGTGGCCGTTCCTGCACAGATGCGTTTTGCGGGCGAGGGCTGCCTGAAGGTGACGAGCAACCAAACGGGGGAAAACACCGTCGGAGGCCCCTTTATCTTCTACCCCGACAAAAAGAACAACGGCGAGGCCACCTGGTACGGACGGCTGGAGGCGGGCAAGACCTATCGGTACGAGGCATGGATTCGCGAGGAAGGCATGGAAGATCCCCGGATCACCCTCACCTTCGGTTCCATGTATGGGGCGGATGTGGCGCACACCTTTGCCGTGGACGGGGAGTGGAAGCTCTGCAGTTTCACCTTTACCGCACCAGCCGAACCGACTGCCGATAACATTTTTCACGACCGTCCGGTCCTCGCATGGAACGGCAGGGGACGCTTTTACGTGGACAACATCCGGCTCTTCCGCTGTGACAGCGAGGCCGAGGCCACGCAGCTCTTCGTCCCGAGCCCGTGGGTGCAGGAGGAGCTTTTCAAGAGCCAGCCCGCCACGGGGCGCAAGGGCATGATGCGCTCGATGGGCGTTCTGCTCAACTCCGCGCCGATGGCAAAACTGCTCACCCCGTATGCCGACAGTCCCGTCACCATGGACTGGTACCAGACGATCGGCTCGGCGAGCAACATGACGCTGCCCAACTTCCTCAACTACGCCTTCCTCACCGGAAGCGATCCCGCCACCCGCATGAGGCCGTGGCTCAACGTTTCCTCTTTCTCCACGGACGAGGAGTGGGCGATGCTCTGCGAGTACCTCGCCGCGCCGATCGACCCGGCGAATCCCGCCGACGTGGCCGCCAAGCCGTGGGCCTATCTGCGGTATCAGGAGCGCGGCGTCGCCACGCCTTGGACGGACGAATTCGAGAACATCTATATCGAGTTCGCCAACGAAACCTGGCACAACGGCGCCGTTTCCGACCAGTGGTTCGGATGGGCGAAGGACGGATGGGTGCACGGCGGCGCAAAACAGTTCGGTGTTGTTGCCAACCACGTCTTAAGAACCCTTGAGGCGAACTCGCCGTACTACGTCGCCGCGCACAATGCAGGAAAGCTCAAGTTCGTCATGGGGAGCAACTATTCCGACTACGCCGAACAGGCCATTCCCGGCGCCCCGCTTGCCGACGCCATCGGCCACACGACCTATGTCGGCCCGCGCTGGGAGGTGGGGGAGTCCCCCGCGACGGTCTTCGACGACCACGGCGTGCAGGCGACGCTCCTCTGCTACCTGACCGACACCGAGCCGTATCTGGACGCCTACCGCCTCCAGCGCGAGAAGCTCCACGCGGCGGGACGCTCCTTTGAACTCCTCGGTTACGAGGGCGGCCCGAGCGGGTATTCGATCTATTCGATGACTGCCGGACAGGAGGAAATCGTGGAAAACTACGGCAAGAGTCAGGCAATGGCCGTGGCCGCGCTCGATGCGTGGCTCGACTCCTGCCAGAAGGGCTTTTCCGATCAGGGGTATCTCTGTTTCGGACAGGGTTACGGATGGACGAGTCATTCGCCGATGTGCGATGGTTACCGCCCGCACGTGCCGTGGCTGGCCCTGACGCTGCGGAACCGTGTCGCCACGGGTGACATGATCGCCGCAGACGTGACGCAGTCGCCGACGCTGGCGTGGGACGGAGTGGAGTATCCGCTCGTCGGCAGCTACGCCTTCCGCGATCGTGACACCCTCACGGTCTTCCTTCTCTCCCGAAAACTCGACGGCGTGCACGAGGGCCACGACTTCGGCGATGGCCACACCGCCGTCACCCTCGTTCTGCCCGCCGACCCCATCGGGAGCGCCACGCTCACCAAACTGGCGGGCAATCCGCGCGAGAGTAACCGTTTTCCCGTCTCCGACACGGACGAGACGACGCTCCACATCGCCGCCACCGAGGAGTTCGTGACCCTCGCGCGCGAAACGGTGATCGACCTGCCTCCGGGCGCGATCTACTGCTACAAGGTGAAGACGACGCTTCCCGCCGCCGCCGTGCCGCCTTCCCGCGCGGGCGAGCCGACCCTTGCCCGTTCGAGCGCCGCCACGCAGATAAGCTGGGACGTCGTGCCGGGGGCGACCGGTTACGTCCTTTACCGCAGCGGCGTGGCCGACTTCGCGCGCGGAGTGGGCTCGGAGGCCGTCCCGGTTGCGGGCACGAGCTATTCGGATCCCATTGCGAGCGGTGGCACCACCTTCTACTACCGCGTCGCCGCCGTGAACGGGTGGGGCACGGGACTCCCGAGCTTCCACGCCGTGGGCGGAGTCAACGCCAGCGCCGCGCTTCTGGCCGCACCGAAAATCCGGTCCGTCGAGGCCAGCGACGGGCGCCTGTGGATTTCCTGGGGGAGTGTTCCGAACGCCACGGGTTACCTCTTCGGCTGGAGTTACTTTTCCGGCGGACCCTACAAATGGGAGGACTGCGCCGTCGCCACGAGCCACATCCTGACGAATCTGGCGAACGGGCGGAAGATGTATTTCGTCGTTCTTGCCCTCGGGGCTTCCGGCTACGGCCCGCAGAGCGCGGAGGGCAGCGGCACTCCCGTTGCCGCAGGAACCGCCACAAGCCTCCTCCGCTGGGACTTTGCCGGGTGCACCTCGTACGAGACCTCGGTTCCGGCCAGTTCCTGCACGCTGGCGGCGGAGGCCACCCCGTTCGTCCTCGGGCCGGGAATGATCGTCGGGGACGAGGGATACCATCCCTTCGGGGACGCGGTGGGCTTCTTTCCCAAGGACGACAACGACAACTTCGGCGCGGTGGGCGGCGGATCGCTCACCAACGCTGTTGCGCGCGATCTTTACGTCGCCTTCTCCCTCGCCCCGCGCGAGGGGTATTCGGTCAGCCTCTCGGGACTGTCGGTGCCGCTCGTCACCTACCTGGACCTCTCCGTCACGCACCTCTTCGCGGCGCTGCGTTACAGGGTGGGGAACGGGGCGTGGACGGACCTTGCCTCGGGAGCGCAGGCGGTCACCACGGCGAACTTTGCCGACACGCAGACGCTCGTTTTCGATCTTTCCGGCGTCGCCGCGCTCCAGAACGCGCGCAAAGAGGTCGCCTTCCGCCTTTACTTCTATTCCACCGACGAATACGCGCAGTGGTGCCGCGTGGGCATCGGGCGCGTCGAGGGCGACGACCTCATCCTCAACGGCACGGCCCAGGATGTTTCCGAGGGCGTGGCCGCGTGGAAGTCGCGCCTCTTCACCGCGCAGGAGATTGCCTCCGGCGCGGCGGACGACGACGCGGACCTTGACGGCGACGGGATCTCGAACCTTGTGGAGTACGCGCTCTCCCTCAATCCGCGCTCGGCGCAGGCATCGCCGCTGCGGGTGGCCGCCTCCTCCGCGGGGCTCGTCACCCTGACGCTGCCGCACAATGCGTCGGCGCACGATGTCACGACGCTTCTGGAAGTCTCCCCGGACTTGGAAAACTACACGATCCTCGCCCGGTCGGACGGCGGGCTGCCCTTCGTCGCCGCGCTTGCCGGATACACGGTGACCGAATCGGCGGACGGAACGCTCGTCACCGTTGCCACCACAGCGCCCTCCGCCTCGCCGAGATTCTACCGCATCCGTGTCATCCGATGATGTGGGGGCGATAGGGAAAGCGAAAAGGCGCGTTCCGTAACAGCGAAACGCGCCCTTTTCATCCCCCGCGATTGTCCAAGGGAATGTCTTGAAATACGCTCCCGTCGGGGAGCGGGCGTCTTTTTGGCGTAAGACCGTCTTCTCGGCTCGTGGAATCCCGATTCAACTCGCCTCAAATCCAGTTTTTCCGCTCAAAAATCCATCCAGCTTCCTCGGTCCGCCGATTTCAAGACATTCCCTAACCGTGTCGGTTCAGGATTCCAGGCTCCGCCGGGAAAACAAGTGCAGGAATGCCAGCACAGCGTCGCCGAGGAGAGGGAGAAGATAATTCCGGATGAAGAGCCAGCTGATGTAGATCGGGAAGATCGCAACGAGCAGAAGGCAGATGACCGCCGCGACAAACCAGTGCGAGGCCATCGCCGAGGTATGGCCTTCGTTCAGAACCTCGCCCGTGTTTTTGTCGATCGTCACCGTGTAGGAATACTCTGTGGCGGTGCGGCTGATCAGGCTGTACAGACCGCCGCCGGTGAACTCCGTTTCCCCCACCGTATCGCGGGAGTTGCGCTTCCGGGATGCGGGGAAGAAGGAAATCAGTGTCAGAAGCATCCCGGCGGGAAAGATCATGCACAGGAAGAAGTCCGCGCTCCACTCGAAACCCTTCGACTTGTTGTACACGTAATATGCGGCAAGAGCCAGATTCGGCAGGTAGCAGACGATCATCATCGTCCAGTTGATGCTGAAGGAGCGCGTGATGCCGCGCGCCTTCTCATACGATGTCACCGCAAGGGAGAGAAACAGGCTGACGGGGTTGACGAGAAGAAGGCAGAAGAGCCAGGTCCATGTGATCCAGAATTGAACGCCGTGCTTGGTGTTTTTGTCGCCCAGATGCGCCTGATCCGCCAGTCGTCTCCAGAGCGGCAGTTTTGCCCATTCCGGGTCCGTCTGGACGTTCTTTTTAAGAACCTCGCCCTTCTTGAGATCGACGGGGAATTCGTCGATGAAGGAATCGTCATCGGCCCGGTAGCAGCGGATGGTGTAGCGCCCTGCGGGGAGGAGCCCGCGTTCCCAGCCGCCGAGTTCCACCGTCTGGAAGACCTTTTCGCCCTTCTCGTCAAAGCCCCGAAGCACGTATTCGGGAGTGTCCGCGCCCTGATTCACCTTGATCGAAAGAATCGCCAGATCGTAGCCGAGATTCCCCAGATCCACTGTCTGACCGGGGGGCACATTGACCGCGAAATTGTGGATGCCGCCGCCTCGCGTGAATTCGATGTATCCCTTGAGATTGCCGTCCGGAACCTGATACGTGTGGACGCCGTTCTCGGCGCTGCCGTCGATTCTCGTATCCTTCCCATTGGGGCCCAGGAGATGGATCGACGTGTACGTGTCGTCCGCTCCGTCGATCGAGACGGCGAATTTGATGTGCGAGACCGGAATTTGTGCCTGACTTGTCAGGGTTGCGGCAAAAAGAAGGAGTGTGACGAGGGAATGCTTCATGGGAGTGGAGAATTGGAATCGTCGCGGCCGGTTTATCCCGCGGCAAGGAAAAACCGCGACGCATCTTTGCCCATGAGATTGATGTGTTGCCCCGGGCGGGAACCCCGGCGCCGCAGAAAGACGGGCATTGTTTCCTTGCGTTGACAGGGAGAGCCGCCGCCTTTTGATTGCCTTGTCGCCGAACGGTTCCCCTGCCGCTTGGTGTTGCCGGCACCCCATGCTTGACCGCATCGCACGCTTCCTTCAGTCCCGCGCACAGTATGACTGCTCTCTACGAGTCGCTTTCCTGCGCTCGCTGGCGATCAGTGTTTTTGTCGGGGTGTTTCTGGTGGTCTTCAAGCCCTTTGACCTCGGTGGATGGCATGTGCCGCACCGGGACATCTGGATCGCCCTCTATGCGCTGCCCTGCCTTCTGGCGCTGACGGCGAGCGAGGGAGCGAGGATCGGACTGAACCGCATTCTGAAGTTGGACGGAGGCTGGTGCGTGTGGCACCACATGGCTTTCGTCGCCCTGACGATCCTCCTTGTCGCGGTGGCGAATCATGCGTATTCGTGCCTTCTCTTCGGGCAAATACCCTGTCTTGAGGGCTTTGCGCAGATGCTTGCCTATACGGCGGCGGTGGGCGTGTTTCCCGCTCTGACGGTGATGTTCTTCACGGGAATTTTGTCCTTTTCCCGCAACGAGAACGCGGCGGCGGGGATCAACGCACAAATCGGTGCGTCGAAGGAGCCGCCCTCGCTGGCGCCGGGAGAGAGCGGGAGCGTGACGATCACCGGTTCCACGGGCGAGACGGCCACCCTTGCCGTGCCGGAAATTGCCTACCTCAAGGCGGAGGGCAACTACGTGGAGATCGTCACCGCGAAGGCCGGCGTGCGGCATTCCACGCTGCTCCGCGCCACTCTGCGAGAGGCGGAGGCGGCTCTGACGGGCCGGGCGGGGCAGGTGATGCGCTGCCACCGCTCCTATCTTGTGAACGTGGCGAAGGTACGCCATGTGGAGGGCGGGGCGCAGGGCCTTTTGCTGACGATGGAGGTGCCGGGGATGGAGGTTCCCGTCTCGCGTTCCTACGTGCCTGCCTTCCGCAGCCTGTTCCGGAGGGCCTGATTGTCTTTTTTCAGCAGCCTGTTAGGGAAGGGACGAAGCGTATTTTGCCGCGCATTTGATCCCTTGCTTGTGCAACCGGTCACAAGAACGTGCGGCTCGTCACAGGTGGTTTGCGGCAAGGGAATTCATGGAGTTCGCTGCCCTCATCCACATGGACGGCGTTGCCACAACATTTCTTTTGGGCCTCTCGCTCGGCGGCGGGTGCCTGGCGCACTGCGGCCCGGCGCTTTTGCCGCTCGTGCTTTCGCAGGGCTCGCGCAAGGTGCTTCTGGCCGCGCTCTTTCTTGCCGGGAGATTGGCGGGGTATCTCCTCGCGTCCCTTTTCTTCGTAGTTTCCGCGCGGGTCCTCGCCGGGGCTTTTGAATTCCTGCGCACGGCGGCTTTTGCGGGCGCGGTGCAGCTTGTTCTGGCCATCGTCCTTTTCCGCTACGCCGTAGCGATGCGCAGGGAGTGCCGGGCCTCCTGCGGCGGCGATGGACGCGAGGTCTTCGCCCGCTTCCGTTCCGGGAAAATCCGCTACGCCCTACATGCCGGTTTTCTGACGGGGCTGAGCTTTTGCGCGCCGATGCTGGCCCTTGCGGCGGAGTGCGCGGGAGGCGGTTATTTTCACGGTCTTGTTTCGGCCCTCGCGTTCTTTCTCGGGACGAGCGCGGTGCTGATCCCGGTCGTCGCCTGCGGGATCCTCTGCCGGGGCAGAGCGGCGGCGGAGGTCGGCTTTTTCGCGGCATGCGGCGCGGCGATTCTCTCTCTTTTCCAATCACTTTTCCTTTTCCTTCAGGCCTTTACCCAGTCATGAAACCTGTCAAATCCCCCATCTTCACCGAGGGGAGACCGCTCCTCTCGGCGTTACTCACCCTGCCTCTGGCACTGGTTCTGGCGCTTCTACTCACCGGCGGGCACGACGTTCTTACGGACGGCGCGCGTCTTGCCGCGTATCTGGCCGTACTCGCCTCGGATGTCGCGCTCTTTTTCCTCATGCTCTGGACGGGAAAAACGGACCGCTGGCGCGCCGTCCTTTTCATCGCCTTTGCCCTAGCGCTCTCGGTCACCTTCATCGCACGGATGATCGAGGTGCGCGGGCACATGAGCTTTGGCGGAGGCGACGTTCTCTCCTGCGAGGTCCCTTTCTGTCACCTTGTGACGACGATGGTGCTGATTCCTATGGCGCTCGCGCAGTCGATCACCTTCCCGGGACGTATCGAGGGCGGCTTTGCGGACGTTTCCTCGATGCTCGTCATCGTGGCGATCGCGCTCCTTGTGCTGGGGCGGGGCTTCTGCTCGTGGGGCTGTTTTTACGGAGGCTGGGACGACTTTTTCTCCCGCCTGCGCAAGAGACCGGTCATCACGAAGATTCCGCCGATCCTGCGCCGCCTGCCGATCGCGGTGCTGGCTCTGGTGGCGATCACCTCCGCGGCGACGCTTGTCCCCACCTACTGCGACTGGATCTGCCCCTTCAAGACCGTGACGGAGTACGAGGCGGTGACGGGGCTTGCGAGCTTTCTCAAAGCGGTGGTCTTCCTCGGCCTCTTCCTTGGCCTCGTCGTGGTCCTTCCCATCCTCACGCGGCGGCGGACGCAGTGCGCCTACTTCTGCCCGATGGGGGCCCTCTGCACCGGCGCGGCGAAGGTGAATCCGCACGAGATCCGCATCGACCCAGACAAGTGCATCCATTGCAAAAAGTGCGAGAAAAACTGCCCGATGGGCGCCCTAGATGGCGACGCCATTGAAAAGGGACGCCCCTCCGTCACCTGCTCCAAGTGCGGACGCTGCGTGGACGACTGCCCCACGGGTGCGATCACCTATCGCCTGCGCGGGGGCGGGTATTCCGTACGGCCCGACGTCGCGCGGCTCCTGTTTCTTTACGCGGGCTGGACCTTCCTCACCGTCTTTTCCGGCGGCGCCCTCCAGCAGTTTCTTATCATCGTCATGAACCTTGTCACCAAGGGGAGCGCCCTTTCATGAAAAACCGCATCTTTCGTTTCCTCTCTTCAGCAAGCGGCATCCTCGTCGCCTCGGCGGCGATCCTCGTCGTCGCGTATGGCCTTTTCTCGCTTTCCACTCAGGCGCACCGCCTCGCACAGGCGCCCTTCATGAAGATTCATCCGCGCTATTCCGGTGGTGAGGTGACCCGCTCCTTCAGCGAGGGCGGAGCCTTCTGGCAGGTACACCGGGCGGTTTTCGACGGCCTTTTC
The DNA here is from genome assembly GCA_001604565.1 of Puniceicoccales bacterium Verruco_01. Lineage (GTDB taxonomy): Bacteria > Verrucomicrobiota > Verrucomicrobiia > Opitutales > Oceanipulchritudinaceae > Verruco-01. The sequence goes on along the minus strand of LVBV01000018.1, from coordinate 36,516 downwards.
GGTCAGCGGCGCGACGGCTTCGTTCAGGTGGATGTGGAGCAGTTTTTTGCGGACAAGCCCGCACAGGCGTCCATCGACTTTGACGGCGACGGCGCTGCCGACTTCCGCCTGATCCTTCCCGCAAACGGTGCCGTGCCGGAAGTGGAGCCCATGTCGGACATGGTGGATGGCCTCGGCGCCTGGTCGCGCGACGGGGCGAGCGCCATCGTCCGCATCCTTCTTTCCCGCCGGTAAAACAATTTCTCACCTACAAACATGAAAATCACAACACTCACAAGCATCACCGCGCTGATCGCCGCGCTGGCTGTTTCCAGCGCCTCCGCAGCCACACTCAAGATCCTGGTCGAGGGCGCCGTTCCAAACAAGGGCACGCTCCGCATCACGCTCTTCGCATCCGAAGAAGGCTGGCTCAAAACCGGCGTCCGCTCGCTGGAGATCAAGGCCGATTCCCCGAAGGCGTCGGTTCTTGTCGAAAACCTTCCGGACGGCGAATACGCGATCTCCGTCATCGACGATCTTGACGGCAACGGACGCCTCGACACCAACGCGATGGGCATTCCGAAGGAGCCCTACGGTTTCTCCAACAACGCAAAGGGCGTCTTCTGCCCGGCGAAGTGGGCCGACGCGAAGTTCAAGGTGGAGGGCGACGGCGTTGTCCGCATCCGGCTGGACTAGCCGGGTCACTTCTTCGCCGGAAGCCCCTTGCTCGTCCGGATGAGGTCGGCGAGCTCCCCGGGGTGCGACCATTGGACGTTGTGATCGCCCTCCATGAGGAGGCACTGCCAGCCGCGTTCCAGTGCCCGCAGGTAGCAGGCGTAAAAGTCGTCCTCTTCCGGCTTCCTGCCGGGATCGACTGTCAGAATGTAGGTTGTCGGAATCTTCGCGACCTTCGCCTGATTGACGAGGTGGATCGGCTCCTTGAAGGTCTGTAGCGGGTGCGGAACGTCGTGCGGCGGCGGGGCGGCGGGATCGGTCACCCACGGCGGGACGATGCCTCCGTTCACAATGTTGAAGGTGGACAGGTCCATGTGCAGGATCTTTTCCGCGGACTCGCCGTCCACGGGCAGAAGGGCGTCCAGATACACGACGCGTGCGATGCGGTCCGGAATGCGGTCGATGACGCCGGTGATGACCATTCCGCCGTAGCTGTGCCCCATGAGGATCACGTCGTGCAGGTCCTCCCAGAGGATGAGGTTCACGACGTCCGTGATGTGGGTGGAAAGGTCGATGCCCGGATTGGCCAGATGGCAGCGCTCGCCCTGACCGGTGAGGGTGGGGCGGTACACCTTGCCGCCCTGTGCCGTCAGAAGGCGGTCCACTTCCTTGAAGGCCCAGCCGCCGCCCCACGCTCCGTGGACGAGCACGTAGGTGGGCGGCTGCGACGGTGCCGGATCCGCCGCGCGGAGTGGGTTCGACGCAAAGAGCGCGGGAAAAAGAAGGAGGGCGGCGAGGCGGAAGAATCGCATGGAGGGGTTTTGATGAGGGGTTTGGCGGAGGGGAATTCGCTCTCCTCCACGTCGTTCCCGTATGATGCACCATCCGCGTTCCGGCGACAAGCGAACAAGCGCTGCGGGACGTGCCATCCCGCCGCAGACGGTCCGTCACATTTTCCCCGAAGCGGTGGGCGCGGCCTCAGAATTCCGGGTGCAGGACCTTGGCGAGGCAGAAACATCCTGACGCGATCAGCGCCGAGAAAGGGATTGTGACGAGCCAGGCCCAGACGATCCTCTCCGCAACGCCCCACTTGATGCCCGAGAGCTTCGTCGTTGCGCCGACGCCGATGATCGCGCCGGTGATGGTGTGTGTGGTGGAGACCGGGATGCCGAGGAAGGTGGAGCCGAAGAGCGTGACCGCGCCGGCGGTTTCCGCGCAGAAACCGTTGACCGGCTTTAACTTCGTGATCTTCATGCCCATCGTCTTCACGATCCTCCATCCGCCGAAGGCCGTGCCGATGGCCATGGCGAACTGGCAGGAGAGGATGATCCAGAGCGAATCCATGTGGCGCACCTCCAGCGTCGCATCCGGCGAGCGCAGCCCTGCGGCGACGAGCAGCGCGCAGATGATACCCATCGTTTTCTGGGCGTCGTTGCCGCCGTGGCCTAGTGAATACAGGGCGGCGGAAACGAACTGGCACTTGCGAAAGATGCGGTCGATCGTCGCCGGGTAAAGTTTGCGCAAAAGCCAGTACATCCCGATCATGATGACAAAGCCCAGGACCAGACCGATCAGCGGCGCCAGCGGAATGAAGAGGACGGTCTTGCCCACCTTGGCCCAGTTGATGACGCCGAGGCCCCCGTGCACGAGCCCCGCGCCGAGAAGGCCGCCGATGAGCGCGTGCGAGGAACTGGTCGGCAGACCGAGGTACCATGTGATGATGTTCCACGCGATGGCTCCGATGAGCCCGCATAAAACCACGTAGATGAAGGCCGGTTCGCCCGCGCGGATCTTCACGATGCTGCCCACCGTGTCCGCCACCTTCGCCTGATGGAAGAGGAACATCGCCGCGAGGTTGAAGAACGCGGCCCAGAGCACCGCCAGACGCGGCGAAAGAACGCGCGTGGAGACGATGGTGGCGATGGAGTTTGCCGCGTCGTGAAAGCCGTTGATCGCGTCGAAGATCAGCGCGATGCCGATCACGCCGATGACGAGAATCCAGGTGCCTGTATCCATAACTTAGGACGCCTCGATCACGATTCCCTGAATGATGTTGGCCACCGCCTCGCAGCGGTCCGTGGCCTTCTCAAGGCGTTCGTAGATTTCTTTCCACTTGATGACGAGTACGGCGTTCGGCTCCTCGTTGAAGAGGCGCACGAGCGACTCGCGCAGGATCATGTCGGCCTTGTACTCCAGCTTGTGGAGCCGTGCGCACTTTTCCTCGATCTGCGGGGAATTCTTGAAGTTGCGCATGAGGTGAATCGCCTCGGCGATCGTCTCGGAGGATTCCAGAAGGATCTTTGCAAGCTCCACCACATCGGGACGGACATTGTGGAGCTGGTAAAGAACCATGCGCGCGGCGGCGGTGTCCACCGAATCGACGATGTCGTCCAACCGCTTGATCAGGCTGTGGATTTCCGTGCGGTCAAAAGGGGTGATGAAGGTCTTGTGCAGGGAGTCGGTGCACTGGTGGGTGATCTGGTCCGCCTTGCCCTCCAGCTCGTTGATGCGTCCCGCGCGGGCGCTGATGTCGCCACCTTCCGTGCTCAGTGCCACGAGTTCGCGACAGACTTCGATTCCCAGCGCGGCGTGTTGCTCGAAGAAATCGAAAAATTCGACCTCCTTCGGCAAAATACTCTTGAACATGATCCCTCCCTAGGGTGTTGAAATTGCGGTCTGTTGACCCCGGCCCGTGCCGGAACAGCCTTCGTCATCAGAAATTAACCCAATCGTGATGTCAAGGGCCCGGTCCGTCACAATTGTGGCGGGCGGACAAAAAACGGCCCCGGGCATGTGTCCGGGGCCGTGAAGAGAAGTGGAGTATCGCCTGCTATTTCCCGCAGGTGACGATGCAGATGCCCGCCGCCGCGAGAGCCTTTGACGCGTTCTCCGCATCGTCGAAGCGGAAGACCATGAGGGCGTCGTCGGAATGGCGGATCGAGAAACCGTACATGTATTCGATGTTGAGACCCGCCTTCTCGATGGCTTCCAGAATCTGCGCGAGGCCGCCCGGACGGTCGGGAACCTCCACGGCCACGATCGGGGTGCACTCGGCGGAGAAGGAGGCTGCCTTCAGCGCGGCGAGGGCTTCGTCGCACTTGTCCACGATGAGGCGCAGGATGCCGAAGTCCTTGCTCTCGGCGATGTTGGCCGCCTTGATGTCCACACCAGCCCTGCCGAGCAGGCGGCAGACTTCCAGAAGGCGTCCCGGCTTGTTTCCCAGAAAAACGGATAGCTGTTTGGTGTACATGTCTTTCTCCTTACATCTTGCGTCTGTCGATGACGCGCTTGGATTTGCCGGTGGAGCGTTCGATGGTCTTGGGTTCCACGAGCGTCACCTTGACGTGGACAAGAAGGGCTTCGTGCAGCTTCTGGCGGATGGTGGCCGCGAGGGCCTCCAGCTTGCTGATCTTGTCCGAGAAAAAGCTCTGCTCCACCTCCACGAGAACCTCGAGTTCGTCCATGCCGCCCGCCTTGCGATCGACGATGAGCTGGTAGTAGGGCTGCGTGCCCTCGATCTTGAGCAGGGCATGCTCGATCTGCGAGGGGAAGACGTTGATGCCGCGCACGATGATCATGTCGTCGGTGCGTCCTGTGACGCGACCGATGCGCGGGCAGGTGCGCCCGCAGCGGCACTTGGCGTAGTTGAGCGTCACCACGTCGCGCGTCACGTAGCGGATGAGGGGGATCGCCTGCTTGGTGAGGGTCGTGATGGCCAGCACTCCGGGCTCGCCCTCGGGGACGGGCTCGAAGGTGTCGGGGTTCAGCACCTCCGGGTAGAACACGTCCCACCAGATGTGCAGGCCGTCCTGGTACTCGCACTCGTTGGCGACTCCGGGACCGGAAATTTCGGAAAGACCGTATATATCGTAGGCCTTGAGACCCCACTTGTCCTGAATCTCCTGGCGCATGGCGTTGCTCCAAGGCTCTGCGCCGAAGACGCCGATCTTCCACTTCGTCTGCGAGAAATCGAAGCCGAGCTCCTTTGCCTCCTCGGCCATGTGGAGGGCGTAGCTTGGCGTGCAGGCGAGGACGCGGCAGTTGAAGTCCTGCATCAGTTTGAGCTGCCGCTGTGTCTGGCCCGAGGACATGGGCAGGACCGAGAGACCCATTTCGAGGCCGCCGTAATGCAGGCCGAGGCCGCCTGTGAAAAGGCCGTACCCGTAGGCCACCTGCAACCGGTCGCCCGGATTGGCACCCGAGGCCGCGAGCGAACGCGCCACGGCGTCCGACCACAGGGCGAGATCCGCCTTCGTGTAGCCGACCACCGTATAATTGCCCGTCGTGCCGCTCGAAACATGGATTTCCGCCACGTCCTTCTGGGGGACGCAGAAGAGTCCGAAGGGATAGGTGTCGCGCAGGTCGTCCTTCACCGTCACGGGCAGGCGCACGATGTCGGCGATCGAGTTGATCTTCTCCGGAGTCACGCCGGCGTCCGCCAGCTTCTTCCGGTAGATCGGGTTGTTCGCGCAGACGTATTCCACAAGGGAGCGCAGACGCTTGCCCGCGAGGGTTCTGATGTCAGCGGGGTCGGCGCATTCGAATTCAGGTTTCCAGATCATGATGGTGAGTAAGTGGGGTGTCCGCGGGGAACGAGCGGGAAATGATGAAAAAAACAGGATTCTTTAACCGTGAACGGGAGCGTCGCTAGATTGCGAGTTCGCGGGCGGCGCGGAAGACCCTTTCGTTCTCGGCCTCCTGCTTCCCGGCGAAGACTTCGTGCAATGCCGCGAGCCAAGATGTCTCGGAAATCGGGGTGAATTTCGAGAGGACTCCGAGCATGAAGGTGTTGATGAAGAGGGACGAGGTGATGACGCTTCCCGCCTGTGCAAGCGCCGGGGTCACGTCCTTGCCGCCGTCTTTGAGGATGCTCTTGAGGCGAGCGGCCTCCGCACCGTCGAAGCCGACGAGCACGTCCGCCTGACCGGCAGGGATGAGGGGGGAAAATACCTCCGCGCCGAAGCGAACGTGCGACTCCACCGAGCCGCCGCGCTGGGCCATGCCGTGCACCTCGGACTTCTTCACGTGGAAGCCTTCGCGCATCGCGGCGACGGCACAGATTTCGGCGGCTTTGAGGACGCCCTGTCCGCCCGTGCCGCAAAAGAAGACATTGACCGTTTTCATGGGGTATTCGGCAGAGACTATCCTTTGTCCGGCAACGGGCAAGCAGAAGTGCCTCCGTGTATGAATTTCAGGCGTTGTCACCACCCCGTCAGATAGTTGATCCGAACCCGGTGGACCCGCTTTCCGCGAATTCCGTTTGAACCGGAGGGCCCGCCTGTCATAGAATGGCGCTTTACCCGTAAACATCATGGACAGACCATTCAAAGTTCTCGGAATTCAGCAGGTCGCCATCGGCGGCCTCGACAAGGGCAAGCTCGCCAACTTCTGGGTTGGCATCATGGGTCTTGAGACCGTCAAGACCTTCAAGAGCGAGCGCGAAAACGTCGATGAGGACGTTCTGCGCATGGGCAAGGGCGCCAGCGCCGTCGAGATCGACATCATGCAGCCCATCGACCCGGAGAAGAAGCCGAAGGTGAACGAGCCGCAGCTCAACCACATCGGTCTCTGGATCGACGACCTTCCCAAGTGCGTCGAGTGGCTCACCGCGAAGGGCGTGCGCTTCACCCCCGGCGGCATCCGCAAGGGCGCGAGCGGCTTCGACATCTGCTTCGTCCACCCCAAGGGCAACGAGGAATTTCCGCTTTGCTCCGAAGGCGTCCTGCTGGAACTGGTGCAGGCCCCGAAGGAAGTCATCGACGCTCTCGGCAAGTAATTGTCTAGGCGAAAGTCTTTTGAAAAGGGCGCGCATATTTCGCTGGCGCGCTCTTTTCATGTACGGGGAAACCGTACTCACTCCGTGAAGAGCACCGCGCCGCCGCCGACGGGCAGGGCGAGCGTCACGCTGCCCTCCGCGGGAACCGTCAGCGTCTTTTTTGCCGCGGTCAGCTCCGCCGTGTCACACAGGAGCGTCACGGTCTTCCCCGCGAGGAAGGGCAGGGCGACGATCAGGGCCTTCGGCTCCTTTCCGCCGTTCGTAGCGGCGACGTACCATGCGCTCCCGCTGCGGCGGGCGAGGACGGCGTATTTACCGGGGTAGCCGTCCACATAGCGCGTCTCGTCCCACGCGGCGGGCACTCCCTTCAGGAAGGCGAGGGCGTCGGCGTTCTCGGGCGTCAGGTCGTCCGGCGTGATGCCGAAGTGCTGGAGCGGCGACTGGAAGAGGACGGCGGTGGCGAGCTGGAAGCCGATGCCCGTGCGTCGGACGTTTCCATGATCGGCGCTGCGGGAAAAGCGTTTGGAAAAGAATACCGGGCCGTAGTCCATCGGGCCGATGGCATTGCGGACGAAGGGCAGGATCGTGCTGCGCTCCGCCTCGCCATCGGCGAAGTTTTGCGAGAAGACAAGGTTTTCCGACGCGGTGATGGCCTCGCTCGTCATGTAGTTCGGGAACATGCGCTCCCATCCGCGCGGGATCGTCGCGCCGTGAAAATTGCACATCAGGCCGTGACTGTTCGCGCAGGTGAGGATGTCCTCGTAGAGGGCGATCGTCACCTGCTTGTCCCCGCCAAAGAAATCGACCTTGATGCCCTTCACCCCGATTTTTTCGAGCCATGCCATTTCCCTCTCGCGGTCCGCCGCGTGGGAGAGTTTGTCACGCGGGGTTTGGAAGGCGTCGCTCCAGGCGCCGTTGGAGTTGTACCAGAGGAAGACGCCCACCTTTTTCGAGGCCGCGTAGGCGACGAGGTCCGCCATCTTCTCGCGCCCGATGTTCGCGTCCCAGAAGGCGTCGATCAGGATGTATTCGTAGCCCATTTTCGCGGCGAGGTCGATGAAGGCGACCTGGTCGTTCCAGTTCATGCTCGCATCCTGCCAGAGGATCCAGCTCCACGTGGCGCGGCCCGCTTTGTAATCGCGGGAGGGCTCGTACAGGGGTGTAACAAGGTCCGTCGCGGCGGTGGATTCCACGATTCCAGCAAGGGTTTTCACCACGGTGATCGTCCGCCACGGCGTTTCGAGCGGCAGGGCGCCGAAAACCGCACTTTCGCCGATGCCGCCGTTTTCGTCCTTTTCGGGGAAGGCGATGGTGTAGAGGCCCTCCGGCGTGGGGTCGGATAACCGCGTGCTCGCGTAGCGGCCCGTTGTCCCTGTCTCGGAAAGGAGGACCCAGCCGTCACTCCCCACGCGGAAGAGCGCCGGGAAAGTGAAGCCGAGACCCGTCGGCGAGGGAGTGCCGATTGCGGCGTCAAGCTCGTATCCCTCCTCGTAGCTGGGCTTGGTCCCCGCGAAGCCGCCGCCCGCCTTGGCCTGCCAGGTGGCGAAGGCCGTGGCCTCTGCCGGGAAGCGGAAGCCGGAGTTCTCCTTCGTTACGACGACGCGCCACTTGTCAGGACCGGAAATCCGGTAGCGGAAGGCCGCGTCGCGATTGGAGAGACGGAAGGTGACCTCCATCAAGTTTCCGTCGGTGTTGCGGAAGGATTCGGTAAGTTCGTTCGCGACGTAGTGGACGTGCGCCACCTTGCCGTGCGGGAGGTCGTATTCCTCGTCGATCCGGCGCGTCGCGGGCGCTCCTTCCGCGCTCAGGCCCTCCGCGAAACTCCCGAGGGAGGTCTCAAGGCCGAGCGGCGAATCCTCCAGCATCGGCTGTCCGTCGAGGGTCAGCGAGTAAAAGAGCCTGCCGCCTTCAAGGGACAGCTTCACGGCGAGCCTGCCGTCCGGACTGGCGAGTGTGGACGCGGAAAGGGCGGCGCCCGAGAGAAACAAGGCGGCGAGGATCGCTGGAAGTTTCATGAAAGGAGGATTGGGCGCGGTTATTGACAGGAAGTGCCGGCGGAGAGTCCCGCGTCGGTCTGTACGATCGGCTTGATCGTGCCGTCGTCGTTGTATTCCAGAAATTCCGCGCAGACGGCGCGGCGGCCCAGCGCCCCGCCTTCCCCGTTCAGGGTCAGGTTCGCGTCGTGATAGAAGAGGATCCATTTCCCGTTGAATTCAACGATGCCGGGATGGATGGTGAAACTGTTGCGGGTGGTTCCCGTCAGAACACCGCGGTCCTCCCACGGTCCTTCGAGGCTCTTCGCGGTGGCGTAGCGGATGGTCTCCCATTTCTTTTCGCCCTCGTTCATCCCCGCATAGACCATGTAGTATAGGTCGCCCCTACGGTAGAGCCACGGGCCCTCGACGTAGTGGGAGAGGGGGATTTCACGGATTTCCCCGGCGAGCTCGATCATGTTGTTCTTGAGGGGCGCGATGTAGCAGTTGCCGTTGCCCCAGGCGAGATACGCCTTGCCGTCATTGTCGATGAAAACCGTCGGGTCGATGTCGTTCCACACGGAGCGGCCCGTCGTCATTTCGTCCGTCACAAGAGGCGTGCCGCGCGCGTCCACGAAGGGACCGGTGGGGCTCTCCGACACCGCGACGCCGATCGCCATCGAGACGTTGGGTTCGCCCTTGCGGACGGGGGTGTACAGGTAGAACTTCCCGTTCTTTTGCACCGCCTGCGCCGCCCATGCGTCCTGAATGGCCCACTTGTAGTCGATCGGCTTCATCACAGGCCCGTGCGCCGTCCAGTGGATGAGGTCCTTTGTCGAATAGCAGAGCCACTCGGGCATGTTGAACATCTGGTCCCCGTGTGCATCGTCATGGCCGCAATACAGGTAGAGCGTGTCGCCGACGACAAGCGGGGCGGGGTCGGCGGTCCATGTGTCGCGGAAGATCGGGTTCGAGCCCGGGGCGACGGTGTCCTCCGCGCAAAGCGGTGTGGCGAGGGCTCCCGCAAGAAAGAGTGCGGTGCAAAACGGAAGTGTTTTCATGGTTACTCGGTTCAGGGTTGGTTTCCAGGGCGGAGGGGATTCGCCGGAAAGAGGCTTTGCGACTCCTGCGATCCAGACGAATGGGACTGCGGACGCGGGCGATGCGTAGCGTGGGGTAACGCGGAGCCATTCCGTCATACACGGCGGTTTCTCGCACGAAAAAACGTCAGGGAGCGTGGTCGAACCGTCAAGTAGGGGCCGTGAAAAACCCGGATCACCTGCCGCCGAGCCACTTCTCCAAGCACTGGCGCAGGTCCTTCTTGCGGAGCGGCTTGTCGAGGAAGTCCTTCACGCCCGCCGCGAGCGCCCTCTGGTGGTCCTCCGGCAGACAGGCGCCGCTCAAGGAAACGATGGGGCAATCCTTCGCCGAAGAGCCCCTTGCGGCGGATTGCGCGCACAGTGCCTTCGCCACGGCCTCGCCGTCCATGTCCGGCAGGCGCGAATCCAGCAGCACCAGATCGAAGCGGCTTTCCGAGAAGAGGCGGACGGCCTCCTTGCCGCTTGAGGCAATCACGGCGGCGATGCCGAAGCGCCGGAGCATCATCGTCGCCACGCGCTGGCTCACGGGGTCGTCCTCCACAAGAAGTACGCGGGCCTCGTAACGCTTCTCTCCCGCCTCGCCGCCCGAGGCTGCCAGTTCCGCCGCGCTCGACCGCACGAAGCGGGCGGTGAGGATGAATTCGCTGCCGTGCCCGGGAGTGCTTTGCACGGAAAGCTCCCCGTCCATGAGGTGCGCCAGTTCCCGCGAGATGGCAAGGCCGAGCCCCGTTCCGCCGAAGCGGCGGCTCGTGGAGGCGTCGGCCTGCCGATACTTTTCAAAGAGCTTCGAGCGCGTGGCCTCATCCATGCCGATGCCCGTGTCCTTCACCGAGAAGGTGAGCTTCAGGCGTCCGTCGGGGCAGTCCTCCGCCGCGACGGAAAGGGTGATGGAGCCCTCGTCGGTGAACTTGAGGGCGTTGGAAAGGAGATTGGTCAGGATCTGCCGCAGGCGCAGGGGGTCGCCCCGCACGATGGCGGGCGCGGTGTCGGAAAAACTCAGGTGGAAGGCGATGCCTTTTTCCGAGGCGAGAACGCGATTCACCATCGCCGTCTCGCCGGTCAGGCTCATCCAGTCGAAGGGAATGCTCTCCAGCTCCAGCTTTCCCACCTCCAGCTTGGAAAAGTCCAGAATCTTGTTCAGCAGGGCCAGGAGCGATTGCGCGCTGTTGGCGGCTACGTCCAGATACCCCTCCTGCTCCCGTGTGGGATGGGTCTCGCGCAGGACGTCCAGCATGCCCATCAGGCCGTTCACGGGGTTGCGGATCTCGTGACTCATGCTGGCGAGGAAGTCGCTCTTGCTCTTCGCGATGTCCTCGGCCTTCTGGCGGGCCTGCGTGAGGCTTTCCACGAGGGCCTCTTTCTCCAGCCGCTGGACGATGCTGATCCGAAGAACTCGGTGAATCTCGAAGGTGAGAACCAGCGCGAAGGCCGTGATCGCGCAGAGGATGATCGACGTGGTGATGAAGTACACCTGACCGAGGTCCATCCGGTACAGGTGGATTATGGTTCCGACAAGCAGAGGAACGGTGAAGACGATGCCGTAGCGCGGATGCGCCGCCATGAGGGGCCCGCAAATCGTCAGCATCCCCATCGCGACAAGGAGAAAGGGCAGTCTCGTGAGGGGCAGGTCCGGCCAGGTGAAGAGGGCGATCCCGATACCCCATCCGATGCCCGTGCCCAGTACGCTCGCCTCAAGTTTCCTCAGCGAGACGCTTTCCTCCGCCCAGTGTGGATTGTTCCGCAGTCGTTCGGAAAGCCAGTAGTGCCGGCTTCCGTAGAGAAGGCACATTGCCGCGCACCAGGCAAGGACCGCCACGTCGGCCCGCAGCACGAGGATCATCAGTGCGTAGGCAATCACGCAGACAAGCCCCGTCTTTCCCGAGACGAGCATCTGCTCGCCGAGGATACGGCTGCTTTCCCGTTCGATGCGCAGTTCGTCGGGAGTTTTTCCCGTGATTCGAGTCCAGTCCGGTATGATGGAAATTTCGGTCATGCAAAAGGACAGCCGGGCCGTGCGGGAACCGGTTTCGGATATGCTTTACGTCAATTGATCGGTCAAAATCCGGTCTCGTTTAACTGTTGGACGGATGCACTCCTAGTGTGCGGACTCACTTCCTTTGTGAAACGCACTGTCGATGCGGAGAATCGCGTCAGGAAAAGCCCGCTTCGTCGTGCGAATCCAAGTGGCTATATATGAACGATATATGAATGACGGTCTCACGCCGTGATACGCGGCGGTCCTCCGGGTTTTTCCGGGGGCTCAAAAATCTTGAAAAAACACTTTCCAGCCCATTGACAGACGCCCCCCACATTCTTACGTTGCGCAACTTTGTCCGGAGGCTGTCTCAAAAATCCGACGCTTTGCACAACGCGATTTTTCTTACAGCCTCTCCGTCTGGGATGTCAGCCTGACCCGCAGGGGAAAACGGTGGGAAAAACGCACGCGCACGGCGGCCTTTTCCGCACAATCTCCACAGGGTTTGGGGGCGGCATGGTTTCCTCGAAGTCTTTCACCATTCTTTCTTGGGATTTGGTACGACCATGTGGCGTGATCCGGATAAAATCGGCAAGTGGACGACCGCCGACGCGGCGGAACTGTACGGCGTGTCCCGCTGGGGCGGGGATTACTTCGCCGTGGGGGAGTCGGGCGAGCTTCTCGTCACCCCTCTCGGGAAAAATTCCCCCGCGCGCATCAGCCTGTATGACATTGCAAAAAAGGTGCAGGAGCGCGGCATGGCGATGCCCGCCATCATCCGCATCGAGAACATTTTAGGCGGACAGATACGGCTGCTCAACGAGACCTTCCGCTCCGTCATCAAGCAGATCGGCTACCGTGGTGAATTCCGCGGGGTTTTCCCGGTCAAGGTGAACCAGCAGGAGCAGGTGGTCGATGCGATCGCGGAATTCGGCAGCAAGTACGCCCACGGTCTGGAGGCGGGAAGCAAGCCGGAACTGATCGCCGCGATCTCCCTCATGAAGAGCCGCGAGGCGTGCCTTGTCTGCAACGGCTACAAGGACGAGGAGTTCATCGACCTCGGTCTCTACGCGGTCAAGATGGGGTACAAATGCTTTTTCGTCGTGGAGGTTCCCGGCGAGGCGGACCTCATCATCGAGAGGGCGAAGAAGCTGGACGTGCGGCCTTTCATAGGACTACGCATCCGTCTTTCCGCACAGGCGGAGGGCCAGTGGGCGGAGTCGGGCGGGGAGGGCAGCGTCTTCGGCCTCAACATGAGTCAGGCCGTGGAGGTGATCGACCGCCTGAAGAAGGAGGGCATGCTGGACTGCCTGCGCCTGCTGCACTACCACATCGGCTCGCAGATTCCCAATATTGCGGACATCCGCGCCGGGGTGATGGAGGCCGCGCGCATCTACGAGGAACTCGTGAAGGAGGGCGCCAAGATGGGCTACCTCGACATCGGCGGCGGCCTCGCGGTGGATTACGACGGCTCGAACACCAACGAGCAGTCCAGCCGTAACTACACGGTGGAGGAATACTGCTACGACGTGGTGGAGTCCGTCATGTCGGTCCTCGACAAGAACGCCGTGCCGCACCCGACGATCATCACCGAGTCGGGCCGTGTCACCGTGGCGTACTACTCAATGCTCCTTTTCAACATCCTTGACGTTTCTTCGTTTGTGCCGAGCCCGATTCCGGAGAAGCTGCCCAAGGTGGCGGACGATCTCTTCGGGAACCTGATGGCGACGCTCGATTCGGTGTCGGTGAAGACCTTGCAGGAATGCTGCAACGACGCCCTCTATTACCGCAATCAGGCGCTCCAGCTCTTCAAACACGGGAACATCACCCTGCGGGAAAGGGCCATTGCCGAGACCATCGTCCGCCACATCCTGATCAAGATCTCGCGCATCGCCGCGACGCTCAAGCAGGTTCCCAAGGACGTGGCCGCCATCGACAGCCAGCTCTGCGACATCTACTACGGGAATTTCTCCCTCTTCCAGAGCCTGCCGGACATGTGGGCCATCGACCAGATCTTCCCGGTCATGCCGATTCACCGGTTGAACGAGGCGCCGACGCATCCGGCGATCATCTCGGACATCACCTGCGACTGCGACGGGAAGATCGACCGCTTTCCCGCGGGGCAGGGTGTGAGCCGCACGATCCTCCTGCATGAACTGCGGGAGAAGGAGGAGTACTATTTGGGCGTCTTCCTCGTCGGCGCGTATCAGGAAACGCTCGGCGATCTGCACAATCTCTTCGGCGACACGAACGTCGTCTCGATCCACGTGAACGCGGACGGCTCTTACAGCTTCGTGCGCGACGTGGAGGGCGACTCGGTCTCGGATGTCCTTTCCTACGTGGAATACGACCTCAAGGGCATTCGCGAGCGCCTGAAGAACATGGCGGAGGACGCCATCGCAACCGGATTTTTGAAAAACGGCGAACGCAAGGCGATGATGGACGCCTTCGCGGAGGGGCTGCGGGGTTACACGTACTTCGAAAGGGAGTGGTAAAATGGCCAAGGTGCTGATCATCGGTGCGGGCGGGGTGAGCAATGTTGTGGTGCGCAAGTGCGCGCAGCATCCCGAAGTGTTCACGCAAATCGCTCTGGCAAGCCGGACGAAGTCCAAGTGCGACGCGATTGCTGAGGCCGTGAAGAAGGCGTACGGCGTGACGGTGGAAACCGATCGCGTCGATGCCGACGACGTGGCGGACACGGTGCGCGTCATCAAAAAGTTCGCGCCCGACTTGGTCGTGAACGTCGCCCTGCCGTACCAGGACCTCACGATCATGGACGCCTGCCTTGAGGCGCACGTCAACTACCTCGACACGGCGAACTACGAGCCGAAGGACGTGGCACACTTCGAGTATAGCTGGCAGTGGGCATATCAGGAGAAATTCGAGAAGGCGGGCCTCATGGCGGTCCTCGGCTGCGGCTTCGACCCCGGCGTCACGAACCTCTTCTGCGCCTATGCCCAAAAACACCTTTTCGACACGATCCGCACCGTGGACATCCTCGACTGCAATGCAGGGAGCCACGGCCACGCCTTCGCGACGAACTTCAACCCGGAGATCAACATCCGCGAGGTGACGCAGGTCGTCCGTCACTGGGAGGACGGACAGTGGGTGGAAAGCCCCGCGATCCTTGACGATTCCAGCATCCACTTCGACTTCGACTATCCCGTCGTCGGCAGGAAGGACAGCTACCTCCTCTACCACGAGGAGATGGAGTCCCTCGTGAAGCACATCCGCGGTCTCGAAAAAATCCGCTTCTGGATGACCTTCTCGCAGAATTACATCAATCACCTGCGCGTCCTTCAGAATGTCGGCATGACGCGCATCGACCCGGTGGAATTCCAGGGCCAGAAGATCGTCCCGATCCAGTTCCTCAAGGCCCTGCTGCCGGACCCCGGCAGCCTCGGCCACAACTACAGCGGCAAGACGGTCATCGGCTGCGTGTTTGAGGGCAGGAAAAATGGCGGCGAGCCTTTCCGCAAATACATCTACAACGTTTGCGACCACGCGGAGTGCTATAAGGAGGTCGAGGCGCAGGCCATTTCCTACACGACGGGCGTTCCGGCGATGGTCGGCGCGATGATGATGCTGACGGGTGTCTGGAAGGGCGCGGGCGTCTTCAACGTCGAACAGCTCGACCCCGATCCGTTCCTGGAAAAACTCGCCGCGAGCGGCCTGCCGTGGACTGTCACGGACTTTGAGGGCTACCTGCCGGAGTAGGGAAGCCCCGTCATTTTTACGCAAAGGCCCGGGCGAAAATCCACGGGCTTTTTTGCGTACCCGTAACAGGAGAGAAAGGCTGGTGCTCGGGGCGGGACTTGAACCCAAAGTCGGCGCTTCGGTTGCTCCTGACAGCGAAAGAGTTCCGAATCCGTCGGAGCGCTATTTGCCAGTGGAATTGCCACTTTTTAGTGGTGATCCGTGGGCGGAAGTGGCCGAAATCGTCGCGATCTGGCCCGCGCTTTCGCCTCATGTTCGTCAGGCCGTTCTGACGCTCGTTCGCGCCTCGAAGGGAGGTGCGCGATGATCCGGGCGGTGCTTCGGGAGTATGTCCCGGCGTCGTGGTTCCATCCTCGCGGGATCAAGAAAGTCCTGCGGCGGTTGACGCCACGGTTGCCGGACGTGTCGGGGAAGCTCTTCCTCACCTTCACGCTTGCGCGCGAGACCTGCGGGGGTGACCCGGAGGCGGCCTTCGAGCATGCCCGCGCGAAACTGCGGCGTGTCTTCTACCGGCTGCGGCAGGGAGTCGAGTGGGAGGGCAAGCGTTACGAAATCGACGCGCCGTATTGCGTGAAGATTGAGTTTCACCGCGACGGCTGGGCGCACTTCCATGTCATCTTCCTTACAAACAGGTTTCTGCCCGGCGAACTGCTCAATTCGCTGTGGGGCCTCGGGCGCTGCAACGTCCAGCGGATCAGCTCGCGCGACTTCCTCTACCTGCTCAAATACGTCTGCAAGGGCTTCGAGCTGCCCGAATGGATTCTGCGGCGCGGGCGGCTCCGCGTGTTCCAGTCCTCGCACGGCTTTCTCAAGGAGAAGGCGGAAGCGAAGGAGCCGGAAGCGGTCGAGGCCGAGGGCTCCGACAGGCCCGCCCACAGGCGCCGTGAAGCCGGGAACATCGGCGAGCGGCTGGAACGCTGGGAAAAGCTCGGGCTTCTCGAAAGCGGGGGCGAGGGGGTGCGGCGATTCTGCTGCGTGCCGTTGCGGGAGAACTTCCGCACGATGCTCGTGCAAATGGTGCTGCACCTCGCGGTTGAGGACCGATACCTCGGCGAGGAGCGCGTGCTCATCACCTGCGGGGAGGATTTGCTCGAATGGACGGCAGCTTGACAAACGGGCAACTCGCCTCCTTTGACCCGCAGGGGATTCTGCTGCGGGGGATCGCGGTTGTCTCGAACGCCTACCTTCTGGAAAAGCGGGACGGCTCCGGGAAGGTCGTGAAGGTTGTGCAGAACCTCCTTTGCGGGTCGGCGCTCGCCAAGGTTGAGGAATTCCTCGATCCGGCGGACCCGCGCCTCAGGATCGAGGGGGAGAAGGTGTTCGACTGGCCGAGGCTGCCGAAGTTCGCGCTTGCGGAATACCGCGTGGAGCGCTTCGGGACGGAGGACGGCAAGACGATGATCGTACGACAGGGGAAACTCCTGCGCGTTGCGGAGGGAGCCTTTGCCGCCTCTTCCTCTCCCAATGCAAGCCACTGTCAACCAGCGATCTAGGGATAAATGGAGGGGACCCGCCGCAGGTGGGGCGCAGGCCGTTTATGCTTGATCGCTCTTGACAGCCCGCCGCGACGAACGAACTCCCCGCACATCCTTGCTCCGGGAATGGGGAAACAACGTTTTCCCATCCCCTGCCTACCGGCGAGGAGTCTTTGCCTTGGGTGAAGCACGCGGACGCTGATTGCCGCTGACGTGTTCTTGCCGCACGGGTTAACTCTGGGAAGGACGCAGGCTGACGCACGGCCCGCAGGGCCGCGCGCCAGCCGCGGCCCTTTCCTTGTTACTCATCGAGAATAACTGTCCATGATTCGAATACACATTCGCATCACAGTACTCGTGCAGAATACAAGAATCCTTTAGCATCTCTCCTGCAAAACATTGGCACACTGATAGGTATTTTGTGGGAGGTTGAGTCGATAACGAAAACCACGGCGCAATCGCGCAGATGATTCCCTCCTAATTCATCATCTCCGAAATCAATCTTTTCATTTAATCTAATTGTTGCTCGTAGTGTTTGGCTTATGGAATCGAGCTGCCCAAATTGATGCACACTTTCCCTATCATTGTTGACGATCTCCACCTCAAAATCATCAACCTGATGTTTGTCTCCATCCACTGTAAGGTAAATTTCAATCTTCATGACAAGATAATCATGCAATCTCGATAGTATGGAATCAAGGGGAAATTTAAAAGGTTTAGGTTGACGTTTAGGAAATTACCGAATAGATGGACATCATGGCAACCGAATCTTTTCCATTCGTCAAAATCCCCGAGGAATTGAAACACATCTTCGGGGAGCCCAATCCGGGGACGCACATCTACCGGAAGGACGGGCCGCAGGAAGAGGCCTCCGCTTGGTTCGACGCGCTTTGCGACGTGGTGGGGCACACGGTTTCGCCGGGCGGTGCGAACATGTATTGCCCCGTTTCCCGCGCTGCCGTCAACAAGCGCATCAATGACGGAAAGCTCACGATTTTCCTTTTCCACGTCACGCACCGCCGCACGACTCTCTTCGGCAAGAACAAGATTCTGCGCTCGGAGCCCTACGGATACATACCTGTCTCGGAGCTTCAGGCATGGCGCAAGGAACTTGAGGAGCGCGCCGTCAAGCAGGGATACATCTCCGCCGAGGAACTGGAAGGCAGCCGCCCGGACTGGCAGGGCAAATTCATGGAATGGAAGAACGAGAAGGAGCGCCTGACCGTTGTTGACGAAATGCTCGGCGTTGACGGGGACGGCGGTCTTCCGAAAGCCGTTGCCGATTACCTCACCTTGAAAATCAAGAACATCGGGAAGAAGAACACGCTTCCGCCCGGCTTCGGAGGGCATCTGTAAAGCGTCATGACCTCGCAAGCCTCCAGTTACGCCAGCGAAATCACCCTGCGGACGATTGGCGGGGCTCCCATGACGCTTGAGGAGGTCGGCGGGGCGCTGCGTTTCAGCGTCAAGACCGTGCGGCGCGAAATCATGCGCGGCAGGCTCATCTCGGCACGCCTCGGCGGGCGCCTGATGGTCTATCCAAAGGATTTTGAGGCGTATCTCAAAAAAGCGCGGAAAGGAGATCCATGCATCACATCTTCAAGCCGAAACAAAGCCTGACCTATCGCGCCCGCTACACAATCGGCGACGATCCGCGCATGCACGACGTGTCCCTCAAGACGCGCGACAAGGAGGAGGCTGTCCTGAAGCTGCGCCAAATCCTCCGTGACGAGGAGGACGAACGCAAGGGCCTCATCGCCCCGCGCCAGATGCGCGAGACCGCCCGCAAGCCGATTGAGGGCCTGTTTCAGTCGTATCTCGAAGACTTGGAGAAGAAGGGCTGCGCGCACGATTACGTCAAGGTGGTCCGCCAGCGCCTGCACACCCTCGCCGCCGCCTGCAAGTGGGAGCAGGTGAGCGACATTCGCGCGGCGGACTTCCTCGAATGGCGGCGCAGGCAGAAGCTCTCGCCCAAGACGCTCAACCATTACCTCGACGCGCCCCGATCCTTCCTCACCTGGCTAGTGAAGCAGGAGCTTCTCGAAAAGAACCCGCTGGAACGTCTGGACAAGGTGGACAACCGCGTCCGCGAACGCGATTCGCGCCGCGCCTTCACACCCGACGAGTTAAGGAAGCTCCTGAACTTCGCCACGGGGCGCAACGAGTTCGCCTACATGCTCCTGCTCTGCACCGGCCTGCGCGTCCGCGAGGCCCGCAACCTTCAGTGGCGCGATGTCGCGGACCTTGACGGGGACAATCCGCGCCTGTGCCTGCGCGCCGTGGCCACGAAGTCCCGCCGCGCCGACATCGTTCCGATTCCCCGCATCCTCGCCGATATGCTGCGGCTGCGGAAACCGGCCAGCATCCGCGAAACCGCGCGCGTGCTCGTTCCGGGCCTTCCCCAGATGAACACCTTCCAGCACGACCTGCGGGCGGCTGGAATCGCGCTCATCGACGACAAGGGGCGCGGCATCACCCGGCACACCTTCCGGCGGACGTATGTCACGATCCTTCAGATTCACCTCGAAGGCGTCCCGGCGCTCGTCGCGCAACACCTCGCGCGCCACCACTGCCTGAACCTCACCGACCGCGCCTACACGGACCGGACGCAGTTGCCGCTCGCCGAAACCGTCGAAAAGTTCGACCGCTTCATCCGCGCGCTCCACTTGCCACTGAATTTGCCACAAAACGCTGGCAAAACAGGTCCAAATCTGTCCATCGCCGTCCAAGCGCAAAACGAGTGCGATAACGAGGCGATTCTGAAAGAGATTGAACCCGAGAAGGTTGCGGTGGGCGAAAACCTCGGAACCGCCTTCCGCAGGGGTTCCCAAATGGTGCTCGGGGCGGGACTTGAACCCGCAAGCCTTGCGGCACAAGATCCTGAATCTTGCGCGTCTGCCAATTTCGCCACCCGAGCTTGGTGCCTTCCGCCGGTCGGAATGCGGTTCCGTCCGGAGAAAGGTTGAAAGACTCTCCAAGCCGCGCGCGTTGTCAAGCATCAAGGTGCATTCCATTGACGCGCGGTTTCAAATGCGCTACTTTGCGGGACATGGAATACGTCCGCGTCGAGATCGCGTCGCTGTCGCTCGTGCCCTCGGGAGGGGGAACGTGTGCCATCGTGCTGCGCGAGGCCGACGGCGAGCGTTTCCTGCCGGTTGTGATCGGGCTTCTGGAAGCTCAGGCCATTGCCGTAAAGCTCCAAGGCATGCCGACGCCCCGGCCCCTGACGCACGACCTTCTCGGCGCGCTCCTTTCCGCCCTGCACGGGCGCCTCGTCCGCGTCACGGTGGACAACGTGCGCGAGGGCACCTTCTTTGCCACGATCGAGGTGGAATACGAGGGCAGCGTCATCAAGATCGACGCCCGCCCGAGCGACGCCATTGCATTGGCCGTGCGCCTTTCCGCGCCGGTCTTCGTGGCCGATGCCGTGATGGACGCGGCGGGAGCCTCGCCCGAGAGTCTGCCGCAGATTCCGGTGAAGCCGGGACAGGTCGTGGAGGCGCCCTCTTCCGCACCCCGTGCCGGTGCAACGCGCGTCGAGGAGCTGGAGGCGCAGATGCAGGAGGCCATCCGCGAAGAGAATTACGAGCGCGCGGCCCAGATTCGCGACGAACTTGGTCGCATCCGCGCGGGCGGGGCGCAGTAACCGCTTCCCGCGCATGAACCTGATGCTCGTTCCCGGGATCTCGGAAACGCTTCTTCTGGACGCGGTGGATCCTCGCGCAGCGCACGTGCGCAAGATCCTCGGGATGAGGGTGGGGGACACTTTTGACATTGGCGCCGTAAACGGCCCGCGCGGCAAGGCCCGCATCGTGGCCGACGACGCGGCGGGGATGCTTCTTTCCCTCACATGGGGTTACCTTCCGCCGCCGCCCTTGCCCCTCCGGCTCTTCGCGGGACTTTCCCGTCCTCAGACAATGCGCAAGATCCTGCGCGAGGCCGGGCCCCTCGGCTTTGCGGAGCTGCACTTTGTCCGCTGCCTGCGCGGTGAGAGCTCCTACGCGGAAAGCTCGCTCTGGACGGATGGGGAATGGCGGAGCCTTCTGGAAGAGGGCGTGCAGCAGGCCTTTTCCACCTTTGTCCCGCCGGTGTTCCATCACGAGTGCGTTTCGCAGGCGCTCGATGCGGCGGTGGGGTGCGAGATTCTCTTTGCCGACAATTACGAGGCGACAGCGCCTCTTGCCCGATGGGAGAAACGGACGGATAAACCTGTCTCCCTCTTTGTCGGTCCCGAGCGCGGATGGGACGGCGCCGAACGGGACGCGGCGCGGAAATCCGGCGCGCTCCTCGTGCACCTGGGCCCCCGGGTCCTGCGGACGGAGACGGCGGTGACGGCGGCGGCAATGCTCGTCGCTGCACGGATCGGCGGTCTGGATTCGATGGATAAATTGTAACCCGACAGGTATGCGAAAACGAACGGAAGAGCCGCTCGTCTGCTTGATCCATCCATCGCAGGGATAACTGCTTGCGAAGCGTCCGGAATCGGGTGTATCATGGGTCGTTTCCCATGAAACGCATCCTGATGATCGAGGACGAGGCGATGCTCACCGAGCTCTTCGGTGAGTATGTGCAGATGCTCCCGGACTTCATGTACCTTGGCTACGAGAGCGACGGTTCCGCGGCACTGGCGCGGTGCCTGAAGGAGAAGCCCGACGTGATCGTGCAGGATATCCGCCTGCCGGGCGCGAGCGGCCTCGACCTCTTGATCGAACTGCGCAAAAAGCTCCCGGAAACCAAGGTCATCGTCTTTTCCGGCTCGCTCGACGCGCGCTCCGTGAAGACCGCCCTCGACGGCGACGCGCACGCCTTTGTGGAAAAGGCCTACGGCCTGGCCGAGCTCAACAAGGCGATTCTGGAAGTCGTCGCCGGGAAGCGGTATTACTCCAAGGGAGCGCAGGACTTCGCGACGCGCCTCAAGGCGGGCACGGTGGAGCTGTAACTATCCTGCCACTCCGGGACTCGTTCTTGCGTCCGCTCCGCTTTTCGCATTCTCTTTTTTCCGAGAAAGGCGCACATGCTTGAGCGGATACAATTCCCCGGTAAGTACTTTCAGGGACAGGGCGCGATCGCCGACCTTCCCGCCATCGTTGATTTTTATGGCAAGAAGGGCCTCGTCCTGACCTCGGGCTCGGGCGAAAAGATTCTCGCCGCATCGCAGGAGAACGCGACGAAGAAACTGGAAGCACTCCGCTTCGGCGGGGAGTGCTCTCAGGCGGAAGTGGCGCGCGTCACTGCGCTGGCTTCGGAGAAGAACGTGGACGTCCTCGTCGGCATGGGCGGAGGCAAGGCGATCGACACGGCGAAGATCGTGGCGGACAAGCTCGGCATCCCGGTCGTCATCGTCCCGACCATCGCCTCGACCGACGCCCCGTGCAGCGGCTGCGCAATCCTTTATACGGACAAGGGCGAATTCGAGAGCGTGTATTACCAGAAGGCGAATCCCGACATGGTTCTCGTCGATACCGCCGTCATCGCCAGCGCCCCGGTGCGCTTCCTCGTTGCCGGGATGGGCGACGCGCTTTCCACGTACTTCGAGGCGCGTTCCTGCTACGCGAAGAAGGCCGTGACCCCCTGCGGCGGCCTGCCGTCCCTGACGGGCATGGGCATCGCGCGGCTTTGCTACGACACGATCACCCGGTACGGCCTTGCCGCGAAACTGGCGTGCGAGCGCCATGCCGTGAGCCCGGCCCTCGATCACGTCGTGGAGGCGAACATCCTGCTTTCGGGCGTGGGGTTCGAGAGCGGCGGCCTCGCGAGCGCCCACGGCATCCACAACGGCCTGACCGCCCTGCCGGAGACGCACCGCCTCTACCACGGCGAGAAGGTGGCCTACGGCGTACTTGCGGGTCTTGCGCTGACGGACGCCTCCCCGGAGGAGACGGACGCGGTGTACGCCTTCTGCGAGAGTATCGGCCTGCCGACGACCCTCGCGGATCTGGGCCTAGCCGGTTACGACCGCGCGCACCTTGCCCCCGCTGCGGAAAAAGCCTGCGCCAAGGGCGAATGCACGCACAACGAGCAGGGCGAAATCACCCCGCAGAAGGTGCTGGAGGCCCTCATCGCCGCCGACGCCATCGGAATGCAGCGCAAGCGGGAACGACTCTGAGCGCCAAGCCTAGTTCGATTCCGGTTGCAGAATTCGGCGGGGGCGGTATTTTCGGCCCTTTGGGCGCGAGAGTACGCCCCATTCACCAGCAACCAAACACAGGCAGGGTTCCCATCGTGGCACAGACAGCGTTCAAGGGCAGGATCATCGCCGACTGCGGCATCAGCTTTGGCGACGAGGGCAAGGGCCGGCTCATCCCGGAAGTCATTGCTGAACTGAAGGGGGCCACAGGCCTCGCCGACCCGGTGGGCATGGTTCTCAAGGTGAACGGCGGCGCGAACTCGGGCCACACCTGCGGCGGGCTGAAGCTGAACCTTTTCCCGGCGGGTGTCGTGTGCGCGGACGTGCCGGTCCTCGGCATCGGCGCGGGCGTGGTGGCCGATCCCCGCAAGTTTTTGTGGGAAGCCGCCTACATCGAGGACGCGGGCTACTCCGTCCTGCCGCGCCTGCTCATCGACGAGAAGACGATGTTAAGCGACCTCTCGCACCGGCTGCTGGACCTCGCCTTCGAACATTACCGCGTGAACGTGATTGGCGACGTGTCCCGGGGCTCCACAGGCCGCGGCATTTCGCCCGCGTACTGCGACGAGACGGGTCACCTCCAGATTTTCTATTACGAGTTCCTTGGCGAGAAGGATGCCTTTGCCCGGCGCATGAAGGCTCGCCTCCAGCGCGCCGCGCGGACGATCCAGCACGTGTGCCTCGTCGATGAGGAAAAATGGAATTCCTTCTTCGATACCCTCACGGCGGCGGAGGTGCGCGCAAACGGTGCGATGATCGAAAAGGGCGTCTTCACAAAGGACGAGTTCGACTTCACGCGCTTCAAGGGGGCTACGCCTTTCACCTTCGACGAGGACGCGGTTGTGGAGACGTACTGGTCCGCCGGGCGGAAGATCGCCAGCAACATCGGCGAACTGCGCGAAAAGGTCCTTTCCACCATCGACTCCGGTCGCTACGTGATCGCGGAATTCGGCCAGAGCTATTGGCTGGACAAACGCTTCGGCTTCACCCGCAGCCTCACTGCCTCACACACCTGTGCGCAGGAATTCTTCAACAGCGCCTGTGTGCCGCTCCAGCCGCTGCACGTGATGGGTGTCTGCAAGGCGTATGACACCAAGGTGGGCAATCACGTCTTCCTCACCGAGATGCCGCTGGAGCATCCCCTCGCGGTCAAGCTCCGCAAGCTCGAATACGGCACCTCCACGGGCCGCCAGCGCATGGTCGGCTGGTTCGACGCCGTCGAGCGCGGCGACGCCCTGCGCTACGCGGGCTTCGACGACATGATGGTGAACAAGCTGGACGCGCTGTCCTACGAGGGCGCGTGGAACGGCGGCGAGCTCCTCATCTGCACGCATTACCTCGATGAGTCCGGCAAGATCGTCCGCCACGTTCCGCGCGACTGGACGGTGCAGGCGAAGCTGCGCCCCGTGTACCTTCAGCTCCCCGGATGGGAGGAGGATGTCTCGGGCGTCCGCCACTTTGCCGATTTGCCCGCCAATGCGAAGCGCTACGTCGCGGCGATGGTCAAGGCGACCCTCGAAGTCGCCTACGAGGGCCACAAGTGGCCGGGGACCCTCCCGAATTTGCGCTACGTCGGCGTCGGCCCGCTGCCGAGCCAGATCATCCGCGACGTGCCGGAAACGCGCGAATTGATCGCCTTGGCGTAATCACCTCCCTGGGGGTCCGGCCATACGGACTCCACCCCCGGGCTGTCTCATGCCGCGCCCTTGGCGCTCCGGAAGTGGATTAGATCCTGCCCGTGGCGCGGATCTTTGCGATCTGACTATCCTGCAACTTCCAGAGGGCGGCAATGGCGACTGTGGCACCGATGAGGGCCATGAACATGTCGCTCTGCGTGTCCCACACGTAGCCCTGCGTGCCGAGGAAGGCCTCGCTGGAGGCCCCGCCCAGAACCGCCGTCCACCATTCGATGAACTCGTAGAAGGCGCTGAAGGCGAGCGCGACCGAGCCCGAAACGAAGGAGAGCCACTTGCTGGGCCCGAGTGGCGAGGTGCGGATCAATAGTTCGCGCGTGAGGAGCGCCGGGGTCACGCCCTGAAAGAAGTGGCCGATCTTGTCGAAATTGTTGCGCCCGGCGCCGAAAAGGTCGCCGAAGAGGTTCGGGAAAGGCGTCTCCGCGTAGGTGTAATGTCCTCCCATGTAGAGGATAGCGCTGTGGACGAGGATGATCCAGTAGAGGAGCGGGGTGAGCGGGAAGCGCCGGTACGTCGCCGCGAGGATCGCCACGCCGATGGCGCTCGGGAAAATTTCGAGCCACCAGGTGAGCGTGTCCTTTGGGTGCCAGGCGGAGAGGGCGACCATCAGGACATACAAGGCGATCCAGACAATCACTTGAACGGACGGGGTTTTGCGGGGGGACATGTTGTTTTGATAGGGGAGGCGCGTTCCTCCTGCAAGAAGGGAAGTGAGCTGCGCAATCCTCGGCGCTTGCGCGGGGAGCACTGCCCACCTAATCTCCATCCCTCATATGAGAAGCCGTGAGGCAGATGCCGGAGTGTTCGACAGCGTGGAGGCGGTTGTCGCCGATGTGGCGGCGGGGCGGCCCGTGGTCGTCGCGGACGACGAGAATCGCGAAAACGAGGGGGACCTTGTCATCGCCATCGACAAGCTGACCCCAGAGGGGATCAACATGATGCTCCGCCATGCGCGCGGCCTGATCTGCGTGCCCCTCACCGGCGCGCAGCTGGAGCGCCTCGGCCTCTCCGAAATGGCAAAAGTGAACCGCGACCGCCACGGCACGGCCTTCACCGTCAGTGTCGATGCGGCGGAGGGCGTGACGTCGGGCATCAGCGCGCAGGACCGCTTCCGCACCGCGAAGGTGCTGGGCGATCCGTCCTCTACGGCGGACAAGCTTGCGCAGCCCGGCCACATGTTCCCGCTCCGCGCGCGTCCCGGCGGCGTGCTGGAAAGGGCGGGCCATACCGAGGCGGCGGTGGACCTCGCGCGACTCGCGGGCCTCAATCCGGCGGCGGTCATTTGCGAGATTCTGAACGAGGACGGCACCTGCGCGCGCCTGCCGCAGCTTGCCGAATTCAAGAAGAGTTTCGGCGTCAAGCTCCTCTCCGTGGCGAGCCTCATCGAATACCGGCACTCGCGCGAGTGCCTCGTGAGGGAAGTGCGCAGCGAACCTTTCGAGAGCGACTACGGGACCTTCACACTGCGCGTCTTTGAAAACTGCATCGACCACCGCCTGCACTACGCCCTCACAATGGGCGAGTTGACGGCGGCGCCGACGCTGGTCCGCATGCATTCGGAAAACCTCCTGGGCGACGTGTTCTCGCAAAAGGCCGGTCACGGCGGCATCGCGGGACGGGCTCTGTCCGCCATCGCGAGGGAGGGTCGCGGCGCCTTTGTGTATCTGACGCATGAGAATGCGGGACTTCAGATTCCCGCGTCGGACGCGAAGGGGCGTGTCACCCCCGGCGTGCCCGACGCGCGCGGCTACGGTCTCGGCGCGCAGATCCTCTCCGCAATGGGCCTTAAGAAGATTCGTCTCCTCACAAGCTCCGTCAAGAAGGTCGTCGCCCTGCACGGCCACGGCCTAGAAATCGTGGAGCAGGTGGTGGTGTAGCTCTTTGCTTGTTTTACAACCTAGTAAGGTGGAGTAGGTTGGTGTCATGCCGACGATCCGCAGGTCGAAAATCACGAGCGGCGGCAGGTGACCTTTCCCAAGTCCGTGATGGATGAGATGGGTCTTTCCGCGGGCGATTCCATCGTGATCGAGAAACGCGCGGATGGTTTCTACATCCGCCCCTCGCGGGTGAAGTTAGTGATGCTCGCACCGCTTCGGGGACGCTTGCTCAAGGGCGCGGGTTCGTTCGATCTTGAGGAGTTACGCAATGCAAAAAAAGACCCGGACCTGCGGAATTGACACATCCATCTTCGTGCAGCTTCTGACGGGCGATTCGCCGGGCGAGTACGAAAAAACCCTTGCGTTGCTTACGACACTCGCGGAGAAGGAATCGGAAACGCTCTACGTCTCCAACATGGTGATCGGCGAGGCATACATCGTCCTTCAACACCATTACGGAGTTTCCAAACCCGATGCCCGCGCCGCGATTGCCTCGGTTCTTCGGGGCGGGCTTGTGATGCCGCTTGCGTGCGAGCGGATTTTCCAAATTCTCGCGTCTTGGGAGGGTTGCGGACTGATCGACCGTCTGATTGCCGACGATTACGCGGATCGCGACTGCACCGTTCTGACGAACGACCGCAAAATGGCGGCGATAGAAGGTGTCCGGCGACTCTATTGACGTTTTGCGCGCTTGCGTCGCTGGCCTTTGCGGGCGATGCTCGCAGCTATGTTTGACGCTGAAAAAGCCGTTGCCGATTTTGTCCGTTTCGGGAGCGTATCCGCCGATCCGTCCGCGAAGGCGGGCATGGACGGGGCGGTGCGGTTCCTTTCGGAGCTTTTGCGCAGGCACTGCGGATGCGAGGTCGAGGTCGTGCCGACGCCGGGGCATCCGGTGGTGATCGGCAGACGCGGGGGCGACCCTGCCTGGCCCCACGTGGTGGTGTACGGCCATTACGACGTGCAGCCGCAGGACCCGCTCGACGAGTGGAACACGCCGCCCTTCGAGCCCGTGGTGAAGAATGGCTTCATGTACGGTCGCGGCACGGCGGACGACAAGGGGCCACTCATGGTGCACATCGCGGCCTTTGCGAAGTTGCTGGAGGCGTATCCGGACTTCCCTGTACGCGCCACCTTCCTTGTCGAGGGCGAGGAGGAAGTCGGCAGCGTGAACCTAGCCGCCGTCATGGAGGCGAAAAAGGAGGAGCTTGCCGGTGACTTCGTCCTCATGAGCGATACGAACAACGCCGGGCCGGACGACGCCACGATCACGACGGGGCTGCGCGGCCTTGCCTGCCTGGAGGTGATCCTGCGCGGGCCTAAGCAGGACCTGCACTCTGGCATCAACGGCGGACCTGTGATGAACCCGATCCGCGCGCTCGCAAAGCTCTGCGCCGGTCTGCACGACGAGAAGGGCCGCGTGACGATTCCCGGCTTTTACGACGCGGTGCGCCCGGCTCTGGACTGGGAGAAGGCCGAACTGGCCCGCATGGGCGACAATGTGGAGGCCTACAAGAAACTTCTCGGCGTTCCCGCATTCGTCACGCCGGAAGGATACGGGGTTTTCGAGTCCCGCTCCTTCGGTCCCACCCTTGAATATAACGGCATCACCGGCGGATATCAGGGGCCGGGAAGCAAGACGATCATCCCCGCCAAAGCCTCGGTCAAGATCAGCTGCCGCCTCGTGCCCGATCAGGAGGGCGAAGCCATTCTGGACCTTGTGGACAAGGCGATTCGCGCGCGCTGTCCGCAGGGGGTGACGATGGAAATCATCCACCACAGCGCGGGCGACCCCTACGTCGTCCTGCCCCCGCACCTTTCCGGCGAGGGGCTCGATTCGGCAAAAGCCCGCGCGTTTGCTGCGGCGGATCGCGAGGTTCGCGCCAGCTTCGGCAATCCGCCGCATTACCTGCGCGAGGGCGGCAGCGTGCCCATCCTCTCGGACATCCGTCGCATCCTCGGCATGGATGCCCTGATGCTCGGCGTGGCCCTGCCGGATTCCTGCATGCATTCGCCGAACGAGAACCTGAGCCTTGAGGTCTTCCGCCGCTGCACAAAGGTCTCCGAGGCGATCTGGAAGGCCGTTGCGCGGAAGTGAACCGCTTCCTTTCCCGAGGAGTCGGCGTACATAAAATGACGCCGGAAGGCGTGGGATCGGCAAAGGCGCTCCTGAGCGGAGTGAAACCCTGACACACTACTGGAGCAGCGCGAGGGATTCCGGACAGCTGACTTTTTCCGGATAGCGCATCGCGTAATAGGCGCGGAAGCGGCGGGACTGCTTGCCGGTCAGAATGCGTTCGGCAATCTGCGAAGGCGAGGGCGGGCGGTTCAGCTCGCAGCCGAGGTAATAGATATCCTCTTCGATCCACGCGCGCTGCACGTTCATGTAGTGCCGCAGGTCCGTGGGACAAACCTGTTTGAACGCGATGAGCTGATCCGGCGTCATCGCGTCGATCTTTCTTAAGAGATCGCTGTCAAACTGTTGTGCCATACTGCTTTCCCCAATGCAGTTCAACCTGCTGGTTGGGGTATCGGCCAGGCTTTGAAAAAGTTAACCCGGTTCGGGAATGGGGCGTGGAAACGAAGCCTGGGGCTGAAAAGCACAGGATAGGGACGGCACAAAGAAACGGGCAACCATAAAACGTTATGCGAATAAAAGTTTCATTGTTACGGATTGATGGACAATTGTTTGCGAATCCGTGATTCCGATGCGGTTTTGAAGGGCCGCGCCCGCTGACAGAGGGGATTTGTCCAACCTTCTTCCGAAAAAAGCCACAACTTGTTTGGTTGACAACGCGATGCGGCATGTGCACTTTACCCCCTTCCCAACGGGGGAGTAGCTCAGTTGGTTAGAGCGCCTGCTTCACACGCAGGAGGTCCGGGGTTCGAGTCCCCGCTCTCCCACCATTTTCCCCTCGACGATTGCCGCCCGCACGATGTCTCACGCGCGGGCATTTTCATGCCCTCGTGCCGGCTTCCCGGGTGCGTTGGTGCAAGGTTTCACTGTCTAGTGAACATTATTACATTTGTTCTTGCAGGTTCTTGGACGCGCTGCCAGTATCCACACATGGACCCGCGCGAGAGTGCGGCCCCCCTGCCAGAAACCCTCAAACCTTTCCCAATACCATGCCCAAGACCCCCAAGACGGAAGCCGCCAGCAGCGGCAGCGCGGAGCTGGACCTCGCGCTTTCAGCCATCAACAAGCAGTTCGGCGAAGGCGCCATCATGCGCATCGGCGAGGCTTCCAAGATCAATATCGAGGTGATCTCGACCGGCTCCGTCGCGATCGACCTTGCCCTAGGCGTGGGCGGCCTGCCTCGCGGACGCATCGCGGAAATCTACGGGCCGGAATCCAGCGGCAAGACGACCCTCTGCCTTTCCCTCATCGCGCAGGCGCAGAAGAAAGGCGGCCGCGCCGTCTTCATCGACACCGAGCACGCTCTCGACCCGCGTTACGCGCGCATCCTCGGCGTGGATGTGGACAATCTTCTCGTCTCCCAGCCGGAGAGCGGCGAGGACGCTCTCAACATCGCCGAGACCCTCATCCGCTCGGGCGCGATCGACATCATCGTGATCGACTCGGTGGCGGCCCTCGTCTCCAAGGCGGAACTGGAGGGCCAGTTTGGCGATTCCACGGTGGGCCTGCAGGCCCGCATGATGAGCCAGGCCATGCGCCGCCTCACCGCCGCGATCAACCGTACCAACTGTGTCACCATCTTCACCAATCAGATCCGCGAGAAGATCGGCGTCATGTTCGGCAATCCCGAGACCACGCCCGGCGGTCGCGCCCTCAAGTTTTTCGCCTCGGTCCGCATCGACATCCGCCGCATCGGCGCGATCAAGGATTCCGCGGGCAAGGTTATTGGCAACCGCACGCGCGTCAAGGTGGTGAAGAACAAGGTCGCCCCGCCGTACAACGAGTGCGAGTTCGACATCATGTACAACGAGGGCATCAGCCGCACCGGCTCCATTATCGACCTAGGCCTTGAGCACAAGATTCTGGAAAAGAAGGGAAGCTGGATCAGCTACAACGGAAACCTCGTGGGACAGGGCAGGGAGGCCGCCAAGCAGGCTCTTGCCGACAACGCAGTCCTTGCCGACGAACTCACGAAGGCCATCATGGACAAGGTGGCTGCCTCCGGCGGCATGGTGGGCGGCAAGGCTCTGGCAGAGGGCGGGGACGTAGCCCCTGCGGATGGCGGCGAAGCGGATGCCGGTTCTGCGAACTCCGCAGAGGAAGCGTAACCGACACGACACCGTGTTGAAACATTTGCGGTGGGAAAACCCTTCTGCGCGGGGTATTCTCACAAGAAGCATCAGCCGTCTTCCCGGCACCCGTAAAGGACCCGCGTTCCTCTCGTTTGCTGCATTTTTTGCAATATTCGTGAATGAGTAGTTATGCAGGGCCTTTCGAGAGCTTGACGTTTACCGGGATTTCGGACTGCATGGACAAACTTTACCCATCGAAGCCAATGGCCGAGGATACACCCCGGAATGAATCACAGGTGCCTGAAAACAAAGGCATCGACCTCACGAGTCTTAACGATCTAGCCCTCGGGCCGAGATGGAGCAGTGGCCCCGTCGTCGAAAATACCCCGAAATACGAATTCCGAGAGGAGCGGGAAAGACCGGGAAGACCGCAACGCGGTTTCGCAGGCGCGCCACAGCGCGACCGCCGTCCGCCGCGTCGCGACGGAGCACCCCAGCAGAAGAGCGAGAACGCAGACCGTCCCGCCGGTGAAAACCGTCCTCCCCGCGGGGAACGTCCGCCGCGCCGCGAGTTTTCACGTCCGTCGGCACCGCCCCCACCGTTCCAGCCGATCGTGAATGTCGCCCTCTATCCGGAGGACGAGCCTTTCAAGCTCCTCGGCACGGCGATCAAGAATTCCGGACGCACCTACGAGCTTTTTGAAATCGCGCGCCTGATTCTGGAGAAACCCGAACGCTTTGTCGTTGTGGTTCATCCGATCGAGGGCGCACAGCCTTCCACTCTCTTTCTCTCGCAGCCGGACAACATGCCCTTCGAGAGCGAGGATGCGGCACTGGCCCACGTCTTCACGGTAAACCTGTCGAATTTCCTCGATGTCGAGGAGATCGAGGTGGAGCCGCCGAAGGGGAATTTCCAGTTTGTGAACCGTTGCGGGATCACGGGCGAGCTTCTTGCTCCGCCGAATTACCACAAATACCCGCAGATTCTCCAGGCCCATTACGCCGCCCGCTGTTCCGGCATGTCCTACGAGCGTTTCCTTTCCCGCATCGAGACGGTGCGTGAAAAGGAAGTGATCGACCAGTGGCTGGAGAAGATGAAGAAGCAGACGCGCTACAAGCTCAAGGAGCCGATCGAGGGCGCGCCCGCGGAGTTCGACACGATCGAGGCCGCTCGCTTCCAGATCGTCCTTCACTCCAAGGAAAAACTCGTGAAGGCGGTGCAGAGCGCACGGTTCTCTGGACGCATTATCGAGCAGATGCCCGCAAGCCCCATTCGCAGGAGCATCGAGACGATCCTTGCCGACCAGAGGCGCTTCCCGCTCGACACGGCGAACAACCTGCGCGGAAGGCTGCGCCGCATGGGCTTCTCGGTCTACAAGAAGGGATCAAAGGGTATTTCCTACGTCTGTGCCATCCGCCGGAACTTCCGGAAGGTGGGCGAGACGTTCGGCGAATCCATTCAGCAGCTCATCGAGTTCATCGAGGCGCACCCGCTTTTCCCGGCGTCGGACCTGCCCAAGGAATACCTTGGCACGCAGATTCCGGCGGAAGGCGAGGCCACTCTGGCCCCGCAGGAGCTGGAACGCCTGCGCCTGCTGCGCACGGACCTGCGCTGGCTCATCACGAGTGGCTACGTGACGGAATACTCCAACGGCAAGCTCTTTGCGCCGCCGCCGGTGAGCGGTTCCGCACCCGCAGAGGACGATTCCGCGGCGGAGAACGCGGCGGAGGAATCACCCGTGACCTCACCTGAAGGCTCCGCTTCCGCGATCGCGGCACCGGATGCTTCGGAACCGGTGGTGCTTGAAGACGCCCTCAAAGCTGCCGAGGCTCCCGTCCCCGAGCCGGAGACTCCGGTTGCGGAAGGCCCTGCCGCACCAGTGCCGGACGCAGAAAAGAAGAGCGCCGAATAGGTCGTTCCCTCATTCGTCTTTCAAGGCGTTTCCGTTCTTCGGAAACGCCTTTTTTGTCGGACGGTCAAAAGCGGGTCAAAGGAGGCGATCCCGAGGGTGCATTCTTCTTTGTGATTGCCCCCGGGGTTGAACGCGGCTACCAGTTGCGCTCATGTTCCGAGTCTTTTTTTCCCTGACAGTCAGGGCTTTGTGTGCCTTGTTCCTGTTCGCCGGAGCTTCCTTGTCCGCAGCCGCGGGCTTGAGTTACAATCCCGTGCCGCTCCATATGGGTGAGGCGGCGAGGTCACTTTTTCCAGCGGTTTCCGGCTTTTCAGGAAGCCCCGTCTTTGCCGTCGCTTCTGGGGCCCTGCCGCCGGGAATCGTCCTTGATCCCGCCAGCGGTGTTCTTTCCGGCATTCCCGAAACGCCCGGCGGTTACAAAGCCCGCATCCGGGCATCGGTTGGCCAGGAAACGGCGGACACTCTTCTTCTTTTGACGGTCCTGCCGCAGCCCTTGGGGCCGAGTGCCGACCGTCCGGTATTCCAGTCGGAGTCTCACGGCGCCTTTGCCCAGCCCTGGGGCGCGGCGGGCTTTGCTTGGCCGCAGCAGCTATTCTGGAACGGCAACTCTTTCATCGACCAGCATTACTTTGACATGGTTTTCGCTGCCGACGGTTGCGAGGAGGCGGGTCTTGCGCCGGTCCTCGGCTGCGTGGCATGGGGTTATGAATACACCGCCTGCACGGGCGGCGATCCCGATAACGGCATCGCCGACATGTCCGCCGAGGACGGCTGGCGGCAGTACGGGGTCTGGATGAGCGACCCCGATCACGCGAAGTATCGCTCCACCAACTGGAACGGCAACACGGAGGCGGGTTATGTCACGCCACTTATGGTGATGGACAAGGCCGACTGGCCCACCGAATGGGGCGCGTGGCCCTTCGATTCGGACAAGACCACCTTCGGACAGTGGGAGGGGTATCAGCTCGGTCAGCTGGCCCTCACGGTCCACTGTCGCGGCATCATGTGCGCGGATTATGTCGTGGGCCTTGAGTGGGGCGATGCCATCGACTACAACGCGCGCATTCTCGACGACTTCGAGTCTTGGGCCGGGATCGACGTGCCGGGCGCCACGATCGACGAACGGGCCGACTACGTTCAGGAGCACGCCAAAAGCCTTTGGTGGGATTACAAGTGCACCGTTTACAGCCTATTTTACGGCACGACCGCCCGCACGATCCTCAAGGGCGGCAAGACTCCTTTCGTCGGCGGACAACTTCCCGGCTATCCCGCCCTCTGCCGCGGCAGCGCCATCGACACACGCCTCTATGCGCGCGGCCAGAATGCGCTCCCGGGGAAATACTGGTTCTTCAACATTGAGCTGCAAGCCGACGTGATGCGCGATGTTTCCAACTACTGGCTTTCCTCGTTTTGCATGGGTTCCAGCGCGGCGTATGAACCGGATATGCCTCTTGGCGCGCAGATGGATGCCTCGGGCGGGCAGAGTGCGTTTGACATCGCCCTCAAAAACGCGGGGAAGAATGAGGTATGGGGCGCCAAATTCCTCAAGCACCAGTGGCTTTCGGTCGGGTGGACGCACATCTTGGGGAGCGACGGCCTGATCCACCGCGCCGCGCAGAGCTTCATGCGCTCCTACTGGGATGCGGGCAGCGTGGATACGGATGTCTATGACACGATCCTTGCGCACATCCCACGGCATCCCTTCGGTCCGGCGATGTATTACTCGCGCGCAATCCAGAATTCCTTTGAGGTCGGCAATGGCAAGAACGGGAACTCGTGGTGGGACCCGCAGATCCTCCTCGTCCGCGAACTGACGCCCGTGAAGCAATACTATCCCTACGGCGCGGCGCGGGGCCTGTGCCTTGGCCCCTGGGCGAGCGACCTTACTCTCGACGACGTCGATCCTGTGGACCGGCCCTGTGCGTGGATCGTGTATGACAGTGACCGTCTCCCGGCGGCGGAACGCGCGAAGCTGGAGGCGCTGGCCCCGGTGATCGACATTTCTCCGGACGGCAACTCGCCGGACGCTGCCGATTCCGCGCGTCTTCTTGAGATGAGCCCCGTGCATGTGGCTCAGGCGGAGGATCAGTGTCTGAACGGCATGGCCTTCGTCGATCAGAACGACTCGGTGATCGTCATGGTGACGAACACGCTGGAAACAGGCGGGACCGGTTCGCTCGTGTTCAATCACGTTGCGGACGGCACCTACATTTGCAACGGGCTCCTCGGGACGCCTTCCGCGACGCTCGTCGTCTCCGGCGGAACGGGACGCTTCGATATCGCAGTCCCGGCACGGGACACGGTTGTCTATGAGATCCCGCGCCTCAAGTGGATCGGGCACGACCCGTGCGCGTGGGCTGCGCCGGACTACGATTGGAGCGCCAACGGCTGGAACGCCTCGTGGTACGGCTGGTTTTACAGCGACTATGCCACGCGCCGCTGGATCTGGCACGCCACTCACGCATGGCAGTATGTGTGGGAGGGCAGTATGCCGGACTCGACGTGGCTCTGGGACGAGGGGACGCGCTCGTGGTGGTGGACGGCGCGGGGCGTGTACCCGTGGTTCTACAACTTTGAAAAAGAAAACTGGTACCGCTACGAATCCGGCACGGCTGCGCAGCGGCGCTTCTACGACTGGAAGGCGGACGCCTTCGTGGACGAGGATGCCCTGATTCGATAGAGCGCCCCTCTATTTTTCCAGCTTTTCGACCGGCTGCGCGCCTTCCGCCGTCAGCAGGGCGAGGCGGTAGGGGAGAAGGCCGTAATTCGGCTCCACGACATTCCGGTTCAGCCCCTGATAGAGGAAGTGCAGGTTTTTTGGATCGACGGTCATCGTCTCGTCATAACCCTCGCGCAGGATCTCGCCGTGGCTGATGTCGGCGCTCCAGAGGGTGCCGCCGTCCGCCGCCTTTACATTGGCGCTGCCCGCGAAGGGCGCCTCCCATGTCGAGGCACCGGCAACCGGCGTCCACTCGCCGTCGAGTTTGTCCGCAAGGAAGGCCTTGAAGTAGCGCCGCCCCTCCTTGCCGCCGAGGCACTCGATGATGGCGAGGTATTTGCCGGAGTCCTTCAGGCGATAGACGCAGCTTGCCTCGAAGAGGTCGTAGGCGCGCGGCTCCTGGATGACGATGACGGGTTCTTCGAAGCCCTGCGGGAAGTTTTCAAGCTTCGTGCGGCTGCGGTAGAAGCGCCCGTGGTCGTCGGAAAAGAAGAGATAGGCGTGGGTGTCGTCGCAGATGATCCAGTAGTCGATCCAGCCGTCCACGACGCTCTTCGGGGTTTGGGCAAAGAAGGCTTCGGGCTTCGTCCACGTCTCGGGCTTGCCGAGGTCGTCCGCCGTGGAGAAGGTGGGCGGCTGCGACTGGTAGATGAGATACCACTTGTTCTGCGGACGGAAAAAGAAGATCTGCGGCGCGCAGTGGTAGCCCGTGAGGTTCGGGTTCTGGTCGAGGTAATACGGTTTGGCCTCTCCCGCCTCGGCAAAGGTGGCGAAGGAAAGATACACCATGCTCCACTGGCCCGACGTGTTGGCCGTCGTCGCATAGACGTGCCACTTGCCGTCAAAGCGGACGATCGTCGGGTCTTTCACCGAAACGATCGGATGCGTCGCGTCTGGGACCGGTGCGATGAGCGGACCGGTGGAGGTCCACGAAAGCGGCGTGGGCAGCGGAGAATCCCCGGCATAAGCAAGGGCGGATGGGAGAACGGCAAGGGCGGCGGTAAGGAATGTGCGAAGTGTCATGGAATCGAAGAATGGTTGCGGGGGTCCGCCCCATCATCATCGCCGAAATCCGGCAGCGTCGAAAGCCCGAAACGCCCGGCGGGAAACAAAGAAAGCCGACCGGCGCAAATCGCGGACGAAGTGGGATTAGCGGACCGTTTTCGAATCGCTCACAAGGTCGTGCGATTCCTGCCCGGCAAGTGCCTCAAGAGCGTCAGAAGATGTCTGGGTATTACTTACTGATCGGATACCTAACAGTCTGCTGAAAAAGTTCTGTTCGGCGCTGATGATGGCACCAGTTTCTCAAA
>LVBV01000057.1 GCA_001604565.1 Puniceicoccales bacterium Verruco_01 | reverse complement strand
AAAACAATTCTGAAGGGTAATTAGTACCGGTAAGCTCAACGCATTACTGCGCTTACACATCCGGCCTATCAACGTGGTGGTCTTCCACGACCCTTAAGGGAGATCTTATCTTGGGAGTGGCTTGGCGCTTAGATGCTTTCAGCGCTTATCCATTCCGTGCATAGCTACCCGGCGCTACTGCTGATGCAATAACCGGAACACCAGAGGCACGTCATTTTCGGTCCTCTCGTACTAGAAAATGAACCCCTCAAATCTCCAACGCCCACAGCGGATAGAGGACCAAACTGTCTCACGACGTTTTGAACCCAGCTCGCGTACCACTTTAATCGGCGAACAGCCGAACCCTTGGGACCTTCTCCAGCCCCAGGATGTGATGAGCCGACATCGAGGTGCCAAACCACGTCGTCGCTATGAACGCTTGGACGTGATCAGCCTGTTATCCCTAGCGTACCTTTTATCCTTTAAGCGATACCGATTCCACTTTCAAGTACCGGATCACTTAGGCCTACTTTCGTAACTGCTCGACTTGTGAGTCTCACAGTAAAGCTCCCTTATACCTATATGCTCTAAAGCCTGATTACCGACCAGGCTGAGGGAACCATCGCAATCCTCCGTTACAATTTGGGAGGAGACCGCCCCAGTCAAACTGACCTGCTAGCACTGTTCCCCCGCCAGCTAATGGCAGAGGGTTAGACAACTAATCAACATAGAGTGGTATTTCACCAATGGCTCCATCGGTCCCTGAGGGCCAACTTCAAAGCCTCCCACCTATCCTACGCAACGTAAATCAGTTGCCAATACCAGCTTACAGTGAAGGTGCATAGGGTCTTTCCGTCCTGCTGCGGGAACGCGGCATCTTTACCGCGACTACAATTTCACTGGGCGTCTCTCCGAGACAATGTAGAACTCGTTACATGATTCGTGCAGGTCGGAACTTGCCCGACAAGGAATTTCGCTACCTTAGGACCGTTATAGTTACGGCCGACATTCACGGGGGCTTAAAACCCAAGCGTTAACAAGGGTCGTTCACCTTTCCGCATTGGTCACATGTCACTCCCTATACGTCGTCTTACGACTTTGCAGAGAGCTGTGTTTTTGCTAAACAGTCGGTTCTACCACTTTACTGAGACCCTACAAAGAGGGCACCCCTTCTACCGAAGATACGGGGCCAATTTGTCGAGTTCCTTAGAGAGAGTTAACCCACGCGCCTTAGAATATTCATCCCGGATACCTGTGTCGGTTTACGGTACGGGCAACCTGTGTAGTAATCTCGTAGCTTTTCTTGGAAGCTGGTTCATGGTTGCGCCAAGGACCGTAGTCCAAGGCTCTGGCAGATCAAAGCCGTATACCACTAGACATCTCCGCACTACGAGGATAGTCACAAGCCGGTCAAGGAATATTAACCTTGTGTGCATCGACTACGCCTTCCGGCCTCGCCTTAGCTCCCGACTAACCCTGGGAGGACGAGCCTTCCCCAGGAAACCTTATCCTTACGGCGATACGAATTTTAATCGTATTTATCGTTACTCATGCCCGGATTATCACTTCCAACCGCTCCACAGTCGCTTACCGCTTCTGCTTCGATGCTGTTGGAACGCTTTCCTACCACTCTTTCGAGTCCATAGTTTCGGTTGAACACTTGAGTCCCGATCATTTTCGGCGCGGACTCACTCGATGGGTCAGCTATTACGCTTTGTTTAAATGATGGCTGCTTCTAAGCCAACATCCCCACTGTCTTTGTAAGTCCACATCCTTTTCCACTTAGTGTTCGATTTGGGACCTTAACTGATGGTCAAGGGCTGTTTCCCTTTTGACGACGGAGCTTATCCCCCGCCGTCTGACTGCCGTGCTTACCACTTTGGTATTCGGAGTTTGATAAGGGTTGGTAGACTGGTGTGTCCCCTAGCCTTTTCAGTGCTCTACCCCCAAAGTTTATACACGACGCTATACCTAAATATATTTCGGAAAGAACCAGCTATTACGGTGTTTGATTAGTCTTTCGCTCCTATCCACAAGTCATCCAACACCTTCTCAAGGGTGACTGGTTCGGTCCTCCACGCGGTGTTACCCGCGTTTCAACCTGCTCATGGATAGATCACATCCGTTTCGGGTCTGTTGCATGCGACTGACGCCCATTTCAGACTTGCTTTCGCTTCGCCTCCGTGCCTAAGACACTTAAGCTGGCCGCACACAATAACTCCCGGGCCCATTATGCAAAAGGTACGCCATCACCTCACGAGGAGGCTCTGACAGCTTGTAGGCAACAGGTTTCAGGTACTTTTAACTCCCCTAACAGGGGTACTTTTCACCTTTCCCTCGCGGTACTAGTAAGCTATCGGTCGATAAGTAGTATTTAGCCTTACGCAGTGGTCTGCGTAGATTCACACGACGTTTCACGTGTGCCGTGTTACTCAGGAACTCCTTAGGATTCGATCGGATTTCGTCTACAGGGCTATCACCTTCTATGGCCGCACTTTCCAGAGCGTTTTACTATCGTCACAAATTCCATGACAGGGTCCTACAACCCCGAAAGGATAAATCCCTTCGGTTTGGGCTGTTCCGCTTTCGTTCGCCACTACTGACGGAATCACTTCGTTTTCTTTTCCTCTGCGTACTAAGATGTTTCAATTCAGCAGGTTCACTTTGCATACCTATGTATTCAGTATGCAATGGCCAGTTGTTACACTGGTCGGGTTTCCCCATTCGGAGATCTCCGGATCAAAGCGCGCTTACCGCTCCCCGAAGCTTATCGCAGCTATGCCACGTCCTTCATCGCCTCTTATCGCCTAGGCATCCACCTGGAGCCTATAAAACAATTGTTCTTTCGATAAATACGTCGCCAACCAAATAACTAGTATTTGGCTGAATATCAGACGCTTATTTCACCCACAGTGTTCGTTAAGAACTCTAAATTTTCTTCATGTGAAGAAACAGGAATTATCTATCTAACTGTCAAAGAACGAAAAGGTATTTCGTTCAATCTTCGCCAATCGAGGCAATACGGGCACCTGGTGGGCCCAGGTGGACTTGAACCACCGACCCCACGCTTATCAAGCGTGTGCTCTAACCAACTGAGCTATGAGCCCGCTAAATGAAATATGGTGGAGCCGATCGGGTTCGAACCGACGACACCCAGCTTGCAAAGCTGGTGCTCTTCCAACTGAGCTACGGCCCCAAGGTTGAAAAAAGCGCGCCGGTATCGTGCCTAACTCGAACACCCGCGCTTGTTCAGCAGCTTGATGTTCTGGCGGAGACTGTCAAGGAACGTTCAAAGACGTTCTATGAAGGTTATTTTGTACGATTGGCAAAGTAATCGACGAATCGATTTTATCAGCCGGCGGAATTGCCGGTTGACAGTCGACCTAGTTCCCACAGCTACGACGAGCAAGCTCGCTTTCGCTCGGAACTTCTCCTTAGAAAGGAGGTGATCCAGCCGCAGGTTCCCCTACGGCTAC
>LVBV01000056.1 GCA_001604565.1 Puniceicoccales bacterium Verruco_01 | reverse complement strand
GTGTTCGATACAGTAGTCCAACGTTAAAACACTTAACGAACAGGATCCTCTGTAAAGATCTTAAAAAATCTTTTCGGAGAGTTTGATTCTGGCTCAGAGTGAACGCTGGCGGCGTGGTTCAGACATGCAAGTCGAGCGAGGGTAGCAATACCTTAGCGGCGAACGGGTGCGTAACACGCGAGCAACCTACCGTGAAGTTGGGGATAGCCCGCCGAAAGGTGGATTAATACCGAATGTGGCGAGGAACCGCATGGTTCCTTTGCTAAAGCTTGTAATGGCGCTTCATGAGGGGCTCACGGCCTATCAGCTTGTTGGCGGGGTAACGGCCCACCAAGGCAAAGACGGGTAGCTGATCTGAGAGGATGATCAGCCACACTGGAACTGAGATACGGTCCAGACACCTACGGGTGGCAGCAGTTTCGAATCATTCACAATGGGCGCAAGCCTGATGGTGCGACGCCGCGTGGGGGATGAAGGTCTTCGGATTGTAAACCCCTGTCATTTGGGAGTAAACCCTGCATGCATAATGCAGGCTGAATTAACCAGAAGAGGAAGCAGTGGCTAACTCCGTGCCAGCAGCCGCGGTAATACGGAGACTGCGAGCGTTACTCGGATTTACTGGGCGTAAAGGGTCCGCAGGCGGCCACGTGTGTCGGGTGTGAAATCCCACGGCTTAACCGTGGAACTGCGCCCGAAACTACGTGGCTAGAGGCTCGGAGAGGGTAGTGGAATTCCTGGTGTAGCGGTGAAATGCGTAGATATCAGGAGGAACACCAACGGCGAAGGCAGCTACCTGGACGAGTTCTGACGCTCATGGACGAAAGCGTGGGGAGCAAAAGGGATTAGATACCCCTGTAG
This sequence comes from Puniceicoccales bacterium Verruco_01, assembly GCA_001604565.1. Taxonomy (GTDB): domain Bacteria; phylum Verrucomicrobiota; class Verrucomicrobiia; order Opitutales; family Oceanipulchritudinaceae; genus Verruco-01. The sequence continues at coordinate 762 of LVBV01000056.1, read as the reverse complement.
TCCACGCCCTAAACTTTGTGCATTAGGTATTGGGGGATTCGACCCCCTCAGTGCCCAAGCTAACGCGATAAATGCACCGCCTGAGGACTACGGCCGCAAGGCTAAAACTCAAAGAAATTGACGGGGCCCCGCACAAGCAGTGGAGTATGTGGCTTAATTCGATGCAACGCGAAGAACCTTACCAAGATTTGACATGCAGGAGACAGGAGCTGAAAGGCTCTCTTCCTTCGGGACTGCTGCACAGGTGCTGCATGGCTGTCGTCAGCTCGTGTCGTGAGATGTTCGGTTAAGTCCGGCAACGAGCGCAACCCCTGTCCTTAGTTGCCAGCATTCAGTTGGGTACTCTAGGGAGACTAACCCTTTTAAGGGTGGGAAGGTGGGGATGACGTCAAGTCAGTATGGCCCTTACATCTTGGGCTGCACACGTACTACAATGCCAAGTACAATGGGTTCCGATACCGCGAGGTGGAGGTAATCCCCAAAGCTTGGCCCAGTTCAGATCGGAGTCTGCAACCCGACTCCGTGAAGCCGGAATTGCTAGTAATGGTACATCAGCAACGGTACCGTGAATACGTTCCCGGGGCTTGTACACACCGCCCGTCACATCATGAAAGCCGGTTTCGCCCGAAGTACATGCGTCAACCCGCAAGGGAGGCAGTGTCCTAAGGCAAGGCTGGTGATTGGGATGAAGTCGTAACAAGGTAGCCGTAGGGGAACCTGCGGCTGGATCACCTCCTTTCTAAGGAGAAGTTCCGAGCGAAA
>LVBV01000017.1 GCA_001604565.1 Puniceicoccales bacterium Verruco_01 | reverse complement strand
GGCTTTTTCAGGCTAATGCAGGGTATTTCAGGGATTTTCTAAACCTGACGGTTCTCTTCAAGGGGGCGTTTGCAAATTGGCGGACCGAGGAGGCGGGAGGAGTTTTCGAGCGGAAAATCGGAACATGAAACGAAACGAATCGGGATTCCTTGAGTCGAATGGGGCGATTTTCCGCCGAAAAAGCGCCCGCATTCCGACGGGAGTCCGATTTGCAAACACTCCCTAGAGCCTGTCATTGCCCGGTTTTGCCCGAGGCGTTCCTGACGGCGGCTTCGAGCGTCCCTCCGCGCATTTCCAGCGTGATTTCCCGCGACGCGAGGGCCTGCGCCGCATTCGTCAGGATGCCTCCGCCTGCGTTCCGCACGATGGCGTAGCCCCGGCGGACGGCACTCTGCGGACTGACGCTTGCAAGGCGCAGGGCGATCTGGTCCAGCCTTTCGGCGAGGATCGCGGCACGCTTTTGCGGCCCGGCGGCCTGCGTGCGCGCGGCAAGTTGTTCCAGCGTGTTCCGGCAGGAGGCGAGGGCCGCCCCGGCGGCGGCGTTCCTGCGGGCGGAGAGTTCGTCCAGGCGTAGATACAGGTGCTCCACCCGGCGCTCGGGCGAGGAGGCCGCGAGCCTTGCCCCGCAAAGCTCCAGCCGGGCGCCTCGGGTGGCGAGGAACTCCCTCGCGAGGGCGTCGAGACGCTCCGCCGCGTCACCCGTGCGGTCCCGCGCGTCGAGAAAGAGCGAGGAAATCAATTCCGCCGCGGCGCTCGGGGTCTCGGCCCGCCGGTCCGCCGCAAAGTCGCAGAGGGTGAAATCCGTCTCGTGTCCGACGCCGCTCACCGTGGGGACGGGGCACCCCGCCACCGCGCGGACGAGCCTTTCCTCGTTGAAGGGCCACAAATCCTCAAGACTGCCGCCCCCGCGCGCGAGGACGATCGTGTCGAAGGCGCCGCATTTGCCCGCCCTTTCCACGGCGGCGGCGATCTCCTCTGCCGCACCGGCTCCCTGCACCCGCACCGGGAAGAGGACGACGCGCCCCCGCCAGCCCCGGCGGGAGAGGATGCTTACAAAGTCGCGGATCACCGCGCCCGTCGGCGAGGTGACGATGGCGATATTTTGCGGCAGGACGGGAAGAGGCTTCTTTTTCTCCCTCTCGAAGAGGCCCTCGGCGGTAAGGCGCTTCTTCAAGGCCTCGAAGCGTTCGGCGAGCGTGCCCTTCCCGGCGGGCAGGACGCTCCGGCAGACGAGCTGGTAACTCCCGCGCGGGGCGTACACGCTGATGCGCCCGAAGGCGTTCACTTTCATCCCGTCGCGCAGAGGTTGGGCAAGACGCGCGGCGTCACCCCGGAAGAGTACGCACGAAAGCTGCGCCCCCTCGTCCTTCAGGGAAAAGTAGCAGTGGCCACTTTCCTGACGGCGGTAGTTCGAGACCTCGCCCTGCACCCACACTTCGGCAAAGGTTTCCTCAAGGGCGCCTCGGACAAGCTCCGTGAGGCCCGAGACGGTGAGGACGGCGTTGGCGGGGATTTCAGGCATCCTGCGCGGCCTCCGCTTGAGCCATCTTCCGTTTGGTCAGCTTGTCCTTCGTGAACTTGGCGAGAATGCCGATCGCCACGAGGATGCCGATCCCGAGTATCGCCTTTCCCGCCTCGCCCTTGAGGAGCGAATCGCCCACCAGCATCATCGCGATGGCCGGGATGTACTGGAAGGGGAGGCCGAGGATCATGTAGCGTCGGAACCTCACCCCGGCGAGCGGGATGATGTAGTTCTGGAGCGTGTAGGGCGTCCCGCAGACGCGGATGAGGATGCAGAAGAGCACCTCGTTCCTGTCCGAGGAGGGCCGGGGAATCGTCTTCCCGGCGCGGGCGAGAAGCCGTTCCGCCAAGGGCTTCATCAGCGTCTTCACGAGCCAATAGGTGATCGCGAAATTGACGGGGATGGCGATCAGGATTCCCGCGAGGGCCACCGGCAGCGGGAAGATTCCGCAGCCTAGGTAAAAGGGCGAGACCGGCACCGGCACGACCGGAAGGACCGCCATGAGGGTGAAGAAGACAAGCGGGGAAACGTGCCTCAGCCATACATCCGCCGCCGCGCGCGCCTGCGCGTAGCCCGTCGCGAGCTCCGCGCGGTACTCCCACGCGAAAAATGCCAGAACGGCGCCAAGGATCAGTGCGGCGACAACAAGGCTCGCGAGAAGGCGTTGGACGGAGCGTTTCTCCACAGGCGCTGGAGGCTAGGGGAGGGGCCGCGCCCCGGCAATCAAAAGAAAGCCGTGCGCGGAATCGTCACCGGAGGGATTGGCACCGGGGAAACCGTTACCTGCCGAAGGCGGAAAGGACCTTCTGTGCGTCGGAAAGATTCGCAAAGCCGCCCATCGCGAAGTCGGGTTTGCCGCCGCCGCGTCCGCCGAGCTTCCCGGCAAGGTCCGCGACGATCGCGCCCGCCTTGTGCCCGGCCTTGACCGCGCCTTCGCTCGCGAGAGCCACGATGCTGCCCTTGCCGCCGATGTCCGCCGCAAGGACGATCACGCTTTCGCCGAGCTTCTTCTGGAGGTCCACGCCGAGCTGGCGCAGGGCATTGGGATTTTCCGCACTCACGAGGGCCGCGAGGATCTTGACACCGTCCTTGTCGAAGGCCTTCGCGGAGAGTTCGTCCGCCGCGCCGGCGCTCGCCTTTTTCTGGAAAGTCTTGAGCTCCTTTTCGAGCTCGCGGATCTTCGCGGCCTGTGCGTCCAGGCGCGGGAGGATCTCCTCCACCTTGCAGGAAAGTTTTCCCGCAAGGGCGTGCAGTGCGGCGAACTGACCGGCGGCCAGTTCCCATGCGGCCATGCCGCAGACCGCCTCGATGCGCCGCGTGCCGGAGCTCACCGAGCTTTCCGCCACGATCTTGAGTAGGCCGATCTCGCCGGTTGCCGAGACGTGCGTGCCGCCGCAGAGTTCCACGCTGAAGCCCTTGTCGAAGCTCTCGGGCTCCGTCCCGACCTCCTCGCCGATGGCCACCACGCGCACCTTGGCCCCGTACTTTTCGCCGAAGAAGGCCATCGCGCTCTTGGGCTTATCCTCGTAATCAAACTCCCGCCAGAGGACGGGCTCGTTGCGGACGATGTGTTCGTTCGCAAGGCGTTCGATCTCGCGGAGCTGCTCCTGTGAGGGGGCCTCGAAATGGGTGTAGTCGAAGCGCAGGCGCTCCGGCGTCACGAGGCTGCCCGCCTGATGTGCGTGGCTCCCGAGAACCTTGCGCAGGGCCCAGTGGAGGATGTGGGTCGCGGTGTGGTGGCGCTGGATTGCGCGGCGGCGTTCCATGTCCACATTCAGGGCCGCGAGGTGCCCGATGACCGTTTCCGGCGCGCTCTTGTCGAGAATATGCAGGACCAGGCCCGAGGCGTCGCGCACGGTGTTCACCACGCGCGCCTCCCAGCCGTCGAGGGTGCGGATCGTCCCGGTGTCGCCCACCTGTCCGCCCATCTCCGCGTAGAAGGGAGTGTCGTTCGTCACGATCCACGGCTTGCCGCCGGTTTCCCCTACGGAGACAACTTCCGCCGCATAGTAGGAAAGGTTCTCCTCATCGTAGCCGGAGAAGGGGGTGGCGTCCTTTTCGGCGCCCTCGTCCGCAACGGTGACGACGCTCGATTTGTGGGCCGCGCGGGCCCTCTCGCGCTGCTTCTCCATCTCGACGTTGAAGCCCTCCACGTCCACGGCAAGTCCCCGTTCCGCAGCGAGCAGCTGCGTCAAATCGAGGGGAAAGCCGTAGGTATCGTAAAGACGGAAGGCGTCGGCGCCGGAGATCTGCTTCTCTTTCATGGAGGATACTGTATTCCCGTGTGGAAGTTGGTGAGACTAAGGCGCGGCTCCCCGTCAAGTCAACGGCGGGAATCGGCGGGAGCGTGCCGCAAAAGAGGTTTTCACTCAGAATCCGGCGGGCAGGGCGTCGCGCTCGGCCTTCACTGCCGAGACGTCGCTGCCCTTCGGCGCGCGGGAGAGGTATTCGTCGTACATCGCGCGGGAGAGGACGGCGTTGCCCTCCACCTCCCAGTACGCGCGGGCCAGAGCCAGAGTGATGACCGGCGAATCCGGGAAGCGCCGCTTCATCGCCACGACCTCGTTCATCGCGCGGCGGGGATCATACACCTTCTCCACCACCACGAGGTACTGGAGGGCGTAATCCAGATTGTAGGGGTCGATGCGCGTGGCTTCGAGCGAAGCGGCCAGCGCCTGTCCCGTGGCGCCCGCCTTCATCGACAGGGCCGAAAATTCGTTCCACGCCAGCGCGTCCTGCGTGTTCTTCGCGAGGAAATTCCGATAGAGGCGCATTGCCTCGTCCAGACGGTTCTCCTGCACGGCGGCGCGTGCCTTTTCCAGTTCCGGCGGCACGGGTGCGGGGGCAGGGGCTTCGACAAGCGCGCGTGGCTTTTTGGCCGGTGCGGCGACGGGCGTTGGCGCGGGTGCGGGTGCCTGTGTGGCGGCGGCCTTTTCCGCAGCCTCCTCCAGCGCCAGTTCGGCGGCCACGGCCTCGGCCTTGCTCATCGGGCGGGCTCTTTCCGCTGGCGGGGGCACGGCGGCGGTTCCGGGCTCAACAACCGTGCCGTCCTCGCGGCGGATATCGATGACCGGGGCCTGCGCCGGTGCGGCGGCCTGCGGCACGGGTGCGGGGGCTGCGGCGACCGGCGCGGGGGCCGGTTTCTTCGCCGGGGGCTGCGGGGCCTTCCATTTGGCAACGGTGGCGGGCGCATCCTTCAGGGCGGAGCCTTCCAGAACGCCCGGGTTCTCCTTTTGGAGGTCGGAGATCAGCTTCTCCGCCTGCGCGGCGTCCTTTTTCTCCAGCGCGATGCCGAGCAGTCCCAGCCGCGCCTCGCCCTCGGAGCCGTGGTGGGCGCTCAGTGCCTTGTTGAACCATTCGGTGCCCTTGGCGTCGTCGTTCTTCTTGACGTAAAGATTCCCGAGGGCCGTCGCCACACCGCCCGAAGGCTGCACGGCGTAGAGTTTTTCGTACGATCCGATCGCCAGATCCGTCCGTCCGCCCTTTTCGGCGAGTCCCGCCAACGCTGCGAGAGCCGCGGCGTCCCCCGGGGTTTTCGCCAGATACTGCTGGTAGGTGACGAGCGCGCCCTCGGCATCGCCCGCCTGTTCCAGATTCTGCGCCGCGAAAAGCAGGGCGTCGGAACGGTCCGGGGAAAGTTCCGCGAGGCGGTTGAAGTAAAACGCGGCGGTCTTGCGGTCGCCCTTCTGCGCCCAGGCGAAGGCCAGCTGCTCGATGAGGACCGGATTTCCGCTGTTGCGTTCCTCGGCGGCCTGAAGCATATCAATGGCCTTCTGCACTTCGCCCTCGTCGAGGAGGCGACCCGCCTCCGCGGCGACCTTCTGTGGGTCGGGAGTCCCCGGTCCGCAGCCGCAGAGCGGTGGGAACAGAGCGAGCGCCACAAGCGTCAGAAGCCTTTGCAACTTACCCTTCATAAATTCCATTTTTTCATCATGCCCTGTCACTTGTCAAAGTCTTGGTTCGCATTCGTCCTGATTGTCGCCGGGTTTTCCGGCGGGGCGGCTGCGGCCTTCTGGTCGGGCGACGCGGACCGCGCCTCCTCCCTTGGAACGGTTTACGCGTGGAACCTTGCCGACTACGGGGACGAATCCTACCGGCAGGGTGTCGAATGGGTTTTCTCCACCTTCGAGAAAAAGACGGGCAAGCGCCTTGTGCCCGGCACGCACAAAAGTGTGGGTCTGAAGATCTACGCGGATTCCGGCGACGGCATTCAGACGCCCCGGGCGCTCGTGCGTGCCGTGGTGGCGGAGCTACGCGCGCGGGGTTTCCCGGCGGAGGGCATCTTCCTTGTGGACGCCTCGCAGGCGAATTTGCGGGACGCCGGGTACCTGCCGCCCCTTTCCGTTCGGGGGGAGGGCGAGTCCTTCGAGGGTACGGCGGTGCGCGCGCTCGATTCGGGCCTGTGGTGGAACAAGACGTGGTTTTACGACAACCCGCTGCCGACCTCTCTCGGCGCCTCGACGCTGCGCCGCGATGCCGAGGGCATCCGGGAACGCGGCGGCGAGGAAAGCCGCCGCAGCTACCTGCCCGCGCCCCTGGTCGAGGACGTGGATTTCTGGATCAACCTGCCCGTCGTCATGGACAATCCCTCCATGGAGCTCAGCGCGTGCCTGGCCAACGCCACGCTCTGGAACGTCTCCAACCGCGAGCGGTTTTTCTCCAGCCCGGCGAATGCCCCGGTCGCAATGGCGGAAATCGCCGCGATCCCGGAATTCATCGGCAACTGGGCCCTCAGCATCGTAAGCCTTGAGAAGTATCAGGTGATCGGCGGACCGATCTTCAACAGCAACTATGTCCGGAGCGACCCCGTCCTTCTGGCGGGCGCGGATCCCTCCGTGCTCGACGCATGGGCCGCGCGCCGGATCAACGCCTACCGCGTCCTCATGGGTTTCCAGCCGGTTTCCAGCCCGCCCTACGCCGTTTCTTTCGCCCGCATGGTCGGTGTGGGTTCGAGCGACCCGAACCTCATCGAGTGGGTTCTGCCCCGAAATGCCCCCGTCCCCGTCATCCTGCGCGATCCGGAAAAGGTGACCGACGCCCTTCTGAGCCGCCCGCGTCCCGATTCCGGTTTCTTCATCCCGCCGGTGCCCGTCGATCCGGGCCCAAGGAAATAGAGCCTGTGAAAAGCTCTGTGGAATGTACCGCAGACCGGCGGGTTAACGCGGCACCGGGACATCCGCGGAGTTGGCTTTTCCGTCCGTGCCTTGGCGGAGTCGGCATAAGCCGCCTTGGGGAAGCTGCCCCGATGGCGCTGCAAACTGCGCGCTTCGTGACTTTTGAAACCAGCTCTACGCCCTCCTTTTTGCAGGAGAAAACGCATGATGCCTGCGGTAATAGATAATACTAGAATTTTATCAAATAGAATTGACGCTGCTTCCATGTTCTGTTGAGTGCAGAATTGCACTCAACAGGGAGGCTTCGTGAGACATCCGGAATGCGCGGCGACGGGGATTTTGTCGGGAATCGCAGTTTTTAAGTGGCCGGTCGTCCTGCTGGCGATGAGCCTTTTCGCCGGGGACCTGCACGCTGTTTTCGGCAACATGGAGGACGAGGACTGGTGGTACCTCGACGGTGGGGCGAGCGGTGCGGTGAACGCCTCGTGGCTGATGGAAAAAAGCCTGATCGTGGGCCGGTATTCCGGTGATTCCTCCCTGTATGTGGGCGGAAACGGGACGGTCTTCGACAGCGGGAGCGCCACCATCGGCGATGCTCCCGCGGCCACGGGCAGGGTGACGGTTGCCAGCGGCGCGAAGTGGGTTACTGGAATCATCCTGGGCCTTGGTGGGAAGGGCTATGTCACGCTCTACGGCCACCTCAACGAGCCCGGCGCGGGCTTGGCCTGCGTCATCGGAGGCGCCTCCGGCAGTTACGGCGAGCTGTTCGCCAGTGGCGACGATGCCGCCCTTTACTTTGGAGAGACGTACGTCGGCGGACAGGGCGAGGGCCGGCTTTCGGTCTTCAGCGGCGCGGTGGCGGAACTGGGGAGCCTTACCCTGGGCTTGAATGACAGTAGCGCGGGCGAGGTGGAGGTGGCGCTCGCGGGCAGCACGTTGACGACCCTCTATTCGGAAATTGACGCGGAGGTGGGCCGGTACGGCAGCGGTCGCCTGACCGTGCGGGACGGGGCCTCGCTCACCAGTGCCTCGGGCATGATGTATGTCGCCCGTTTTTCCGAGTCGGAGGGCGCGGTGGTCGTCAGCGGGGCGGAGAGCGAGCTGGATAGCGCGCTGGCCGTTGGCTACATGGGCAAGGGTTCGCTTGATGTGGAGGGCGGTGCAAGGGTGGGCGAACTGCGTTCCATCGGTCATTTTGAACGGGCCGAGGGCAGCGTGGAACTCAAGGGCGAGGGCAGCCGCGCGCTGCTGGACGCCTCATGGCCGCTGGACATCGGCAAGCAGGGCGGGACGGGGCGCCTCGTCCTCTCGGGCGGCGCGTCTCTTGGACCGACGGGAAATCAGGCGGGGGAGATCTGGATGGGGCCGCACGCCAGCGTTCTGCTGACCGGTGCTGGCACCACCCTCACGATGGGACGGGGGCTTTCGATCGGAAACGACGGCGATCACGCGTGGGGCGAAAGTACCAGCGCCTTCCTTGTGGAGGACGGGGCCGGCTTCCTGCGCGTCAATAACGGCAACGCGGCGGAAATCATCATTGGCAACACCTGTGCCGGTTCGGTCGAAGTGCGCGGGCAGGGTTCGGCCTTCACCGTCGCCTGTCCGCAGAGCTTCGCGTATCTGGGCCGCTATAGCGGTGGAGTCGGGAGGATGCTCGTCGAGGACAGGGGCGCCGTCTCCATCGCGGGCATCGCGGTTATCGGCATGAACAACGACAACAAGACCTCCGACATCTCGACGCTCCGGATTCGCTCGCAGGGGACCTTCTCCGGCGGGACGACCTACATCGGTCTCGGCGCGGATTACACCTCTGCGCTGGGCCTAGGGATCGTGAAGGCGGAGGGCGCGGGCAGCGAATTTTTGAACAGCGGGCCCCTCTTTGTGGGCTTTCACGGCACGGGAATGCTCAACCTTTCCGGCGGGGCGCTCGCGACCAGTTCCACGGGCTGGATCGGCAACCGGGCGACGGGCACGGGTGTCGTGAATGTCTTCGGGCTTTCCGAATGGGACGTGGGCGGAGTTCTCAACATCGGCGCCGCGGGCCGGGGCACGCTCAACATCAAGAACGGCGGCCTTGTGGAAAGCGGGGGAAGGGTGACGGTGGGCCTCGGCACGAGTTCCGACAACAACACGAACGCCGAGGCGGTGGGTTCGGCGCGCGTCGCGGGGGAAGGATCGCTCCTGCGGGCGAAGGCGGACCTTGCCGTGGGCGGCACCGCGAACGGGGCGCTGACCATTTCCGACGGGGGCCTCGTGGCCGTGAGCGGGACACTCGGCACCGGTGAACGAGGCGTGATCTCGCTTGCGGGAGGCTGGCTCGCCATCGAGAGTTCGGAGCCTGTCACCGCCCTGGCGCTGGTTTCCGACTTGCATCTCCAGTATTATGACGGCGCCGCGATGGTTCCGGCGGGCGCGGAGGACGTGGAAGTGATCCGCTACGACGGGGTGACGCGCCTCTGGCAGGCGGGCGACGAATTGTTCGACATCTATGGCGGCAAGATCGACTTGACCGGATACACGGTGGCGCGCGCCGGGGTGTCGGACGTGGGTTTTGCCAACGCCGGTGACGGCTGGAACCACTCCCTGTGGTACGGATGGTTCTACACGCGGGATGATTTCGCGGGATGGATTTACCACCAGTTCCACGGCTGGCAGTACGTGTATGAGGGCAGTGTTGATGCCTCCTCCTACGTGTGGGACGCCGCCACGGCCTCGTGGTGGTGGACGGCGTGGCAGTGCTATCCGTTTTTCTACCGTTACGAGGGCGCCAAATGGCACTGCTATGACAAGGGAACGACGCCGGGACGCTCCTTCTGGGTGTACGACGGGGCATGGTCGCAGGTGGCGGAAAGCGAAATGTAGGCCTTGCGGGGTCCGAGAAATGGTTGTGCGACGCGTCCGGTCGGGCCCGCGGCGGAGTTTTGCGCTTTCAATGGGGCCTGTTTTGGCTTTTCCTTGCGCTCGATGACCATGACGCTTGCCAGCATTCTCTCCGGAGTGATTTTTGCCGCGCTCGGCGCCTGCATCGTGACGATGCGCGGGGAGAAGGCGCGGGAGCGCTACCTGAAGGTCCTGCGCTGCCGGGTGCTCGACGGTGTCCTTCTCTTTCTCGCCTCGGCGTGGTTTCTCTGGATCGTGGCGAACCTCGGGCAGGCGGACTTCGGCGACTACAAGAACGTGCTCTTTGTCGTGTTCCTCGCCATCGCGGTCGGCGCGTGGTTCTTCGTGAAGGACTTTTTGGGCGTCCGCGCGGCGGCGGTTCTCTTCATGCTTAGCGCGTGGTACTTCCTCGGCGCGGCCTTCGGTCATTACGAGGTCCCCGCGCGGCTCTGGATGGTTTCGGGCATCTATGCGGGCCTTGTCGGCAGCCTTTACCTCGGCGCGGCGCCGTACCGGGCGCGCGACGTGATGGAATTCTTCACCCGGCACCCCCGCATTTCCGCTGCGACGGGCGGTGCCCTCGCGGTGTACGGCCTGTGGCTCTGCCTTGTCCCGGCACTCTTCTACTAGAAGGTCACGATGCTAGTCGCCGGCGAGCCACAAATCCTTTCCGCAGCGTGGGGCGAGTACGAGCTTCTCGACTCCGGCCTCGGGCGCAAATTCGAGCGCTTCGGCCCCGTCACGATCGTGCGGGACGAGCCCAAGGCGTGGTGGAAGCCGGACGACCCCTCCGCGTGGGAGAAGGCGGACGCGGTGCTGCAGGAGGACGGCCACTGGCGTCTCAAAGGACGCACTCCGCGGAGCTGGACGATGACGTTCAGGGGCGTGAAGGCCGAGGCGCGCCTCACGGACGGCTCGAAGCACCTGGGCGTCTTCCCGGAGCAGGAGCCGCACTGGAGCTGGATGATGGAGCGCCTTGCGAAGCGTCCGAAGGCGAGGGTTTTGAACCTTTTTGGCTACACCGGCATGGCGAGCCTGGCCGCCGCGCGGGCCGGGGCGAGCGTGACGCACGTGGACGCCTCGAAGCCCTCGATCGCGTGGGGAAGGTCCAATCAGGCGCTTTCCGGCATGGAAGAGGCACCCGTCCGCTGGGTGCTGGAGGACGCCCTCAAGTACGTGGGCCGCGAGATCCGCCGGGGTAGCCGCTACGAGGGCATCCTCATGGACCCGCCCTCCTTCGGGCGCGGGCCGCGCGGCGAGGTGTGGAAGGTGGAGGAAAAGCTCGTGGAGCTGCTTTCCGAGTGCCGCAAACTGCTCTCGGACGACGCACTTCTCATGATCGTCACCCTGTACAATCTGGAGGCCTCGTCCCTCATGATCGCCAACCTCATGGGGGAGGTCCTCGCCCCGCAGGGAGGCAGCCTGAGCGTCGGCGAACTGGCTCTTGCCCACGCCAAGAGCCCCAAGAAGCTGCCGCTCTCCCTCTACGGGCGCTGGTCGGCCTGAGTCCGGCCTCTTCCTGTTGACCGCCCGGGCAATCCCCGCCAGCATGAGGGAAGAATGGGCGACGAAGAGAAGGCATTGGGATTTTTCGGCGGCAGTTTCGATCCCCCGCACCTGGGGCACCTGATCCTCGCGCGCGACGCCTTCGACGAGCTTCTCCTTGAGAAGATCTTCCTTGTCCCCGCACGGCAAAGCCCCCTGCGGAGCGGTTCGCACGCGATGGCCTTCGAGGAGCGCCTTGCGATGTGCCGCCTCCTCGCGCAGGGCCGAGACTGGCTGGAGGTTCTGGACATTGAGGGCGCGCTTCCCTCGCCGAGCTACACCGTGAACACCGTCCGCCGTCTTGCGGAGGCCTTCCCGGGGAGGAAACTCGTGTGGCTCGTCGGCGCGGACCAGTGGGAAAAATTGCCCAAGTGGAAGGACTGGGAGATCCTCGCCACCCTCGTTTCCTTCGCCGTGGCGGCCCGTCCAGGGCACAAGGTGGCAAAGCTCCCGCGCCCGAGGCCGGAGTTCACCGTCCTCAAGGCCCGCGAGGTGGATATTTCCTCCACCGAGATCCGCGAAAAACTGGCCGCGGGGCGGAGCGTGGAGCACCTCGTCCCGCGCGAGATCGCGGAATACATCGACAGACGCCGCCTTTACGGTCATCACTAGATGTCGCCTTACAAGCATGATCGAAATCGCAAACGCAAGAGAGACAGTCGTTGATACGGAAAAGCTCGTCCAGACCTGTTGCCGGGCCCTGGACGACAAGAAGGCGGAGGAGATCACCATCCTCCATCTGGGCTCCAAATCCTCCGTGGCCGATTACTTTGTGATCGCCACGGGAACCTCCTCGCCGCACCTGCGGGCGTTGCGCGTGGCCCTTGAAAAGGAACTCGATTCCCAAGGCGCGCCCATCCTCGGAATGGATATGACCAGCGACAGCGGCTGGGTGGTGGTCGATGCGGACAACATCCTCTTCCACCTCTTCACCAAGCCGATGCGCGAAAAGTACGCGCTGGAAAAGCTCTGGAAAGACGCGGATCTGGTCGGGATGGAGAAGGCCGGGTAACCTTCGCAGAGGCTCAGGCCTCGTTCGGCCCGCCCGTGGCGAGCCGGAGGGAGCGCCGTCCGCCCCCGAGGTCGGCTAGGAACAGGTGCAGGGCGTCCGCGGGGAGCCACTCCCCGACGTTTTCCGGCCATTCGACAGCGAGGCACCACGGGCTTTTGAGGAATTCCTCCAGCATCAGGGCCTCCATGTCCTCCGCGCTTTTCAGGCGATAGGCGTCCAGATGCGCGAGCATCCGCGCCCCCCTGTGGATCACAAGGAGGTTGAAGGTGGGGCTCGTGACCGGGCCGGGAATTCCCCAGCCCTCCGCAAGGCCCGAGACAAAGGTCGTCTTGCCGCTGCCAAGGTCGCCGTGCAGCGCCAGAACGCAGTCCGGCGGCAGCTCCACGGCCAGCGTCTTCGCGAGCGCCCGGGTTCTCGCGGCGCTTGTTGTCACCACTCCTTTGCGGAGCTTATCGCAGGTGCTCGTAGCCATGCGCGTTTGCCGGAGCCTTTCCGGTTGCCGAGTCGATGAGGCCGGGGCCGTCCCCGCGCGCCGCGAGGCGCCCGATGCGGAAGAACGGCGCGCCGAAGCGGGCGATCCAGTCGTCTTCGAATGCGTCGATCCCCTCCGCCCTGACGGCAAAGAGAAGTTCGTAGTCCTCGCCGTCGCAAAGGACGCTTTGAGCGAGTTTTTCGGGATCGCCCTCCGTCAGTTCGAGGGCTTCCTGCGAGGGCGGGATGTCGGCAATATCCAGCACCGCCGCGAGGGACTCTCCCGCAAGGGCCGGCGCGTCCTTGGCCAAACCGTCCGAAAGGTCCATACACGCCGTGATCGCGCCGTTCATGGAAAGGAAGAGTCCCTGTTCGAGGCGCGGGGTGAAGGTCAGGTGATGGCCCCGTATCGATCCACCGAGGGGGCCGGTCACGCAGAGGATGTCGCCCGCATTTGCCGTCCCGCGCGTCAGGGGACGGCGCGCGCGGCCCGTCAGGGTGAGGCTTGCGGCAAGGGTGGGGCACTCCGCCACGTCGCCTCCGACGATGGCCACCGAATAGTCGAGGGCGCACTTGGCCAGGCCCTTCGCAAAGCGCTCCACCCATTCAGCGGAGAGGAGCGGCGGGGCGAAGAGCGCCACCACCGCGTCGCAGGGCACTCCTCCCATCGCCGCGATGTCGCTCAGGTTGCGCTTGAGGAGCTTGGCGCCGACAAGTTCCGGATCGGCCTCGTCGTCAAAGTGCTTCATGTGCACCACGCTGTCGCACGTGATGAGGTTCGCGCGCGGCTCAACGACGGCGCAGTCGTCGCCCATGCCGCGCGGGGTGGGGGGCGTCGCCTCGCCGAGGGCTGCCTTGATGCGGGCGATGAGGGCGCTCTCGCCGATCTCGGAGACGGAGCCTTTGCGATCTGTCAGAATGGGATTCATGGAAAAGGACCTAGGTGTGGCTCAGGGCGATGAGGACGATGGAATTCAGGTTGAACAGGGCGTGCAGCGCGATTGGCACGCGCAGGCTCCCCGTCGCCTCGTAGGCGAGGCAGAGGGCCATGCCGAAGAGAAAAAGCGTGGGGAAGACCAGAACGTTCAGGTGCGCGAGCCCGAAGAGCGCGGAGGCCAGAACAATCGCCGTCCGTCCCGCCATCCGGCTCTTGAAGAAACGGTAGAGACCCGCGCGGAAGACCAGTTCCTCCACCACCGGGGCGACGCACACCGCTAGGACGAGGAGCGCCGTGAAGGCAAGCGGCCCCGCCGAGGCGAAGTTCCCCGCGATGTCCTGCTCCTGCATGGGGAGGGAAACGCCCATCCGCGAGAGCTGCCCGAGGAAGGCCGTCCACGCGATTTCCACGGCAAAACGCACCGGGATGAAGGCGAGAAAGTAGAGAAAACCCGTGCCGAGCGCACTCTTCCAGCCGAGCTTTTCGCGACTGAGGGGCGGCCTGCGCAGGAAGGGAAGAGACAGCGTGAAGAGAAAGAAGAGAAGCAGCATTCCGCCCTGCAGGATCGCTCCGTCCGTCACCGCCTGCCAGGCGAGGAGGTTGTCCGAGGGATTTTCCGGCAGGACGAGCACCTTGCGAGAAACCGTTCCCGCGAGGAGAGACCATGAGAAAAAGAGGAGGAAGAAACCGGAGGCCTCCAGCCAGTCGATGTTCCAGCCCTCCACGCCCGGCCATTTGTAACCGCTGTAACGGTGCCGCCGGTAGAGGAGGATTGCCAGCGCCACCATTCCCGCCGCCGCGAGGCAAAGCGAATACACCGCCGGGAGGAACCCCGGGTCCGACCAGCTTTCTGGCAAAAATTCCGGCATCGCGGCATCCTAGAGGAGAGTCCGCATCCAAGGCACGCACAAAGAAAGGCGGGTGGCAGACTTACATCTTGAAGGATTCGCCTAAGTACAGCTTGCGGCTCTCGGGATCGTTCACGAGCTTGTCGCTCGTCCCGTGACAGAGGACGCGCCCGTTGTACATCAGGTAGGCCCTGTCCACGATGGAGAGGGTCTCGCGGACGTTGTGGTCGGTGATGAGGACGCCGATGCCCTTGTCCTTGAGCTGACGGACGATGGTTTGCACGTCCTGAACACTGATTGGGTCCACGCCCGAGAAGGGCTCATCCATGAGCAGGAACCGCGGGCGCGTGACTAGGGCGCGGGCAATTTCCAGGCGCCGCCTCTCGCCGCCGGAAAGAGTATAGGCCTTCTGCCGGGCGAGTTTGGTCAGGCCCAGCTCCTCCAGACCGTGTTCGACGATCGCGCGGCGCTCGGCCTTGTCCGCCTTCAGCGTCTCGGCCACGGCCATCAAATTCTCCTCCACGGTCAAGGTGCGGAAGACACTCGGCTCCTGCGGCAGGTAGCCGACACCCATGCGCGCGCGCAGGTACATCGGCACATGCGTCACGTCCTTCCCGGAAAGGTACACGCGGCCCTTCGTCGCGCGGATGAGGCCCACGATCATGTAGAAGCTCGTGGTCTTGCCCGCGCCGTTGGGGCCCAGAAGCCCCACGATCTCGCCCGCGCGCAGGTCCATGTCCACCTCGTTCACCACGGCGCGCTTGCCGTATTCCTTCACGAGGCCGCGCGTGGCCACATACACTGTTTCGTCCACACTCATTTTGCGGCGGAGGGGGTTGTCGCGGCGGGAGTTGCGGGGGCGGGCGTTGCGCCCTCCTCCGGCTTTTCCGCACCCAGAACCTGCTCGTAGTCGAGCTTGGGGATCGCGTTTTCGGAAAGGGTCACGCGGCTGCGCGCCTTCTTTTGGCCGGGCAGGAGCTGGTCCTCCGGAGTCGGCAGCACCTGCGCGGTCTTGTCGCGGCTGTTGTAAACGATCTTCCATCCCTCCACCGTGGCCTTGCTGTCCACGATTTTCGGGTTATCGGAAAGGATCACGAGGCCCTCGTCCGGCGTCACCTCGGCGCGGCCCGCGGTGGCCACGCGGCCCGCCTGCTCCATGCGGACGTTGCCCTTCGCGACGATGCTCTGCACGGAGTTCATCCGGCCAATGGTGCCCTTGCTCCCGGCCTGACGCCGCGCGATAACGTCCAGATGGTCGCAGGTGAGGACCATGCCCTTGCCGACGGCGCGGACGTTCCCGGCGAAGCGGAAGTTGTTCACATCGTCGAGGGCCGTCATTTCCAGCGAGTCGCTGTCGATGACGGTCTCCTCCGCAGGGGCGGACGGATTCTGTGAGGCCAACAGCAGCGGCAGGATGCAGAGGACGGGCAAAAGGTATTTGCGGATTTTCATTCGAGAATGGGGCCGACGGCGCCGGTGATGATGGCGTGGGTTCTTTCGCGGATGAGGAGTCGCCGGTTGTCGGGGGACCAGCTCCAGTTCTGCCCGCAGAGGTACAGGCCGCGCGCGGTGACGACGATGGTGTCGGGCCCCTCCACGGTCTGGCGGGAACGGCTCATCAGGGCGATCGGGCTTTCGATGAAAAGGTTCACCTTCTGCTCCGCCCCGGCTTGAAAGAGGCGGATCTTCAGGCCCGAGACGCGCACCGTGTCCGTCCCGGTGAATTCAGCCTTGTCGCCGTTCAGCTCCCATGTGCGCCAGCCCGTCGTCTTGTCGAAGCCGAAGACGCGGAAGTGGTCCACCGGGGAGTCCGGCACGAGGTCCGTCGTTTGCGCGAAAAGGGAGGCGGGAAGGAGAATGCAGAAGGCCAGCGACGCGGCCTTCACCGCACCGGCCATTCCCGCGAAAAGTCCCCCGCTTTTGCCCATGCGTTTACTTCCGGGTCATGGCGAGCACCGCCGCGACCATCTTGGCGATGCCGGCATCGACGCGGGCGATCGTCGTGGCGTCGTACATGTAGGCGGGGGTGGTGACGATCTTGTTGGCGGCATCGACGACGATTGCGTCGGGATTGCAGTCCGCATGGGCCGCGCCGCATTCGCGCACCGATTGAGCGGTCTCCTTTTCGCGGCCAATCGTCACGGTCACCTTCTCCCCGGCGTCGCCGAGGATCTTTGCGACGAGTAGCGCCGCCAGACATGCGCCGCCGATGGGCTTGCCCGCCTTGTGCATGCTGAGGATAAAGCGCTCCACCTCGCCGTCCACGGCGCAGTTGGGGCCCTCGTAGGCGAAGTTGGAAAGATTCTTGATGACGCCCTGCCCACCGGGGAGGATCACCGCGTCGAAATCCGCCGCCTTGGCATCGGCCAGCGGCACGATGTCGCCCCTTGCGATGCGCGCGGCCTCCTCCAGCACGTTGCGCTCGCGGTAGGTGGAGACCTTGCCGTCCAAGTGGCTCACCACGTGTTCCTGCTGGATGTCGGGGGCGAAGCACTGCACCTCGGCTCCGGCCTTGTCGAGTTCCAGAAGCGTCAGGACGGATTCCTGAACCTCGGCGCCGTCGCGCGAGCCGCATCCGGAGAGTATCACCGCTACTTTGGGCATCTTTATCGGGGGTGGAATTGAAACTGGAATGATATGTAACGGCGAGTGTGGCGGACTGCAAGAGGAAGCGCCTTGCCCGGCGCGTTGCGGCGTGTTCTATTCGCGTGGGACTCCCTTCCGGTCCCCACGATCCCTTTCCGCAATGTCCGCACCCTCCCATTTTGCCGACAAGGCTCCCCCGATTCCCGGCCCCGGCGAGGTGTTGACGCTGGAAGACGTAGCGAAGGCCGACTTTTCCGGTGTGACCCCGCTCGGCGTCCTCGGCTTCCCGATCCGGCACAGCGTGAGCCCGCAGATGCACAACGCGGCCCTCGCTGTGCTGGCGAAGAGCGACCCGAAGTTCGCCTCGTGGCGCTATTACCGGATCGAGGTCCCGCCGGAACGGCTCAAGGAGGCGCTGGACCTGCTGGCGAAGAAGGGATTTGTCGGCCTCAACCTCACCATTCCGCACAAGGTGGAGGTGATCGACTTTCTCGCAAAGAAGAGCTCCCGCGTCGAGGCTGCTGGGGCGGCAAACACGCTGCTCCGCACGAACGCGGGCTGGGAGGGCGAAAACACCGATGGCAGCGGCTTTCACGAAGCGGTGATGACTCTCTTTCAGTTCACTTCCTGTGCAACGGAGCCCGCCGACGTGGTACTTCTTGGCGCGGGCGGCGCGGCACGGGCGGTGGCCGAAACCCTGCTTCTTCTCAACTGCCGCCTCTGGATCGGCAACCGGACCAAGTCGCATCTCGACACCCTAATGATGTTCCTGACGGCGGGCCGCAGTCTGCGCGAGGCGACCGGTTTCGACCTCGCGAATCCTCCCGGTGATCTCCCCAAGGCCCCGCTTGTCGTAAATGTCACGAGCCTCGGCCTCAAGCCCGACGATCCTTCACCGATCGACCTGTCGATTTTCGGTCCCGGGACACGCGTTTTCGATACGACCTACGGCAGGCACAAGAGCGCGCTTGTGAAGCAGGCCGAAGAACTCGGTTTTCCCGCCTCGAACGGCCTACCGATGCTCGTCCATCAGGGCGTCGGAGCGCTTCATTACTGGACCCATTTCCCGGAGAGCCTTCTAGACGACGTTCTCGACGCCATGTTCGCCGCCGCTTATGAGGCGACGGGCGTTCCCGATCCGCGCAAACGCGCATAATCTTTTTTCCATCCCCCCATGACGAACGCCTTTCGCGAACTTTCCTCTGCTCTTCCGTGGTATTTCCCGACGCTCGTCTTCATCTTCGGCGCGTGCATCGGGAGCTTCCTCAACGTGTGCATCTACCGCATCCCGGCGGGCAAATCCGTCGTGCGGCCCGGGAGCCACTGCGCGTGCGGCGCGCCGATTGCGTGGTATGACAACATCCCGATCGTCAGCTGGTTCCTCCTGCGGGGGAAGGCGCGCTGCTGCGGACGGCCCTTTTCCTTCCGCTACCCGGCGGTGGAGACGCTGACGGGGGCGCTGTTCCTCGCCTGTTGGCTCATTGCCCCGACGGTTCCGGCGGCCTTTTGCTGGATGACCTTCACGGCCATCCTGGTCGCGGCGACCTTCATCGACCTCGACACCTTCACGATTCCGGACCGCTTCTCCGTCGGCGGAATGGTGCTGGGCCTGGCCCTCTCTCTCTTTGTCCCCTCGCTCCATCACTCGCACCTCTTTGCCAGCGCAAACCTCTCGTCGCTCGCGGAGGGCATCGTTGGTGCGTTCGTCGGCACGGCGCTCGTCTATTGGATCATGGTGCTGGCGGAGATCGTTCTGCGCCGCCCGGCGATGGGCGAGGGCGATGTGAAGCTCATGGGGGCGATCGGCGCCTTCTGCGGCTGGAAGGGCGCGGTGTTCGCGCTCTTCGGCGGTGCGGTCCTCGGGACGGTGGCGGTCCTTTCATGGAGCCTCGCGCGCCTGATCCTCGGCAAGGGCCTGAAGACCGAAATTCCCGCGCACGCTGCACTGCCGGACGATCCCTCCGCCGCAAAACCGGAGGAAAAGAAACCCGCGGACGATTCGCAGGACGATGTTCCCGAGGGCGCGGTGCCCTTCGGCCCGTCGCTCGCGGGCGGCGCGCTCCTTTACCTGCTCTTCGCACAGGGCTACATGGACGCCTACCTCGCGCAGGTCGGCTGGATCCTCGGGGCGAAGTAGGGGCTCCGCAGACGAGGGCGGTCAGTTGCCGGAAACGGGCTTGAGGTCCGGTCCGAGCTTCGTCGTTTGCCCGGCCTTGAGCGCGAGGGTTGCCGTTTGCTTGCCGTAGCGGAGCTTGGCGGCGATGTCGAATTTCGCCAGCAGGGTGACTTCCACGAGTTTCCCGTCCTTCCAGCTTTCCGAGACCTCCACCGCGCCCTGTGCCACGATGCCGCGGATTTCCCCTTCCGGCCACGCCTTCGGGAGCGCCGGGAGGAGCCGGATCGTCGTCGAACCGTCCTCTTCGAGGGAGGACTGCATCAGCATCTCGACGATCCCCGCCACCGCGCCGAAGTTGCCGTCGATCTGGAAGGGTGGGTGCGTGTCAAAGAGGTTGGGGAGCGTGGAATCGCGCAGCAGCGCCACGAGGTTTTCATACGCCTTCTCGCCGTCGCCAAGCCGCGCCCACTCGCCGATCATCATCGCGCGGCTCCAGCCCGTGTAACCGCCGCCGTGCGAGGTGCGGTAATCGAGGCTTTTGCGCGCGGCCTGTGCCAATTCCGGCGTCTCGTCCGGCGAGATGGTCGTCCCCGGATAGACTCCAAAGAGGTGCGAGGTGTGCCGATGGCCGGGCTCGGGCTCGCCGTATTCCTCGGTCCATTCCATGAGGCGGCCGTCCGAGCCGATCCGCGGAGGCCGGATCTTCGGGAGCGCCGCCGCGCAGGCCTTCGTCAGGTCGCTCTCGATGCCCAGCACCTTCGCCGCGCGGAGCGTTTCGGAAAGTAACTGCGCGCAAAGTTCCTGATCCATGCTCGGCCCCATGCAGAAGAAGCCGACGGAGCCGTCCGGCAGGTAGAAGCGGTTTTCCGGCGACTCCGAGGGGCCCGAGACAAGGAAGCCGTCCTTGTCCAACGTCATCCACGAAAGGACGAACTGGGCCGAGCCCGAGAGCGCGGGCCACATGCGGCGTAAAAAGTCCTTGTCGAGGGTGTAGGCGTAGCCGGTCCAGATGTGCGTCGCAAGCCACGGGCCCGCCATCGGGAAGTGCCCCCAGCTCGCTTCCCAGCCAGGGCTCGTGAAGCCCCAGACATTGTTCATCGTGTGCGTCGTCCAGCCCTTGCAGCCGTGCTGGATTTGCGCCGTCTGCCCCCCCGGGCCGGGAAGGGCGGCGATCAGGTCGTAGAGCGGCCCGGCGCACTCCGCCAGGTTCGCGGAAAACACGGGCCAGTAGTTCATCTGGATGTTGACGTTCGCGTGGTAGTCGCCGTTCCAGGGCGTGTAGTAGTTCCAGCGTCCGCCCTGATTTTCGTCGCGGAAGTTGACCGTCCAGAGGCCCTGCAAATTCGCCGGGAGGGCGCCCTCGCGCGAACAGGAGATCAGCAGATACCTGCCAAAGTTGAAGTAGGTGGCGGCGAGGAAGGGATCGCTTGCGGCTTTCTTCAGGCGCGTTGCGAGGGGTTCTGCAAGATTGACGAAGTCGCTGGAAAGAGGGCTTCCGAGGACTTTCAGGTTCACGCGATTGTAAAGCGCGGAAAAATCCGTTTTGTGCGCCGCGTAGATCGCGTCGTATCCCTTGGCCATCGCGGCGGCGAGCTGGTCTTTCGTGCGGGTGAAGTGCGCGTTCGTGGGATCGAGATAATCCGGTCCCGCGCCGATGCCGCGATAGTTCGTGCCGGTCGTTATGTAAAGAGTCACGGCGTCGCAGCCGGTGAAGACCAGTTTGCCATCTTTCACTTCCGCTGTTCCGCCTTCCGTCACCGCGCCGAGGCGGCAGGCGTATTCGAGTCCCTTGCCCTCGGGGGCGCCCATCGTGCCGGAGAGGAGCAGCGTGCCGTCCTCCGCGCTCAGGACAGCATCCGTGTCCGGACGGGCGAGCGTGGCGGAAAAGCTGACACAGCCGGCGCGGCTCGTCTCGAAACGAACTACCTGCACCTCGTCCGGACGGCTGGCGAAGTAGCTGCGGTTGAAGCAAACCTCCCCGATCTTGTAGTGAACAGAGATTAGTCCCGAGGAAAGAAACAGTTCCCGGCTGTATTCGGAGGCCTTCGCCGCGTTCTCATCCGTCTCAATTTCCAGCCGCGCCAGCATCTGGTAAGTGCCGTAGGCGTCCCAGGTCGAGTGCCCCTTGCCGTCGTCCGGGCGACCGATCTGCGTTTTGTTCACGCTGTCCTGCGCCTCGCGGAGCTTCCCTTCCGCGAAGAGGCGGCGGATTTCGGGGAGTGCCTTCGCGGCCTCGGGATTGTCCGCGTCGATGTTCTTCCAGCCGCTCCAGACGCTGTCCTCGCAAATGGCGTTACTTTCGTGATCGATTCCGCCCGCGACCAGCATGCCCATGCGTCCGTTACCGATCGGCAGGCCCTCGGAGACGAGATCGGAGGCGGGCTTGTTCATCCAGATGGAGTCGGAGGCCAGAATGTGACCGGTGAGCGCATCCGTCTCATTTGCGCGCAGGACAAGGGGAAGAAACGCGAGGATCGCGGCAAGGCGTCGTCCGAAAGAAGTCTTCATGGGAGGAGGGGGTTCACCGTTGCGCCGAGCGCGTATTCATCCTGTGGGAAAGCAACGGCCCCGGCAAACGGGAAACGCCGCCTGACCCAAGCCGTTGCGTCCGGCGGGAATATAAAGACCCCTTCCGCCAGAGCTGAACCGGAACCAACTACCGGATCAACCCCGGGGAAGGGGCTTCATGTGTGTGTTCGCAAGCCACAGTCTGATACTACCACTACTCTGTGCTGACGAATTCGGTCTGTCTGATGTCTGTCAGTCAGGAAAGGTTTACTTGAGGGTTATGGAGGCGGCTTCGCCCGAGAGGGTGAGGGAGGCGTCCGGAGCCGCTTCGAGGGTCTTGCCCGCGCCGCGGCCACCGCTGACGAGAACCACGGTCACGGCGCGCGTGTCCGCCATGCCGGGGAAGGAGCCGTCGCGGCCCGAGAGGGTGAGGGTTTTCGCCGCGTCGTTCCACGTGATGGTGGTGCGGGCGTAGGCGCCGTTCTCGCAGTTGTAATTGTCGCCTTCGTCCTCGTAGAGGGTGAAGGCGGCGTCGGCGCCCGGATAGATGCGGATCTGGAGGGGGCCCCCTGCGTTCTCGTCGGCGAAGGCGATGTCCCCGCCCATGGGCAGGATCGTCCCGGCCTTGACGAAGAGCGGGATTTCCGCAAGAGGAGCGTCCGCCACGATCGTGCGACCGCCCTTGAAGAGCTCGCCGGTGTGGAAATTGTACCAGTCGGCGCCCTTGGGAAGATACACCTTGCGGCTGCGGGCCAAAAAGTCCGTCACCGGGGCCACGAGGATCGAGCCGAACATGAACTCGTCCGCCACGTCGCGCACCTTGGCGTCCTTGGGGAAGTCCATGAAGAGCGGACGCATCATCGTGTAGTCGTCCAGTGTCACCGCCGCGCTCATGGAGTAAAGCCACGGCATCAGGCGGTAGCGGAGACGGTTGTACTCCACCATCGCCTTGTACACCGGGTGATCCTCCGGGCACAGGCGGAACACTTCGCGGTACGGGAACTGACCGTGGACGCGGAAGAGGGGGTTGAACACGCCGAACTGATACCAGCGCATGTTCAGTTCCCTGAACTCTTCCACGTCCCGGCCTATTGCTTTCTCGTAGCGGGGTTCCACGGCGAAACCGCCGATATCCGTAGTCCAGTACGGAATACCGGCAGCACAAAAGTTGAGTCCGCAGGTGATCTGCTTCTTGAGGTCCTCCCAGCGGCTGGCCACGTCGCCGCTCCAGGTCGCCGCGCCGTAGCGCTGGTGGCCGGGGTAGGAGGAGCGCGTGAGGATCACGACGCGCTTGTTTTCATTGGCGGCGCGCTGCCCCTCGTAGAACCAGCGGCAGTGGTTGATCGAAAAGGCGTTGTACACCCGCGCGCTCGTGCCCTTCGCGGTCGGGTTCATCTGCTCCTTGCGGTCGGCGATGTCCATGTTGGAGACGATGTCCGGCTCCGTGGCGTCGAGCCACCAGGAATCCGCACCGTCCACACCGCCGTTCTTGTAGAGCTTCTCGTTGACGAGATTCCACACCCAGCGGCCCGCCTCTTCGTTGAAGGCATCGTAGAAGCCGTACGGGTAGCCGAGCCAGTCCTTGTCGTCGGTATCGGGCTGCTTCTTGTAGATCCAGCCCTTCTCATACATCTCTTTGAACTGCGGCGTGTGCTTGTTGAACTTCGCCCAGACAGAGATGAGCAGGTGCGTCTTGTACTTCTCGTGCAGGTCGGTGATCATCCCCTTGGGATCGGGGAAGCGCGCGGGGTCGAAGTCCTGTGTGCCCCAGCCGTCGGGACCCCAGAACTGCCAGTCCTGCACAATGCAATCCAAAGGAATGTTGCGCTTGCGGAATTCGGCGACGACATCCATCAGCTGCTGCTGCGTCTCGTAGCGCTCGCGGCACTGCCAAAGGCCCATCGTCCAGCGCGGCATCATCGACGCCCGACCGGTCAGGAGACGGTACCCCGCGATCTGTTCGTCGGCGGTCTCGCCCGCCACAAAGTAATAACGAATCTGTTCGCCGACCTCGCTTTCCCACGCGATTTCCGTGGAATAGCGCGGATCGGCGGGGGAAAGGGCCTCCATCGCGCAGTAACCGCCGTTGCAATTCCACTCGATGACGATGTGGTGCTTTTCGCCCTTTTTGAGGTCCAGGTCGAAGAGGTTCTGCCAGGGCATCCAGTTCTGGCGCCACTTGTCCACATACACCACGTCGTCGATCGTCACTTTGATGTAGTGCGAGCCGAAGGAGCGTATCTTGTGGACGCCGTCCTCCTTCGCCTCAATGAAGCCCTCCCAGCGGATGGAGCCCTTGTCGAAATTGAAACCCTCCGGCGCGTTCTTCTTGTCCGGATTGAACTGGTACTGGCAGCTCTGTTCGAGGCGCCTGCACATCGTGTAGGCATACATCGAGTCGCCAAAGTAGCGGGCCGTGAGGCCGCCCTCCTTGCCCTCCTCGTCATACAGCTTGAACACCTTGCCGAGATCCTGATGGACGCGCGGGTCGCCGAAACGGGTGATCGAATCATTGTCCCAGAGCATTCCATAGCCGGCGTCGGTCACGAAGAAGGGGATGATGTCGATGCAGTTGTACTGGATGAGAGAGCAGTCCTTCCCCTTGTAGTTGGCAATGCCGTCCTGATGGTTTCCCAGTCCCATGAGGACGTTCACCTTGTCGTAATAAAAGTGCTGGCCGACGCGGTAGGTCTTTTCGCCCATCTCCACGGTGTCTGCCATCATGCGGGAACCGGGAACCTCGCGCAGGAGCGTCTTGCCGCGCGCGCCAAGGAAGGTGATCGCACCATTTTGCGCGTCCACCTTCGCCGTCACGCTGCCGGTGGAAAGCTTCCAGCCGTTTTCGGTCTTGCCGGTGGAGATTTTCACCTCCTGCCGGTTTTCCGGCACGACCATGAAACTGTCGTTCTTCGGCAGCGCCGCCAGCTTGCTCGCGCGGACGCCGATCACCTTGTCCGAGAATGCATCGACTTCGACGGTCCAACCGTCGGCGGTGCGGACGGTGATCGAGGATTGTGCCTTTTGGAATGCGGGGACGTTGGTCACTTTGTTTTCCTGCACAAAAGAAATCGAAAGGGGTAGGAGCGGCGTCAGCCGAAGGAAAGGATTGAAAGATTGTGGAAGAATGATTTAACGTTAAATCGGATGAGTCAAGCTCATATTATTGATCGGAGCTTCCAATTCTGTAGTCGCCATTACCCTGCGGACATACCAGCCTCTCAGCCGTAACCCCCGATGAATCCCAGACGGAAAAAGAACACAAGGGCGGCCACTCTCGCCGACGTTGGCCGGGCCGCGGGCGTTTCCGCGATGGCGGCCTCCGCGGCGCTCAACGAGACACGCACCTCCGCGCGCATATCCCCAGAAACGCGCGCCAAGATTCTGGAGGCAGCGGAGAAGCTCGGCTACCGTCCGAACGTGGCCGCGCGGGCGCTCGTCAAGCGGCGGATGAACACGATCGGCGTGTCGGTCGTCTGGTATGGGAGCGAACTGAACGTCTATTTCATCGAAGTGCTGAACGGCATCATCGAGGCGGCCACTCATTTTAATCAGAATACGACGGTTTTCACCTTTCACAACTGGAAGGACGACATCGACCGCGTGGGTGCGGTCTGCGACGGACGAATCGACGGCATGATCCTGCTTGCGCCGGTCTATTCCTCCGAACTGGCGGCGCGACTGCCCCTCCACACTCCTTTCGTGGCCCTGCACGCCAATGTTGAGGCGGAGGGTGTGGTGAACATCGAAAGCGACGAGGAACGCGGGGCCCACGACATCGTGGAAAAGCTCGTGGAACTCGGGCACCGGCGGATCATGCACATTTCCGGTCCCCGGGGCCTCCTCGGCGCGGAAAGGCGTGTCAGGGGTTACCGCGCGGCGCTTCTGGAGGGAGGAATCGAGCCCGATCCGGACCTGCTCATCAGCTCGAATTTTACGGCGATCGACGGCAAGAAGGTGATGCTGGAGTGGCTGGACGCCCACGCCCGTCCGAACATTCCCGACGCCATCTTCTGCGCCAACGACGCCGCAGCGCTGGGCGTTCTGGAGGCGCTGGCCTCCCGGGGCATCCGCGTGCCGGGGGATGTTTCCCTCTGCGGCTTCGACGATACGATTTCCTCGCGGACGACCGTTCCGCAACTAGCCACGGTGCGCCAGCCGCTGCGCGACATGGGCGGGAAGGCGGTGGACATCCTGATGCAGAGGATCGAGGCGATTCACGGCGGAGGTCCGGATTTCACGCATTCGCCCGTGGTGTTCGATACGTCCGTCATTCTGCGCGATTCCGTGATCCCAATGCCCTCCGCTCAACAGAACATCGCTCCGGACTTGAATTCACGATGACTCCGATGCAACGATTCTCCCTCGTCCGCCGTTTGAGCGCGGGCCTTTCCGCAGTGGCGCTCCTTGCCTCCTCGTCCCTCTTTTCCGCGCCCTGCGCCGGAGCGGCGGAACAGGCCTATGTCTGGAAGAACGTCCGCATGGGCGGCTGCGGCTTCGTGACGGGCATCGTCTTCCACCCCGCCGAGCCGGGCCTTGCCTATTGCCGCACGGACATGGGCGGTGCCTACCGACGCGACTCGGAAAAGGCCGAATGGGTGCCGATCCTCGACTGGATCACGCTCGAAAACGTGAACCTCATGGGCGTGGAGAGCCTCGCCGTGGATCCCTCCGATCCGGATAGGGTGTATCTCGCCTGTGGGACGAACACCGACGCCACCG
Organism: Puniceicoccales bacterium Verruco_01; assembly: GCA_001604565.1. Lineage (GTDB taxonomy): Bacteria > Verrucomicrobiota > Verrucomicrobiia > Opitutales > Oceanipulchritudinaceae > Verruco-01. The sequence continues at coordinate 82,538 of LVBV01000017.1, read as the reverse complement.
CGCCGGACGGGGCCGTTCTGCGCTCCGCCGACCGGGGGAGGACCTTCGAGATGATCCCGGTGCCCGTCAAGTTCGGCGCCAACGAGAACGGGCGCGGCAACGGCGAGAGAATGGCTGTGGATCCGAAGAACGGGAACATCCTCTTCCTTGGCACGCGCCACGACGGCCTTTTGCAATCGACGGACCGGGGTTCTTCCTGGCACCGGGTGACGGGTTTCCCCGACGCGGCGGACGCGGCGCCGGAGGGCCTTGCGGACCTTTCCGCGCGCAAGGGATGGCTCTTCGCTCAGGCGGGCGCGGGCGTCATCCGCGTGATCTTCGCCCCCGGTGGGGAATCGAAGGACAAAAGCGACCGTTTGTACGCGGCTCTCTCGGTGCACGGAAGGGCCTCGATTTTTGAAAGCGCCGACGGCGGAAAAAGCTGGGAGGCCGTGCCGGGCCAGCCGGTGAAGGCGGACCTGCTGCCGACAGACATGGACCTTGCCCCGGACGGAAATCTGTATGTCTCCTACGGGACCAATCCCGGGCCCTGGTCGATGACCGACGGCGCGGTGTGGCGCTGCGACACGGCGAGCGGCGCGTGGACGGACATCACCCCGGCGCGCTCCGGCGCGATCCCGAACGTGGAGCACAGCCTCTTCGGCTATTGCAGCGTGGCTGTGGATCCGCAAAACCCCGGCGTCGTGATGGCGATGCCTTTTTGGTACGTGGGGGGCGAGGAAATCTTCCGCTCCCGCGACAGCGGGGAAACCTGGAGGCCGATCCTGCGCGAGGCGGGAAAATTCGACTTTTCGCGCATTCCCTATTCGGCAATTCCCATCCTCCACTGGCTCTTCGACGTGGAGGTCGATCCCTTCGACGCCGATCATCTCCTTTTCACGACCGGTTTCGGCGGAATGGAGAGCTTTGACCTTCGCAAGTCCGACACTGCGGCGAGTCCCGCGCAGGGCAGCACCTGGGTTCCCATGATGGCGGGGATCGAGGAATCCGTGCCTCTCGCCCTTCTCGCGCCGACAGAGGGCGCGACCCTCGTTTCCGCCGTGGGCGACTACGGTGGCTTCGTCCACGACGACCTCGATGCCTTCGTCCCCGAGGGGAACTTCAAGAATCCCCGCTTCGACAACACGACGGGCCTCGCCCTCGCGGGCTTGAAGCAACTGGAGATCGTCCGAGTGGGCGCCTCGTGGAAGGGCCTCACCGCGAATATCGCCTTTTCCAGAGACGGAGGCCGGAGCTGGACGACGGGAACCAATTGCGAGGAGGGCGCCAAGAACGGGAGTGTGACCCTTTCCGCCGATGGAAGCACCTGCGTCTGGACCCCCGAGCCGCAGCGCGATCCCCGCGATTGGCGGGCGATCCGCAAACGCTTTGCCCCCCACGTCTCGACGGACGGCGGCGCGACCTGGACCGTCTGCACGGGCTTGCCGGAGGACACCCGTGTCACGGCGGACCCGGTGAACCCCGCGCGCTTTTACGCCTTTGACGTGTTTACGCGCACCTTTTACGAGAGCACGGACGGCGCGAAAACCTTTCAGGGCCGCAGAGTGTCGCTCGAAGGCGCGATTCCCGTCATTCCCGACCAGCGCGGCGACGGACGCGGCGGGCAGGATCAGGTGTATGCCGCCCCGGGCGCGGAGGGCCAGGTGTGGCTTGCGCTCTTCGACGGGCTCTACCGCATCGCCGACGACGGCTCCTTCGCGCGCGTTCCGCATGTGACGGAGTTACGGGCCTTTTCCTTCGGCAAGGGTGCGCCGGGCCGGGACAATCCTGCGCTCTTCGTCGCGGGGATCGTGGACGGTGTGCGCGGTATCTACCGCTCGGACGACCTCGGACAAAGCTTTGTCCGCATCAGCGACGCGGCTCACCAGTGGGGGAGCCTGCTCCTCTTGTGCGGCGACCTGCGCCGGTACGGGCGCGTGTACGTGGGCACCCACGGACGCGGCGCGTTTTATGGGGACATCCACGCCTCCGGGGAGGAATGATCCCTAGAAATTCTCCCACGTGGAAGAATGCCCGACGACGCTGCTTGATGCGGAGGGCCGGGCGGGATATCCTGCGACCATGTCAAGAGCCGAGGCGGTGGTGAAACTCATGCTGGAGGGGGACTATGTGCCCCTGCCCCTGCCGCGCGTGGCGGAGAAGCTGGGGGTGCCTCCGGAGGAGGCCGCCGCCTTCCGCGCCGAGATCGATACCCTGCGGATGGCGGGCCTTGTCGTCGTGATGAAGAAGGAGCGCCTCGCCCTCGCCAAGGGGACGGGGCAGCTCGCCTTCGGGAAGATGCATTTCCACACGGGCCGCGCGCCCGCGTTCTTTTTCCCGGACGGCGCCGGATCCACCGCCGAGCCCCTCAAGGTGGAGGAGGCGGACACGGGAATCGCCCTGCACGGCGACCGCGTGATCGCCCGCATCCTGCCGCGCCGGGGCCTGCGGGGCCGCACCCGGGGCGAGGTTCCGCCGCGCTATGCCTATGTCCTGTTCGTCCTAGAACGGGCGCGGACGCGTTTTGTGGGAACCCTTTCCGGCAGGGCCGGGCGCTGGTGCGTGGTGGCGGACGATCCCCGCGTGCGCGCGGCGTTCCAGGTGGACGATCCGGCGAAGGCGAAAATCGAGCCCAAACCCGCCTCCGGCGACTGCGTGATGGTGGAGCTGACCCGCTGGGACAGCCCTCACATGGAGCCGGAGGGCCGTCTCGTTTCCTCCTTCGGCAGGGCGCGCACTCCGGAGGCCGAATACCTTTCGATCCTCGCCCAGTACGATCTTTCACCTGAGTTCCCCCGCGCCGTGGAGGCCGCCGCGTCGGCCTGCGGCAACCGTGTCCCGGAGGGGGACATCGCGGGCCGCCTCGACCTGCGGGGCAAGCGGGTCTTCACCGTCGATCCGGACACGGCGCGCGACTTTGACGATGCCCTGAGCATCGAGCCGTGCGAGGGCGGCGGCTGGAGGGTGGGGGTCCACATCGCGGACGTCTCCCACTACGTGAAGGCGGGCGGCGCTCTGGATGAGGAGGCGGAAAAACGGGGCAATTCCACATATCTTGTCGGCACGGTGATCCCGATGCTGCCGCACGCGCTTTCGAGCGGGCTTTGCAGCCTGATGGAGGGCCGCGCGCGGCTCACCAAGAGCGTCTTTGCCGAGTTCGACGAAAAGGGGGAATTCCTCCCCAAGAAAACGACCTTTGCGAACACCGTGATCGAGAGCGCCAAGCGCCTGAACTACCATCAGGCCCTCGCGTTCCTGCGAGGAGCCTCGGCCAAGGAAATCCGCGCCCTCCCAGAAGCCGCCGCACACGAGACCGGTCACGCGGGACGCCCTCTTGCGTCGCTCTCCGACGAGGAGATCGCGGGGCTTTCCACGGATCTGCGCGCCCTGTGGAAAATCGCGCAGAAGCTGCGGCGCGAGAGGATGTTCTCCGGCGCGCTCGACCTCGATATGCCGGAGGTGGCCATCCACGTGGACGAGGAGGGTTACGCCTGCCGCCTAGAGAAGCTGGACTACGACGAGAGTCACCAAATGGTGGAGGAGTTCATGCTCCTTGCGAACGAGGCCGTGGACCGCGCCCTTTCCGGCGCGGGGCTCTCCCTCATCCACCGCGTTCACGACAAGCCGGACGAGGAGCGCCTCCACGAGCTGGCGGAGCACCTGCGCTCCATGGGCATGGACGTGCACGACCTTTCCGGAAGGAAGGAACTTTCCCGCGCCCTCGACCTCATTCGCGCCCACCCGCAGAGCCAGATCCTGCGGACGGAATTCCTCAAGAGCCTCAAGCAGGCCTGCTACCGGGCCGAGCCGGACGGGCACTTCGGTCTCAACAAGACCTACTACACGCACTTCACAAGCCCCATCCGCCGCTATGCGGACCTTGTCGTGCACCGGGTCTTTGACGCGTATCTGGACAACCTGCACGCGCCCACCGCGCAAAAGCCCTCCCGCCGTTACAACAAGGAGGAGCTTTCCGCCATCTGCTCGCACATCTCCATCACCGAGCAGAACTCGACCCAGGCCGAGCGCGACAGCGTGCGCGTCAAGATGCTGGAGTACTTCGAGCGCGAGTGCGAGGGCCGTCCCGAGGTCACCTTCGAGGCCGTCGTCATGGACATCCGCAAGCGCGGAATCTTCGTGGAACTCACGCAGAACCTCGCCTACGGCCTTGTTCCGGCGAGCTCCCTCAAGGACGACCTCTATACCTTCGACGAGCGCGAGAAACGCCTGCGCGGGCGGCGTTCCGGGCGCGAATTCCGCGTTGGCGACGCCATGCTCGTCTGTGTGGCGAGAGTGGACCGCGCGAGGCGGCTCATCGACTTCGCCCCGGCGGAATCCTCCGCAAAGCCGGGAAAACCCGGACGGCCCGCGAAGCCGTCAAAGTCCGGCGCTCCCGGCAAACCGGCAGCCAAGGAACGCAGGGGCAGGACCGGACAAGAGGAGAAACCGGTCCGGAAATCCCGTCGGCGTTCGTAGCGAACCCTCCGGATCGAAAGCACGATAACAGAAATCGTCCGGGTCGATGTGTTTTGAGGCTCATCCGTGAGCCTCAAAACCTGTTGAGACTCGCGTATTGTAAAAAATGAGACTCAACCGGTTTTGATTCTATTGTGTGAGACTCTGACGGTCTGCCGGGAGTGCGTCCTGATTCCTCCTCCCTGCGGGCTGGTCACCGGGTGGAAAACCGGCCAAGATGAATGCCGCCCGCCATGAATTTCCCTCTTCCCGCAACGCCCTTCGCCTATTTTGTGGATGCCTTCGACCCGGTGATCCTCCACATCTATGGGCCCCTTTCCATCCGCTGGTATGGCGTGGCGTACCTCTGCGGCTTTGTCTCCGCGATCCTTCTTTGGCTGCGCGCCGCGAAGACCGGACGCACGAACCTGACCCCGGCTCTTCTTGAGGAACTCTTCACGTGGGAGATCGCGGGCGTCCTTGTCGGCGGACGGCTGGGTTACATGGTCCTCTACGACCTTCCCGGTTTTTGGGCCGACCCTCTCTCGATCCTGCGCGTTTACGATGGGGGCATGTCCTTCCACGGAGGTCTCCTCGGCGTGGTCCTCGCGATGTTTCTTTTCTCGCGGATGCGGAAGGTATCCCTCTGGCACCTCGGCGACCTCGGGGCGGCGGTGGCGCCCTTCGGCCTCTTCTTCGGGAGAATCGCGAACTTCGTGAACGGGGAGCTGTGGGGGAAGGTGACGGACGTGTCTTGGGCGATGATCTTCCCGAAGGCGCCGCTCGCCGAGGCCGCGCCGACCGTGTATTTCGAGAGCGCGCTCGCGCAGGGTCTCGCCAATCCGCGGCATCCCTCGCCGCTCTACGAGGCGCTCTGCGAGGGCGTGATTCTAGGGTGCGTGATGCTGGTCCTTTTCTGGAGACGGGGCGGAGCATTGCCGAAGGCGCGGCCCGGGCTCCTCTCGGGCCTCTTCCTCATCCTCTACGCCTTCGCGCGCATCTTCTGCGAACTCTTCCGCGAGCCGGATGCGACCCTCTTCTTCGGGATCTCGCGGGGCACTTTCTACAGCCTTTTCATGCTGTGCGCGGGAATTGGGATCGTCCTTTTCGTTCTCGCGAAAAAACGCAGCACTCCCGACGTCGGAACGAAATCAGGGGTTTCAGACAATGCAGGAAAAAACGAATGACAGCGCCCGCTTTGATCGCGGGGCGGCCAATTGGGATGCGAACGCCTTCCGCACCGCGCGGGCGAACGCTGTGGCGCACCTCTTCGGGAAGATCGTCGCCAAACTTCCCCGTCGGCCCGACCTTTTTGAATACGGCTGCGGCACGGGCCAGAGCATCCTGCCCGTGGCCGGGAAGTGCCGGAGCGTCACGGGATGCGACTTCTCGGAGGCGATGCTGGAGAAATTCCGCGAAAACGCCGCCGCGAAAGGTGTGGAGAACGCCTCGACGATCCGCTGCGACCTGCGGACGGACCCCCTGCCGCTCGCGCGCTACGACATCGTGGTGTGCTCGATGACGCTGCACCATGTGGAGGAGATTGCGGAGCTGATCGGGAAATTCGCGCTTCTTCTGCGTCCCGGTGGCACGGTGGCCCTCGTCGATCTCGAAAAGGAGGACGGCTCCTTCCACGAGGACAACACGGGCGTCGCCCATTTCGGTTTCACGAGGGAGGAAATCCTCGGCGCGATGCAGGAGGCGGGCTTCGCGGAGTGCTCCTATGCTTCCGCGGGCGATTACGTCAAGCCGCGCGGCGCGCGCATCGCCTCGTATCCCACCTTCCTCGCGACTGGGATCCTCGCCGGGTGATTCCCGCCTGTTACGCAATACTTCCATTTTTGCGTAATTACGGTCGATAACCATGACGTTGTCCCGTTCACTTTATCTTCGCACCGCGCTCTGGTGCGCCATCCTCTTGACCGCGCTCGTCATGATGCGGGTCGTTGCCTGCCGGTTTTACTGGGATCAGACGGTTCTTCCGGCGGGGTGTGACTCTTTCGGTTACGCGATGCAGGCCGAGGCGATCCGTCAGGGCCGGGAGTTCGGCGACCATACGCCGCGTCCCTTCCTTGCACCGCTTGCGCAGGATCTGTCCGGGATTTCAAAGAACCCCAACGACTGGGTCTGGCCGATCGCCCCCCACGCCTATCGCTACGATCCGCAGGTGGGACGGCTCGTGAACCAGTATCCGCCTGGAACGAGCCTTTTTCTGGCCCCCTTCCCCAGGGAAATCCGCTCTCTTGTCTTTCCGGTTCTGATCGCTGCGTCCCTCCTGTGCCTTCTGGCGCTTTTCCGCCGGGATGATGGGGCGCTTCTGGCGACGCGTGCGGGATGTCTCCTAGTTCTTGTGGCCTGTGGTTTTTACTTCGAGCCCTTTTCCCGGGAGTACCGCTCGCTCAATTCCGTTGCGCCGTGTTTTGCTTTACTGGTGGCGGCGGGATGGTTTCTGCCGGTCAGGCCCCTTCTTTCCGTGGGGCTTCTTTCCGCAGGCGTTCTCTTGCGCATCCCGAATGCATGGCTTTTGCCGGTGGCGGCGCTGCCCGTCCTTTTCCCGGAATGGTTCGCCGGGAAGCCCTTCGCGGGATTGCGGCCCGTTGTGCCGCGCGGGGCGAAGGTGATTCTCACGGCGTTTTTCTGCGGGGTTCTGTGGCTGCTTCTCTTCCAGTATCTGACGATGGGGAGCGCGTTCCGGACGACGTATCCCTATTACGACCGGAATGCAGCCACTCCCGGTGGAATGCTGGAGAACCTGCGTTACTATTTTTCTTTGGAAACGGGGTGGATGTGGGTGCACGTCGTCGTCCTCTTCTTGGCGGGAGCCGTCTTTTGCCGGCGGGGAACGCGCCGCTGGTTTCTCCTTGTTCTTTTCCTTTTTCTCTGGAACTACGGCTTCTATGTGACGCATGATGTTCGCGTCTCATATTATCCCTTCGCCTCGTCGGTTCTCGCACTGGGACTGGTGCTGCGGGGGATGGAAAATCTGCCGCGCAGGGTCTTGCAGGTGTCGTCGGCGGCGGTGGGGCTGCTCGTGATTCTGGCCTTGATCGGCGCATGGCGGTCCGTGCCGGAAAACCCGACAGAACCCGTTGCCGCGAAGATCGCCGCGATTCAGAAGGCCTTTGCCGGAGCGGACGCCGTGTGGGCGGAACATCGCTCCGGCACGGTGGAATACGCGGCGGGAATCCCCGGTATGCGCATTCTCTGGGGCTCGCGCGAGGTGCGTGCGGAGACCGTCCGCTGGCTTCGCGCGCAGGGTTACCGCCAGGCTGTCCTGATCGACGACATCGGCATGAACGAGTCGGAGGCTCGCGCCGTTCTTGAAATGGCAAAAGTGCCCGTGCGCACCGTGGAGGACGAGACGTTTGGCCGCATCCTCTGGATCGATCCGGAAACTCCCGCGCAATAAGCGCCTACGGCACAAACCCGAGAAGGCGCCATTCGAGGTATTCGAGCGGCCAGAGAAGGAGCAGGCTCAGTCCCGCCATGACAAAGAGGAGCTTTCCCGCTTTGCCGATCGGGAAGTTCAGAACATGCAGGCCCACCATGAGCGGCGCCGTCTGGAAAGGGAAGAGCAGCGTCGAAAAGCCCAGGACCTGCGTCATCATCACCGCCTGCACCGGCAGCGTCGCCGCCGCGGCGAGGTGGGTGGCCAGCGGCGTCAATACCGCGGGGATCCCCGGCTGCGTGGTGATCGGACCGAGCAGCGTCGCAAGAAGGCCGAGCGTCATGAAGTTCGCAAAGTGCGCCCCGGGGACGAGCGGAAGGATCGAAAGCAGACCGTCCGCGAGCTTCGGCCCCATGCCGGTCGCGGTCACGACCGAGCCGATGCTGATGACCGCCGCCACGTAGAGGAGCGAGCCGACGTTGAGTTCCTTCGCGGCCTTGCGCTGGTCCAGCATGCCGAAGCCCGGCACGAGGCACAGGATCGCCCCCACCATGCCCACCCACGCTGGCGAGATGCCGTGGATCGAGTCCGTGCACCAGAAGGCAAGGCAGAGGCTTAGGACGATCGCCAGGCGGATCTCCGGGTTTGTCCAGCCGTCGGGGGCATGCCCCGTGCCGAGTGCGCGTCTTGCCCGGTTCGCGCGCGCTTCCTCCGCGCCCGGGCGGAAGGCGATGCCGATGACCGCCGCGATCAGCGCCGCTTTGCAGAGGCCGAGCACCGGGAAATGCAGAAGCAGGTAGTGCGCGTAGTCGGGCTTGGGCAGGCCCACGGCCTCCGCCGCGCCGACGAGCACCATGTTCGGGATGTTCGCGGGCAGGATGCTCATCGCTGGGACGAAGCTCGTGAAGAGCCCGGTGAGGGTGAGCCCCGTGTAACTCTTCGAGCCCTCCTCGCAGCCGAGTTTCTTCGCAAGGTTCTGGATCACCGGCAGCATGAGGAGCACGCGCCCCGTGGCGCTCGGCATGAGGAAGCTCATCGCAAGGCCCATCGCCGCCGTTCCGCCAAGCGCCCACGCGTACCCGTCCGGCACGCGCCGTGCCACGTAGGAGGCGATGCGCTCGCCAAGCCCCGTCGCGCTCACCGCTCCCCCGAGGAAGAACCCAGCCAGAATCAGCCAGAACGCCGAGGAAGAGAACCCCGTGAAGATCACCTCCGGCGAAGCGATCTTGAGAAGCATCGCGAGGGTGAAGAAGATGAGTGCCGTCAGGTACTCCGCCCAGATCCCGACGCCGAAGAGCGCCACGGTCAAGACAATGAGGAAGGGCGCCGCCCCCATGCCCGGCATGAGAAAGCCCGCCGCCGCCCCAAGCACGGGCGGCAGCACGGCCCGGATCGGGAACTTCGCAAGTGTCGCATTCATCCCGAAGGGTCACGGTGTTCCCCGCTTCCGCGCGTGTCAAGCAGTCCGCCTGCGACAATTAACAATCAAGGTGCGGAAACGCGTGCCGCACCTCTCACTCGATGGCGTTCTGCTGGCGGGCGATGTCGTGCAGCGTCACGATGCCGAGGAGCCTCGTCTTGTCCGAGGGCGGGACGACGGGGACCTCCAGCACGTCTTCGAGGACGAGGATGCGCGCGGCGTCGCTGATGCTCGTCTCGCTCGTGACGGTGACGCAGCGGCGTCCGGCGAGGACTTCGGCGAGAGGACGTTCGTCTCCGTTTTTGACCAGTTCCTCCAGCTCCGCGTGGGTTGCGATTCCCACGAGTTTGCCGGCGGCGCCCAGCACGGGATAGGCGTGATGGCTTCGGGCAATCCTGCCGATCCGCTCCAGATTTTCCCGCGCGGAGAAGTCGTCGAACGCCGTTGCCACGTCGAAGGTCATGATCGCCTGCACGGGCAGGCTGTGCCAGTCCTGATCCCCCTGACAGGCGGGCATCTTCCGCAGGGTGATGCCGTCCTGCAGGAGCATAGAGTCGTACAGGCTGATCGGATGCCAGCGCACCGAAAGAGCGTAGGCCACGATGTTCCCCACCATGAGGGGCAGCATGATCGTGTAATTGTGCGTCATCTCGAAGACGATCATGAAGCTCGTGAGCGGGCAGCGGATGACCGAGGCGAACATGCAGCCCATGCCGATGAGGGCGAGCGCCCCAACGACATGGTTCGTGTAGCCGAAGCCCAGCGTCTGGCCCGATACGCCCACCACCGCGCCGATCATTCCGCCAAAGAAGAGAACCGGGGCGAAGATGCCGCCGCTCGTCCCCGCCGCGGAGGCCGCGATGTAGGAAAAGAGCTTCCCCGCGAGCAGCAGCAAGAGGACCGAGAGGACGACGAGCCGCCCGTTGAGCACTTCCGAAAGGTCGTCGTAGCCGATGGAAAAGACGCCGTCGTGCCCGGTGAGGCGCAGGATCACGACGCCCGTCAGGCCGATCACCGCGCCCGCCAGCGCGGGCCGCAGCCACAGCGGCAGCCCCGCGTAACGCTTCTCCCGTGCCTTCAGGCGCAGGGCGAGAAGCGTCTTCACAAAGAAGGTGCCGATCAGGGCGCAGAGGATGGCGATCGGCAGGCACAGAAGCATCCACCAGCTCGTCTGGAAGGCGGGCAGGCCCAGGATGAAGAGAGCGTGCTCGCCCACGAGGGTGCGCTCCACGATGGCAGAGATGACCACCGCGATCAAAATGCCGAAGATCGAGCGCGAGGTGATCTCGCCGATCAGTTCCTCGAAGACGAAGAACATCGCGGCCATCGGCGTGTTGAAGGCGGCGGAAAGTCCCGCCGCGGCGCCGATCGGCACCATGGCCTGAATCTTCCGCTTGGCGAGGCCGAACTTCCGCCCGATGAACGAGGCGAGCGCCGCACAGATGTGGATCGTGGGGCCCTCCGGCCCCATGGCGTTGCCGCTGCCCACGGCAAGGGCGCTTGCCACAAACCGCCAGAGGGCCTCGCGGAAGCGGAAGACGCCGAAGCTCAAAAAGTAACGGGCCTTCACCTGCGTGATGCCCCCGCCCGCCGCGCTTTTTTCGATCTTCGTACTGACAAGGCCGCTCGCCAGTCCCCCGAGGGTCGGCGCTCCGACTAGGATTGCCGCGCCCCAGAAAGGTCCCGCCGCGTCCGAAAGCTTCCGCACCCAAAAGAAAAGACCAACGATCGACTCGTGATACAAAACGGCGGCCAGTCCGCAGGCGAGGCCCGCCACCACCCAGAGGACGAACTGCCGCTGGCTGTCCGTCAACCTGAGGTGAAGCCATTCGGCAAGGCTGCCGCGGCCAAGCATGCGATTCCCGCGCCCGGAAGAGTCCCTCATCGCCGGATTTGCAGCCTGACAAAACGAAAAGGCCCCGGCAAGAAGCTTGTCGGGGCCTTTTTGTAAGTAAGGTTGACGGACCAATGCCCTACTGGGCCTCGGTCAGGCCGGTGCCGAACTTCTTGTTGTTGATCTTGAGGTTCGGCTTGCTCGGCTTGCCCTTGGTGCTCACATCGGCGCCGGAGGGCGAGATGTAGGCGTGCTGGCGGTAGGAGTAGAAGAGGCGGTTGCCGAGGACGCGTTCCACGTAGTCGCAGGTGATCTTGCCGTCGTCGGCGTCCTCCTTGGTGTCGTTCGAGTCGGGATCGTTCTCGCCGTTTTCGCCGTAGCCGTTGTCGCTGGAATCGGAGTCCACATCGCGAACATAGACCACCCATCCCTTGTCCTTGAAGCTGTACATGTAGGGCCAGTTCTCGTAATTGAGCCAGAGCCAGCCGACCTCGTCGTTGCCAGAACCGCCCTGATAGGAGGAGGGAGCGTCGTACCAGTAGATCCCTTCGTTGGAGGCGAAATCGTCGCCGTAGCAGTAGATCCAGCCGTGTTCCATCGAATACACCCAGCGGTTGATAGGGAAATTATCCTGCACGAGGTACCAACCCGTGTTGGTGGAGTCGTACCAGTTCCATTTCGTCGTGACGTTGTGGCTGTCCTTGTAGGTCTCCGAATCGCCGGTTTCGGAGACGGTGCCGCCCATGTAGAGAGGGAAGCATTCCTTGACCAAGATGTAAAAGGTGGCGCGGAAGTAGGGTGTTCCCATGAAGCCGTCGTTCACGCCGTCGTTTACATAGGCGCGGAAGAAATAGGAAAAGGTGTTGCCCCCTAGGTCTTCGAGAGACACGTCCGGCTTGAGCGCGATGTGCAGAAGGCCCTCCGGGCTGAGCGTGATGTCGAAATACTTCTTGATGGTGGCGTTCGGATCGACCTCCGCTCCGAGGGGATTCCAATTCGCGGCAACGTAGTCGCTGTCCTCGGAATTCGGAATGCCGTCCTCGTCCACGTCGTCGTCGAAATTCACATTGTCGTCGTCGTCGTAATCCTCGTAGGAGTCGTGCGGCTGATCCTCGATGAAGCGGAGCCCGTGCGAGGGGTCCGTGCCCGTCACATCGGAGATGGAAATGCTCTGGATCGTAATGTAGTCTGAAGCTTCGGGCTTGGTGCGTGCCGTGTGCTCCTGCTCTGTGTAGCTGGTCCAGAGGGGCACTGCCGGCATATAATCGTTCAGCCACCAAGCTCTCGCCACCTTGTAAGTGGGGGAACCGGCGAGCATCTTGATGACATCCAAATCGTCGCTGCTCGAATCTTTCACGATCTTCCCGAGCGGGTCTGCCTTGTAGATGGATTCGTAATCGGAGTTATCCATCATGTTGATGAGCAGCGTGTAATCCGAGATGGTGCTGTAGTAGATCGCATTGACCACGCCCTCGTCCATGTTGGAGAAGAAATTGTCGGCGTCGTCCCATGCCTCTTCGTTGCGGACAAGGTTGCCAGTCGTTTCGTCAAGTTTGTAACGGCCCCAGAACATCGTGGAGTACGTCGTAGGGTCCTTGCCTGTCGATCCCGCGTCCGTAGAGGCATACCAGAAGATCGAGCCCGGCAGGACCGGTTTGGCGCCGTTGGGGCCGCCCACCGCATAGGAAAGGAACGTCGCAACCGTGTTCGGCGCTAGCACAGCGAGGTTCTGGTAGGGGATTCGCTGGTCGTAGCCGGCGTCGATCGAGGTGTTGTCGTCGGTGTCGCTCTCGTCCTTCGGGTCGGGATCCACGAACCAAACCTGAATGCGGAAGCTGTCCGGAACGGCCTTCCCGCTGGCATTGGTTGCCGGGGCGTTGATCTTGAAGGTGAGAACCGGTCCGGGCGAGGTGTACTCCTTGAAGTATTTGGAAAGGTCGAAACTCGTCGGAATGGGATGAAACCCGGCAACCGTCGAGGTCGTGACATAGGGAGTCCCGAGGAAAACCGGCACGGTTTCCGGGTTCTGGTAGGCAGCCAGAGGTGACGCCGCGATGCCCGTCGCGGCAAGAGGAAGAAGAAGGGCTTGGTGGATTCTCATTTCAGCGGTCAAGGGTGGTGGAGGATCGGATACCTGTCCTGTATGTAGGAAATTAGTGTCCTGTGCGAGAGCTTTGCTCCGCAGATTCTTTCGGAAAGGCCGTTCGCGGAAAGGCGACGGGCATAGGCGTGCACATTTTGGCGCAGCCAGTCAAGCAGCCCGGCAAGCTCGCCCGCCGCGATGCGCGTCTCCAGATCGGGCCTGTCGGCGCGTGCCTTGCGCCAGAGTCCGGCGGCGAGAATGTTGCCGATGGAATAGCTCGGGAAGTAACCGAAGAGCCCCGCAGCCCAGTGGACGTCCTGCATACAGCCTTCGCCGTCGGAGGAGGGCGTGGCGTCCAGAAGCGCCTGCGAGGCGGCCTCCCAGGCTTGCGGCACCTCGCGCGGGGAGAGCTTCCCCGCGAAGATGTCCCTTTCGAGCGAAAAGCGCAGGATGATGTGCAGGTTGTAGGTCACCTCGTCCGCGTCGAGGCGCACGGGCCCGAGCTTGACCCGGTTGATGGCCATGAAGAGCGCCTCGGAGGAAATCCCCGCCGTCTCCTCCTTGAATTTCGCGCGGAAACGCGGCTCCCAGAACTGCCAGAAGGCGCGGCTGCGGGCCACTTGGTTCTCCCAGATGCGGCTCTGCGATTCGTGGACGGCCATTCCGGCGGAGTCACCGAGGGCCGTTCCCGCCCACTCCGGCGGCAGTCCCTGCTCGTAGAGGGCGTGGCCGCACTCGTGCACCGCGCTGAAGAGGGCGTCCAGCGGATTGTCCGCGTCGTAGCGCGTGGTGATGCGCGTGTCGCGCCCGTCGCCGTCGCAGAAGGGGTGGAGCGCCTCGTCGAGACGTCCGTGGGCGAAGTCGAAACCCATCGCCGTCAGCACTTCGAGGACGAATTCGCGCTGCTTTTCCTTGGCGAAGCCGCGGAGCGTCACCTCCGGGAAGGCGGCGTGGCTTTCCGCAATCGCCGCCGCCAGAGGCGCCAGCTCCGCGCCAAGGGGAGTGAGAAGGGAATCGACGAGGGCGAGGTCGCTCCCGGGGTCGAAGTGGTCGATCCAGTAGGAGTACGCGTCGCCGCCGCGCCCGAGGAGCTCCGCCTGCTTGCGCGCCATGTCGATCTGCCGGGCGAGGACGCTTTCAAAGTCCGCGAATCTCCCCGAGTGGCGCGCCGCCTGCCAGACCTGAAAGGAACGGCTGTCGTTTTCCGCCTTTTCCCGCACGAATTTGCGCGGCAGCTTCACCGCCTCGTCAAAGTCCCTGCGCGCCACGGCGACGACCTTCGCCTGATCTTCGGTCAGGCTCCCCGCCCGCGCTTCGAGGGCGTCGATGAGGCGCCCGAGCGCCTTCGAGGAGGCCTCCCGGTGGGCGAGCTCGCTCAATAATGCAAGCTCCGCACTTCGCAGTTCCCCCGCGCCGGAGGGCAGGTTCACCTGCTCGTCCCAGCCGAGGATCCCGGAAGCGAGCCGCAGCGTGTGCAGGCGCCGGAGTTTTTCCGTGAGTAACTCGAAATCGCTCTTTTTCATTTCTTCCAGACCGGTTCGATATCGCCGTCCTTTGTCCAGCCCTCCATGCCGCCCTCCGTGCGGAGGAAGACCCAGTCCCCCTCGCGCCTGAGGACGAGCGCGCCGCTGGCAGGAGCGGGCTTCCCGACGAGGGAGGCGCGCGGATCCGGCGCGGCGAGGAGCTGTGCGTCGGGACTGGTTACAATCTCCCACCGGGCGCGCAGGTGCCAGCCAAAAAGTCCGGCGGCGCACGCGGCCAGAAGGACGAGGCAGAGCAATGCGCCCGCGATGCTTCCCGCGCCGTGTCCGCCGTAGAGAAACGGAAGGACGAGGAAGGCGAGGGCTCCCCAGAACGCCGCCGCCCCCGTCCAGAGAAGGTAGCGGAAGGGAACGCGCGTGGCGACCCTCTCCAGCGTGCCGCAGGGCCTCTCCGGAGCCAGTCCCGCCGCCTTGCGGACGAGGGCGAGGTTCTCCGCCGCCTCGGGCCGCAGGGGATCGCTCGCCGCCGCCCTTTCAAAGGCGAGGGCCGCGCCCCCCCAGTCCTCCATCCGGGCAAGCGCGCAGCCGAGGTTGTAATACTCTGCCCACGAACCCCCGCTTTGAGCGAGGGCCTCGCGGTAGGCCTTTGCGGCGGCGGCATAGGCGGCCTTCGCATCGCCCGGTGCGGCGGCGTTTTCCCCTGCGACGAAGCTCGTGTTGCCTTCCATGAAAGGCGCGGGGGCTTCCCCTGCCCGCAGAGACGCGGCGGCAAAAAGGAAAAGAAGGAGGAAAAACGATCTCATGAGGCTATTTCTCCAGAAAGGCGCAGATTTTTTCGAGATCCCCGGCCAGCTCCGCCACCGGGACGGAGACTCCGGCGTATTTGAGGGCGTCCGCCCCGGTAAAGATTCGCGAGGCGGCGCGGGCGAGGGCCTCCTCCTCCGGTTCGAGAGACTGTGCAATGTCCGCGGCGCTCACCGTCTGCGGCAGGCGTTCGGGGTGCTTTGCGCAGTAGGCAAGACGCAGGCATTGCGTCGCCTCGGCGAAGAAGAGCGCCGGGTCGTTCCTTTTTACCGCGGTGAGTGCCTTCTTCCGGCATGCGGCGGACTGCCGAAGCAGGGCGGCCCTCCGGCGCTCCTGTGCACCGCCCGCGCGTCCCTTGCGGACAAGGGGCATCCCGATCAGTCCCGCGAAGAGAAGCAGGGCGAGTCCCTGCACGGCGAGGAAGAGCCGGTTTTTCTGCGGGGGCAGGAGAGCCGAGGGCAGGGCGGGGCTGTCCAAAAGCTCGATGGCGTGGAAGGGACTCTTCGGCTTTGCGGGAGCCTCATCCCGTGCCGGAGCGGGGGCGGCCAGCGCCTCGCCCGTCGCCGTCACGCTGCCTGGGGCGGCGTTGAGTTCCACGTATTTGCCCGTGTCGGGATCGAGGTAGGAGAAGGCGAGGACGGGAATGTCGAGCTTTCCGGGCCTGAGCGGCGTCGCGAGGAATTTGAAGGTTTTCGTTCCGGTGAGGCCGAGGGGATCCTCCGTCTTCACCTCGCTCGCGGGCGGATAACTCTTCCACTCCGGCGAAGCGGCGAAGGAGGGGGGCTCCAGCGAATTGAGGTCGCCCCGTCCACTCACGACGGCGGTGATCTCAACGGGCTCGCCGACCTTTGCCTCGCGCGCGGCGGCGCTGGCGGAAAGGGTGAATTTGCCGACGGCTCCGGCGAAGGACGCGGGCCTGCCCGGCGGCAGGGGCAACACCGTGACAGCGGCCTCCCCGTGGCCGGTGATCGCGCGGGTCTTTGCGGAAAGGGAATCAAAGGGGTCAGGCAGGCTCATCATGGAACCGAAGTCGTCGTCGAAGAGCGCCGTCCTGCGGCCCTGACCCGGGACGACGATGCGGCTGGCCGCATCGCAGGAGAGAACCCTTTGGCCCGGGCTGTTCAGTGCCGTGATGCGCACGGGAACGACCACCGTCCCGTACGTCGCTCCGCTTCGCTGTTGCGAGCCCTGACGGGCCAGCTGCGGGTTCAGCGGGTCTGCGACGAGGCCGTCGCCCCCGAATTTCGTGGAAAAACTGTCGGCCAGGCGCAGGTCGCCCCGCAGGGCGAGGGTGAGGGTTCCCTCCACCACCTGTCCGGGATACATTGTCTCCGGGGCGGTAAGCTCCACGGCAAAAGCCCCGTCCATCTCCGCGCCCGCCTTCGCCACGCGGAGCGTCGCCGCGGGCACGGTGCAGCGTTCGCCGCCCACCTCCACCTCATAGGCGGGGATGATGTAACTGCCCTCCCGCGCGGCGGTGACGGGCCACGAGTAGCTGATTGACGAGGCAACCCTGCCGTTCACCACATTCACCCGGCGCGAGGACGAGGCGTTCGCCCCGATGGAAAGGCCCGGCACCTGCGGCGGAGCTCCGCGCAGGCTCTCCGTAGCGGTACCCGTGACCGTTACGGTGTAGGCGGATTCCTCGCCCGCGGTCACGCTCTGGGGGTCGAAAGCGCTCTGCACGAGCACCGCGGCGCCGACCGGCACGGTGAGAAAAAGCGAGGCGAGAATCGCGATTTGCGCTTTGAAGAAGTGTTCCATCACCAGTCCCTTCCTGAAAAGTTGTTGGGTTTCCCCTCCGTTTTCCCTGCGGGGAGAAGTTTGTCCGGAATGCCGAGAATCTTGAGAAGCTGTTCGGCCTCTTCGGGCGTCATCGCACCGTTTGCGATGGGCGTCAGCGCGGACTCTTGCGCGGGATCCGTCCCGGGCGTCACCGAACCCGCGCCGGTTCTTTCGAGGCCTGCCGTGTGCTCTCCCTCGGTGCGCGCAGTTGCGCCCTCGTCCGCGGGCGTTTCGGACTTTGCGGTTTTCTTCGGACCGGTTGCCACCCCGGAATCGTCTGCGGTGGCGGAAAGCAGCTTGTCCTTCTCCGCGGGAGAGGCCCCGGCTTCCCTTTCGCCGGTCTTTGCGAGGGCTGCCTTCTCTTCTGCCTTTTCGTCTCCCGGAGCGGGCTCGGGTTTCCTGGCGATCGCGGACGCTTTTTCGCCCGCGTCCCTTTCCTTGCCGTTCTCCCCGGGTTTTTCGGCGGTTGCACGGGTCGTTTCCCGATCCTTTTGCGCGCCCGGGGCAGCCTGCGGGGAGGCCTGCCCGCCGCGCTCTTCCCCGGCGTTTTCCCTTTCGGATGGAACCTCGCCAGTCTGTGGCTGCCGCTTTTCCGCGGTTTGCCCGGACCGGCCCTGTTGTCCGGAAGAGTTCTGTGCAAAATCATCGTCCCGAGCCGTTCCTTGCGGAGCATTACCCGCCTGGGGGAATGTGCCGTCCCGCCTTTGCCCTTCGCCGGCGGAACCGCTCTCGTCCTGTTTCTGCCCCGAGGGGGAATTCTGGGCGGACCGGGATTTGTCCGTCGATGGATCTTTCTGCCGGGCGCCGTTCTGCGCCAAGTTCTGCTGCGGCGTGCCGGAGGAGTTGTCCCTGTTCTGGCCGTCGCCGGAAGATTGTGGTTTGTTCCCGGAACCGCCCGGTTTCTGATCCTTCTTTTCCTGCGGGTTTTGCTGCGGGTTCTGTTGCGGTGGTTGCTTCCGCTTTTCCAGTTCCTTTTCCGCCGCGAAGGTCAGGTCGAAATTTTTCTTCAAGAGGGTATCGTCCGGTGCGAGGTTCAGGGCCGCCTCCAGATTCTTCTTCGCGCCTGCAAGGAGGGTGGAAATCCTTTGCGCCGCCTGCGGATCGGGGGCCGTGTTTTCGTCCTTCGGCAGCAGGGCGAGAGCTTCCGCGAGTTTTGCCGCGCCCGCGTTGCCGAGGGCTTTGGCGCGCAGGGGCTCCGGCAGGGCGGCGGCCCCGCCCGCGCGGTCAAAGGCATCGGCGGCCTTGGCGTAATCGCCCTTCCCGTACAGGTCCACGCCCTCGTTGTAGACGGCGCGTGGATTTTCCGGGGCGGCCTGTTCCGTTGCGGCGCGTGCGCCTTCCGGGGAAAGTGGCAGGAAAAGAACGAGCAGTGCCGCCAGTGGCGCCGCCCTGCGCCGCGCCGCCGGGACGAACGCCTCCGCCGCGAAGAAGAGCAGCGCCGCCGCGAGGGGCCAGCGGTAGCGAATCAGGGGGATGCGGACCGTGCTTTCCCGCTTCGCGCCGCCCGGCCCGTCCGCAAGCGCCGCGACTCTTTCCGCGAGGAAGGGCGCTCCGATCGGCTCGGAAAACCCTCCGGAGGCCTCCGCGATCGCCGCAAGCGCCGCAAAGTCCGGACGGCTCGTGACGACGCGGCCCGAGCTGTCGCGCCGGTAGCCGGTGCCCCCGGGTTCGGGGACGGGCGCGCCCTCGCGGCTGCCCACGCCCACGGTCACGATCCTGATCCCCGTTGCGGCGCGCGCCTCGCGCAGCCCCGCGCCCTCCAGATCCTCGCCGTCGGTGAAAAGGACGAGGGTTTTTGCCCCGTCGCCGCTCCCGAAGGCGGCGCGCGCCTCGGCAATGGCCTTGGCGAGGTCGGTGCCCTTGCGCGGCACGGAAGAAGGCGAGGCGGCGTCGATCGCGGCGGCGAGGGCTCCGACGTCCTGCGTCAGCGGGCATTCGAGGAAGGCCTCCCCCGCGAAGAGGACGACCCCCATCCGCTGTCCTTTCGCGGCGACAAGGATGTCCCGCGCGGCGAGCTTCGCCCTCGTCAGACGGTCCGGGGTCTCGTCCGTGCAGAGCATGCTGTCCGATATGTCGATCGCGAGGATCGTGGAGCTTCCCGCACTTTGGATTTCCCGCAGACGGTAGCCGAGGGCGGGCTGCGCCAGCGCCGCCGCCGCAAGGGCGATTCCCGCCGAGCACAGGGCAAGGCGCAGAACCCCCGGCCAGCGCGCGCTGCCGAAAAGCATCGGGAGCAGGCCCGGCGCGGCGAGAAGGCGGAGCCTTCCTTCCGCCCGGCGCCGCGAGGCCCATGCCAGAAGCCACAGAAACGGGATCAGGCCGAGGAGGGAAAACCAGACTGGACTCTCGAAATGCATGGCTAGCGTCGTCCCGCACAGCGAAGTTGTCGGAGCGGGGCGAATCGGATTCGTCGGAGCGTTTGGACTGCACCCGCGCGGGAAGGTTTCCGACGGGTTCGCAATTGCTGTCGGCATCCTTCCCCCACGGGAGCCTCGCGGCAACCCGATTCCTGTGCGCCGGGCTCCGCGGAGGACCGTTTTTTCGCCTATGGCGTCATCGGCGCTTGCGTTTCCGCGATTTGGCGCAATTGTGAGAGGATGCGTTGGAGCCTCATCCCCCGACGCGCGCAAGAAACGTCTCCATCAATATGCCCGATCAAGATACCGTAGAAGTGGAAGGAAAGATTGTCGCCGTCCTGCCCGGCACGATGTTCCGTGTCGAACTCTCGAACGGACACCAGGTCCTGGCCCACATTTCGGGCAAACTCCGCAAGCACTTTATCCGCATCACGGTGGGCGACATGGTCAAGATGGAGATGAACACCCACGATCTGGAAAAGGCGCGCATCACCTTCCGCCTGCGGAACACCGATTCATTTGCCAGTCCGCGTCCGCAGGGCGGGTATCAGAACCGCAGGCGCTGATTGCTGGCGGATGCGCAGGATGCGCCGCGTCTTGACCGGGGCGCGTTCCCCGTGCAGAAGTGTGCTTCATGAATCCCGCTTGTTTGCGCGAATCCTTCGAGAAGGCCGGTCAGGGCCAGGTCTTCCGTTTTTGGGACCAACTGGACGAGACTTCCCGCGCGGCGCTTCTTGCCGAGGCGGCGGAGGTGAATCTAGCGGAGCTGAAGGAACTCTCTGCGATGGTGGTTGCGGGGAAGGCCTCGGAAATTTCCGGCGTCTCGCTGGAAGGTCTCGGGCCCGCGCCGTACGTGCCGCTTCCGGAAAACGGGGGTGACGCGGCGAAGTGGAAGGAGGCACGAGCCGCGGGCGAGGAAGCCCTTGCCGCGGGACGCGTCGCTGCCTTTGTCGTCGCGGGAGGGCAGGGGACGCGGCTCGGCTACGACGGCCCCAAGGGCGTCTATCCGGCGACACCGGTGCGCAGGGCTTCCCTTTTTCAGGTGTTTGCGGAAAAACTCCGCGCGGCCTCGAAACGGTACGGCAGGTCCATCCCTTGGATGATCATGACCAGCCGCCAGAACGACGCGGCCACGCGCCGATTCTTCGAGGAGAATCATTTTTTCGGCCTGCCGGAAAGGGATGTGATCTTTTTCCCGCAGGGCCGCATGTGCGCGGTGGACGAGAAGGGAAAAATCCTCCTCGCGAGTCCCTCCAGCCTCGCCATGAGCCCGAACGGCCACGGCGGAAGCCTCCGCGCAATGGTGGAAAGCGGCGCGACGAAGCTCCTTGAGGAGCGCGGCATCGACGCGATCAGCTACTGGCAGGTGGACAATCCCCTCGTGCACATCGTGGATCCCGCCTTCCTCGGCTTCCACGTCCTTTCGGGGTCGGAAATGTCGAGCAAGATGATCCCCAAGGCCTATCCGCTGGAAAGGGTGGGGCACTTCTGCACCCAGAACGGGCGTCAGCTCGTCATCGAGTACAGCGACCTTCCCGCCGAGATGCAACAGGAGCGCACGGCGGACGGAAAGCTACGCTTCCTCGCCGGGAGCGTGGCGATCCACATCTTCGACCGCCGCTTCGTGGAGAAGATGGGTGGCACGAGCGCCGAGCGCCTGCCCTTCCACGTCGCGCACAAGAAGATCGACTGTGTGGACGAGGCGGGCCGCCCCGTGAAGCCCGCAAAGCCCAACAGCTACAAGTTCGAGATGTTCGTTTTCGACGCCCTTCCCGCCGCGAAGAATCCCGTGATCGTCGAGGGCCGCCGCGAGGATGAATTCTCGCCGATCAAGAATGCCGAGGGCGTGGATTCTCCCGCCACCTGCGCGAAGGATCAGCTTCTGGCGTGGGAAAGGTGGGCGAAGGCTGCGGGTGTACCGCTCCCTGCCGCGCAAAAGCCGCCCTTCTGGGAGGTCTCGCCCCTCTTTGCCGACACCGAGGAGGAATTCGTCCGCCGCGCGAAGGCCGGGGAGGTTCCGCCGGTCGCGGAAGGATCGGTTCTTTTGTAAGGCGGCTTCTCCCGAAGCAGCGCGGGAAAATTTGTAATATGAACTTGCGTTCACCCTGAAAGTAATTGAAATTCGCTTCCGCCATGCAAATCAAGGGAACGGACTTTGTCTCCTACGAGGTGAGCGACCTCGACCGCAGCGTGGAATTCTACCGCGACGTGCTGGGACTCAAATTGTTGTGGAAGAACGACGAATTCGGCTGGGCGGAATTCGATCTCAACCAGACGACCCTGGCCCTCTATGCCCCCAAGAAGAGCGAGGGGCGCGATCCTCTGCCGAGCGGCATGCTCTACATTGCCGTGGCGAGCGTGCAGAGCGCCGTGGAACATCTCCTTGCCAAGGGAGTGCAAGTGGTCTTCGGCCCGGTGGACACCCCGGTGTGCGAGATGGCGGGCTTCCTCGATCCCGACGGAAACCGCCTCGGCCTGCATCACCGCAAGGACGGCACGGTCGGATAGTCCGGCTCCCGCACGAATGCCGCGTGTGAAGAGCACGACAGCCCGCTTTACTGTAAAGTCGCTGGCGGCTTTATCGGTTCATTTCCGTTTGTCAATGTGATGGGCGCGATGCTGGCTACCCTTGGTTTTGACTACGGCACCAATTCCGTCCGCGCTCTCCTCGTCAACCCTACAAACGGCGAGGAGCTGGGCTCGGGTGTGTTCAACTACCCGACCGGCGAGGCGGGCGTCGTCTATGACGCTGGCGATCCCCACCTTGCGCGGCAGAACCCCGCCGACTATCTCGCGGGCCTTTCGGAGTCCCTGACTCTCGCCTTCGCGAAGGCGAAGAAGACGCACCCGGATTTCTCCCTTTCGAACGTGATCGGTATCGGCGTGGACACGACCGGTTCCTCGCCGATCCCGGTGGACGCCAAGAACCGCGCGCTCTCCTCCGATCCCCGCTTTGCGGGAAACAAGGCGGCGCTCTGCTGGCTCTGGAAGGACCACACCTCCTCCGCCGAAGCCGCTGAGATCACGGCGCTGGCGCGGCAAATCCGCCCCCAATACGTCGCCAAGTGTGGCAACACGTATTCGTCGGAGTGGTGGTGGAGCAAGATTCTTCACTGCGCGCGCACCTCCCCGGAGGTCTTCGCGGCGGCGTGGAGCTGGGTGGAGCTGGCGGACTGGGTGCCCTCGGTTCTGGCGGGCGTGAAGAACCCGCGCGAAATCCGCCGGGGCGCCTGCGCCGCCGGGCACAAGGCGTTTTATTCGGAGGACTGGGGCGGTCTGCCGGATGCGGAGTTTCTTTCAAAACTCGATCCCCGTCTCGCGGAGCTTCTCCCGCATCTTTACACGAAGGCGTACGACGCTTCGCACAAGGCAGGCGAACTTTGCTCCGAGTGGGCGGAAAAGCTCGGCCTTGAAGTCGGCATCCCGATCGCGATCGGCCAGTTCGACGTGCACTACGGGGCGATCGGCTCGGGCGTGCGCGAGGGCGTGGTCGTCAAGGCCATCGGCACCTCCACGTGCGACTGCACGGTGGCGGGCGCGGGTCGCAAGGTGGCGGACATCCCCGGCATCTGCGGCATCGTGAACGGCTCGATCCTGCCGGGATGCTTCGGCATCGAGGCGGGCCAGAGCGCCGTGGGCGACATTTTCCGCTGGTGGGTGGAGGTGGTCCTGAAGGGCTCGGGCGCCGATCACGCGCGGCTTTCCGCCGAGATTCGCGGTCAGAAACCCGGCCAGAGCGGTCTCCTCGCCCTCGACTGGAACAACGGGAACCGCACGATCCTCGTGGACCAGCTTCTGAGCGGCCTTCTCGTCGGGCAGACGCTCCGCACCACGCAGGCGGAGATTTACCGGGCGCTGATCGAGGCCACGGCCTTCGGCGCGCGGATGATTGTGGAGCGCATCGCCGAGTACGGCGTGCCGGTGGACACGATTGTCTGCTGCGGCGGCATTGCCGAGAAGGATCCCTTCCTCATGCAGGTGTATGCCGACGTGACGGGACGCGAGATGCGCGTCGCGCGCTCCGGTCAGGCCTGCGCCCTCGGCGCGGCGGTGGCCGCGGCGGTCATGGCGGGCAAAGCCAATGGAGGACACGACAGCTTTGCGGACGCGATGAAGGCCATGACGGGTGTGAAGGATGTGGTGTACAAGCCGATTCCGGAAAACCACGCCGTCTACAACCGGCTCTTCGAGCTCTACCGCAAGCTGCACGATGCCTTCGGCGGGGTGAAGACGGAGGACCTCTCGGGCATCATGAAGGAACTTATCAAGATCCAGAAGGAGCAGAGCGCCGCCTAGGACGCATTCCTCCGTACAACATTCAAATCATTTACCTGCAACAATTTCAATATGAGCGGTATTTTTGAAAAAGACCTCGAAATCTGGTTTGTGACGGGCAGCCAGCACCTGTATGGCGAGGCGGTCCTCAAGACCGTGGACGAACACTCGGCGAAGATCGCCGCGCACCTAGGCGCCTCGAAGGCGATCCCGGTGAAGGTCGTCTTCAAGCCGGTCCTCACGACCCCGGACGCCATCACGACCCTCTGCACCGAGGCCAATGCATCGAAGAAGTGCGTGGGCATCGTCGCTTGGATGCACACGTTCTCGCCTGCGAGGATGTGGGTGAACGGCCTTTCGATCCTCAAGAAGCCCCTTTGCCACCTGCACACGCAGTTCAACCGCGACATCCCGTGGGCGACGATCGACATGGATTTCATGAACCTCAACCAGTCCGCGCACGGCGACCGCGAGTTCGGCTACGCCATGTCGCGCATGCGGCTGGAGAGAAAGGTCGTCGTCGGCCACTGGGAGGACCCGGAAGTGGCGGAGCGCATCGGCGTGTGGACCCGCGCGGCGCTGGGCCTTTACGAGTTCCGCAACCTCAAGCTCTGCCGCTTCGGCGACAACATGCGCTACGTGGCCGTGACGGACGGCGACAAGGTGGAGGCGGCGATCCGCTTCGGCATGAACGTGAATTTCCATGCCGTGGGCGACCTCGTGAAGGTGGTGAACTCCATTTCCGACGCCGAGGCGGAAAAACTCTGCGCCGAGTATGAGGCAAGCTACGTCATGCAGCCGTCGCTCAGGAAGGGCGGCGAAAAGCGCGCGAGTCTCGTCACGGCGGCGAGGATCGAGCTGGGCCTGCGCGCCTTCCTTGAAGCGGGCGGCTACCATGCCTACACGGATACTTTCGAGGACCTCTGGGGCCTCGCGCAGCTCCCCGGCATCGCCTCGCAGAGGCTCATGGCGCAGGGCTACGGCTTTGGCGCGGAGGGCGACTGGAAGCAGGCGGCGATGGTCCGTGTCTGCAAGGTGATGGCGCAGGGCATCGACAAGGGCACGAGCTTCATGGAGGACTACACCTACCATCTCGACCCGAAGGGCCCGATGATCCTCGGCGCGCACATGCTGGAGGTCTGCCCCTCCATCGCCAGTGCGAAGCCTTCCTGCGAGATCCATCCCCTTGGCATCGGCGGCAAGGCCGACCCGGTGCGCCTTGTGTTTAGCGGCAAGAGCGGCCCCGCGATGGCGGCGGCCCTCGTGGACATGGGCAATCGTTTCCGCATCGTGGCGAACGCCGTGGAAGCCGTGGAGCCGGAACAGGACCTGCCGAAGCTGCCGGTTTCGCGCATCCTCTGGAAGCCTCTCCCGGACCTGAAAAAGGGCGCGGCAGCTTGGATTTACGCGGGCGGCGGCCACCACACCGCCTTTTCCTACTCCGTCACCGCCGAACATCTGGAGGACTTCGCCTCCATGGCCGGCGTGGAGCTCGTCACGATCGACGGGGCGACCGACGTTGCCGCACTCCGCAGCCAACTTCGCTGGAACGAGGCGTACTACGGCCTCAAGGGGATTTTCTAGCCATGCAATACGCCGCCATCCGCGAGGAAGCCCTCGCCGCGAACCTCCTGCTCCCGAAGACGGGCCTTGTGGACCTCACCTTCGGCAACGTCAGCGTGTTCGACGCGGCGGCAGGCGTCTTCGCGATCAAGCCGAGCGGCGTTCCCTACGAGAAGCTCCGCGCGGAGGACATGGTGGTCGTGGATCTTGACGGCAAGATCGTGAGCGGGAGCCTGCGGCCCTCTTCCGACACGCCGACGCATCGGCGCCTCTTCCTCGCCTTCGGATCGAGGGGCGTCCGCAGCGTGGTGCACACGCACTCGCGTGCGGCGGTGGCCTTCGCGCAGGCGGGTGCGGACATCCCCTGCTTGGGCACGACGCACGCGGACCACTTCCACGGCCCCGTGCCCGTCACTCGTGCCATGAGTCCGGTGGAGGTCGCGGGCGATTACGAGTGGGAGACGGGTAACGTCATCGCGGAGTGCTTCGCGTCGCTCGATCCACTTGACATGCCCGCCGTTCTCGTCCGCAATCACGGGCCCTTCGTCTGGAACACGACCGGCCTCAAGGCCGTCGAATACGCACAGGCCCTCGAAATCGTGGCGGACATGGCCCTGCGCACCCTTTCCCTCAACCCCCGGGCCACTCCGGCCCCGGATCACCTCATCGACAAACATTTCCTGCGCAAGCACGGCGCGAAGGCCTACTACGGCCAGAGCGGCGGCGCCGGCGCCTCCCCGCAAGGCTGAACGCGCCTTGCTTCCCGAACCATTCAACGACTACAATAGTCTCCTCCCCGTAACTCCAAACTCCACCCCTATGACCTGGCTCGACTGGTCCATTATCGCCGTATATTTCGGCATCATCGCGGGCATCGCCCTCTGGTGCAGCAGGCATCTCAAGAACACCGCGGATTATTTTCTCGCGGGCCGCAACGCCGGTTTCTTCCTCATCGGCGCTTCCATCTTCTCCTCGAACATCGGCTCGGAACACGTCGTGGGCCTTGCCGGGCAGGGCGCGACGACGGGCCTTGCGATGGCGCACTGGGAACTTCACGCGTGGGTGCTGGTGCTCCTGGCGTACTTCTTCGTCCCCTTCTATTACAAGAGCGGCGTCTTCACGATGCCGGAATATCTGGAGCGGCGCTTCAGCCCCAAGGCGCGGTGGATCCTTTCCATCGTGTCGCTCGTGGCCTACGTCTTCACCAAGGTGTCCGTCACGGTGTACGCGGGCGCGCTCGTCTTCAGCGCGCTGCTTCCGGACACCTTCGGCAGCCCCGAGGCGGCCTTCTGGGTGGGCGCCTTCCTCACGGTCATCCTCACCGGCATCTACACGATTGTCGGTGGCATGAGAGCAGTTATGTACACGGAGGCCCCGCAGGCCATCCTCATGATCCTCGGCGCCTGCTTCATCTCCTTCTACGGACTTTCGATGCTCGGCGGCTGGGGTGAACTCGTTGCGATGGCCAAGCCCCATGCAGAGCAGTTTGCCCTCTGGCGCCCGCTTTCCGATCCGGGCTTCCCGTGGCTTGGCGTCCTCATCGCCTCGCCCATCATCGGCGTGTGGTACTGGTGCACCGACCAGTACATCGTCCAGCGCACCCTTGCGGCGAAGAACCTTACACAGGCTCGTCGCGGCGCGCTCCTCGGCGGCCTCTTCAAGGTGACACCGGTCCTCATCTTCCTCGTCCCCGGACTCATCGGCTGGGCCCTCAATGAAAAGGGCCTGATCCACATCCCGATGAAGGTTCTTGCGGACGGCTCCAGCGTGGTGAACGGCGACATGGTGTTCCCGACGCTCGTCACGAGCCTGTTGCCGACCGGCATCCGCGGCCTGATCGTCGCGTGCTTGCTCGCCGCGCTCATGAGCTCGCTCGCCTCGCTCTTCAACTCCAGCGCCACCCTCTTCACGGTGGACGTGTACGAGAAGCTCAAGCCGGGGCGCACGTCGGAGCATTACGTCTTCATCGGACGCATCGCCACGGCGGTTGTCGTGGGCCTTGGCATCCTCTGGATCCCGGTCATGAAGTCCGTCTCCGAAGGCGGCCTCTACCAGTACCTCCAGAGCGTGCAGGGCTACATGGCCCCGCCGATCTGCGCGGTCTTCGTCCTGGGCCTTTTCTGGAAGCGCATCAACGCCCACGGCGCGGTGTGGGGCCTCGGCGCGGGCTTCGTCCTCGGCATGGCCAAGCTCGCCATCCAGACCTTCTTCGGCGCGGAGGCGGGCAAGATCCACGATCCCTCGTGGCTGGCCGCCATCGGCGACTTCAACTTCCTGTATGCGACGGGCGTCCTGCTGGTCCTGAGTTCGGCGATCATCATCGCCGCCAGCTTCCTCACGCAGCCCCCCTCCGAGGAGAAGACGAAGGGCCTCACCTACAGCACCGTCGCCAACGACCCGGAGGTCAAGGCGAGCTGGGACACCACCAATACGGTCCTTGCGTGCGTCGTGCTGGGCCTTGTCGCCTGCATGTATCTCTACTTCAGCTTCTGGCTTTCCTAGCCAGGACGCATTCGCGTCCGTCGGGCTTTTCATGTGTCTCCGGGAAATTCTCCCTCCGGTGACCGGTATTACGGTTGCCGGAGGGAGAACCGTCCGGGAACCTTTTTCAGTTCTCATCGAAGTTGCCAACCCCTCCGCATTCTTCCTCATGATCCGTCCCCTCCACACACTGATTCTCACCGCGGCGGCCCTGCTGCCGCTGCTTCCCGCCTCCCTGTCCGCCGCGGAAGGTACCCCCGGAAGGGAGCGCCTGCTCCTGAACGAGGGCTGGCGTTTTGCCCTAGGCGATTCCCGGGGCGGGACGCGCGATTTTGACGCGGTGCCCGTGGGCACGGCCTTCAACTACTTTTCCAAGGCGGGCCGCGCGGAGGGCGCGGCGGCGGAGAAATTCGACGATTCGCAGTGGCAGGAGGTCACCCTGCCGCACGACTGGGCGGTGGCGCTGCCCTTCGACGCGCGCGGGAGCCACTCCCACGGCTACAAGGCCCTCGGCAAACTCTTTCCCGAGAACAGCGTCGGCTGGTACCGGCGCAAATTCGTCGTTCCGCAGGAGGACCTCGGGCGCCGCATTTTTGTGGAGTTCGACGGGATCTTCCGCGACTCGCGGGTGTGGGTGAACGGATTTTACCTTGGGACGAAGGAGAGCGGCTACGCCTCCTTCGCCTACGACATGACCGAGTACCTCAACTACGGCGGGGAAAACACGATTGTCGTGCGCGCCGACGCGACGCTTGAGGAGGGCTGGTTCTATGAGGGCGCGGGGATCTACCGCAATGTGTGGCTCCTCAAGACCGCCCCCGTCCACGTCGCCCGCCACGGCGTCTTTGTCCGCAGCGACCTTTCCGCAGATCTTGCCGTCGCGACGGTGAAGGCGTCCGCCACGGTGCGGAACGACTCGCCCGCGGAGGCGGTGCTTCTGGTCCGCAGCGTCCTGTATTCCCCGAAGGGAGAGGTTGTCGCGCAGGCCGAGACGGTTCCCGCCGTCCTCGCCCCGGCGGCGGAGGCCACTTTCGAGAGCGCCATCCCCGTGAAGGGGCCCGCGCTCTGGGATATCGAACATCCGAACCTTTACCGTCTTGCGACGATCGTCGTCGCGAGCGGCAAGGAGATCGACCGCGTGGAGACGCGCCTTGGCATCCGCAAGATCGAGTGGACGGCCAACGATGGCTTTCACCTGAACGGCAAGCGCGTGCAGATCAACGGCACGAACAACCATCAGGACCACGCGGGCGTGGGCGCGGCGATCGGCGATTCCCTGAACTACGAGCGCATCCGCCTTCTCAAGGAAATGGGCTGCAACGCCCTGCGCACGAGCCACAACCCGCCGACCCCGGAGGTTCTGGACGCCTGCGACGAGCTGGGAATGCTCGTTCTGGACGAGACGCGCGAGACTGGCGTGAACGAGAAGGAGCTTGGCGACCTGCGGGAGATGATCCTACGCGACCGCAACCACCCGAGCGTCATCCTCTGGAGCGTCGGCAACGAGGAATGGGCGCTGGAGGGCAATCCCAAGGGGGAGCTCGTCACGCGCCGGATGCAGGATTACGGACGGCTCTTCGACGACACGCGCCCCTTCACCGTGGCGATCAGCGGCGGCTGGGGCGTTGGCAGCTCCACGACCACCGAGGTCATGGGCTTCAACTACTTCAACCACGGCGACATGGACTCCTTCCACGCACAGTTCCCGGACAAGCCCACCGTGGGCACCGAGGAGGGCGCGGGCTGCTGCACGCGCGGGATCTACGTGCAGGACATGGCCGCCTGCCTGCTTCCCGCATACGACCGCTACAAGGAGAAGTGGTTCGTTCTTGCGGGGGAATCCGTCCCGCACTACGAGGCGCGCAAGTGGGCCGCCGGAGCCTTCCGCTGGACGGGCTTCGACTACCGGGGCGAGCCTTCGCCCTTCGGCTGGCCCGCGATCGCGAGCGGCTTCGGCGTCATGGACACCTGCGGCTTCCCCAAGGATACGTATTTTTACTACAAGGCGTGGTGGACGAAAGAGAGTGTGATCCACGTTTTTCCGCACTGGAACTGGAAGGGATCCGAGGGTAGGCCCATCGAGGTCTGGGTGTTCTCCAACGCCGAGGAGGTGGAACTGTTCCTCAACGGCAAAAGCCTCGGGAAAAAGACGATGGAGAAATTCGGGCATCTGGAATGGTCCGTCCCCTTCGCACCCGGCAAGCTCCTCGCGAGGGGCTACGTGGGCGGCAAGGCCGTGATGGAGGACTTTGTGGAGACCACCGGCGCTCCCGCGTCCGTGCGCCTGACTCCGCGCAAGACGACCCTTGCCGCCGACGGCGACGATGTCTCGCTCGTGACGGTGGAGGTCCTAGACGCGCAGGGCCGCGCTGTTCCGGATGCGGACACCCTCGTCCGTTTCGCGCTTTCCGGCCCCGGCAGGATCGTCGGCGTCGGCAACGGCTCGCCCGTGAGCCACGAGGCCGACCAGTTTCCCGAGGGCATGGTCTGGCAGCGCAGCCTCTTCAACGGCCTCGCGCAGGTGATCGTGAAAACCCGGCGCGGCGAGCCCGGCAAAATCGCCCTTTCCGCCACTGCGGAGGGTCTTGCCCCGGCCCGCGTGGAAATCGCCGCCGCCACTTGTCCCCTCAAGCCCTCCGTCCCCGTTCTTTCACTCACGGAACCCCATAACGCGTCGCCTGTCCCCGTCCTCGTCGAAGTGGACATGCCCGCGAACGACGAAAAAAAGGAATAGACAGCATGAAGAGCATGACATTACTTGCGGGAGTGGCCTGTGCGCTGTGCGTGCCGTACGCGGCCCAGGGCGCCTGCGACAAACAAACCTGTGACAGTCAATCGATGAATGTAAGCGTGAAACCTTGGGGCACGGCCCCCGACGGCAGCCCCGTCGAACTCTACACCCTGTCCAACGGCACGGGCTTCTCCGTCAGCGTGGCCACCTACGGCGCAACCGTGGTCTCGATCGTGGCTCCCGACAAAAACGGCAAGCTCGCGGACCTCGTCCTCGGCTTCGACGATCCCTCGGGCTACGCGGCCTGCTCCTCCTATCAGGGCGCGGGCATCGGACGCTATGGCAACCGCATCGGCGGATCTTCCTTCACGATCGACGGGACGACGTACCACGTCACCGCCAACGAGAACGGCAACAGCCTCCACGGCGGCAAGCCCGGTTACGACAAGGTGATGTGGAAGGGCGAGAAACTCTGCTGCAAGGACTGCGCGGGGGTGAAGATGACCCGCCTCTCCCCGGACGGCGAAAACGGCTATCCCGGCAATCTCGAAGTCTCCATGACCTTCAGGGTGACGGCGGACAACTCGCTCGTCATCAGCTACGAGGCCCGCACCGACAAGGCGACGCCGGTGAACCTCACGCACCACATGTATTACAACCTTTCGGGCGATCCCAAGAAGGACATCCTCGGCAACGTCCTGACGATGGATGCCGACCGCATCACCCCCGTGAACGCCCAGCTCATTCCGACGGGACAGGTGACCTCCGTGGAGGGCACGCCCTTTGACTTCCGCAAACCCACCACCGTCGGCGCCCGCGTGGACGATGCCGACGCGCAGCTCAAGCTCGGCGGCGGTTACGACCACAACTTCGTCTTCACTTCGAGCGACGGCACGCTCAAGAAACAGATCGAGCTTTTCGATCCGGAAAGCGGACGCGCGATGGAGATTTCCACCACCGAGCCCGCCGTGCAGTTCTACTCCGGCAACGCCCTGAACGAGCCGACCGGCAAGAACGGCATCCCGCTGGCCAGGCGTCATGGCCTGTGCCTTGAGACGCAACACTATCCGGACAGTCCGAACCACCCGAACTTCCCCTCCACGATCCTCCAGCCCGGCAAGCTCTATTCGAGCGTGACGGTCCTGCATTTCTTCGTGAAGTAGCCTCCGGGCGGCTCTTTTTCCGATTTCCAGCGGCGCGGGTGATCCCCGCGCCGCCTTGCGTACAGAAAGCGCGGCATGAAGCAATTGTCCGCAAGACGCGCCGCCGGGAATGCAACATGCTTCATGGCGGAACGATCACGCCAGCATGGAAAGCCAGAACAAAGTGACGCGCCGCGAAAGATTGGAGGGAGCCCTCGTGGGCTTCCTCGTGGGTGACGCCCTGGGCGTGCCCTACGAGCTACGGAAACCCTCCGAGCTGCCCGCCGCGGAGGCCATCGAGATGCGCCCTCCGGCGTCTTTCCACAGTCATCACGGGAGCGTTCCGCCGGGGACGTGGTCGGACGACGGCTCGCAGGCGCTCTGCCTCTTCGCGTCCCTCTGGGAGTGCGGCGGGCTGGATTTGGACGACTTCGGCCAGCGGCTTCTGGCGTGGATGGGCGGCGGCTACATGGCCGTGGATTCCCGGCCCTTCGACGTGGGCGGCACCGAGAGCGAGGCGCTGACGAATTTCAAGGCGGGCGTTCCGGCGGAGAAATCGGGTCTTGCCGGACCCGAGGGCGCGGGCCCCGGCTCGCTCATGCGGGTTCTGCCCCTGCCGCTTCTCTGGCGGGGGGACGATGCCTCGCTGGCGGAGGCGGCAGAGAAGCAGTCGCTCCTGACCCACGCACATCCCGCGGCCCTTGTTTCCTCGTCGATGTACGCCCTGTGGGTGCGCCGGGAGCTGGAGGGCGCGGACCACGCATTCGAGCGGGCGGCGGAATCACTCCGGGAAATCCACCCGGGAGGTCCCCTGCGGCGCGAGCTGGACGCCATTCTGGGCACAAATTCGCCCCGGGAGGGCGCCCCGGCCTGCCTGCACGCCGCGCGACGTGCGGCGGAGGAGCCCGATTACGAAAGGATCGCGCGCCGGGCCGTGCTCTTCGGCAACGACGCGGGCACGAACGCGGCGCTTGCCGGAGCGGTGGCGGGGGCGCGCCACGGCGTGCAGGGCATCCCGGAGCGGTGGTGGAAGTCCCTGCGCGGCAAGCAGCTCTTCGTCCCGATCCTCGAACGGTGGCTCGGGCGGAGCTGACCGTGCCGTTTATCCCCGGCGGACCGAGCGCAGCGTCTCGGCGAGGTAGATCGAGCGGATCGCCTCGTAATCCTCCTCGCGAGAGCCGCTTTCGATCGTATAGTCATAACTTTTCCAGACACCCATCTCCACCTTCGCCGTTTCCAGACGCCGGTTGATTTCGGCGGTGTCGTCGCTGCCGCGCTTTTGCAGACGCTCGCGGATCTGGTCGATGGAGCGGGGCATGATGAAAACCGAGGCGAGGCGTCCGGCCATGCGCGGGTCCACGAGGGCCGCCCCGCGGAAGGTGGCCGCGCCCTGCACGTCGATGTTTAAGAGCAGATCGCGCGAAGCGGCCAGATCCTCCAGCACCGCGCAGCGCAGGACGCCGTAGCGGGCCGAGTGCACGCGGGCGTGCTCGTAAAAGGCCCCCGCCTTCACCCGCGCCACAAAGTCCTCGTCGGAAAGGAAGAAGTAATCCACCCCGTCGATCTCGCCGGGACGCGGCGCGCGGCTCGTGGCCGTCACCACGCGGCGCAGCCTCGGGGCGAATTCCGCCAGAAGGCGGTCGCAGAGCGTGGTTTTGCCGCTGCCGGCGGGGCCGGAAACGATGAGGAGGAGGCTGTGCCTGTCCGCGGGCATGTCGTTCATGGGGTGTCGAAAGGAAAGTTCGCGGGAGAGTTTCTCACTCCTCGATCTTCTTCGCAAGCCACCATCCTGCCACAATTCCGGCCAGGGTTCCGATTCCCGAGAGGAAAAGGGGAAGGCCGAGACCGTCCGAAAACTGCTCCCCCAGCCACCATCCGGCCCAGCCGCCCACCGTCATGCCGACGAAGATCAGGAGTTTGAACATGAGTGGTTCATGGCATTCCGGGGGCGTGTTGTCCGCTTTTTTCGCATCTTGAGTTGCTTTTCCGGCTTGCGGACTAAAAAATAGAGTTTTCCCCCTAACCTTGATTGAAACTGAGTCGATTCTTCTCTGAAGTGTAACACAGCCCCGCCCCCTCTGCCGGAAACCACACCGGCACTCGTCGTGCCCGGCTTCGCCCCATGCCCGACATTCCCCATCCCGACTTTCCCGATCACGTCGATCTGGAGAGGATCCGCCTTCTCCTCTGCGCCCTGCAGAAGGATTTGCGCGAGCATCTCCTCTCTGGCCGCGATCGTTCGCGCGGCGGTGAGCTTGCCGACGTGGCGGAGCAAACGCCCTCCGACACGATCTACCGCATCGACAAGATGGTGGAGAAGCCGCTTCTTGAGTGGTTCGAGGCGAATTGGCCCGAGGAGTGGCCCGTGCACCTCGTGATGGAGGGCCTCGACGAAATCTCCCCGGTTTTGCTGCCCTCGCGCGCGAAGGGACCGGCCCTTCTGACCTGCATCATCGACCCCGTGGACGGCACGAGGGGCCTGATGTACGACAAACGCTCCGCATGGAGTCTCGCGGGCGTGGCCCCGGGGGATGCGTCGGTCGCGCGGATCGAGAACATCTGCGTCGCCGCGATGACGGAGCTGCCGACAACCCGGCAATGGCGGAGCGATCAATTGAGCGCCGTGAAGGGCAGGGGACTCGTCGCGGAGTGCTTTGACGTGCGTAGTTCCGCCCTGCCGCCGGAACGCGTCACCCTCACGCCTTCGCGGGCGCTGGATTTCCGCCACGGCTTTGCCTCCTTTTCCAAGTTCTTCCCGGAGGGCCGCGTGATGACCGCGCAGCTGGAGGAATCCCTCTGGGAGCGCATCGTGGGCCTTGGTACCTCGCCGAGCCCCGTCATTTTCGACGACCAGTACATCAGCACGGGCGGCCAGCTCTACGAGATCATGTGCGGGCACGACCGCCTGGTGGGGGACCTGCGGCCCTACGCCCTGCGCGCGCTGGGACTGGAGACAACCCTCGTCTGCCACCCCTACGACATCTGCACCGAGATGCTCGCGCGCGAGGCCGGCTGCATCGTGGAGCATCCGCTGCGCGGCGCCGTCGCCGGGCCGATGAACACCACGTATCCGGTCTGCTGGGTGGCCTATGCGAATGCCACCCTTGCGGACGAGGTGCGTCCCGTTCTGCGGGAACTGGTGGAGGAAATCCGGCTCCTGGCCCCCAGCCGTCCGCAATGACGGTTTGTGACGACCGGCAAGGTGCGGCTTGTGCATGTCACGCGATTTTGGCAGGATGATTCCATGAGCGGGACGGAAAGAGCAGTGCACAGGCTCGGGTTTTTCGAGAAGGCGCTGCTGTGGGTTCTCTCGCTCTTTGCTCGGGCGTATTACCTCACCCTGCGTTACCGCGCGCCGGAGGGCGAGATCGCGGCCCTTTCGGACTGCTCCGTGCCCTCGGTCCTCGTCATCTGGCACAACCGCATCCTTTTCTCCCCCAAGATGCGCTGGAAATACCGCCGAACGCGCCGCATCTACGCCGCGATCAGCTCCAGCCGCGACGGCTCGCTCATCTCGGCCTTCATCGGGATGCTGGGCATCCGCTCCCGCAGGGGTTCCTCGTCCAAACGCGCCTCCGCCGTGGCCTTGGAACTGCTCCAATGCCTCAAGGAGGGCCATGACATCGCCATCACTCCGGACGGTCCGCGCGGGCCTCTCTACACCTTTCACGAGGGCGCTGCGGCACTGGCCCGCATGGCGAACGCGCCGGTGATCCTTCTTCAGGCCAATCCCAGACACGCCCTGCGCTTCAACTCCTGGGACGGCTTCTACCTGCCCGCGCCCTTCTCGGTCGTGGAGATGCGCGGGAGGCGCTTCACCCGAGCGGAGCTGCCGAAGGACCGTGCCGAATGTGCGGAATTCCTGCGGAAGGCGATGCTGGAACTGACAAGCGACCTGCCCGAGCCGCCCCGCTGCGCGAAAGAGCGTCGCCTCGCCGCCGAAAAAGCCGCGGCAGAGGCCTCCCTTGCGAAAGCTGCGGAGGCTCCCGGCGAAACTGGTAACCGCTGACTTTCCCATGAAGCCTCTCCGCTGTCTTGTCACCGCGGGCCCCACCCGCGAGTTCTTCGATCCCGTCCGCTTCGTGAGCAATCCTTCGAGCGGGAGGATGGGCTTTGCCGTGGCCGCCGCCGCCGCGAGGACCGGCTGGGCCGTGACGCTCGTCGCCGGGCCCGTGTCCCTGCCGACACCGGAGGGCGTGACGCGCGTGGACGTAACAAGCGCCGCCGAGATGTTCCGCGCGGTGGACGAAGCCTTCGACGGGGCCGACCTCCTCGTCATGAGCGCCGCCGTGAGCGACTATCGCCCGAAGGAGAGGGCCGATCACAAGGTGAAGAAGGGGGAGCTTTCCATGACGATCGAGATGGAGCCGACGGTGGACATCCTGAAGAGTGTCGCCGCGCGCAAGAAGCCGGGGCAGTTCGTCGTGGGCTTCGCGGCGGAGACGGGCGACGTCGTCGCCTACGCGGAAGGCAAGATGAGGGCCAAGAATTGCGACATGATGGTGGCCAACCGCGTCGGTGGCCCCACCGGCGGCTTCATGAGCGAGGAGAACACTGTGACGCTCCTCTTTCGCGACGGAGCCCGCCGGGAAATCGGCCCCGCGCCGAAGACCGAGATTGCCGAAGAAATCGTCGCGGCGATTCGCGAACGCCTACAAGGATAGTTCCGGCGCCTCCGGCAGGTGCGAAATAAAGCGTTCCCTGCCGAGAACGATGGGGTGCGCCATGCCCTTCAGAAGATACCGCCGCGCGAGGGCCACGGCCTCCTCCAGAGGCTCTTCCCGTGCGAGGAATGCCGCTATGGCGGCGGAGAGGGTGCAGCCGCTCCCGTGGGTGTTCACGCCCGGCTGGCGCGCATCCTCGAAGGCAAGGCAGAGGCCCTCCCGCGTGTAGAGGATGTCCGTCACCTTGTCCGGATCGGCGAGGTGCCCGCCCTTGACGAGCACCGCCGCGCCGCAGTCCTCGTGAATCTGTTTTGCGGCAAGTCGCATGGTGGCCGCGTCGTGCGGGCGGCTGCCCGTCAGGGCCGCCACTTCGTCGAGGTTCGGCGTCACGAGGGCCGCCAGCGGCAGAAGGCGCTTTTTCACGAGGGTCGCCGCCTCGGGCCGGAGAAGCGCGGCGCCGCTCGTCGCCACCATGACGGGATCGACGACCGCCGCGATCCCCCGGTGTTTTTCGAGAAAGGCGCAGACGACGGCGATGATGCCCTCGTCGTAGAGCATGCCCGTCTTGAGGGCGCCGATCGAAAAGTAGGAGGAAAGCTGCGTCAGCTCGTCCGCCACGAACTGTGGCGGCGCGGCGTGGACGGACTTGACGCCGCCCGGATTCTGCGCCGTGAGGCAGGTGATCGCTGTGACGCCGAAGACCCCCAGCGCCGCGAAGCTGAGCAGATCCGCCTGAATTCCGGCGCCCGCCCCGCTGTCCGACCCAGCGACCGTCATGGCAACCGGCATGTTTCCTCTGAGAACGGGGTCTGTCTTCATATTGCGATACTGGCCGGAAGCGCGGCTTTGCGTCAAGCGCGGCAACTTGGCCTCGACACGGCGCCCTTCAACCCGAAGCATGGACGGATGCTCTCCCTTCTGGAGATACTGAACAAGACGGCGGATTACTTTGCGCAAAAGGGCGTACCGCAGCCGCGCCTTCAGGCGGAGTGGATCCTCGCGGAGGCTCTCGGATGCCGGCGGCTGGACCTGTTTTTGCGTTTCGACAAGCCGATGGAGGAGGGGATCCTCGCGAAGATCCGGCCCCTCGTCCGCCGCCGTGCCGCACGCGAGCCGCTCCAGTATGTCTTGGGGAACTGGCAGTTCATGGATTTGAAGCTCCGGTGCGATCCTCGCGCGCTGATCCCGCGGCCCGAGACGGAGGAACTCGTCGCCGGGGTGCTGGAGCGGATGAAGGAGCCCCCCGCCAAGGCGCTGGACCTTGGCACCGGCACCGGGGCCATCGCCCTCTCCCTCGCCAAGGCGTGGCCGGGCTGCGCGTTGGAAGCGTTCGACGTTTCGGAGGAGGCGCTGGCCCTTGCCCGCGAGAACGCCGCGTCGAACGCTCTTGCGGAAAGGGTGAAGTTCATCGTCTCGGACTGGTTTGCCGCCGCCGGGGAGGGCTATGGGGCGATCGTCTCCAATCCGCCGTACCTCACGCGGGAGGAATGGGCGCAGGCGGAGCCGGAGGTGCGGGACTGGGAGCCGCAGGGCGCCCTCGTGGCGGAGGACGGAGGCCTTGCGGACCTTGCCAAGATCGTGGCGGGAGCCTTTGCGCGCCTAGCCCACGACGGGCTTCTGGCTCTTGAAACCGGCATTGCCCAGCACGCGGCGCTCCGGGCCCTTGCGGAGAAGATCGGCTACCGCGATATCGAGTGCCGGAGCGACCTTTCCGGACGGCCCCGCCACTTTTACGCCCGCAAACCCTGAAGACGCGACAAGATCTGCGGTTTCTCCTCGCGCGGACGCGTCCGCTCTTTTATTTTCGCCTGCAATGAGCACGATGGCGATCACCCTGCTGGTTGCGGGCCTGCTTCTCATGGCCGCGGAAATCATTCTTCCCGGCGGTGTTCCCGGGACGATCGGGGCCATCTGCCTTCTCGTCTTTTCCGGGCAGGTCTGGATTCAGCACGGCACCACGTGGGGACTGGCCTCAATCGTCGGGACGATGTTCGTGGGGCTCGTCCTCTTCTTCCTTGAAGTGCGTCTCATGCGCAAGGGACCGCTCGCCCGCTGGTTCTTCCTCGATGCGAAGACCCCGCCGACATCCTCCCAGAGTTCCGGTGGCATCGCGCCGGGCACGGAGGGCGTGGCGGCCACGCGGCTCAATCCCTCGGGGCTGGTCCTCGTGCAGGGACGCTCCCTTGAGGCAATTTCGCGCGACGGCCTGATCGAGGAGGGCGCGGCGGTCGTGGTGGTGGGGGACGATCCCTTCCGCATTGCCGTGCGGCGCAAGTAGGCTGACGCAGCCTCATCCGATACCGGCGGAGCGCGGGGAGATCTCCTAGCCCTGACTCTCGCCGTCCTTGTCGCAGAGCGGGGCGAAGAGCCGCGAGAGACTGGCGTCGGACATCGGCTTGATCACGTAGTCGCTCACCGCCGAAATTTCGGAGGCGCGGCGCTGGTCCTCGGGGTTCACGGAGCTTGTCGCGATGAAGATGTTGATCTTCTTGCCGATGCGCGGACGCATCCGGACGAAGGCGTCCATGAAGTCCCATCCGTCCATGATGGGCATGTTGAGGTCCAACAGGATGATGTCCGGCAGTTCCTCGGGAGAGGCCGCGTTCTGCTCGAAGAAGCGGATGGCCTGATCGCCGTCGGAAAACATGAGGACCTTGCGCGCATAGTTTTTGCGCGTGATCTTCATCCAGGTGATTTTCTGGAACACTCGGTCATCGTCAATGATGGCGACTATGTCGTTTTCCGCACTCACGAGTTGTTGGGAAGATAAATTGTGAAGATCGTGCCCTCGTCAACCCTTGAGCTGACGGTGATGGTGCCCTTCATGGCCTCCACCTGCGCCTTGATCATGAAAAGTCCCACGCCGCGGCAGCCCTCGGCATGGTGAAAACGCTGCTTGAGACCGAACAATTTGCGTCCGTTTCGCGCCATGTCAATGCCGACGCCGTTGTCGGCGAAACGGATGAGATAATGGCTCTTGAACTGTTCGCTCTCGATGCGGATGAACGGCTGGCGGTCCGGCGAGCGGAAGCGTAGGGCGTTGGAAAGAAGGTTCCGGAAGATGCTCTCCAGATACGGCGCGTACGCCGGAATCGTCGGGCAGGAGGCAAAGGAGGATTCCACGAGCGCCTTTTCCGCCTCGATCCTGCGCGAGAAGGTTTCCCGCACGCTGTCGAAGACCAAGGCCAACGACACCGGCTGCATGACGACATCAGGCCGGCGCTTGACGTTCAGCACCTCGTTCAGCGTGTCGAGCGTGTCCAGAAGGTCGTGCGCGAGGCCGCCGATGCTGTCCAGGACGAACTGGGCGTTCTCGTGGGAGGGATCGGCGTTGTAGAGGTCCATCAGGCCCACGATGCTCGTCACGGGGCTGCGCAGGTCGTGCGCGGTGATGAAGGAGTAGCTCGCCAGCTCCTCGTTGCGGGAGTCGAGCGCCTCCATGACCGAGCGCAGGCTCTCCTCCAGCCGCTTACGGTCCGAAATGTCCAGATGCGTTCCCACAATGCGCAGGGGGCGTCCGTCGGCGGATTTTTCCACCGTGCGGGCGCTGGAGAGCATCCACACGGTGCCGCCTCCCTTGTGCCGGTAGCGCACCTCGATCTTGTAGGGCATGCGTCCGCCGGAGGATAAGTGGTTCCGCATCGCCATGTTCGCGCGCGGCACGTCGTCGGGGTCCAGCAGGCTCATCCACTCTTCACGCGTCATCACGCGCGTTTCGCCGGGATAGCCTAGCGCCCGGGAGAATCCGGGGGAGAATTCGCCACGGTTTTCGTCCGGATACCACTCCCAGAGACTCGTGACCGCGCCTTCGAGAATTTCCCTGCCGATCGTCTTTTCGCGCAGAAGACGTTCTTCATCGCCGCCGCTGCGGCGCTCCGGCTGGTCCGCCGGGATTTCTGTGAGGGGTTCGAGCATCGGGCTACGGCTTGCCAACGCATCCGCGTGCGTGCGGATGGACGCACTCGGGTGTACTAAAACGGCATTCGGATGACAAAATTTCCACCGCTGTTTGGGATTTGTTGGGAGAAAGGGAGAAGAGCCGGACACTGCGGTGCCTATCATTCTCCATCCGTGGGGCGGAGGTGCAAGAACGGATGGAAATTCCTACCCGAATTTACAGCTTTCTGACAAGCAGCGATTTGCTGGGATCTTCACCCATTTGTCACCGGATCGGCACAGGGCGGAGCGGTTGCGCTTGCGTGGCCGCTGGAGGGCGTTTTTCATGGGGCAAATGGAGAACCTCATCATCCTCGGAAGCGGCTGCGCGGGCCTCACCGCCGCCATCTATGCCGCGCGCGCGAACCTTTCCCCGCTGGTGCTGGAGGGCGTGCAGCCCGGCGGCCAGCTGACGACGACGAGCGAGGTGGAGAATTTCCCGGGCTTCCCGGAGGGCGTGGACGGCTTCGAACTCACCGACCGCATGCGCAAGCAGGCCGAACGCTTCGGCGCGCGCTTCGCCTTCGCGGAGGTGAAGGCGGCGTCCCTTGCCGAGGGCGCGAACCTGCTCGATTGCGGGAGCGAAAAGTACGAGTGCAAGTCGCTCGTCATCGCAACCGGCGCCTCGCCGCGATTCCTCGGCGTCCCGGGCGAGAGGGAGATGTTCGGCGGCAATGGCGTCAGTAGCTGCGCCACCTGCGACGGCGCTTTTTACCGGGGCAAGGAGGTCGTCGTCATCGGCGGGGGCGACAGCGCGGCGGAGGAGGCGCTCTTCCTCACCCGCTTTGCCACGAAGGTGACGCTCGTCCACCGGCGCGGGGAGCTGCGCGCCTCGCCCATCATGGCGAAGAGGGTGGTGGAGCACCCGAAGGTGGCGGTGGCGTGGTTCTCG
The DNA here is from genome assembly GCA_001604565.1 of Puniceicoccales bacterium Verruco_01. GTDB lineage: Bacteria > Verrucomicrobiota > Verrucomicrobiia > Opitutales > Oceanipulchritudinaceae > Verruco-01. The sequence goes on along the minus strand of LVBV01000017.1, from coordinate 41,268 downwards.
GTCGTGGAGGCGATGCTCGGCGACGAAAAGGGCAAGGTGCGCGCCATCCGTCTCAAGGACGTGCGCGACAACTCGCTCCGCGATCTGCCCTGCCAGGGCATCTTCCTTGCCATCGGCCACGTGCCGAACACCAAACCCTTTGCCGCAAACCTGGACACGGACGGCGAGGGCTACCTCGTCCCGCTCCCCGGCAGCCACGTGAAGACGAAGGTTCCCGGCGTGTATGTGGCGGGCGACTGCGCGGACCCCCACTACCGTCAGGCGATCACCGCCGCGGGGATGGGCTGTCAGGCCGCCATCGAGGCCGAGCGCTGGGCAAACGAGCGCGGCTAGCACTTGCCCCGAGCCTTCCGGCGGAGTATCCACAGACACAACGATGAAGAGGGAGCTTGTCGAAATTTCGGTCAAGGGGCTCATGCCGGTGCGCGGCGGCGTGGCCGTCTTCCTCGGTCCGGAGGAGAAGACCTTCCTCATCCACGTGGACGAGGCCACCGGCAAGGCGATGCACTACGCCATGACGGGTAAGCGGTTTCCAAGACCCGTGACGCACGAGCTCGTCGGGTCGATCTTCGCGGGATTCGGCATCTCCGTTGAGCGGCTCGTCATCAACAACCGCGACGAGGACGCCTTTTATGCGCGCCTTGTCCTGCGGATGGCGAACGAAGTGGACACCAAGCTCGTGGAGATCGACGCGAGACCCAGCGACGGCATCGTGCTGGCCCTTCAGGCGAAGCGGCCCATCTACGTGGCGCGGCACGTTCTGGACGAGGCGGAGGACATGACGGACCTTCTCACCCGCATCCGCGAGGGCGGCGCGCCGGAATAAAGTCCCCCACGGCTTCCGCCATGGCTATTGGCGGACGCGCCTTGCGGCGCTTCGGAAATAGGGGCGACTGTCGGTGTCGGACTCTTGGGGCGGCGCTTTCTAGAACATCTCCAGTTGCGGGTCTTCGCCGGTTTCCTCGGCCTGACGGATGGTCTTCATGCGGCGGCGCAGGATGTTGTGGCTGGAATCGTCGGCTTCCAGTTTGGCGAGCACCTGCTTGGCCCGCTCCACCACGCAGTGCGGGATGCCCGCCAGGCGCGCGACCTGAATGCCGTAGCTCTTGTCCGCCGCGCCCGCAACCACCTGCCGGACGAAGACGATACGATCGTTCCACTCCTTCACCGCCACGCGGAAGTTCCGCACGCGCTTGAGTTGCAGGGCGATCTGCGTCAGTTCGTGGTAATGGGTGGCAAAGAGCGTGCGCGGGCCCTTCTCCGCAAAACGTCCGCCCTGACCCTCGGGGTCGGGAATCGCCCCATGCAGGTCCTCCACCACGGCCCACGCGATGGAAAGGCCGTCGTAGGTGGAGGTGCCGCGTCCGATCTCGTCGAGGATCACAAGGCTCTTCGCGGTGGCGTTGTTCAGGATGTTGGCCGTTTCGTTCATCTCCACCATGAAGGTGGAATTGCCCTTCGCGAGGTCGTCACTCGCGCCCACGCGGGAGAAAATCCGGTCCATGAGGCCCACGTGCGCGCTCTTTGCCGGGACGAAGCTGCCGACCTGCGCCATCAGGGCGATCAGGGCCGCCTGCCGGATGTACGTGCTCTTGCCCGCCATGTTCGGGCCGGTGAGGATGGCGATCTGCTTGTTTTCGGCGTCGAGGGAAAGATCGTTCGGAACGAAGCCGCCCGCCCCGCGCAGGGTACGCTCCACGATGGGGTGGCGTCCCTCGACGATTTCAAGGATGCTCGAATCGTCCACCTCGGGCTGACAATAGTCCCACTGGCGGGCGATTTCCGCCCAGCCGAGATACACATCCAGCTCCGCCAGCGCCGCCGCCGCCGCTTCCAGTTCGCGCGAGTGTTGGAGCGCCGCCTCGACCAGTTGCGAAAAGAGCTCCCGCTCGCAGAGCATCATGCGCTCGTCGGCGTGGCTCATCTCGCGCTCCTTCTCGCGCAGTTCGGCGGTGGTGAAGCGTTCCGCGCCCACGGTCGTCTGCTTGCGCAGGTATTCCGGCGGGACTTTGGCGAGGTTCGATTTGGTGACCTCGATGTAGTAGCCAAAGGCGTTGTTGAAGCGGACGCGGAGGTTTTTGATGCCGGTTTTCTCCTGCTCGGAGGCCTCGAAGGCGGCCATCCACTGGCGCGAGTCCTTCCCGAAGGCGCGGAGCTTGTCCAGCTTCTCGTCGAAGCCGTCGCGGATCGCGCCCGGCTCGTCGAGGTCGGCGGGCAGTTCGTCCGCGAGGCCCTTTTCCAGCAGGTCACGCAACTCCGGCAGGTCCGTGATCCGCGTGGCGTACTGGCCGAGATACCAGCCCTCGAACTGCGCGAGCATCGAGACAATTTCCGGAATCTTCCGCAGGGTGTCCCGCACGGCGCCGAGTTCCCGGGGGCGGCGCAGCTTGTTCTGCAAACGCGCCAGGACGCGCGGTAGATCGCGGACGCCCGAGAAGGCGCGGTGCAATTCCGCCGCGGCGCCGGGCGCTTCCAGGAATTCCGCCACGCAGCCCTGACGGCGCCGGATTTCGGCAAGGTCCGTCGTCGGTGCGGCGAGGTAGCGCTCCAAGAGCCGCGCGCCGGGGGCGGTGAGGGTGCCGTCGAGGGCATCCAGCAGGCTTCCCTCCCGCGCGCCGGAAAAGGAGTGCAGGATTTCGAGGCTCTTCTGCGTGGCGGGGTCCATGAGGAGCGTCCCGCCGCTGTTGTAACGACTGATGGAGCGCAGGTTCGCGGGATGGCAGCGTAGGTTTTCCTCCGCATAGCGTAGTAGCGCCGCCGCCGGGCCGAGGCCCTCGTCCCATTTGCCGATGCCGAAGCCCTCAAGGTTGGCCACGGAGAGGGCCTCCGAGACGCTCCGCGCACCGCCCCGCTGGTCAAAGTAATAATCGCTCACCGGGCTTTGCGCCGCAGTGGACAGAAGGGGCTCCAGCAGAGCGAACTGCGCCGCGATGTCCGGCTCTGTCCTCCAGCGTTTGACGCCGTTTGCCGGAAGGATCACCTCGCGCGGCGCAAGCGCGGCGAGAATCGCCGCAAGGTTTGCCGGGCGCGATTCCGTCGCGATTTGGAAATGCCCGCTCGAAAGGTCGATCCACGCGGCGGCAAGGCAGGGCTCGCTCGTGCCGGGCGCGCGGAAGAAGTCCAGCGCCGCGAGGTAGTTGCCGTGGCGCGCCTCCAGCTGGCCCTCCTCCAGCGCCGTGCCGGGGGTGAGGATGCGCGTGAGCTCCCGGCGGATCATCCGGCCCGGGGTGGGCGTTTCCATCTGGTCGCAGATCGCCACCTTGACACCCGCGGCGAGGATCTTCTGCACGTAGGCGGGGGCGGCGTGATGGGGGATGCCCGCCATCGGCTGGCCCGCGCGCCGCGTGAGGGTGAGGCCGAGCAGTTCCGAGCCCCGCCGGGCGTCCGCTCCGAACATCTCGTAGAAGTCGCCGAGGCGATAGAGAAGAAGCGAATTTTCCGGCAGCGTCCCGCGCACCTCCAGATACTGCTGCATCATGGGGGTGAGCTTTTCGGGATTTTCCGCGTCGCCAGGCATCGCAATTTCGCAGGATAGGCGGCGGCTAGGGTTGTGAAAAGGGCAAAGAGCGAAAGGTTTTCCGTTCCGCGAGGAGACAGGGTCGTGTTCACGAATCGGACTCCCGTCGGGTAACGGGCGTTTTTTCGGCGCAAAACTGCCCCGTTTGACTCGGAGAATCCGGATTCACCTCGTCTCACGAATCGGTGTTTCGCTCGAAAACCCATCCCGTCCCCTCGGTCCGCCAATTCGTGAACACGGCCCAGGGATGCGATTGCGACACTCGCGCGTTGCGCCGGGCTCCCGCGCGGCTACAGTGGCGTTTTCGCAAATGGAACTGCCTTCCTCCAACGTTGCGCGTCACCTCGTCCTTCAGGCGCGGGCCAATCCCGGCATGACGGCCCTGCGCGTGCCCCTCGGCGTGACGGATGGGGAGATCGCCTACCGCGATTACTCCTTCGCGGAGCTGGATGGGCGTGTGGACGCCTGCGCGCGCCTGATGACGGAGAAGGGCGTTGTGCGCGGGATGCGCGTTCTTCTCATGGTGCGGCAGGGCGCGGACCTCATCTGCGTGGTCTTTGCCCTGATGAAAATCGGCGCCGTGCCCGTGGTGATCGACCCGGGCATGGGCTTGCGTAGTTTCCTCAAATGCGTGAAGCGGACGCGGCCCGAGGCGCTCGTCGGCATCCCGGTTGCGATTCTCCTTTCCCGCGTGTTCCGCAGGAGCTTCGCGGGGGTCCGGGTGCGGCTCAAGGTGGACGGGACGGCCTTCCCGCGCCTTCTTGCGGAGCGGACGAGCGCGGAACTCTTCCCGATGGCGGACACGCGCGCGGAGGACCTCGCGGCGATTCTTTTCACGAGCGGGTCCACCGGCGCGCCCAAGGGCGTGCGCTACCTTCACGGGATGTTCGAGAGCCAGTTGCGGCTGCTCGACAAACTCTACCACTTTGTCCCGGGCGAGGTGAACCTGCCGATGCTGCCGGTCTTCGCGCTCTTCAACCCCGCCTTCGGCATGGCGAGCGTGATCCCGGAGCTCGACCCCTCGCACCCCGCGAAGGCCGACCCGGAAAAGCTCGTCGCGGCCCTGCTCCAGAACAAGGTGACGAACTCCTTCGGCTCGCCCGTCTTGTGGCGCAAGGTGGCCGACTATTGCCAGAAGCGCGAGATCGTCCTGCCTTCCTTGCGCACAATCCTCATGGCGGGAGCGAGCGTCCCGGCGGAGCTTGTCCGGCGGATGAAGACGGTGGCCCCCAATGGCGAGTGTTACACCCCGTACGGCGCGACGGAGGGCCTGCCGCTGGCGAGCATCGCGGGGGAGGAAATCCTCAAGGAGGAGAGCGCCCAGCACTTCGGCGCGGGCTCCTGCGTGGGCCGCGCGGCGCCGGAGGTGGAGATCGCGGTCATCCGCGTCGTGGAGGGGCCGATCGGCACGTTTTCGCCGATCCTGCGCCTCCCTGCGGGTCAGGTGGGCGAGATTGTCGCGACGGGTCCGGTGGTGACACTGGAGTACGACGCCCTCCCGGAGGCCACCGCCGCCGCCAAGATGGTGGATGCGGAGGGCCGCGTGTGGCACCGGATGGGCGACCTTGGCCGCCTCGATTCCGCGGGACGGCTCTGGTTCTGCGGGCGCAAGGCCGAGAGGGTGATTCTGCCGGAGCGCGTCCTGTACACGGACTGCTGCGAGGGCGTCTTCCTCACGCACCCGGAAGTGAACCGCACGGCGCTCCTAGGCATCCGGCGCAAGGGACGGACGGTCCCTGCCCTCGCCGTGGAGCCGAAGAAGGGAAAATTCCCCCTCACCGCCAGGGCGAAGGACGACCTTGCCGAGGAGCTCATGGTCCTCGCTCAGGGCTACGAGGGAACGCGCGGGATCGAGACTTTCTTCTTTGTCCGCCACTTTCCGGTGGACGTGCGCCACAACGCGAAGATCCACCGCCTCGCCCTCGCGCGGCGCTTTTCCGACGGCACGTAATCCCCATCCCTCCCCATGAATCCCCTCCGCTGGAAGTTCCACTGGCAGATGCTCCTTTCCATCGCCTTGGCCGTGCTTCTGGCGGCGGGGCTCGGTCTTTCCGGCGCGGGGGAGGGCGCCTTCGCCAAAGGGCTCCTCGGCGTGGCGGACTTTGTGGGGAACCTCTTCATGCGGGCCCTCAAGATGGTCATCGTCCCGCTTGTCGCCACCTCGATCGTAAGCGGGATGCTGAGCCTCGGCGGCGACCGGCATTTCGGGCGGATCGGACTGCGCGTTTTTGTCTATTATGCGGCCACGGGTCTCTTCGCGATCCTCGGAGGGCTCTTCTTCGTCAACCTCTTCAAGCCCGGTCACGTGGACGCGGTCACGGCGGAGGCGATCGTCGGGCAGGCGGGCGCCGCGCCGGACCTCGCCGCGAAGCTCTCGGGCGCGAGCCTCTCGGACATGACGGGCTTTTTCTCCCGCATGGTTCCCGACAATATCGTCACCGCCGCCACCGACAACGGGAACCTCCTTGGGATCATCTTCTTCTGCCTCTGCTTCGGTTTTTTCATCAGCCGCCTGACCGGCGAGGCGCGCACCTTTCAGGAAAAGCTTTGGACGAGTCTGAACGCCGTGATGCTGCGGCTCACCGGCTGGATCATCGCCTTTGCGCCGATCGGCGTCTTCGGCTTGGTCCTGCCGGTTGTCGTGCGGACGGGGTTTGGCCTTGTGGTGCCTCTGGCCCTCTTTTTCCTCACGGTGATGCTGGGGCTCTGCCTGCACCTCTTTGGGACGCTTTCGCTCTTTCTTTGGCGCTTCGGGCGGGTGAACCCGCTCACCCACCAGCGGGCGATGCTGCCCGTCCTTCTCACGGCGTTTTCCAGCTCCTCCAGCAGTGCCACGCTCCCGGTGACGATCGAGACCGTGGAAAAGACGGGCGTCTCCAACCGCATCTGCGGCTTCACGCTGCCGCTGGGAGCCACGGTGAACATGGACGGCACGGCGCTCTACGAGTGCGTCGTCGTGATCTTCGTCGCGCAGTTCTACGGGGCGATGCAGGGCTTCGAGATCGGCTTTTTCACGCAGATGAAGGTCGTGATCCTCGCGCTTCTGACGAGCGTGGGCGTCGCGGGCATCCCCTCGGCGAGCCTTGTCGCCATCGCGATGATCCTAGGTTTTGTCGGGCTGCCGATTGAGGCCGTGGCCCTCGTCTGGGTGACGGACCGCATCCTCGACATGTGCCGTACCGCCGTGAACGTCTATAGCGACACCTGCGGCGCGGTGATCGTCGCGCGGATGGAGGGCGAGTCCGTTTACGGCGCCCCGTCGGAAAAAGGGAATTGAACGGAGGCCCCCGGCGGGATACACCCCAGCTTCGTATGAGGATTCTGGTCACAGGTGCGGGCGGATTTCTCGGCAGGGCCGTCGTGCGGCGGCTTTTGGAACGCGGGGACGAGGTCTTTGGCCTCGGGCGCTCTCCCCAGCCGGAGCTGGAGAAACTCGGCGTCCTCTTCACCCGGGGCGATGTGGCGGACTTTTCCGCCGTGTGCGAGGCCTGCCGGGGAATGGACGGGGTGATCCACACCGCCGCGAAGGCCGGGGTGTGGGGCCGGTATGAGGACTACTATGCCGCGAATGTGACCGGTACGCGCAATGTGATCGCCGCCTGCCGGGCGCAGGGCGTGCACCTCCTCGTCCACACGAGCACGCCCAGCGTGGTCTATAACGGCCTCGATATCGAGGGCGGGAATGAAGCCCTTCCCCTTTGCGCGAAGGCCCCGAACGCCTACGTGGCCACCAAGGTCATCGCCGAGCGGGAGGCGCTTCTGGCGGACGCTCCGGGCGTCCTCTCGGTCTGCGCGCTAAGGCCCCACCTCATCTTCGGGGTGGGGGACCCGCATCTGCTCCCAAGGGTGATCGCTGCGGCGAAGGCGGGAAGGTTCCGGATCGTCGGGAATGGAAAAAATAGGGTGGACGTGACGCATGTGGAAAGCGCGGCCCTCGCACACGTGCTGGCTCTGGACGCCCTCGCGGCGGGCCGGGGCTGCGGACGGGCCTACTTCATCAGTCAGGGCGAGCCGGTCCTCCTCTGGCCGTGGATCAACGCGCTTCTCGCTCGGATCGGCGTGCCAGAGGTCACGGGGCATGTTCCCGCACCGCTTGCGGGATTCGCGGGCGCGGCGATGGAGGGGGCGTGGCGGCTTTTCGCCCTGCGCGGCGAGCCGCCCCTGACGCGCTTTTCCGCCTTGGAGCTCGCCACGAGCCACTGGTTCGACATATCGAGCGCCCGCGCCGACCTCGGCTACTCCCCCGCGATTTCCACGGCGGAGGGCGTCGAGGCCTACGCGAAGGATTATCTCGCGCGCAATCCGTCCCGGTAGCCGGGCCGGCGGACGTCACCTTGCTTCGAGCACCGAGCGCTCCGCCTCGCCGAGGAGGATGCTGGCGTTCAGCCAGTCGTGAAAGTAGCCGTCCTTCATTTCGTCCAGCGGCTGAAGGAGATGTTGTTTGATGGATGTGCGGGCGGCTTCCAGATCCGTCAACGCTCCCTCGATGTCCCCCGTGGTCTTGCGCGACATGGCGCGGATGAGGAGCGCCTGCATCGCGCGGGCCTCCTCCCAGTCGCGCCGCAAAAGCGAGCGGCTGCACCAGACAATCGCCTTTTCGGGCGAACCGCTCCGATAATACCACAGGCCGATTGCCACGCAGCGCCATGCCTCCATCCAGTCAGTGGGTGTGGTGGAGGCGTTGCCCGGCATCGACTGTTCCGCGAGCGCCGCGGCGTGCTGGAGCTGGACCAGCAGGGCGGGGGACGCGGGTGTCAAAAGACACAGCTTGAGCAGGTGTTCCGCCGCGAAGGGAAAAGTGGTGTTGCCGAGCCTCTGGATCAGAAACTGCTGGAATTGCCGATACCGTGCGAAATCGCAGGTCATGACGAGGGTGGGCGCGATGGGGAGCAGATCCCTCGTGACCTTGTCGGTCATGTCGTTTTCGTCGTAACGGCTGACGCGGGACATGGCCAGCCAGCGGTCCGCAGAGGTCTTCCAGTCGCCGTTGCGGGCACTCCAGATGGCGAGGGTTCTGAAGACGTTGGTCGCCTCCACCGAGGGCTGGGTGAGATCTCCGCCCATGAGGCGGATCTCCGCGTCGGCCTCGGCGGGCTTTTCCTCCAGAATGAGGATGGCGGCTTTTGTCACATGTGCGCGCTCCTCCGCCGCCTTGCGCAGGAGCGTCTGCTGCTGTTCCGCGGCACGGGTGCGCAGATACAGGAAGGTGGACGCCGTGAAGCCGGTCAAGAGAGCTACCGCCGCAAACGCGACGGACGCCGATGCGATGCGGTTCCGCAGAAACAGCTTCTTCAGCCGATAGAAGCGGCTGGGCGGATGAGCCCTGACCGGTTCGTTCCTGAGGTAGTTTTCCAGATCCGCCGCGAGGGCGTGCGCGGTCGAATAGCGTTTCTCGCGGTCCTTTTCGATCGCCTTCATCACGATCCAGTCCAGCTCCTTGCGCCGGTGGAGGTCCTTTGTCCCCGCCTGTGAGGAGGGCCGCGCGGGAATCTCGTAGAGGAGGCGCTGCCGCATTGTCTCGAACCCGCCCTGGATCAGGGCGTCGTTGTCGAAAGGAGGCTTTCCCGCGATCAGCTCGTAGAGGACGACGCCAAGGCTGTACACGTCGCTCCGGGTGTCGATGTCCTGCCCGCCGCCGATCTGCTCGGGACTCATGTAAGCGGGCGTGCCGATGGGCTGCCCCTGAATCGTCTGCCCGCTGGCGGCGGGAGTGTCGATCGCCTTGGCGATGCCGAAGTCGATGAGCTTGGGCACCGCAACGGAGTCGATCACGGAGATCAGGATGTTCGAGGGCTTGATGTCCCTGTGGACGATGCCCTTGTTGTGCGCGTGCTGGAGAGCCCGGCAGACCTGACACGCCAGACGCAGCCGTTCCTCCAGCGGCAGATGGTTGGCAAAGCAGTAGTCGGTGATCCTCGTCCCGTGCACGAGCTCCATCACGAAATAGGGCCGGCCCGTGACCGTCGCCCCGGCGTCGAACACGCGGGAGATGTTGGGATGTTCCAGCACGGCCAGCGTCTGCCGTTCCGCCTCGAAACGGGCGATCACCGCCGCTGTGTCCATTCCCGGCTTGAGGATCTTGACGGCCACCCTTCTGCGGACGGGAACGTCCTGTTCGGCCTCGTACACCCGGCTGCTGCCACCTTCGCCGAGGAGGCGGACGATGCGGTACGGGCCGATGAGCGCGCCCTCCTCAAGATCGTCCTCGATGTGAAAACCCTGCGGCAGCGAGAGGTTCTGCGAGGTCGTCTCGAAGAACGTCGTCGCCTTGGGCAGGTCCTCCAGCATCCCCTCCACAATACGGCGCAGCTGGGCATCCGTCCCACAGCAATCCCTAAGGAAAATCTCGCGCTGCGCGGCGTCGGGGCACTCCAGAGCGCCGAGGAAGATCTCCTCGGCGCGGTCGGACCGGTCTTTTGTCTCTTCGCCGCTCATGGCCTCCCCGTCGTTTGCATCCAGCGGTAGAGCCACAGCTTGGCCGCCGCCCAGTGGCGCTCCACACTGCGTTCGCCGATGTCCAGCCCTCCCGCGATTTCGGCGTTCGAGAGCCCGCCGAAGAAGCGGGCCACGACGATCTGCGCACGGAGGGGATTGACCTTCTCCAGCTCCCGCACGCCCTCGTCGATGCGCAGGATGTCGTCGTCGGGAGTAGGGGCGGCGAGCGATCCCAGACGGCCCGTCTCCGTCCGCACGAGGCCCTTTCCGTGGCGGAGGCTCGCCTTGCGCCGGGCGTTGTCGATCAGGATGTGCCGCATCGTGAGGGCCGCCGTGGCCAGAAAGTGATTCCGGTCCTTCCACTTGCCGCCCTTGGCCGACATCCGCAGCCACGCCTCGTGCACGAGGATCGTCGGCTGGAGCGTTCCCCCGGCGGCCTGCTGCGCCATCCGCCGCGCGGCGAGTTTCCTCAGTTCCGCGTACACTTCCAGATTCAGATTTCTGGAGCCGTCGAATTCCTGTGACGGATGGGGCGGATCTGTGCGGTTCTCACTCATGTTGCCGTGCAACGGGCTCCCTCCAGCGCTTCGGCGGGTTTCATCCTTCGGGGACGGTCGTTGCGTTGTGTCGAAGAAAAAAGGATGGCGGGGTTTGCCGCCTGAATGCGTTGATAAGAGATGAGATATTCCTCATCAAGCTTTTGTTTCAGGTTCCGAATTTCGCCGGGAGCGATTCCCGATTTGCGATCCGGAGGTATTTTTTATGTCTATGATTTTCGCCCTGTATAGCTAGTTATTACGGGAAAATCCGCTTGCGGATCGGGCGAAACACTGGAGGCATTGGCGATGCGGGAGAGCGGGGAACGTGGGTTGGATCGTTCGCGGAAAAGCAGGCCCGCCGGGCATTCGTCACGGCGCCGCCTCCGGGGTGGTTTTGAGGATCGCTGCGAGGCGGAGGAATGGTGGCGCAAGGCCGTGGAATGCCGGAATGCGCTGATGGAATGGGTGTGCCTTCGGTTTCATGCCCAATGGGTCAATGACTTGGAGGCACAGCACGGCTCATGGCCGCGTCGGTCTTCAAAGGGAGCGCGCCGGCCTCTTCCGTGACCGGTACCCGGGCGCATCGCGATATCCTTCCGATTTCTTGGCGGAATACGCCCCGGAATTCCGTTCATCACCCTATGTGAACCCTTTCATTGGTGCCGCTGTCTTTTTTCTACGCGTGCCAGTCAACTGATGCCGGGTTCTATCTAAAAGAATCGGGCAGTTCAATTTACTTTCTGAATTTTAAGATGCGAGCCTTCAATATATTGATCGGTATGGCAACGATTCCGGCATTTGCGGCGTTCTCCGCACCCGCTTCCCCTTCCAATGGCGCGCTGCCGGGATTCTCCCTGCCGGAACAACCGACCACCCTTTCGGCCCGTGGGGCGGATTTCCGCAATCCGGTCGTGACCGGTTTCTCCCCGGATCCCAGCATCTGCCGGGCGGGGACGGACTATTACATGGTGTGCAGCTCCTTCGAATACTTTCCAGGCGTCCCCGTGTACCACAGCCGCGATCTGGTGAACTGGGAGCTCATCTCATACTGCCTTACCACTCCCTCGCAACTCCCGCTCGGAGGCTGCCGCAGTTCTTCCGGGATCTATGCCCCCACGATCCGTTACCACGACGGCCTCTTCTACATGATCACGACGAACTTCGCCGAGGGCGGCGAATTCTACGTCACCGCGAAGGATCCTCGCGGGCCGTGGTCGGAGCCGGTTTGGCTGCATTCCGCAAGCGCGGATCCCTCTCTCCTTTTTGACGACGACGGCAAAACCTACGTGGTTCATCCCGCCGGCGGGGGCTTCGGCACGGGAATGATCTACCTCATGGAACTGGATCTGGCCAAGGGGGCCTACACGCCGGGGCAGAAGCTGCCCGGGCGCCTGATCTGGACGGGCACGGGCGGCCAGTATCCCGAGGGTCCGCACCTTTATAAAATCAACGGGCTCTATTACCTCATGATCGCCGAGGGCGGCACCGGCGGCGACCATCGCGAGACCGTAGCCGTCAGCGATTCCCCCTGGGGCCCCTACATGCCTTTCGAGAACAACCCGGTTCTCACCCACCGCGACCTCCCGGACAATCCCATTTCCGCCACGGGGCATGCGGACATGGTGCAGCTTCCCGACGGCTCCTGGTGGGGCGTCTGCCTTGGGGTCCGGCCCCGGAATGGCGTCAGTCCCCTTGGCCGCGAGAGTTTCCTTATGCCCGTCGAATGGACTCGGGACGGTTGGCCCGTCATGGGTGACCGGCGCCGCGTGCTCATGGAGGGCCCCGGTCCCGCCCTGCCTCGGGGCAGAGCCGTCGCGCAGCCGGTTCGCGACGAGTTCGACGCGCCCTCGCCGGGTCTTGAATGGAATTACGTCCGCAATCCCGATCCTGCGCGATATCGCCTTGGCGAGCGGCCCGGCTGGCTTCGCCTGAAGGGTGCGGCGGCGACGCTCTGCGACCACGCTCCTCAGACGGCGCTAGTCCGCCGCCAGAGGGATTTTTCCGTGCGCTTCGCCACTTTTTTGGATTTCAATCCCGTCCGCGACGGCGAAGAGGCGGGGCTCGTCCTGCGCCAGACCGACGAGCTGCACGCCGATTTCTGCGTCGTCCGCGAGAATGGGGTGCGTCGCCTGATCCTGCGCCTTGTGGAGCCCGGGGGCGTCGTGCGGCTTGGCGAGGCTCCGATCCCTGCCGGACCGGCGCAGCTCGCCGTCCACGCCGATCGCGACCGGTACCGTTTTGTGTGGAAATCAGGGGACGGACCTGAGAAAACCGTTGGCGAAATTCCGTCGGAAAGGCTTTCCGTCGAGGCGTCGTGGAGTAACGGAGGCGTGATGTGCTTCACCGGCATGATGATCGGCGTCTATGCAACGGGAAACGGCGCGGAGTCCACCGCCCCTGCGGATTTCGACTGGTTCGACTACGAACCGGAAAACTCAGCCCCCTAGGGGCGGCACTTCTTCTTTCAACCAATGCCGGCACGCTTGCATCCATGAAATCCTTACTCATCCCCGTCGTTCGCTTCCTCGGCCTCCCGCTGCTTGCCGCATTGCCCTGTGTCGCCGGAGCCGCCGACGCCTCGCCCCGGACGGTTGTTCCGCTTGACCGGGGCTGGCGTTTCCACCTCGGCGACGTGGCCACGGCGGTGGCGCCGGAATTCGACGACGCAGGGTGGCGCACGGTGAACGTGCCTCACGATTACGTGATCGAGGGCCGCTTCAGCCAGACGAATCCCCGCGTGTATCCGGGCATGAACACCGCCTGGTATTCCCAGCACGCCTTCCTGCCCGTGCAGCCCGCCGTGTACCGGAAGGTGCTGGACATTCCCGCCGCCGCGGCGGGCCGCCGCGTCTGGCTGGAGTTCGACGGAGTGTGCAGCAATAGCCGCTACTGGCTCAACGGCATGGAGGTGGGCCGTCAGTACAGCGCATACTCGCGCTCGCGCTTCGATGTCACCGGCGCCGTCAAATTCGGCACGGGCAACCTACTCGTCGTGCAGGTCGATCCGCGCTACGACGGATGGTGGTACGAGGGCGGCGGTATCTACCGCCACGTCCGGATGGTGATACTGGACACGGTGCACATCGCCCCCGACGGGGTCTTCGTGATGCCCGAGGTGAACGATGCCGGAGACGGGCAATCCGCCGATGCCGCCGTCACCGTGGATACGGGTCTTGTCAACGAGGGCGCCTGCGACGTGAGTGCGACGCTCCTGAGCGAGATTCTCGACGGCGAAGGCCGGATTCTCGCCGCCGATTCCTCCGCCGTGGTCCTCCGCACGGGCGCGGGGGAGAAAATGGTCCGGAAAATGAGCCTTTCCCGCGCCGATTTGTGGTCGCCGGAACGCCCGTTCCTGTACCGGCTCCGCAGCACGCTTTTCGTATCCGGGAAGATCGTTGACCAGGTGACGACGAATTTCGGCGTGAGGCAGATCCGCTTCGACGCGGAGCGCGGATTCTTCCTCAACGGAAAAAGGGTGCAGATCAAGGGCGTCAACATGCATCAGGACCACGCGGGCGTGGGCGTGGCCGTGCCGGACCGGCTTTTCACATGGCGCCTAGAGCGCCTGAAGGAGATGGGCTGCAACGCCATCCGCATGTCGCACAACCCGGTGGAGCCCTTCCTTCTGGACGAGTGCGACCGGCTCGGCTTCCTCGTCATCGCGGAGAACCGCCATTTTGGCGACACGTACGAGGACCAGACCTCGCGCGACACCCCCGCAGTGGAGAACACCGACCTCAAGTCCCTGGTCCTGCGCGACCGCAATCACCCGAGCATCATCCTCTGGTCCCTCTGCAACGAGCAGTGGATCCAAGGCACTCCCGAGGCGGGTGCGCGGGCCGCGGCGATGCGGCAGTGCGTGCGCGGGCTCGATCCCTCGCGTCCGGTGACGGCGGCGATGAACGGCGGCTTCGACAGTCCGTCGGGCATGGCCGGTTCGCTCGACGTCATCGGCATCAACTACCATCCGGACGTGTACGATTCCGTGCACGCTCTCTTCCCGAACGCGCCGATCGTCGCCTCGGAAATCGCCAGCGAGCAGGGCACGCGCGGCGAGTACTCCACGAAACACTGGGATCAGTTTTGGGGCGATCCGGAGAAGGGATACCTTGCGGCCTACAGCATCAATGCTGGTTCGCCGGGGCAGGTGGTGGAGGCGGCATGGCCGCCGGTGGCCTCCCGGGAATACGTCGCGGGCGGGTTCGTCTGGACTGCCTTTGATTACAAGGGCGAGCCCCGGCCCTTCGACTGGCCCGTCGTCAACAGCCACTACGGCTTCATGGACCTTTGCGGCTTCCCCAAGGACAGCTATTACTATTACAAGGCGTGCTGGACCGACGATCCGGTGCTGCACCTCTTCCCGCACTGGAACTGGCAGGGCAAAGAGGGCGAGGAGATCCCCGTCTGGGTGCAGACCAACTGCGAGAAGGTGGAACTCTTCCTGAACGGCGTTTCCCTCGGAGTTCAGACGGTGCAGCCCCTGCACCATCTGGAGTGGAAGGTGAAATACGCCCCCGGAACGCTGGTGGCGAAGGGCGTTTACAAGGGCCGTGAAGTCGTGGACACCCGCGAGACCACCGGTGCGCCCTTTGCCGTACGTCTTTACGCCGACCGCAGCGACCTCGTTGCGGATGGCGCGGACCTCGCCGTCGTGCGGGTCGAGATCGTCGATGCGCAGGAACGCGTCGTTCCCGTGGCGGGCAACAAGGTTTCCTTCACCGTCCGGGGTCCGGGTCGGCTGATCGGCGTTGGCAACGGTGATCCGAGCTGTCACGAACCCGACAAGGGGAGCAGCCGCTCGGCCTTCAACGGACTTGCGCAGGCGCTCGTCCAGACGACGAATGAGACGGGAACGGTGGAGATTCTGGCCGAGTCCTCGGGGCTCAAACCCTTCCGTCTGCTCCTGAGCGCCAAGGTCCCCGGTACGGGGCTGTGAACCCCGCGCGAACCCTTCTTTCCCCACTTTTTCCCATGAAAACCATTCCCTCCGTCCTCCGCCTGCTCCCGCTTTCCCTCCTAGCCCTTCCCGGCGCGGGACTCTCCGCCGCGGAGTATGCCCCGATGCAGATCGTCACCAGCGACGATTCACCCGACACGATCGCGGAAAAGGCGGCGAAGGTCCTCCCGAGGCCCAACCAGACCGCATGGATGCGGCTGGAGCGCACCTTCTTCCTGCACCTGGGCATGAACACCTTCAACGGAGTGGAGTGGGGCAGCGGGCGTGAGGATCCCTCGATCTTCAACCCCAGCTCCCTCGATGCGAAACAGTGGGTGGGCGCGATGAAGAACGCGGGCGGGAAAATGATGATTCTCGTCACCAAGCACCACGACGGTTTCTGCATGTGGCCGACGCGCTACACGGCGCATTCCGTGGCGGCCAGCCCGTGGCGGGAGGGAAAGGGCGACCTCGTGCGCGAGGTGTCCGACGCGGCGCGGGCGCAGGGCCTGAAGCTCGGCGTTTATCTTTCCCCGGCGGACCTGTACCAGCTCCGGACCAACCCGGTCAATCCGGCGGGCCTGTACGGCAACGGCAGCAAGAAGGTTCTCTCCACGATCCCGACCGATCCCGCCTCCTTTCAGTCCGACCCCTCGAAGGGACGCGAACCTGCCCCCGGAGTCGGCAGTTTCACCTACGAGGTGGACGATTACAACCGCTACTTCCTCAACCAGCTCTACGAACTGCTCACACAGTACGGGCCGATCTCCGTCGTCTGGTTCGACGGGGCGAACCCAGACCCGAGCGTCGAAGAGACCTACGACTATAACACCTGGTACGACCTCATCCACAAGCTCCAGCCGCAGGCGGTCATCTCCGTCAAGGGGCCGGACACCCGCTGGGTGGGCAACGAGGGTGGCGTGGGACGCCTCATGGAATGGAGCGTCATTCCTCTTCCGGTGGCCCCGGAGGATTGTAAATGGCCGGATTTGTATGGCGACGATCTTGGCAGTCGCGCCAAACTCGTGCCCGGTTCGCACCTTTGGTGGTATCCCGCCGAGGTCAACACCTCCATCCTCTCCGGCTGGTTCTGGGCGCCGGGCAACCGCGTCAAGACAGCATCGGAACTGATCGACTTTTATTATTCATCCGTAGGACGCAACGGCAACATGCTGCTGAACCTACCGCCCGATACGCGCGGCCTGATTCCCGACGACCAGCTTGCCTCGCTAAGCGCCATGGCGCAGGTGATCAACGATACCTTTGCGAAGAATCTCGCGGACGGTTGCGCGCCGGATGCGAACTCGAACAACCCGGAAAACGCTCCGGCCCTTGCGCTGGACGGCGATCCCGACACATGGTGGGAGGCCGCTCCCGGTCAGTCCACGGCTGTCTTCACGCTTTCCTTCCCCTCCGCAGTGACCTTCGACGTCCTCTCCCTTCAGGAGGCGGTGGATCATCGCGGCCAGAGGATCGAATCCTTTGTCGTCGAGGCATGGGTCGGCGATGTGTGGGCGACTCTCGACACCCAGACGACCGTGGGGCACAAGCGGCTCCTGCGGCTGGATTCCCCGGTGACGACGGACAAGGTGCGCATCCGCATTCTTTCCTCCCGCACGGAGCCGACGCTCGCCGAGGTGGGCCTTTACCGACAGGCGATGCCCGTTCCCGCGCCGGTTCTTTCCGCCCGCGATGGCGAGGGCCGCGTGACGATCGTCACTGCCGAGGGGAAAACCGTTGTGTACACGACGGACGGAACTTTGCCGACCCCTGATTCGGCGGTGTACCGCACGCCCATTTCCCTGCCGAGCGGCGGCACCCTTCAGGCGGCGGTGCGGACCGACGAGGGTCGGCTCGGAATGATCGCCTCGCGCTACTACGCGGGACTTATCCCCTCGGGGTGGAGCGTGCTCTCTCCGGCGGACGCCGCTTCCGCCATCGACGGGGATCCCTCCACGGTGTGGATT
The DNA here is from genome assembly GCA_001604565.1 of Puniceicoccales bacterium Verruco_01. Lineage (GTDB taxonomy): Bacteria > Verrucomicrobiota > Verrucomicrobiia > Opitutales > Oceanipulchritudinaceae > Verruco-01. The sequence goes on along the minus strand of LVBV01000017.1, from coordinate 23,874 downwards.
TCCGGCGGGCAGGCCAACATCACCGTGGATATGGAGCGGGTGCTCGAAATCAGAGGCTTCACCTACCTTCCCCGCCAGGATGGCAATTCCGGGGGACTCGTGGAGCATTTCCGTTTTGAAACCAGCGTCAATGGGACGGACTGGGTGACGGACGTGGAGGGCGGACGTTTCGGCAACATCCGGAACAATCCCGTTCTTCAGGAGGCGGCCTTTGCCCCGGTGAAGGCCCGCTTCTTCCGCTTCACGGCAATCCGGAAGCCCGGAGATGCGGAGGGAATGAGTGCCGCCGAGATCTCCGTTCTGCCGGCGGCGGGAGCGAGGTAGCGCCCGGCGTTCCGCCGGGACGGGAAATGTGTGGACGATCGCAGCGCCCTCCTGCCGAGGGGGCGTTGTGGCCAGTTGCATGGTCGCTCCCCCGTGCGGATGGCGGGGCCTGCATTTTTGTGGCGGGTTTTCCGGGGGGAATACGTTGATTCGAATTGTGGGGCGATCCGCCTACTGGGCACCCCGTAGTTTCTTCCATACCCCTTTCCCCATTTTCGATTCCCCCGCCGGCCTCATCCTAGGCCGTTAGAGGCGTTTTTATCCCAGGCACTCTCCTGATTCGTTTTCACGGCCTTTCACAGGCAGTGGGGGCGGATCAATCCCACACACAAGCTACACGAACCAAAATGAAAAGGATGCTCAGTCGCAACGTGCTGACAATGGTGTCGGCACTGACACTCGGAAGCGCATCGTCATGGTCGCAAACACCAGCGGCCCCGAATGATGTGGATCCGTTGAAAACCGAAGACGAAGTCTTCCTGATGGACCCCTTCACCGTCACGTCGGAATCGGGCGGATACAAGGTGGTCGATACCCTCGGCGGATCGCGCGTCCGCACCGAACTGGCCGACACGGCGGCGGCCCTTTCCGTCATCAACACCAAGCTGATGCAGGACCTGAACGTCACCGACGCCCAGGATCTTCTGGTCTATACCACCAACACCGACATCGCGGGCGTCAACGGAAGCTTTTCCGGCGTCGCCACACGCGGTTTCGGCACGAGTGGTGAGGGTGCGCGCCTGATCAACCCGAACGCCATCAATCGCTCGCGCGGCCTCACGGCCATGGACAACGCGAGGAACTACTTCCAGAGTGAGATTCCTTGGGACGGCTACAACATCAGCCGCGTGGATATTTCCCGCGGCCCGAACTCCTTCTTGTTCGGCGTCGGCAGCCCCTCCGGCATCTCCAACGTATCGACCAACAACGCCAGCTTCTCGAATTCCGGTTCGGTCGAGGCACACTACGGCAGTTACGGAACCACCCGAGGCACCCTCGACTACAACCGGATGCTGATTGACAACGAGTTGGCCGTGAGAGTGGACCTCGTGGACAACCGCGAACTCTACCAGCAGAAGCCTGCGTACAATAACTCCAAGCGCATTTACTCGGCGCTTCGTTACGATCCGGAGTTCTTCAACACGCCCTCGAGCCACCTGAAGATCGAGTTCAACTTCGAGAACGGCGAGGTGGATTCCAACAATCCGCGCACGCTGCCGCCGATGGACTACATCTCCGGCTACTTCGACGCAAAGACGAACAAGGGCGGTTACAACCCCTACACGTACGATGCCAACTCGGCCAATGTGGATCCCACCGGTTCGCCGTGGGTGACCAATGAGGACATCCTCTACGCATGGGGCAGCAACGCCACCTACTGGTTTGACGGCACGACCGGCCAGCTCATGAAGGCGGGCCAGGCGGGACTTGGCGGCACGAGGAAGTCGGACGGAAAGTATCTCCCCGGTTTCAACGTGGTCGAAAACGCCTACAACCTGTACACGACCGGATTCCAGCACTACGCTATCGCCACGAATTACGCCGACTCCAGCAAGTATCCGGGCGCGTACGACAGGACGGTCACCTACCTCGACAAGACGCTGAGCGACACATCGGTCTTCGACTTCTACAACAAGCTCATCGACGGTAACAACAAGCACGAGTGGCAGAACTGGAACGCCTACAATCTGAGCGTGGTCCAGAGCCTGTTCAACTACGCGCTGAACCTCCAGTTCGTCGCAACGCACGAAGAGTACAGCAACGGGCAGGAAGGCGCGGTCGGCACGCCGTACATCTCGGTGGACATGAACGCCTACAACACGGCGGCTTATCCGACTTGGCAGAGTGGTTACGAGGCCAATCCGAACGTGGGCCGTCCGTTCATCGCGGGCACCTATAACAATGGTAGCGAAACCTTCTACAAGCACGACAACTTCCAGTTCACCGCCGCGTATTCGCTCCGTTTCAGCGACATCATGGAGGAAAGCCTGCTGACCCGCATTCTGGGACATCAGGATTTCACGGGACTGCTCGGCCAGTACATCACCAATCAGGAAGACCGCAGCTTCCAGCAGTATCGCACTGATCTCGCCTTTGCCCAAGAGACAAACCTCGGCAATCAGGTCGGCAACAGCGCCATCAATTGGGTTGCCTACCTCGGCGGTTCGCTTGCCAGCAGGACCTCGCTCGCAGGCGCCAACTTGAGCAACATCGGTAACACCATCACCCCGACTTCCGGGCCCGTCAGAATGTGGGACGGCACTTGGACCGCGGCCAGCGATGTCGATCCGGCTGCGGAATGGATCGATCCCGTTCCGAACGGCGACCTGTATCTGACCGAGCTCGACAACCCGGCCAATTACAAGGGCTACCGCAACTATGCGGCGTCGGTCATCAACTGGCGCGACAGCGACCAGCTTTACACCTCGGGTGACAAGAAGCGCCAGACTCTGACTTCGGCTGCCTTCCTCTACCAGGGTTATTTCTGGGATGATGCGATCGTTCCCTCGGTTGGCATTCGTCGCGACAAGGTCCGCCAGCAGGGCACTGTTGCCCCCAAGAACAGCGACACAAATGTCGCTTCCATGAACTACACGATGGATGATCCCGGCGTGGTGATGTACACCACGTCCATCAGCTACGGCGTGGCGGCGCACATGGCGAAGATGTTCAAGGGCATCCTTCCCAAGGGGCACGATGTCAGCCTCTACTACTTCCATGGTAGCAATCAGACCCCGAGGGTTCGCTATGGACTCGACGGCAACGAAATTCCCAACGAGGAAGGCCAGACGGACGACTTCAGCATCCAGTACGACGGTTTCGACGGTATGGTCACCATGCGTCTGGGTTACTTCAAGACCGAAGACAAGCACGCGCAACTCGGCTACAGCAATCCGCTCGGCGGCAAGAGCTGGTTGATCGACTCGCTGCCCTGCTGGACGCTCGGTTTCGCTGCGTCTGCCATCGCGGCCTATGAAACACCCAGTGCACTCCCGGACGACCTAAAGAACAACAGCTGGCTTTGGGGCTGGATCAACGATCACCCAGAGCTTGTCAGCAAGCTCAAGGCCTCCCTCCAGAGCGACTTCATCAAGATGTATCCCCAGACCTACTGGGATCAGTACGGCATTCCGGTCAGCGTGGACGCGATCAAGAAGGGAGACTGGCTCCATGTTCTCACCACGGGCGCCTCGCCCATTCCGTGGAACATCGCCAACACCCACTTGATTCACGGCACCTCCCCGATCATCGACCAGAATCTGGAGTCTAAGGGCTTCGAACTCGAAGCCACGGTGCGTCCCGTCAAGAACTGGGACGTCACCTTCAACGCTTCCAAGGTGGAGGCCAAGCAGACCTCGCTCGGGCAGAGCGCCGCCGACTTCCTGAACGGCATGGCGGATCTGTATCTTGGCACCGACATCGGACTGACGCCGGAATGGGGAAACTATAACGGACCTGTGAAGAACGAGTTCATGAGCGGTCTCTGGGCTCCGTATCTCACCCAGATCTCGCTGTCTGGCTCAGATCAGCCCGAGGTTCGTAAGTGGAACTTCAAGCTCATCTCCAACTACACCTTCGACGATGGTATCGTGAAGGGCCTGAACTTCGGCGGTGCCTTCCGCTGGGCTTCGAAACAGATTGTAGGCTACGGCATCAAAGAGGGCGAGGTGTACGGCAACAAGGCGTGGGTGTATGACGTCGACCAGCCGATCTACGGTTCGTCCGATTCTCACTTCGACCTGTGGGTCGGTTACCAGCACAAGCTTACGGACAAGATTGACTGGCGTGTCCAGCTCAATCTCCGCAACGTTGGTGAGAGCACCCATCTGGTCACGGTCGCCGTTGAGCCCGACGGCACGGTTGCCCAGCAGAGAATTGTTAGTGGTATGAGTTGGGATCTGAGCATGAAGTTCATGTTCTAGTTCTGAGGATTAATGAGGATCCCCGGGGGATTTTCCCCTTTGAGGATCGAGTTTGGTCCGCTTAACCGTTCCTGTGGAGTGGGCCCTTGAACGGTGCGGAGAAGTGTCGGGGCCCGGACCTGATGGTCCGGGCCCCCTTGTTTTTTGTCCCGCCCACTGAATTGTTTAATTTTGTGCCAAGTTCGCTTGACAGCTTCCCTTTTACCAATCGGGGTAATAGTGGCCATCTCGAATCACTTTGATATCTTCTACGAACGGTCTTTGCGGCGGCTGGCAGCGTTTGGGAAGTTCGCTGGGTTTTCTTCAATACGGCTCACTTCCAAAGCCTTGCAACCCTCCGCAAATCCTCGTTCTCGCGATGAAATCAGTTGTTCGAGGCGGCCTTGTGCGAGTTGGCGAGCTCTCCGGTGAGCTCCTTACCCCTTTCAAACCAACCAACATCTGATCTACCATGAAACTGTACTCACTCCTGCCTTGTCTGGCCGCCGTGACCGCCCTGTCTTCGGCTTCGTTGTCAGGGGAGCCGCTCCCGTATCAGGATCCGTCGCTTTCCCGTGAGGTCCGCATCGAGGACCTCGTCTCCCGCATGACGCTGGAGGAAAAGGCCTCCCTGATGCAGAATTCCACCCCCGGAGTGCCGCGCCTTGGCATCCCGAAATACAACTGGTGGAGCGAGGCGCTTCACGGCGTTGCGAACGCGGGTCATGCCACGGTCTTCCCGCAGGCGATCGGCCTTGCGGCGATGTGGGACGCGCCGCTCCAAGAGGAGATCGCTGGGGTCGTCGGAATCGAGGGCCGCGCCAAGTTCAACGGCTACAAGGGAACGCCCGAGGAAGGCGAGATTTTCCGCGGCCTGACCTTCTGGTCGCCCAACGTGAACATCTTTCGCGATCCCCGCTGGGGCCGGGGGCAGGAAACCTATGGTGAAGATCCCTTTTTGACGGCAACCCTCGGCACGGCTTTCGTGAAGGGCCTTCAGGGCAATAACCCCGATTATCTCAAGGCCGCCGCCTGCGCGAAGCACTTTGCCGTGCACAGCGGCCCCGAAAGCCTCCGCCACGGGTTCGACGCGGTGATCTCCGACGCGGACCTGCACGAGACCTACCTGCCCGCCTTCGAGGCCCTTGTGAAGGACGCGCACGTGGAGGTGGTCATGACCGCCTACAACGCCATCGACGGCACGCCCTGCTCGATCGACCCGCTCCTTTACGGGCTTTTGAAGGACTGGAAGTTCGACGGCCACGTGACGAGCGACTGCGGTTCGGTGGGCGACCTCATCCATTCCTACAAGAAGGCGGCGGACGCAGCGGAGGCCAGCGCGCTGGTCCTGAACGCCGGGATGAACGTCTGCTGCGGGACGGAGACTTCCGAGATCGTCCGCGCCGTGCATGCCGGTCTGCTGACCGAAGACACGGTAAACGCCCGGCTCGCGCCGCTTTTGCGCACGATGTTCCGGCTCGGCTTCTTCGATCCGAAGGAGTCCGTTCCCTTCAACGCCATCGCCCCGTCCGAAAACGACACCGCGGAGCACGGCGCCCTGTCGCTTGTCGCCGCTCGGGAGAGCCTCGTCCTGCTCAAGAACGACGGCATCCTGCCCCTCGATACCAAGGCGCTCCGCCGCGTTCTCATCGTGGGGCCGAACGCGAACTCCGTTCCCGCCCTCACCGGCAATTACTGCGGCGAACCCTCCCATCCCGTGACGGTTCTGGCGGGCCTGAAGGCGGCGCTGGAGGCGAAGGGCGTGAGCGTGGATTACGCCTACGGCTGCGACTACGCGTGGCGGCCCGACGCCTGGAGGTCGATCCCCCAGCCGTGGTTCCGCGGCGAGTACTTCGCCAATCCCGACCTTGCGGGCGAACCTTTTGAAAAGCGCACGGAAAGGCCCATCTGCTTTGAATGCGGCCTAGGTTTCTCCACTTCCGGAGGCATGCCCGCCGGTCTGCCGGAGCGCGGCGTCTCCGTGCGCTGGAACGGCGAGCTGACGACGACCGCCGCTGGGACCTACCGCTTCCGCGTCCGCGCGCGCGGCGGCTTCCGCCTGTCGCTCGACGGAAAGACCGTCATCGACGCATGGGCGCCCTCCGCGGCGGAAAGTGCCGGGATTCGCGAGTTGGAGGGTTCCTGCTCCCTGCCGGAAAACGCCTCGGTCCCGATCCGCCTTGAATACACGCAGGGCGACGGCGCGGTGACCCTGGCCCTGGAATGGCGGACGCCGGAGCCCGACTCGATGCTTGGCGAAGCGCTCGACCTTGCAAAGCAGGCGGACGCGATCGTGTTTGTCGGCGGCCTCACGGCCCAGCTGGAGGGCGAGGAAATGGCCGTGGACTACGTCGGCTTTTCCGGCGGCGATCGCACGCGGATCGAACTGCCCGCGCTTCAGGAAAAGCTGCTGAACGAGCTTTGCGACACGGGCAAACCGGTCGTGATGGTGAACCTTTCCGGCAGCGCCGTGGGTCTTGCGACGGCGGACGCTCGCGCGAAGGCCGTCCTGCAGGCGTGGTATCCGGGGCAGGAGGGCGGCACAGCCGTGGCGGACGTGCTCCTTGGCCGTTACAACCCCTCGGGCCGCCTCCCCGTCACCTTTTACCGCGCGACGGAGGACCTACCGGACTTCCTCAACTACAACATGGCGGGCCGCACGTACCGCTATTTTGACGGCAAGGCGCTCTATCCCTTCGGTCACGGACTTTCCTACACGCAGTTCCGCTACTTGAAGCTGGCGGCGGAAAAGTCGGCAAAGGGCGGCTTTACCGTCCGCGTCAATGTGGCGAACGTCGGCACTCGCGACGGCGACGAGGTCGTCCAGATCTATGCCGTCCCGCCGCAGGCTTCCCACCCGCGCGAGAAGGAGGCGCTGTGCGGCTTCGCCCGTGTTCATCTGGCCGTCGGGGAGTCGAAGAACGTGGAGATCGCCGTTCCCGCGTCGGCCTTGCGCCGCTGGAGCGACGCGCAAAAGACGTATTTCATTCCCGAAGGGGAGTGGACCCTCCGCGCCGGTGCCTCCTCCGCCGACATCCGTCAGACCGTCACCGTGACCCGGTGATTGCCTCCTCTTCAGGGGAAGCTCGGCCTTCCGCGCCCCTGTCGCCATAGCGGCGGTGGGGGTGCTTGTTGTACGGGTGATGGAAGGAGGTGCTCGGGTACAAAAAAGCGGCCCTTCGCCGCTAAGGATTTCACTCCTTGGGCAAAGGGCCGCCTGAAACGAGCCTCGGAGTTTCCGGGAGCCGTCGTTACCGGATCACCGCCCGGTAGAATTCGCCGGCGGTCGGGTAGTCGTAGGGCATTTCGATCCAGCCGTCCGATCCCGCGAACGTTTTGATCGTCTCCCAGGTCTGTGCGTCGGGGGACTTCTGAATCTCCACCGTGCGGTCGTACGGGGCGAAGGCGCAGAGGAGCAGACGCCCGTCGGACTTGGTGGTGATGAAGAACTGCGGATGGCTGCCCGCGTCCTGCGGATTGGTGCCAGCGAGGAATTCCTCCTTGTTGGTGTAACCGTCGTTGTCGTTGTCCGCGTCGGCGTCGTTCTTCGCCGGATTGAGGGCGGCGGAGCTTCCCGAAGCCGTGGAATAGAGGTTTTCCCACACGTCGGCCATGCCGTCGTTGTCGGAATCCGTAGGCACGATCGGAATGATCACGCGGATGGCCGCAAACGGCGGCAGAACCACGGTCATGCTTCCGCTCGAAACACTCACGGCGTCCGAGGGCAGGGTGACAACGCGGTCGGTGTAGAACTCGTCGAAGCGGAAGGCCTCGGGGGTTCCGGCCAGTGTCACCGACGGCAGTTGCACGGTGCAGCGGCGGCTGTTGCCCTTGTTCTTGTTGATCAGGATGACATTGAGGCAATCGCCCTTGCTGTCGAGACTGGCGAAGATGCTGACCGAATCGAGATTGGGCGAGGAGGCGGGCAGATAGAGCGAGCCGAAGGCGCGTCCGCTGTCGTCGGGATTGCGGTAGAGACAGTAGGTCTGGTAACCCGGTTCGTTCGTCGCGGGAGTGGACCAGATCGTGCTGTAATACACTCCGTACTTGCCGAAGATTCCCAGCGCGTCGGCGTCGGCGAGAGCCCCCGACAGGCCGTCGCCGTAGGTCCATTCCGTGAAGGCGAGCTTCGTGCCCGGGTAATAGGTGCTGATGAGTCCCTTCATGCGGGGAATCAGCTTGGGCTTGTACTGGTCGGGTTCTCCGGCGGCCCAGAAGCTATCCTTGCCGATGCTGCCTTCCGCCGTGTAGGAGGGATCCCAGAGCTCGCGGGTGGCCCTCATGCGCCAGGCGTCGATGGTGGCGTCCCCGTTGCTCGTGGTGCAGGCTTCCGGATAGAAGTGCAGGTCCAGAACGTCCAGGGTCCGCTTGCCGAAGGAATCGTCAAACGCCTTCACCTGCTTGAGGAACCACGGCAGAAAGCCGAGGCCGTCGTGACTTGCGCGCTCTCCGCCCTTGGCGGAATTCCAGTAGTAATACCAGCCGGTGCTGACGGGGCCGAAGATCTGCGCGTCCGGGATCTCCTGCCGCGTCATGGAGGCGAAGGACGTGAAGTTGCTTACGATCGAGTCGTAGGACATCTTGTCGTGCATCGCCTCGGCATGGGTGCCGTCCCAGATGTCCACCTCGTTGTCCATCGCGATGAAGGGAACTTTTCGCGTGAACCCGCCGAGCTTTTCATCCATGGAACGCAGGAACTCGTCCTGATAGATGGTGGTGGCGTTGTCACCGGCGGCGGGGGAGGGCTTGTTGGGCACCAGTGCGTCGGTGAAGTCATTCAGGATTCTTGCACCACTGGTTGTCTTTCCATTGCCTGCGTCGCTGTTGTAAGGATTCACTGCCTGTTGGGCACCGTACTTGGCTACGGAGAAGCAGTAGGAGGTCGTGTCCTTGGCCACCCAGGGCAGGCAGGGAAGCGTCCACTGCGTGAGGGCGCCGCCTGCGGCGTTGTCGGAGATATACGTCTCCGGCGCGGTCATACCGGAGTTCAGGAAGTACCAATCGGCGGCCCGGTTGGTGGCGTTCAGTTTCCAGTTGAAGGCGGAGACGGCGTTGCCACCCCAGCGGTTCACCGTGAAGCCCGCGCGCCGCATGTATTCCGGCGAGGGGGCGAAGGAGAGCCCGTAGATGTAGGGCGAGATGCGGTGGTCGGAGGCGAGCGAGTCAACCGAGAGGTTCACGTCCGCGCCCATGGTGACGGTGAACTGCACTTGCTCCTTCTGACTGACATTGCCCTTCCCCTTGAGGCCGGACACAGTCAGGGTGTAACTCGTTCCGGCGGACAGGGCGGAGGTCGTCCCAAGGAGCACGATCTCCGGTTTGTCGCCGTTGCCGACGAGGGTCAGCGGCTGTGCGGTGCCGCCGGAGGTCGGTTGAAGGGTGATCGTTGCACCGGCGGAGGCGTCCACATCCACGTCGTCGTCGCAAAGCAGCGCGATTGTCGTGGCGGACTCGATGTGCGCCCCCTTGAGGGCGAGCGGCAGGCTGAACGAACCGCTGGCGTCGGTACGGAAGGTGTCCACGAAGAGATTGATGCCCTTGCTGCTACCGTTGCCGTAGTCCGCGTAGAGGAACAGCTTGGCCTTGGGGTCGCTGGCGAGAATGGCGGCCTGGGCGGGCGTGAGAGGGATTTCCGCAGTCGTCAGCACGCCAAGACCGTTCCATTTCTGGCTGCCGAGCGAAACCCAGTCGTTTTCCGCACCGGTCCCCTGCAGGATGAAGCCCACGTGATGATCGTTCATCCAGCTGGCGGTATAGGTGCCCACTGTGAAGTCGATGATGAGCTTGGTCGCGGTGGCGAAGGCGGCCTGCCTTTGCTCGGCGGTGTACTGGGTTACGTCGATGATCGTACTGCTGCAGTACCACATGTCCGAGGCGGGCAGTGCCAGCCTCAGGGAATGCGTGCCGCTCGTCGCGTTGGAAGTGCTGAGGCTTCCGGTGCTCCAAGGCGCCTTGTCCGTTTCGAAGTCGTTGAGGACATAGTCCGCCCTTGCCGCTGCCGGCGCCAGCGCCAGCAGGAGCAGGGGTGAAAGAGTGTATTTCATATGAAATGAATGGGTGTTGTCTTCCTTTCGCTGTCGCGACGGGTTTTAGAACCGCCACCAGCCCGGGTATTCGGGATAGGTGCCGGACAGTGCGCGGGAACCGCCGAAGAAGAAGAGCCAAGTGTAGCCGTCGCCGTTGCTTTCGCAGACGCAGGCCCAGCCCGATTCCGTGCTCTGGCCGTCCGCGGAGGGCACTTCGTAGAGATAGATGTACGGATAGGTGGTGGAACTGGTCGCCAGCCATCCGATGTCGCTAAAGTCGTAGGCGATGAGCCAACCCTCCTGCGGAGCGCAGTAGAGCCACTTCAGGTCGTTGTGGAAGGCGAAATCACCCTCATACAGGCGGAAGGAGCCGAACCATTCGCTCCGGATCATGCCGTTTTCCAGAGTGGAATACGGGGCATACCAGGGGGTTGTAGAGCTGCTGGCGTCAGTGCGGAAGGTGTCCACGAAGAGATTGATGCCCTTGCTGCTACCGTTGCCGTAGTCCGCGTAGAGGAACAGCTTGGCCGCGGGGTCGCTGGCGAGGATGGCGGCCTGGGCGGGCGTGATTGGGATTTCCGCCGTTGTGGTCACGGCAAGGCCGTTCCATTTCTGGGTGCCGAGTGGTACCCAGTCGTTCCCCGCGCCGGTCCCCTGCAGGATGAAGCCCACGTGGGCGTCGCTCATCCAGTCGGCCGTGTAGTTGCCGACGGTGAAGTCGAGCATGAGCTTGGTCGCGTTGGTGAAGGCGGCCTGCCGCTGTTCGGTCGTGTACTGGGTCACGTCGATAATTGTGCTGCTGCAGTACCACATGTCCGAGGCGGGCAGGGCCAGCCGCAGGGAGTGCGTGCCGCTCGTCGCGAAAGAGGTGCTGATGGTTCCTGTGCTCCAGGGCGCCTTGTCCGTTTCGAAGTCGTTGAGAACGTAGTCCGCCTTTGCGGTGGCGGGGACAAGCGTCGCGAGAATGAGTGCCGAGAGTGCGTATTTCATGGGTGGTTTGGGGATGGTTTTTTGTTTGTGTTTTTTGTGGTGCTTACAGAAAAGTTTAGAACCGCCACCAGCCCCGGTATTCGGGATAGGTGCCGGACTGGGCGCGGGAGCCGCCGAAGAAGAAGAGCCAGGTGTGGCCGTCGCCGTTACCTTCAGAGACGTAGGCCCAGCCCGATTCCGTGATCCGTCCGTCAGTGGAAGGAACGTCGTAGAGATAGACGTAGGGGTAGGCCGCGGAGCATGTCGCCAGCCAGCCGATGCCGTTAAAGTCGTAGGCGATGAGCCAGCTTCCCTGCGAGGTGCAGTAGAGCCAGTGCAGGGCGTCGTGGAAGATCACGTCACTGCCGTACAAACGGAAGGAGCCGAACCACCGGCTTTCCACCACGCCGTCGTCCACGATGGAGTAGGGGGCGTACCAGACGGGGCTGGCGCGGTCGGTCAGGTCCGGGTTTCCGTCGCTATCGGCATCGGGCATGCCCGTGAGGTGAATCACGTAGGCGATGGAGTCGAAGCTGGCGGGATTGGCGCTCACGATCAGCCCCGAGTACCCTCCGCTGTCGTCGGGATCCAGCCAGCCCTCGCTGAAGGAGTGGCTCGCCGCGCCGCCCGCAAGGACGAAGGGGGCGAGCCGGATGTGGGTGTCGTCCTCCACGGAGTAACCGATGCTGCCGGAGAGGGACAGGCCCCCGAGGGCGATGTTGATCGAAAGGTCGGTGGCGGTCGCCGTTCCGGAGGCACCGGCAAGAGGTGAACCTGCCGGGACTGTGGAAACCGTGCTCCACGAACCGGAGCGGGGAATCACGGCGGCCATGTCGGTGGCGAGGGCGCCTCCCGCAAGAATGCGGTTGTACGGAGCGGCAAGCTGAAAGGCAGCGACGCCCTCCTCCAGCACGGTAAAGGTCGTGTCGGACGAATGGATGCCCACATAACGGGCGCCGATCCAGGAGCGTTCGGCGGGGCCCACGGTTTGGAGCGGGCCCGTGATCAGGTCGGTCACGGCGCTTTTATCGCCGGGAGAGGCGATCATGCCGAAGCGGTTGGCCGGCATCGCGGAGAAGGAGGCTCCGGAAGCCGTGAATACGGGTTCGATGTTCACCGTTGCGGCGGACGACACGGAGATGCCGACGGCAAACAGACACGTATCAAGTATCCATTTGTTCATTTTGTCTGTGTGTGGTTTCTGATTGGTATGAGATTCCGCGAGAGGGGAAGGGTGGCGGAACCGGGAGCAGAATTGGGGTAATCGGAAGCGGGGTGTATCGTTCGCTGCCGCGAATGGAACGCCCCGGGAAGCGTCTGCAGTGGGCTGAGGATGGAAGGCGGGAAGGTCTTCCGGAGAACACGCGCCCGCTGCCAAGGGAGTCCGATGTGCAGACGCTCCCTCATACTTGAAGTAACGAATTTGAGGCTCCGCCAGCGCCAGAATTCTGAAACCGTCGTGCCGGGGACTTTTCGTTGTCTGGTGGGATTGCGTGAGTCTTTCCGGCGCAAAACCTTCGTGTCGGGCCGATGAATTCGGATTCACGCCGTCCCTCGTTCCGGTCTTTCAGGCGAAAACCCGTCCCACTCATGCGGTCCGGCCATCGGCAGGCAGTCGGCAAAGGCGTTCTCGTTCTTCGTCCTCAATATTCTTCACTACGTCCCGCCGGATTCTTGAGGCTGGAGGAATGCCTCTCCGATTCCTGATTTTCTTGCCGCTTCGGCGCCTCGCCGTATGTTGGTGCATCCGCCGACCCCGGCGGCAAATGCCCGGATGGCGGAATTGGCAGACGCGCTGGACTTAGGATCCAGTTCCGAAAGGAGTGCAGGTTCGACCCCTGTTCCGGGCACCGTTTTCGATCGGTTTGCGGCGCTGACGGGGGCACTTGCACGGGCGCGACATTCCTCCGCGCGATAATTTTCTTCCGTCCGCGCGCCTTTTCGCTTTTCATTTTTGCATGAGCAACATCCCCGCTGACCTCAAGTTCACCAAGGACCACGAATGGCTGAAGCCGGAGGCGGACGGCACCGCCACGATCGGCATCACCGACTACGCGCAGACGACCCTTGGCGACGTGACCTTTGTGGAACTGCCGGAAAAGGGTGCGCATCTGGATGCGGGCGCGTCGCTGGGCGTCGTGGAGTCCGTCAAGGCGGCGAGCGACGTGTACATGCCGGTTGCCGGGACGGTGACGGAGGTGAATTCCGCCCTGGAGGACGACCCGGGCGCGATCAATTCCGCCCCCTACGGCGCGGGCTGGATGATCCGGATTTCCCCGGACAACGCTGCGGACTTTTCCGGCCTTTTGACAGCGGACGAATACCGTGCGTTGGTGTAACTGACGCCTCCGCGTCATTCACGGCGGTATTCCGCGCATTCCCATGGACCTTGCGCCCTCCCAACGTTTTACGCCCGTCACGCAGTTCTCGGTCTTTTTGTCCAACCGCATCGGCAAGCTGAACGAGCTATTGCAGGTGCTTTCCTCCAGCGGCGTGCATCTGGCGGCGTTTTCCACCGTCGATACGAGCGAGGCCGTGCTCCTGCGGATGGTGGTGAACTATCCCGAGGCGGCGCGCCGGGCGCTGGAGGACGGGGGCTATCCGTTTTCGGAACACCGCATCTTCGCCGTGGAGATCGCTAGCGAACAGGTCCTCTCCGAGATCACCGCTGCGATGACCGAGGCGGAGATCAACGTCCTTTACGCCTATTCCTTCCTCATGAGGCCAGGCGGCAAGAGCGGCCTGGCCATGTGCGTGGACGACAACGATCTGGCCTCGCAGGTGCTCTTCGCCCACGGCTTCCGGATCCTCTGTCAGCAGGATATCGCGCGGTAGGGTGGGGCGTTGCGGTCCGTCGCCCGGTTCCCCGGCATTATTACGGTCGAAATGCCGGATAGTCGGTGTAGCCCTTTTCGACGGGGCCGGTGCCCTTGTAATAAAACGTGTCCGGATCGGGCTTGGCGAGAGGTGCGCCCGCAAAGAGCCTCGCGGGCAGGTCCGGATTGGCGATGAAGAGCGTGCCCCAAGCCGCGGCGTCTGCCTCGCCGCTCGCAAGGAGCCCCGCAGCCTGAGCGGGGGAGAGGCCGTCGTTGGCGATCACGGGGCCGCCGAACTCCTCCTTCAGAAGTGGCGTGATCCGTTTGCCTCCGTTGAATGGATCGCGGATGAAAAGGAACGCAAGGCGCCGTTCGCCAAGGGCTTTTGCAAAGGCGCCGAAGGTGGCCTCGCGGTTGGAATCGGCCATCGAGTGCTTTTCCCCGCGCGGGGACAGATGGACGCCCACGCGCTGCGGTCCCCAGACGGAGACCGCCGCATCGACGCATTCGAGCGGGAAGCGCAGGCGGTTTTCGAGCGAGCCGCCGTAGCGGTCCGTGCGGTGGTTGGAGTTGTCCTCAAGGAACTGGTCGGGCAGATACCCGTTCGCGCAGTGGATTTCCACGCCGTCGAAACCTGCCTTCTTCGCGTTCTCCGCGCCCTTGCGGTAGCACTCGACAATTTCCGGAATTTCCTCCGTTTCCAGAGCGCGCGGCACCGGGAAGGGACGCAGCGGGCGCAGGAGGTTCACATGGCCCTCCGCCGCTATCGCGCTCGGGGCGACGGGCTGGCGACCGTCGAGATACTCGGGGTCGGAAATTCGGCCCACGTGCCAGAGTTGCAGGACAATCGTCCCGCCCTCGTCGTGCACGGCCTTGGTCACGGCCTTCCAGCCCTGCACCTGCGCGTCGGACCAGATCCCGGGCGTGTCGGGATAGCCCACTCCCATGTCCGTCACGGCGGTCGCCTCGGCAATGATGAGGCCCGCAGAAGCCCTCTGGCGGTAATACTCGGCCATGAGGGGCGTGGGAACGCGTCCCGGTGCGCGGCAGCGCGTGAGGGGACTCATCACCACCCTGTTTCTGAGTTTGAGTTTTCCGAGCTGCGCTGCGTCCGTAAAATGTGTCATCAATCTTCCTCCGTCGTGGGAGAAAGCGTCTCCCGAGGTATTCCAGCATGACAGACGCCTCTTGACGGCGCAAATTTCCCTGCGGTTTTTCCGTTCCGCCCGGGAAAATCAATTTTGCGCGGCGGATTTGAGGATTTTTTCACTCCGGGGTGGAATTTCGTGAAAAAGAACGCGAAAACGACCAAAAAGTGAAAAAACCGGTGGTTTTTACGTGGGTAAGCGCTCGCCTCTCTCCGGAAAACCCGCCTAGGCTGGCTTCCTCAACTGCGTTTCACAACAGCCATGATCATCGGACAAGCACTCCCCAACATTCCCTGGGAAAACCGTCCCGCCGGCAGCGACGCCCTCATGTGGCGCTACAGCGGGAACCCGCTCATCGACTGGAACCCGACGCCATCCACCTCGCGCATCTACAATAGCGCCGTGGTGCCTTTCGAGGGCGCCTTCGCGGGCGTCTTCCGCGCCGACGGCAAGAATGGACGCGCGAACCTGCATGCGGGTAAAAGCAAGGACGGCATCCACATCGAGGTGGAAGACAAGATCATCGAATGGATCGGCGAGGACGGCAAGGCCAAGCCCCGCAGCTACGCCTACGATCCGCGCGTCGTGAAGATCGAGGACCGCTACCTCGTCACCTGGTGCGACGATTTTCCGGGCGCCTCAATCGGCATGGGCTGGACGAAGGACTTCAAGACCTTCCATTCGATGGAAAACCCCTGCATGCCCTTCAACCGCAACGGCGTGCTCTTCCCCCGCAAGATCAACGGCAATTACTTCCTTTTCTCCCGTCCTTCCGACAGCGCGCACACGCCCTTTGGCGACATCGTGCTCTCGCAGTCGCCCGACCTCACCTACTGGGGCAAGCACCGCATGGTGATGCGCGCCGGCGGCAGGGGCTGGTGGCAGGGCGTCAAGATCGGCGCGGGCCCGATTCCGCTCGAAACGACCGAGGGCTGGCTCCTCTTCTACCACGGCGTGTCGGGCACCTGCAACGGCTTCGTCTATAGCTTCGGCGCCGCGCTGCTGGACTTGGAGCAGCCTTGGAAGGTGATCGCCCGCGCGGAGGATTACCTCATCACCCCGGAAAAGTCCTACGAGACGACGGGATTCGTTCCCAACGTGTGCTTCCCCTGCGCCACACTCTGCGACGCGCCCTCAGGCCGCATCGCGATCTATTACGGCGCGGCGGACACCTACACCGCCATGGCCTTCTGCAAGGCCGACGAGATCGTCGAGTGGGTGAAGAAAACAAACGAACTTCGCTGACACCCCTCCCTAGCCGCGCGGGACGTTGACTCCCGCGCGGCCTTCTCGTTTTCTCTTTTCTGGCGCGGTTTCCCGCCGCGTGTCCACTGCCACCCCTGGAAAAACACCCCATGTCTCAGGATCCCGGCTCTCCCTCAGTCACGCAAACGAATCGCGACCGCCTGCCCTTCCGCGAGAAATCCGCCTACGGGCTGGGCACCGCGATCGAGATGTGGGGCTTCTGGCTCTATCCGGGCGTGGCCTTCGCGGTGTTCAACATCTACCTCAAGGTGGATCCCATGCTCATCGGCTTCGCGCTGATGTTCATGCGCATCTACGACGCCTTCGCGGACCCGGTCTGTGGCTGGATTTCCGACAATACGCGCAGCCGATGGGGAAGGCGCCGCCCCTATATTCTGCTGTCCGGCATTCTGGCGGGCGTGTGCCTGCCGCTCATTTTCATGTGCCCGGAAAGCTGGGCGGGCAAGGGCTTCGATCTGGACCTCGGCTTCTGGAGCGTGCGGCTGGACTACATCTTCCTCTGGATGATGGGCACCAACATGATCTACCTGCCGATCGTGAGCCTCTTCAGCATGCCCTTCAACAGCCTGAGTAACGAGATGACGCCCGACTACAACGAGCGCACCTCGATCATGACCTACCGCAGCGCGATGCAGAAGATCTTCGAGGTCGGCAACTTCTACGCCCTCAAGTTCACCAATCTCTTTGTGATCTCCGCCCCGATGATCCTTGCGGACGGCACGACAGCCAACGCGCAGAAGAACACGCTTCTGGGCGTCCGCTACTACACGTGCATCCTGGGCTTCATCATGATCTGCGCGGCGGTGTACATGTTCTTCAACCTCAAGGAGCGCTACTACGAGAATGTGGCGGCGAAGCAGAAGAAGTTCTCCATCTGGACTTCGATGAAGCAGACGCTCGGCTGCAAGCCGTACCGGGTGATGCTCTGGTTCGGCATCTCCTTCTCGGTGGCCAACAGCATGGTGGGAGCCCTCGGCTACTACTGCACCGTGTATTACGTCTGCGCGGGCGACACCGTCTCGGGCGACAGCTGGAACTTCTACATGAGCTTTGGCTACATGATCCTCGGCTTTTCCGGCCCGCCGGTCTTCAACCTTGTGGCGCAGAAATTCGGCAAGGTGAATGCCATCATCACGGCGAGCGTCGTCGGCATCCTTTCCTTTGCGGGAACGTGGTTCCTGTACAGCCCCTCCGCCCCGTATTTGCAGATTCTGGCCTCCGGCATGATCGCCTTTTCCTGCGCGTCCATCTGGATGCTCCACAGCGCCATCGGCGCCGACATCGTGGACTACGACGAACTTTCCACCGGCACGCGGCGCGAGGGCGGCTTTGCCTCGTTCATGTCGTGGATCCTCAAATTCGGCAATTCCTTTGGCATGTTCCTCGGCGGGGCGATCCTCTCGTGGTCGGGCTTCGACGCGAACAAGGCGGTGCAGGATGCGGACACGATCTTCTGGATCCGCTCGTGCCTGGCCTTCATCCCGGTGGCGGGACTTTTGCTGGCCATCGGTTTCGCCCTGACCTTCCCGCTCACCAAGCAGCGGGTGTACGAGATCCGCCGCGAGCTGGAGGCGCGCCGCGGCACGGTCTGATTTTTCCTGTTGGCTTGTGTTTTCTATAGGCGCGGCCCCTGCATGGGCCGCGCCTTTTCATTCGCGCAAGGCCGCGTATGAGGCGCGGGAATCGCGGGATGTGTGGGCAAAGCAAAAAAAAGTGTCTCCTCGATTGCCGGACCGTGAATTGAGGGTTTGTGGAGACACGGGAGAGTCCTCTATCTTAAGTGTATGAGAATACCCCTCTCTGGTTCGGTTCGCGGTGCTCTTGCACTGGCTTCCCTGTTCTGTGCCTGCGGGGCGTCGGCCACGATGGTGTCCTTCACAATGCCCTGGAACGACGCCTCGGCAAGCGAGACGGACGCCTCCTTCCTCTTGCGCGCTCCGGCGGGAAAGGACGGCTGGATTACTCCCGACGCCAACGGGCATCTGGCCAACGATCATGGCCGCGTGCGCTTCTGGGGTGTGAACGTCGTTGCGTCCGCGAACTTCCCCTCGCAGGCCGAGGCGGACGCCGTCGCGGGGCGCATGGCCAAATTCGGCTTCAATTGCGTGCGCTTCCATCATCTGGACCAGACGTGGTCGCTGCCCACGCTTCCCGATTACGCCTCCGGCGGCTCGCGGACGTTGCAGGCTTCTTCCCTCGACGCCCTGCAGTATTTCATGCACGCGCTCAAAGAGCGCGGCATCTACTGGGACCTGAACCTGCACGTGGCGCGTCTCTTCCATTCCGCCGACGGACTTCCCGCGGCGATCGACTCCGTTGACTGGACCACGCAGAAGGGCATCGCCCTGGTCGATCCGGCCATGATCGAGTTGCAAAAGGAGTACGCGCGCCAGCTTCTTCTGACCGTGAATCCCTACACTGGCCTTGCTCCGGCGCAGGACCCGGCGCTGGCCGTTGTGGAAATCAGCAACGAGAACGGCATCCTCCAGACGTGGATGGACGGCAGCATGGATACGTGGCCGCTCGTTTTTCGCGAGGAGGTGCGCGCCAAATGGAACACATGGCTTCAGGCGCGGTACGCAACCCAGACCGATCTTCTGAATGCGTGGAAGGTGGACCAAATCCCGCTTGGAACGGAAATGCTCGCGAACGGCAACTTCGCAAAAGGCACCGCCTCCTGGACGCTGGAAGTGCACAACGGCGCGGAAGCCAGTGTGACGATCGGAACGTATTCAGGACGCACCAGCGCGCGCGTCAGTGTGACGAAGCCGGGCACGCTGGACTGGCATGTCCAGTTCCTCCAGGGGGGGCTTGCGGTGACGCAGGGACAGACGTACACGCTTTCCTTCTGGGCGCGCGCCGACAGCACCATCACGGTGAACATGCAGGTGGGCCTCGCCCACGACCCGTGGTCCTCCCTTTTCGAGAATCCCTGCAGCCTGAACACCTCGTGGAAGTATTTCGAGGTCCCGTTCCAGTCCGGGGTGACGGACGACAACGTGCGCGTGGTGCTGAACGGAATGGGCGCCACGATCTCCAACATCTACTTGAGTTCGGTCAGCCTGCAATCCGGCGGCAGCATCAGCGGAGTGCCGGGGGCGACCGCCCTCTCCTCCGGAGCGATTCCGAACCTCACGCGCAGTTCGACCATCTCCAGTGGTGCGCGTTCGGACTGGTACCGCTTCCTTGAGGAACTGGAAACGTCCTACTGGGTGGGAATGAAGAACTACATCCGCGACGACATCGGCTATCCAGGCCTTGTCGTCGGCACCATCATTTCCACGAGCACGCCCAACATCCAGAGCCACATGGACGTGGTCGATTCCCACTCCTACTGGACGCATCCGGTTTTCCCCAACAACGACTGGAGCACGACCAACTGGACGGTGGAGAACGCCTCCATGGTGAACAACCGGGGCGGGATCCTCGGCTCGCTGGCGGCGCAGAGGGTGAAGGGGAAGCCCTTCTTCGTCACCGAATACATGCATTGCTCGCCCAACACCTACAGCAGCGAGGCGCCGCTGCTGCTCAGCGCCTACGCGGGCCTGCAGGACTGGGACGGGGTCTTCTTCTTCCAGTACGGCGACGCCGCGCACAACTGGGACCGCGACTACTTCAATTCCCATTTCGACATGGATCGGCACCCGAACAAGATGGCGAACGCCCTCGTCGGCGCCCTCATGTTCCTGCGCCAGGACGTGGCTCCGGCCCGTCAGGAGTATTCGATGAAGTTCGACCCAGAGACCGAGCACGGCATCGTCGCCACGAAGGGTTACGCGTGGGGCATCGCCGACGGACAGAAACTCGGTCTCGACAACGCGACGCCCCTATTAAGCCGTGTGTCACTCTCGGTGGGCGCTTCGGCCACGGGCCTCACACAGGCCCCGCAGGCGCCGTCCTCGTCGGTTCCCTTCGCCTCCGACAATGGGGAGCTCGTCTGGGACCTCACGAGCGCCTCTTCCGGAAACGTGTCGGTTGACACGGCTCGCACGAAGGCGTGGATCGGCTTCACCGACGGCAAGACGCACACCTTCTCCAACGGGATCAAATTCACGCCCGGCACCACGGAACAGGGCTGGTCCACCATCGCGATGACCGCCGCCTCCGGCAGTGCGGACGCTCTCTACGGCGGCACGCGGCTCCTTGTCGTTGCAACCGGCAACGCCGCCAACACGAACATGCTCTGGACGAGTCCCGCCCGTGTCTCGGTAGGTTCCAACTGGGGATCGGCCCCGAGCCTTGTCGAGCGCGTCGGTGCCACGATCACCCTGCCGGTGCCCCCGGCCCGCGTGCGCTTCCGCTCCCTCGACGCGCAGGGAAATGTGCTGCACGAACTGTCCGCGGCCCCCGGTGTGACCCCCTCCACGAGCGTCCTGACCCTCGGGACGGCTTCCACCCTGTGGTACGAGATCCAGATTCTCGAAGGCGAGACGCGGTCCGCGTACGCACCCGTGGATACCCTCGGCGCCAAGTGGACGGATCTGGGATGGGTGGACGACACCTACTTCCCGTGGGTCTTCAACTACACCAACTGGAACTGGATCTATCTCTACGCCGGTGTGAACGCCGACACCACAAACCGGGGCTACTGGATCGCCTATTACACGCCCGATTGCTCCAGCTACGGCTGGGGCTACGTGATCCCGGGCGCGGGCTGGTGGTGCTTCACCAAGGACATGACCGCCTACTGGCTGGACTTCGGCGACGCGCTTCCCACAACTGGGAAATAGCGTAT
Organism: Puniceicoccales bacterium Verruco_01; assembly: GCA_001604565.1. Classification (GTDB taxonomy): domain Bacteria; phylum Verrucomicrobiota; class Verrucomicrobiia; order Opitutales; family Oceanipulchritudinaceae; genus Verruco-01. The sequence goes on along the minus strand of LVBV01000017.1, from coordinate 2,688 downwards.
CCGGCGGTGCTTTCGACATCCCCCGCGGACGGACAGGACATTCCCTGATCCCGTCCGCGGGGATTTTTTTGCAGCCGGCGGAGAGCGATCCGCTCAAGTCGTTGACAGACACCCGCGGGAGCGTTCCCCTTGTTGGGGAGGCAGAAGGATGAAGAGTTCTTCGTATCTGCGGCTTGTGCTGCTTTCGTTTTTCTTTTTTGTCCCCGTCTTCGCGGGCGTTGACGGGGCGGTGGCTGAGCTTCCCGCCATTCCGGATCTCCGGGGGAAAACCTTTGCGCTGACTTGTTCCGGAGAGGTTTGCGAAAACACCGTCAGGGCGATCGAGATTGCGGATTCGCGCAGCGATCTCGCCCGCGTCGGTCTTGCCGGAGGCAGAGTGATCCCCTGCGTGTGGAGAGCGGCGGAAATTCCCGCTCCGATGTGCCTTCTCATCCTGCGGGAACGCAAGGGACAGGATTGCTATACGATCCTTTTCACATTCAAAAGTCCGTCGGGTGGAACCTACATCCTCGACGTACCTCGCCCGGAGGGCGCCCCGGCGAACCTCGCCCTGCCGATGCAGCGCGGGTCTTTCGAGATCGTCGCTCCGTGACGGACGGCGGAATTGCTCTTGACAGAGGGCGGTCCCAACCGGTCTTTTCCCTATCGAATGTATTGAAAGACATTCCCTGGAGCGCATGAACCCGTGGCCGAAGATTCTGGCGATTCTGGCCCTCGCGATCCTCTTTGTGGGCGCGAGGGTGGAGACCTCGTTGCAGGCCGAGCCCATGCCGCCGACGCGCGAGGCGACGATCGTCGCCGGCAACGGCGGGAGCGTGCTGGCCGAAGTGGGGGAGCCTCCCGCGGGTCTGCTCTTCTGGGGGTTGCGTCGCCTGGCGCTTCTTCTTCTGCCCTTCGTGGCCACGATTCCGGTCCTGATTCCGGAAATCCGCGCCGTGGTCCTGCCCCGTCATCTTCCTGAGGCGGGCCTGTTGGAGATACCGATCCTCCGCTGGAGCCTCGTGGCCGGGCGGCACGGAAGAACGCCGCCGCCATTATCCCGATAATCGCGACGTGGCTGCATGGCGTTCCCGGGAGAGTTGCCGCATCTCCGGAACGCAGCTTTTTGTCGCACTCGATCCGCGCCGGGTTGTTCCCGTGCGCTTTGTCCGCGGCCATTTCCACCCGGCGGCGGGTTTCCCGTCCGGATGCCGGGATTCCAATAAATAACGACATGCAATTATGAGCTTCTTTACCAAATTCCTCAACAACCTGCGCGGCGGTTTCCTCGAAGAGGAGACCACCGCCGACATCCTTCGCGAACGCTACAGCCAGATGAACGACACCGAACTCAAGTCGATCGACGAGGCGGAGCTGACGCCTGAGGCGCGCGCGATCTTCCGGGAGGTTAAGTCCTCCCGCTCGAAGAAGTAGCCTTGGGTTTCGATAGACAGAAGGGGCGGGACGTTGCGCTGTTTGTGAGCGTGGCGTCCTGCCCTTTTTGCATACCCGATCTGATTTGCCGCCCACACGCCCTTCATTGGCGGGGGAAAAAGCCGAATTGTTGCAAGCGCGGGGATATGCGTTCATTTTTAAGGAGCGGGCGATGCAGCACGCGTCGCCGAAACCCCCTCACGAAAGGAGCACGGATGGACAAGTACCTCTATCTCTCCCTCATTCCGGAATCGCTGATCGCCTCGCAACTTCCGCCGGAGGAATTCGGCAACTACTACGCGGTGGGCACGCGCAAACGTTCGCGCGGGCAGGCCGTGTTCTTCGAGGTGGAACCCGGTTTCCCCACGGACGGTTTTTCCTGGGAGGTCATGGAGCGACGCACCGTGCCGCACGAGGACGGGCGACTCAAGCGGTCCGTGTATCTTTCGGTGTACCGCGTGCTGGAACGCGTGCCGATGGAGGCGCTGAAGAAGCTGTATCTGGCCACGGACGACGGACGGGTTCTCGGCATCGACAAGGCGGACTATCCCGGCGACCTCGCGCGGACGCTGCACCTGTACCAGGAGTTCTGCCCGATGACCCCGCGCGTGGCGTCCAGCCTGAACCCGTCGGAGTTTTGCCGGCAGATCACAAACCCGGCCAACGCCATTTCCGTTCCGAAGATCGTCTTCTGCGAACTGATGCTGGAGAAGCTCGCGCACGATCCGGAGGCGAGCGATATCGGCGATCTTCCCTACCGCAACATCGGGCACCTGCGCGACTGCCTCATGGAATTGCAGGCCAAGACGGACAAGACGACCAAGCAGGTGGACCGCGCCCTGTCGGGGCAGGTCCTTTTCCGCACGATCAAGAACGGATTCTTTGTCGGCAACGGCGAGGACATGCTCTACTACCCGCTGCCGCCGCGCGAACGGCTGGAGCGGGAGTACTTTGAATGGTGGCGGAGCGCCCTGACCACCTTCATCGACTGATCCGGCCCCTTGTGCCGCACGCCTTTCACGCCCCGGTCTTCCGGGGCGTTTTTTTGACGCGGCAGGGACCAGGGGGCGCCGCAGCGCACGGGCACAAAAAACGGGCACCTTTTTCAAGGTGCCCGTCGGGCAAATTTCCCAGCGCGTGGGCGTCACACAAGCATTTGAAGGGCGTGGTCAAAGTTCCCCGGCGGCGAACCCCCGCGATCGCGGTGGCGCCAAACCGGGACGACCCGGCCTAGGCTCCCCACAGACGCTTCTTGTGACGGTTCGCGTGGGAGCG
>LVBV01000055.1 GCA_001604565.1 Puniceicoccales bacterium Verruco_01 | reverse complement strand
GTGGGAAGTTGGCGGGCAATTTCCCACCCCGATTTCCCACCTCCTGAAAACAGGAAAACCGCCTGGTTAAGCGGTTCCCGAGGAGTCGAAGTGCTGATTTATGTGGGAAATTGAAAAATCGTGATGTCTCTCAAACAAGCCGGTCTGCTGAGGGACCCTATTTTCAGCGTCAGGGGCAAGTAGATTTCCTATTCGCCACGATTGGACGCAACTGAGCGTCACCCGGAATGGCCTCGGCGGCCCAGCCTTCTGTCACAGGATGGGATCGGCCACGGTGCGCGGTCAGAGGATCGGCCTTGTTGAAGAAATTGTTGGTGTCGTTCTTCATCGTCGCGGACTTCGTGGAAGATGCCTCTATCCTCGTGTCAACTTGCCCGGCACGCGTCGGAATCGTCCGCGCTCACCGACACCATGAACGCGGTGTCAACCAGCCTTACTTCGCCGTCTCTGCCGCTTCGTTTATCGCGTCGCGCAGGGCGGTCAGGATGAACTCGATGAACATCGAACTATCGCCCTCTTTGTCCGTCTCGGACAGCACGCGATAGTAGTCCTGCTGGCGCTGCTTGATGACGCTCTCCACGGGCAGGTAGCCAAGGATCGGCTTCCACNNCGCCCCATGCGCCCGTTGCCGTCGGCAAAAGGATGGATGAACTCCAGCTCGTAGTGGAAGACGCAGCCCGAAACGAGCGGGTGCTCCTCGGTGCGCCCCAGCCACGCTAGCAGGCGCTCCATGTGCGCGGGCACGATGTCGGCAGGCGGGGCCATGTGCACGACTTCGTCGCCACGGTAGACGCCGACCGAGCCGCTGCGCAGGCGTCCCGCGCCGCTCACAAGGCCCGCCATGAGGAGGCCGTGCGCGGCGAGCAGGTCGCGCATCGAGGCCGGGTTCCAGGCGTCCATCGCCTCGTAGGCCGCGAAGGCATTGCGCACTTCCTGAATCTCGCGCGGGTCGCCCAGCACGTGCCTGCCGTCGATCACCGCCGTCACCTGTTCGAGCGAAAGCGTGTTGTTCTCGATGGCGAGCGAGGCCTGAATCGTGCGGATGCGGTTCTCGCGGCGCAGNNCCGTCCCACCTGTTCGCTAATCTCAGCCACGAGGCGCAGAATCGGCGTCGTGATGGTGTAAGGGGGACTGTATTCTCCGGCACTCATTCTCTCTAGTTTACGTTATTGGAAACCGCTGCGGCTGACAAACATCAATTGAGTCGTCTCCAGTCGCGTCTGCTCGATTCGTGGCGCCACGAGTCGACGGGATGCAACCGCGTGCTACTGGACGTCGATCACCGCCTCCTTCTCGTCGCGGGCGTCCTTGAGCTTCTCCAGCAGCGCCTCGACTTCGCGCAGGTCGGCGAGCACCGCGTCCAACTGCTCGCGGGTGGCGTTCTCGACCCAGCCCGACTCCTCGAACTTCTTCCACCAGCGGAGGAGCCCGTTCACCCACGGGATGTGGTTGTCGATGCCGCGCGACGCTTCCGGTGTCTGCATCTCGGACTTTGTCGCCACGTGGCCGAGCTGGATCGACTTTCGCAAACGCCGCGTCGAGAGGCCCTGCTTGTCCGCCTTCTCCAGCCATTCGCCGCGCTCGTCCTCGCTCTTCAAGCTCGCCACGGCCTTGTGGTGCTCGAAGGTCAGGTGCGGGCGGCGCTCGGCGTACGGCACGCTGCGTGCCACGTAGGCGGCATCCATCAGGGTACGAAGTTCAAGGCCGGTCTCCTGCATGGCCTCGATGTAGCGCGCCGACTGTTCGCCGGGCATCTTCTCGAAGCGCTGGCCGCCGTTCCAGCGCGCCTCGCCGTAGACGAGCCAGTCGCCGACAAGGAAAAGCGAGGTGCGTGCCACGCGGCCAACTTTGCGGCCCACGTCGCGCCATTCCTCAAAGCTCAGGTCGCCGTCGAAACAGAGGCCGGTTNNNNATGTCGAGCTGTTCGGAGAGCTGGATGCAGCGTTTCGAGACGGCTGCGCGGGTCACGCCGTGTCGCTTTGCGATCGCGGTCATTGAGTCACCCATAAAGCCGACTCCGCTGACGAGCGCCAGGCACTCCAGCGAGAGCTGCGCGTTCGGCGTAGAAAGCAGTTCGCCGAGGAGCCGCCGCAACACTTCCCAAACGCGGTCGTAGTCCGGCGCGGGGGCATTCGTTACTTCGCCACCACCAGCCACGATATCCTGCTTGTCGCGGCATGCGTGCTTGTCGCCATCACCATCGCCATCATCGCCACCTATCCCATCATGGGGCAGCGTGGTGATGTCGGCAATCGGCATGGCGGAAACGTCTTCGCCCTTGCCGATGTGCAGGGGATCAATTGCGGGTTCGAGAAGGCCCTGCCGTTCGAGGCGTCGCCGCTCCTTGCGTGGCAACTTCGCCACCCAGTCCCGGTATGCCTTGCGGTAGGCGTCGTCGCGTATTCGTTTGTCGTC
>LVBV01000016.1 GCA_001604565.1 Puniceicoccales bacterium Verruco_01 | reverse complement strand
GTTCTAGCTAGTCTTCTGACGGTTTGTAGTGGTAGCCCTGCCAACGCTTCGTGATGTGGTCGAAAACGATGATATTGCGGCGTGACTGGCGGATGCTGTCGAAGACCGACGCGGCCTTCAGGGGGTCTTTCCCTGCCGCCGCAAGCTCTGAGGCGATATGGGCGAGGACCTCGCTTTTCTCGGGCTCCTTGTCGTGGTGCAGTGGCGGCATCTCGGAAAAGAGTTCACGGTAGCTGCCGGGGACAAAGGAGCGTTCCCGCTTGCCCTTGCCCGCGCCGTTGGCCGCCTCCCGCCCCGCAACGGCCTTGGGATCGGCGGCGATCCTCTGGAAACACTGTTCGCCCCAGCGGATCACGAACTCGCCCATGCCCGGCAGGTCGCGCAGGATGGGCGTGATCGTGAAGGCGTCAGGCTCCTCGTGCGGGGTCATGACAAGGAGCACGTCCGGGTCGCGCCCGAAGACCGCCGCACCGGCCACGCGGTCAATGGCGTCGCGTGCGGCGAGGTTCCCCTTGGGGAAGTGCGCCGCGATGACGACGGCCACCTTCGCAAGCCGCGCGAGGCCCTCCAGCTCGTTCATGACCTGCCCCATGTCGGTGTTGCTGTTCTCCTCGCGCTCGCCGTAGGTCTTGTAGATCGGGTCCACGATGATGAGGTCGTACGCCGCGTCCTTCACGTGGCGCAGGATGTCCCCGACGAGCCGCGTCACCTCGGTGGCGTGCCCGCGCAGGTTCCAGAGGTGGAAGCCGGATAGCTCCGCCGTGGGGATGCCCTTCTTCTCGCAGATCCAGCGGATGCGCTTGCGGTAGCTGAAGGACTGGAGTTCGAGGTTCACGTAAAGGACCTTCGAGCGCCGCGTCGTGAAGCCGCACCAAGGCCGACCGACCGAGAGGCAAACGGCGAGGTCGGTCAGGTTCCACGTCTTGCGCGACTTCGACGGGCCAGCGATGATCATCTTCGAGCCCTTGAAAAGGAGCCCGTCGATGAGAAGCGGCGGATCGGGCTCGTCCTCGGCGCAGAAGGCGTCCGCCGCCACGATGCCGGGGAGGTCTCCCGAGGACGCCCCGGACGCCCAAGCCTCGTAAGTGGCGGGCCCGAGGTTCACGGCAAGGAGCCGCTGCATGGAGCTGCCCCGCTGCGCACCGGGGCAGCGCGAGAAGCGCGAGGGATTGCGGTTCTGGGGGTCTATCTGGAGGGCCTCGACGCTCTTCCAGAGCTTCTCGCGCCGCTCGTGGTATTCGGCGACGTTCCTGGCGTTCACGCGCACCCAGGCATGGATCGACGCACCGCCGGAGTCGATGAGCGCCGCGATGGGAAGGCCCGAGGCGCGCAGAATGCGTTCCTGCTCTGCCTTGGGCAGCGAGTCGCTTTCGATTAAGACATGGCGGAGCTTTGCCACGTCCTTGTCGCCGCCATGGGCCTTCGGCGTCAGGGGGTTGATGCGGATGTAGAGCCCCTCGCGGCCTCCGAAGACGCGGCCTATCCCACCCTTGGCCGCCACCTTCTCCAGCCACTTGTCGCGGGTGAAGATGTTGACCCCGCCGTGCTCGGGCACCGCCTTGCCGCCCTCTTCCGGCACCGCCGCCGGAGCGATGGACACGATGTCGTCCGCCTCGAAGGCGGTGCGCAGAAGCGTCTCGAAGGCATTCGCATCGGTGATGAGGGGCGCCGTCGCCGCCCCGGAACCACCTCTGGAACCACTGGAACCAGCAAAGTGGTTCTGGTGGTTCTGACGGCCCCAGCGGGCCTTGCCGAGGGCGGAGCGCAGCGACCGGTTCGCCTCCTCGATGACGGCGAGGCAGCTATTATGGAAGCAGAAGACGGTCGGCACATGCCCGTCTTCCTGATCGAGCGACACGCGGCAGTCGTGGTCCCGCGTCGGCGAGGTGTGCAGCTCCACGCCGGGGCAGCGGCAGTAGCCGGAGGTCTCGTCCGTCCATTCGACGGGCCCAAGGATGTCCTCGGCAATGCGGCGGGCATCGGCGGAGGTGGGCTCTGGTATGCCATTACTTTTGTATCTCATATTGACGCCTTGCGGAAATGGCTATTGACGCGGCGCGGAAATGTGCCGATATTAGGTCGGTGATCAAGAGCTTTGCAGACTCCGAGACCGAAAAGATTTGGAATCAGGAACGCTCGAAACGCCTGCCTTCCGACATTCAGCCAAGGGCGCTTATGAAGCTCGCGATGATCAGTCAGGCAAAGTCCCTGAACGACCTTCGGGTGCCTCCGGCCAACCGGCTTGAGTCCCTTTCGGGAAACCGCGCAGGGCAGTTCAGCATCAGGATCAATCAACAGTGGCGCATCTGCTTCCGATGGGAAGAGGGTGACGCCTTTGAAGTTCAAATCGTCGATTACCACTAAGGAGGCTCCATGGATCAGAACACGAACAGTGAGAAGTTGAAGTTCCCCCATCCCGGCGAGATTCTCCGCGTGGAGTTCCTCGAAGAAATGGGCATCACGCAGTACAAGCTGGCGGTGGATATCGGAATCCCGCACAGCCGCGTCACGGCGATCATCAAGGGGCGTCGGGCCATCTCGCCCGACACGGCCCTGCGACTCTCGCGTTACTTCGGGACGAGCGCAGAGTTCTGGCTCGGCCTCCAGAAGGAATACGACCTTCGGAAGGCCCGTGAAGAACTGGGCCCGACGATCGACAGGGAAGTGCGCCCGCTGGCTCTGGCTTCGTAGGATCATTTGCCCCTCCCAAGGACTTCGCCGATCCATGCACTTGCCTCGTCGAACGTGGCAAGGTCAGGATGGGGATGTCCGTGTGTCCGCAAAAAGTTGAGCTGCTTGGGCGTCGCAAGGCGCAGGTCGCGCCGGGTGATGACGCGATCGAGGATGGCCGAAGCGTGGCCACGGCTGCGGACCGCGTCGGGCGCGAAACCCATGCGTTCCAGAAGCCGCAGCTGCTTGTCGCTCGGCGGTGCCTCGTGCCACTTCATCGTCGGCTCCCATTCGGCGAGGTCCACCTCGTGCAGCGAGAGCGCGAACTCCACCGGGTCGATGAGCTGGGCACGCTTGCGGGAGTTCTGGGCGATGGCCTTGGCGAGCATCGCCTCGCGCTGCGTCTTGGCGTCGTCGGCCAAATCGAGCAGGTCCTGTTCGGGCTCCTGCAACGCCTCGCCGCCGTGCTCCTGCGCCGCCTTTTCGAGGATCGCCGTCATGTCCTCGGCGAGCTCTGCCGTCGGCGCCACAAGGTGCGCCGGGCGGACGAGCGAGTGCCGCTCGGTGTGCCAGAGAAAGTCGAGGACAAGCAGGTTCTCCTTGCCGGGGGCGACGCGGGTGCCGCGCCCGATGATCTGCGAATAGAGCGCGCGCACCTTCGTCGGACGCAGGCAGACGACGCACGCAACGCCGGGGTCGTCGAAGCCCTCCGTGAGGAGCATCGAGTTGCTCAAGATCTGGAACTCGCCCCGTGCGAAGCGGGCGAGGATGCCCGAGCGGTCCTCGCTCGCCCCGTCCACGTGGTCCGCCGTCAGCCCCGCCTCGCGGCAGAGTTCGACGAAGCGTTTCGAGGTGCGCACGAGCGGCAGGAAGACGATCGTCCGGCGCTTCCCGATTGCGGCCTTCATCTCGGCCACGACGCGCTTCAAGTAAGGCTCGATCGCCTGCCCAAGATCGGCGTCGCTGAAGTCGCCCGCCATCGTCCGCACGCCGCCAAGGTCGATCTGGAGCGGCACGGTCTTGACGACGATGCGGCAGAGATACCCGTCCTTGATGAGCTCGTGGAGGCCAATCTCGAAGCCGACTTCGTCGAAGTATTCGCCGAGGGAGCGCTTGTCGCCACGGTCGGGCGTCGCCGTCACGCCGAGCACCTTGGCGCTGCCGTCGAAGTGCCCGAGGACGTTCTGGTAACTGTCGGCGAGGATGTGATGCGCCTCGTCCACGACCACGAGGCCGAAGTGGCCGCGCGGCCAGCGGTGCAGGCGCCGCTCGCGGGCCAGCGTCTGCACCGAGGCCACGACGACGGGCGCCTCCATGCCCGCCGTTTCCTCCGCCTTTTCGACTTCGGCGACGAGGCCCGTCGAGCGGGCGATTTTGTCCGCCGCCTGCCGGATGAGTTCATCGCGGTGGGCTAGGACAAGCGTCCGCACGGGCTGGAGTCGGTGGGCGAGCGCGGCAAAGACGATCGTCTTCCCGGCCCCGGTCGGGAGCACCGCGAGCAGGCGCGAGTACTCCCGAAACCGGGCGAGGAGATCGTCGATGCACTGCGTCTGGTAGGGCCGCAGGTTAAAATGGCTCATCGCCATCCTCCTTCTTTGCAATGGGCGCGGGTGCAATCGGACGGGCCGCCGGAGCGGCACCGAGCTGCGGGCTCAGCCAGTAATCGACCTTGTTCGAGTCCTTGCCCTGATAGGTCTCCACGCGGAGCTTCGCGCGGGCCTGCCGCCCGACGAGGTTTCGGGTGTCGATCTCGACCTCCTCGCCTTCAACCACGCGCTCGCCAAGCGCCCGGCGGAAGCTGTCGATCTTCCAGGCACTGGAGCCGTTCGAGACGAGGTATTCGTAGAGGGTCGCCCCGTGCCCCTCCACTTCGAGCTTCAGCTTGATCATCTCGTCGCCGGTCGACTTCGAGATGGTTTCGACCGCTTCGAGGATCGTAAGCAGGTATTCGCCCGGCTTGACGCAACGGGCCCGTGATTCAGCGTTTGTGGATACGTATTTCATGTTAGACGGTCTCCTTTTCGGTGAGTTTCTTCGTGAGGAAGCCGATGGTCCGCGCGGCCTGATCCATCGTTAGGGTTTGCCAGTTTTCGACGCCTTCGAGGTCGTCGGCTTCTAGCCAGCGGAAGAGCTTCGTCAGCTCTGCCTGCCCGTAGTTGAGCTTGGCCCAGAGCGTCTGGATGTTCTCGACCTGCGTCGGCGTGCAGGGCCTTGGCGGCTCTACGGGAATCGCGGGCGCGGAGGTTGCGGGCGTAGTTGCAGGCGCGTATGCGGAAGGCTTAGGTGCGAAAGCCGCAGGGGCTGGAGTAACGATTAAGTTTTGCTTAACAGTTGCGGGGAAGACGGCCTCCAGCGCGGCAAAGTCCATCGGGATTACGTCCGCGAGGCCGTGACGGTTCTTGGCGTCGTAGGCGGCGCAGTGGGTTGTGTAGATGCGCCGTTCCTTGCCGCCGATCGCACGCTTCTTCCCCTCGCCTTCCGTGACCTTCGTGAAGTAGTTGACGAAGAGGAGCAGGTCGCACCACTCCTTGAGAAGCGGCGCGCACTGCTTACTCAGCTTCAGCTCGTAGCGGTCGTAGGCACCGGCGGCGTCGGGCTGCTCGAACTTGCGGATCGTCGAGTGCGCGACCATCACGACGTGCATCCCGCGCCGACGCAGGACTTCCAGCGAGCCAAGGAAGCGCGAGAACTCTTCGGCGAGGATCGTGTAGCCCTTGCCGTAGGAGAAGTCCTCGATGCTGTCCTTGTTGGCGCGGCGGCAGAGGTATTCGGCGAGGAGGCGTTCCAGCCAGTCCACGGTGTCGATGACGAGCGTGCGGCGGTCGTGTTCGCGGGTGGCAAGCTGCGTGATTATATCCGCGACGTGCTCCCAGTATTCGGGGCGCGGGAAGCGGACGACGTCGAGCTGCGCCGTGCCGCCTTCGGTGTCGAGGAAGACGGGTGCAGGGAAAGCGGCGGCGAGGGTCGACTTGCCGATGCCTTCGGGTCCGTAAATGACTGCCCGCTGGGGCAGCGCGATCTTGCCGCTAACAAGGGCAAGCGTGTTTGTATTCTGTTCGTTCATAGCTATTTGCAGTTGTTCGTGAAAGTTTTGATGGAGGGGATGGCCTCTCCGGCGAGGTACCGGGAGACGGTGTCAATGGCCTCGCCGAGGTCATGGCAGAGGGCGGTCGCGTAGCCGCGCTCACGGAGCGCAGTCAGCCATTCGCGCTGCTCGGGCGAGGCCCGGCCTTTCGCGCTCTTGAGTTCGATGAAGAGGCCGTGGAATGGCCCCGAGGCGACCGGCAGAAACACGTCCGGCACGCCGGGTTTCACGCCTTCGGCCTTCAGGATCGCGCCCGTGATGGCGTCGCGTGCGCCGCCGTTCGGGATGGCAAACATGAGGCGCAAAACGGGCGTCTCCGCCGCGCTGTAGCGGGCCCATTTGAACAGGGCCGCCTGGATACGGTGTTCTTCGCAGCGGGGCATTAGCGGCCCCCTTTCCGCGCGGAATGGGTCGTCAACGCCTCGTAGCGACGGACTTCCTCCATCGTGAAGCGGAAGGGGCGGAAGCCGCGCAGGGGGCGCAGCTCTTTACTGCGCACAAGGCGTCGGACAGCCTCCGGGCCGAGGGCCCAGCGACTGGCGAGTTCCTCAACGGTCAGGCAGAACTTCAGTTCAGGCGTCTGCCGCGAGGTGATGAGCTGGCCGAGTTCGTCGATCCGCCGCGTCAGGGCGTCCAACTTCTCGTCCAAGGTGGGTTGCGTGTTCGTGTTCACGCCCCTCTTGGCGACTTGTCGATCTGTCGACGCGAGTCAATGGAATCAAAAACCTCGGAACCCGCATAAATACTAAGGATTCTCGCCCGAAAAAATTTTTCACTTTTCTTCGTTTTGTCATTTGATTTGTCGATCTGTCGACGGCGGCTTCCGGGAACAAAAAAGGCCCAAACCCGCATGATTGCTAGGGTTTGGGCCTCTTGGATGGCTAGGAGCCGTTTTCGGGGCTTTTGTCGATTTGTCGACGCTTCGGATTACTCGGGCTGGATGTTGAAGACGCTCTCCCAGCCTCCGTCGCTTGGGTCGTAGTTGAAGGGCTCGCCGGTAATCCCGAAGAAGCTCTTCAGAGCCTCGGCGAGGCGTTCCTTGCGCTTCTGGTTGCGAATGTCGGAGCCTTGGCTCGACCAGTTGAGCGAGCCGTAGTTCGCCGCGAAACGCTGGAGGAGATCCCACTGGGCGTCGGGGCCGTCCTTGCGTTTGTCGACAAGCCCGATGTCTCGGTAATTGAAGCGCCGCCGCTGCTTGCCAAGGCTTGCCTGAATCGTATGCCCGTCGCGGAAGCGCAGCGTCAAGTCGCTCCACTTCGCCCCGGCAGGCACATGGAAGCCGTGCTCGTGGACGCCAACGCCCGTCAGCCGGAAGAGCGTGTCGTCCCAATCCTTCACGCCCTCCGGCAGCAGCTTGATCGAACCGTTTTCGATCTCGAAGTGCCCGTCGATCGTGAAGACGACCGCCTCTTGCTTGGACAGGATTCGCTGACTCTTGTCGTCGAGGCGGCGCGCCGTCGGGAAGATCCACATGACGCGCCCCGACCGATCCGCATAGAAGTCGGCAAGGAAGCGGTTGCAATCCTCCACCGTCCACTGCGTGGTCAGGATGACGGGGATGCGCTCCTCGCCCTTGAGGAAGCCAAGTCGGCGGCTCCGCCCCACCCCATCCACCTCCTGCGGCGAGGGCGTGATGGCGAGGAGCGCCGTCAGTTCCTTCGCCAGCCGGTCCTCGTCGATCGCGTGCTGGGCGAGTTCCTCGCGCTGGAAGATCCGGCGCGGGCAGCGGCCTTCGTCGCACACGCCCGCAAAGGTACCGTCCTCGTGCTCGACGATACGGTAGCTGCAAAAGTGCCCGGCGAAGGTGCGCGCACAGGGCATCGTCGTCGCCAGCGCGCCGGTCGGCACAACGTAGCTTGAGACGAGCTCAAACTCCTCGCGCAGGGCCAGCTTCCAGGTGGAGAGCGGTCGGCCCGTCCGTGCGGGCGACTCAAGCAATTGCCAGAACGCATTCGGTTTGGGCATAGTCGGCCACCTTTCTTTGTTGGATGAACCCGCGCCGCATGAGCCATTCGTCGATCGCATGGCTGTCGCCGTCCCGCGTGTAGAGGGCGACATTGGTCGGCTTGATCGTCACGGTGCGCGGCCTCGGGTTGTCCTTGAAGCGCCCGGAGAAGCTCGCCGACATGAGGCGCGCCCCAGGCGGGATGCCGGTTTTCTGGTAATCGTAGGACTCGAAGAGGTTCTCCGCCGCGTCCGTCCGTTTGATGCGTTTATCGCCCTTGAGTTCGTAGGTCAGGCGCGTGAGCTTGACCCAGTTAAGACCCGGCACGTCGGCGCAGATGAGGGACTTTTCGCCCTGCTCGCGCAACGGTTCCAGCGAGTATTTGTTCTCGCCGGGAAAGTGGTTTTCGGTGCCGAAGAGAAGGAGCCCGAACTGCCGCCGGTAGAGGTCGCGCAGGTTGAGCGCGGCGTTCACGCGCAGCTCCTTCGTCAGCTCGTCGTACACCACGACGTCGTATTTGTCGGGCCGGTAGCCGAGCGATCCGCTCCGTCCGTCCTCCCAAGTGCCGACGCGCCTAAAAAGTTCGCCGTGCGAGATGAGGAACCAGAGTTCCGTGTCGCGCTGGAAAAGCCGGATCTGGCAGCCGCGCCCGCGCCGCCGCTTGTCGAACCACTCGTCAAGGCCCGTGGCAACCGCCTTCAGCGCCGCATCGCTCGGAATCTGTAGGAGCGCACGCTCGTCCTCGGCGTTGTAGAATTCGAAGGTGCGCACCTTGGCAAGCGTCAGTTCCATGTGTCGAGCGCGGATGGCGTCCGGCGAAGCGTTCCAGATGCGGAACACCGTTTCGAGCATCGTTGCCTCGCTGGGCAGAACAATGCCGAGCCGTTTTGCGTCGTCGTGCAGGTCGTCCGGAGCGGCTCCGTGCGCGGTTTCCTCGGTGATGAAGAGGGCGTCGAGAAGCGCGTTCGGCGTGTCTGCACCGGACCGCGCGAGGATGTCGCCCAGCGCGGCAAAGCCGTCGTCATCGGGCGGTGTTTCGAGGTCAAAGCCTCGTGCGGCGAGATACGCCGCGTAGGGTTTCAAAAAGCCCTGCACTGTCGCCCAATCAAGGGCCTTCAGGAACGCCGGGCGGGAAATCGTGAGTGCGCTGAACGCAGCCATGTTGTATTCCTTTGTTCACGTTTTGAACCCAGCCGACATTCCCTCCGCCTGCCAGCTCCTGCGGGGTCGCGGCCAGTTACCCCAAGGCCGCGACGGCAACCGGTTGCGGGCGCCGTGGATTCACTCCGGCGCCCGTCGCTTCGGGTTGCGGAATATACACATGTTCACTTGGTTGGATGTGGCAAGCGGATTGTGCGAGAAGTTCTCAAGTAGCCGTCAGGGCAACGGGATACGACTGCGTGCTACCCGACTTGCACGGCTGCCGCCGTGGGCAGAATCGCGAAGTATCGCTCCGCGTCTTCCCGCTTGGCGACGCCCAGGTAGTGGTTCCAGAGGATGGACTGGTCCTTGTGACTGACGAGGAGCGCCGTACGGCCCGGATCGCGGTGCAGCGCCACGTGGTAACTGACGAAAGAGTGCCGCAGGCAGTTCTTCGGCGGTGCCTTGGGCTGGACGTGGCTACGCTTGGCATCCTCGCTTGTCACGAGTAGCCCGGCCCGGCGGAAGGCGTTTTCGCGGCGCGTGGCGAGCGTGCGCGGCTCCATCTTGAAGGCCGTTTTCGGCGTCCGTTCGAGCCATGCCCAGAGGTTTCCCGGCAGACCCTCCATGTAGTGACGGCGGCCCTTTTTCGTCTTGCTGGCGGGCGTAAGGATCGCCTTGCTGGCGAAGTCGAGTTCCGTTGATTCGAGCCGCGCGATGGCCGAAGCTCGCATCCCGGCGAAGGCTCCGAGGGCGAGTAGGCCGCAGATTTCGGGGTCTTCGGCCTCGTTGGCGCGGAAGAGCCGCTCGGTTTCCTCGACGCTCAGAATGCCCGGCTCCGCGAGGTCCACCTTCGGGACGGGCACCGCCGCCGCCGGGTTCTTTTCCGCCCAGCCCTGCTTCACGAACCACTTGTAGGCCGAGACGATGCCGCTTCGCGCATGGCGCTTGGTGATCGCGCTGAAGGGCAGCGCGTGGATGAAGTCCGACACCTGCGTGCTCGTGATGGCGGAAACGTGGGCCTCGCCGAACTCGCTGACAAACCTCTTGAGATACTCCCTAACGTGGGCGCGGTATTCTTTCGTGCGGCCCGCGAGTTCCAGTTCCTTGAGGAATCGGGCCACGCCGTCCTTCAAGGTCACTAGCTGCGCCGACTCGTGAGTCGCCACCCAGTGCCGCGCCAATTCAACGGGGTCCACATCGGGCGCAATGAGGTCAGCTTCCTGCCAGCGGCGCATCCGATTCTTGTCGAACTTGTATACCTCTTCGCCGTGCTGCACGATTTCACGGGAGAAGTTCTTGATGAAGCGGTTACGCTCGTCCTCCGTCTCGAAGAAGCGTGTCCGCATCTGGCGGTTAACCCACCAGCGAGCCTCCCAAGGTGCCTTCCGTCCCTCCCTGTAATGTGCCGTGACTTTCACGGTTGGCAGTGTAGGTTGGGTTAAGGCTGAAGCAAACACTTTGTCCGCTTATCGAATTACTCTACCACAAACGCAAATCACCAATAATCATATGATCGTTTTTTCAATCAAGCCCCAGTTGTTCTCGTAGATGAATCCTTACATCATTGTTAAAGTTCAAATTCAGTCCGGCAAAGGTCGGCCCTACACATGATGACCAACCCCCAATGTTACGTTGCCCAAAAGCCAAACCATTCCAGAGAATCGACGGAGAATGAGGGTGTCGTATATTAGCCACACCCCAAGCCGGAAACGCTTTACGGAACGCATCAAAGACATACGTAGATCTACTTGCCGTCCCTGCGATAAGAATGCACCGAGCGTTACCCGCAATCGTCAATAGTTCATGCAAGTAATTCCGATCGCAAGTCATCATCTCATTCCACAAGGTTGCACTGATATTTTGACAAGCTCGCATGCTTCGCGTCGGCCTTGGGGATATGTCAATGTGCGCAGCCAACAGCCTCTTTCTACGATCACCAATTGAGTAATACGAAGCATCGAGCTGCTCAAGAATAGAGTTCCAGCGACCAAACCAACGCACAGCTTGATTGTTGTCAAAATATCCGCAACAGCACTGACAAATCAGGCGAATAGCCAAATCATCATTATTCCACTCTGGCCAATAATTATTTTCCCCAAAGTGCATTCCATCCGCAGATGGATTCGCGCCCAGTGTCAAGATATCAGCTGTTTCTAATTGGCCAAAACACGGAACTGGATAGAGGTTCCTCTGATTGTTGCAATTACAATGTTCCGCCCTGTAGAATCCTTGCTTACGCATTTTGTAATCCAAACAACCATCCGCACTTTCACGGTTAATGAAGTCTGACAAATACGTTTCAAGCGGCATTCCGAGAGAAAGTTCCAAATAGAGGATCAAGTCAAACATTTGAATATCGTTTGAGATCAAACAAAACCAGCCATGAACAAGAAAAGTAAGTTTTACCTCGGCAGAATCCTGAAGTATTTCTCCGCCTCGGCGCTCGTCGCTATCCCCAGATAGTGCTGGAAGAGCACCTGCTGGTTACGGTGGCTTAGTAGCAGGGCCGTCTTGCCGGGGTCGCGGTGCAGGGCTACGTGGTAGGTGGCGAAACTGTGGCGCAGGCAGTTCTTTGGCGGGTGCGTCGGCTGCCATGTTACTAGCGGCTCTCCCCTCGCCTCGCGCTTGCGGTTTTCGTAGGCGATGTCGTCGGCCTCGATGAGTAGCCCGGCCCGTTTGAACGCCTCGGCGCGGCGGTGCAATAGCTGGCGGCCATCGAGGGCGAAAATCTCCGGCGGCGTGCGCTCAAGCCACTTCCAGAGGTTTTCCGGCAGGCCCTCGATCCACTGGCGGCGGCGCTTTTTTGTCTTGCAGGCGGGCGTCAGGATGCCGCGCTGGCCGAAGTCCAGTTCCTCGAAGTCGAGCCGCCCGATGGCGGATGTGCGCATTCCGGCAAACGCCCCGAGGGCGAGGATTCCGCAGATGCCGGGGTCAACCCTTTCGTTGGCGCGGAAGAGGCGCTCCATGTCGGCAACTGGCAGGATTCCCGGCTCGCCGCTCACGACGTTCGGGCGCTTGACTTTCTCCACGGGGTTCGCGTCGATCCAGCCCTGCTCGGCCCACCAGGCGAAGGCGCAGAGCAGGTGCCCGCGACGGTGGCGGATCGTGACCGGCGAGTAATTGAGCCCGTAGAGGTGGCCGCGAATGGCCTCGGCGTCGTAGTCCGCAACATCGCGGCTACCAAGTTCCTCGGCGAAGTCCTCCAGCGCCTTGCGAGCATGGCTCACGTAGGCAACGGCGCGGCCCGTCTCGACGAGCATCTGGAGGTAGCTCCGCGAGGCGTCCGCGAACGCGACCGCCTTCCGCCCGGTCCGCGTATGGCGTATATAGAAGCGGTAAACGTCCACCGGGTCCACGCCCGGCAATAGCGAAGCCGCTTGTTCAAATCGTGCGATCTGCCGCGGCCCCAAACAGTGATTGCGAGTTCCCATCAGCGCACTCTACCAGAGTGAGCGGGCAATCATAGGGTGAAGTGGATCATTCTTTACATTTCATACATCCTGATGCATATTCTCATAGGTTTTGTAATGACAACCACGCAGAGAGACTGGATTAAGGGAGCGTTCAGGAATGCCACGGTTCTTCGGAGCCGCGACCTCGCCTCGCTTGGGCTTTCGCGTATGGCCATCACCCAGGCGGAACGAGACGGGATGATCCGGCGCGTCGGGCGCGGGCTTTATGTCTCGCAAGACGCCGAACTGACGGAAAAGAACACCTGCGTCCTCGTCGCCAAGGCGGTGCCCAATGCCGTCTTCTGCCTTCTGACTGCATGCCGCCTGCATGACATCACGCGGCAGAATCCGCGCGAAGTGTGGTTTGCCATCGGCCCGAGCGCGTGGAGGCCGAGAATCGACTTTGTCGGTACGCGGGTCATCAGGCTTTCCGGCAAGGCTTTCAGCGAGGGCGTGGAAACAATCGAGGCCGAGGGCGTCAAGCTCCGCGTCTATTGCGTGGCCAAAACCGTCGCCGACCTGTTCAAGTATCGCAACAAATACGGGCTCGACGTGGCCATCGAAGCCCTGCGCGACGCCCTTGCGCAGCGCAAGTGCAGCGTCGCCGACATCATGCACTACGCCCGCATTTGCCGCGTGGCGCGTGTCATCGAGCCCTACATCACAACCCTACTTTCATCATGACCAACAAGCCCACAAACATCGCGGCGTCTGTTCGCCAACGCCTGTCGCAAATCGCCGCCGCCCAAGGGGTGGACTTCGACGCCATTCTCGTGCGCTTCGCCATCGAGCGGCTGCTGGCGAGGCTTTCGCAGTCTCCTCACGCAAACCGCTTCGTCCTCAAGGGCGCGATGCTCTTCGCCGTCTGGAATGCATTCGACCATCGCCCCACCCGCGATGCCGACCTGCTGGGTTTCGGCAGTTCGGACATGGAGGACATTCGGAGCGTCTTTGCCGAACTGTTGGCGATGGAGGCCGAGGATTGGCTCGTATTCGATGCGAACACGCTTTCCGTCGGCCCGATTCGTGCCGTGGATGCCTACGGCGGACTGGAGGTCAAGTTCCTCGCATGGCTTGGCGGCGCGCGTATCAGCGTGCATATCGACATCGGATTTGGCGACGTCATCACACCCGCTGCGGATGAGGTCACCTTTCCCAACCTGCTGCCCGACTTCCCGTCGCCGCACATTCGAGCTTACCCGGTCTATACAGCGATGGCGGAGAAGATCGAAGCCGCCGTGCGGCTCGACGCCACTAACACGCGCATGAAGGACTTCTTCGATTTGTGGTTCATGTCCTCGCGCTTCGACGTAGATACGCAGATGCTACGGCAAGCGGTCCGTGCGACATGTGAGCGTCGGGGCACCACATTGCCTCCCGCAACGCCACATGCCTTCACGCCCGCTTTCGCTACCCAGAAGGAACAGGCATGGAAGCAGTTCCTCAAGCGCAACAACCTAAGCGAGCCCTGCGGATCATTCGGGGAATTGATCGGCAAACTGTCAGACAAGCTAAGCCCCATCTGGCAGTAGCGACGTGCGACATTCCGCACACACGAACGGGCAACCAGAGTTAAGGCATAGTTAAGGCAGATTTTCCACACCCAGTAGCGTCGAGTTGTCCTGAGAGCGCAAAAACTGTCCTGAGCGCAGTTGCACGCAATGCGTTCGAGATTCGTAAGATACGCTATATTAGCCGCTTACGACACGGCTCAAAACAGAAATTTCTTGGAGGTGGCGGGACTCGAACACGTTCCGCAAGTCGCTAATTTTCAATGATTAAGCAACTTGCCAATTTGCCAGTTTAGGCAAAGTTAATACCTTTGAGTCGATTCCAGTAGCGTTCGCGTATCTGCCGAGTCTCCGTTTTGCATCGTTTACGAGCCTCAAGCCGCTGCTTTTCCCTCCTTTCTGTCGGGTCCATCCCCCACACTCGGATCATCCGCCCGGTAGTAGTAGTTGAGCAGCCCTCCGAGCCGTGCGCGTTTTACGATTTCACCCGTATTCCGGTAGGTTTGCGCCTCCGGTTCTATGATCCGGTTCTCGATGCCCTGATGGGGTCGCTCCACTGGTCGCTCGACGCGAGGTGACCCGTCTTGGGCCAGGAAACGAAACACCGGCACGCTCTTCCACTTGTTGCAAAAACAACACCAGTCAGACAGACGGGAAGATTCCTTTGGTTCATCCGTTTGACAGCAGTCCCGCCCGTGGCAAGATTCTAGTTAACAAGGGATTTTACAATGCAAGAAGAGATGAGGAACGCACCGGACACACAGGCTTTTGAAGCGACCTCCATGCTGGGTCCGCTGGCGGACAGCATACCGGCGCTCTTCATGGTGCTGAACTCGGAACGGCGAATCGTATTCGCCAACCGGCAGATGGCGGAAATCGCCGGCGTCAAGGATGCGGAGGTCGTCATCGGCCAGAGGCCGGGAGACGTCCTTCTTTGCGAACACGCCCATGCCGAACACACCACTTGCGGCAACACGAGACACTGCTCCTCCTGCCAGACTCAAGCCGGAATCCTGAACGCACAAAGAGCGGGTCATTCGCAGAGCGAGTGCCGGATGAGAAATGCGCACGGCCGCAGCTTCGACTTCAAGCTCTCGGCCAACACATTTGAACAGGACGGGAGGATCTACACCGCCGTGACGCTTCTTGATATTTCCAGCGAAAAACGCCGCGAAGTGCTGGAGAGATTGTTCTTCCACGACCTGCTCAACTCGGTCGCCGGCATCGAGGGGCTCATGGATGTGCTCGACGTCACCTCGCCGGACGTGAACGAAAAACTGTCGATTGTCGACATGGCACGCCGCTGCGCCCACCAGCTGGGAGAGGATATCACATCCGCGCGCGCCCTCGCCCGTGCGGAAGACGGCTCGCTCGTTGCAGACTCCGTTCCGGTCGGCGTGGGCGACATGATGGACATCAGCGCCGGATTCTTCATCAACAACGATGTCTGCGGCGAAGCACGGCTGGAGATCCACAAGCCGGAAACCGCGCTCACCATTCTCTCAGATGCCAGCCTGCTCAATCGAGTATTGGTCAATCTGATCAAGAATGCCTTCGAGGCCAGCAAGGCCGGCGGTGTCGTACGTTTCTCGGCAACGAAGGATTCCAGCGGGGTTCTCTTCGAGGTTCACAACGACACCGTGATGCCGGAAGCGATCAAACAACAGCTCTTCGAACGCTCCTTTTCGACCAAGGGACGCGGGCGCGGCATCGGCACCTACAGCGTGAAACTCTTCACCGAAAAATACCTGAGCGGCCGCGTCTGGTTCACGAGCCACGAGGGTTTCGGCACCTCGTTCTTCGTGCAGCTCCCGCTCGTTCGCGAAAACGGCGGAAAGTCATAACCCCTTCAGCTCGACCAGTCGCCGGGCCGTTTCCGCGAGCAGGCATCCCCGTTGCAAGTGTCGTCGATGTTGCCCACACTGGAGGTGGCGGGAGTTGAACCGGAAGTTAAGCCGAAGGCGAATTGCCAGACAGAATGCGCTTTTCTTTGATTGTTAGGTTCTTAGGACATGAAAGAAAATGCCACCAATAGCGGCGGAAGAAAAGCAAAATCCGGGGTGCAGTGCCACCCTTTTGACAACCGCGCCAGAGCACAAATATGAGGGTGCGCACCCTCATGCACCCTCGTGCAATAAGGCGCACAGCAAGATAGCGCAAAGAATCGTTTCCCCATTGGACATATTCGCTGATCCCACTCGGCGGGACGAACTCCGATTCATCCAGCCTGCCAGCATTGTCAGAAAGAGTATAACCTGAGGTTTCAAGCCAAATACGCTAGGTGCGCATAACTCATTGGCAAGCAATCACGATTCCCGTTTCCGCCCCCTTTAGTCCTCAGTGTTGATGTCAGTGAAGGGCATGGTCAGACGGGGATTTCTATTGTAACTGGCGTCGGGATTCCGATCTTGGCTGCGACAACAGCATAAATGTTCGACGCGATACCCGGCGTCTCAATGGAGACGATCAAAGCATATCGGGTCCTCCTATTTACTTTTCCCAGATGGTGACGCTCTCGCCACCAACCAATGACAGGGCGGACTGCGATGAGGTTGGAGGTAGCGAGATCGGCTGCTCGCCCCTCCCAAATATCGGAATGTATTGAACCGGTGCTTCGCAATTTCGAGCCCAATTGCCAGTGTCTAGCAGAACCATCGGTATCAGGTTTACCCTCCTCCTCATCTCGTGCCTGCTTGTTGATACTCTTGACGAAAACTTCCATGTCATCGCCGGGCGCACATACTGCGAACCGGAGCCCATGCGACGCGTAGCGATAGCGGTCTTTCCATCCGACCTCTCCGGGGCCCGGTTCGATGAAGTAGGAAAGTGTTACCCTCATACGCAACATCGTTTCGCCAAGGCGCATAAGTTCGTCTTTTGGCCACGGAAGTTCATAGACATCCATGTCTTTTGTGCGCGCTCGGCCATCCCGATGCTCAAACGGCTGCAATTCCCCTTCCGCGACCAGAGTCAGTGAATTGCTCACACACGAAATCGCCCTGAGGAGGTCTGGCACACCGTAACCGCAGACGCGCACGAGATTCCGCCAACGCTGTTTATCAGTGTCTCCCTGAAAAAACTGCCCTCTCATCGCGTCAGTCCATCGCGCTGAATGCACCATCAATCCCCGAACCGTCTCAGGCCATAGCTCAGCATACGCAGCCTGAATCCGTGCCGCCATCCAAGCGGCTTGAGCAGAAGCTGCGCTAGTAGCCTCAAAGGGCCAGAAGTGGGTGCGGTGAAAGTCCTTGCACGTTGAGATCAGTCGCAGGTCTTCGGGATCGCTCGAAGCACCTTCAGGACTCATGGCCCTGTTGCCACCCTCCATTACAATCTCCGGCTTGATGGGCCAGAGTCCATCATCCCACAGATACGATGTTGTGCTAAAGGGTGAAAGTTGACCGGGTTCGGCAATAGGTCGATGGCCTTCATAGCTTCCCGTCGTGATCTGCCATTTCTGCGTGTAGGCTCCTACCGTCAGCACATTCCAAGCCTGCGCGGGATCATGAACCTGATTGGTCAAATTCTCGGTCGGATAATTCTCATAACCTTCCGTAACATTTCCCGCGCTAACAACGATCAAGCGTTTGCGGCTGTCATCCGATCCCGACGCCATGTCATCCAATGCAGCAGACCACGAGGTAGGGTGCCCGGCATTTCTCGTCTCGGGCGATGTTACCGGAAGAACGAAAATACGCTTCCGATGCCCCACTTGTATCTCGGCACGGCTCGCACCCTGGACAGTAACATGTCCCCATAAGTGTTTTGGGTTCTCTGCCGGAGGTGGTGGAAGGATTTTTGAGGATTCGAGAATGTGCGTAATCGAGACGGGCTCATTTGACTCCACTGCGGCTTGAAGGTCACCATACGCTGCCAAGCCAGCCATCAATGTGCCGTGGCCCCGGCTGTCGTGCAGCCCCCACTGTGGTTTGAGGCTATGAAGATCATCGTCGGCCAGAATAGGACGCAACAGCGGGTGACCGTTGTTCACCCCGGTGTCGAGAATGCAAACGGCGATGTCCACGTCCTCAGGGACTCGTAACCTGTCAACGAGATGTTGGCAAAGTGCTGCCTGATCCCGGTTCTCCCAGTCCATGATATGGGTCGGGATCTCCCGTGCTGCCCGTAATTCGCAGACCAGATCGGATGCCTCGATCAAAGCACCCAACTGAGTCGCATTCGCTCGAACCAGAACCACCGCCCGCTCGGGAAACCGCAGCAAAGGGTGATCGGGGTGTTCCTCGATACCGACGGTGCTGAGGGTCGAACGAAACGTGGCGACCGTGTCTTCTCCATTGGCTGCAATCCAGACTTCGATCCAGTCCGCGTTCTCTCCCGGTAAAGGGTGGCATTCGTCTGTCCAAAAATTCCGAAGCACCGCAGCAACAATGTCCTCTATGGGAGCTACGAGAGGCTGATTGTCAGGGTTCTTTCTTCCTTCTCGAATTTCTTGACCGTATTGCCGGAACTTATTGATAAAGTGGGAGCACTTGTCTGCTGGTATGAAAACAAGCGCCCGACTTTCGATCCGGCCATCTTCCGCTTCAACTTGTGAAACTTTGCAAAGACGAATACCACTTGGTCTGTTTTCGAGACTTTTGAGTGCGAGATCTGATTCGGGAGCACTGCGAAACTCCAAATAGCATCCATCTCTTGTGTTCACGGATGCTGCTTGTTGGCTTCCAGCTTGGGCCCAGGCTTGGATCAACTTAGCTTCTAGAGCCGCCGCATGAGAAGAGCGCGAAGGACGGCTTGGCAAGCGAGGAGAGCTGCCACCCTGATTGACACTGGTGAAGCCCTGAGTCTCCGTAGGGCCGGAGAGAAAGAGATGGGGGTAACGTTCTTCCGGCATGATGAATGTTACTTGGCTGGATGAGCCTGACGGCGGTGGCGTAGAGATTCCGCCACATCTTTGGCATCCACAGTGTTGCTGTCGGCCAGAACGGCGTTCTTGAGTGCGTCAAGGCACGCAAGGTCGATATCGGCGCTACTCAGGCCTTCGCTTTCGGCAAGGGCAAGTTTCCAGCCAAATGACTTTTTGATGAACGTCCCTAGTGTATTTCCAATGAGCCGTCTGCGGGCTTCTCCGCTTGGGAGACCATACTGGATAACATCGTCAAATCGGCGGAATAATGCCCGATCCAAGAGTTCGGGGCAATTGGTCGCTGCAACAATCAGGCTATCCGAAGTATCCTGCTCAATGAACTGCAGCAGCGCGCTCAACACGCGGCGCATTTCCCCCACATCGTTGTCGAGGGAACGTCCTCCACCTATGGCATCAAATTCATCGAAGAGATAGACGCCCTTCTCTTGGGCTATAATGTCAAATATCTGGCGCAACTTGGCACTGGTCTCGCCCATAAACTTCGTCACCAGTCGGTCCACCTGAACCACGTAAAGAGGCAGGCGAAGTTCGTAGGCCAACCCCTTTGCCGTAAGAGTCTTGCCGGTGCCCGCAGGACCGGTGAGGAGCAATTTTCGGCGGTTGCTCAGGCCGTGCTGCTTCAGCTTTTCCTGTTGGCGGTATTCGAACAACACCCGTTTCAGGCGATCCATCAGTTCGGCAGGAAGAACAATGGACGTCATTTTGACCTCTGGATGTTCCGTCCGCACGAGACCTTGCAGATCGGGCGGCAGATGAAGAATGATTGGCTTAGCCTCGTCCTGACGTGCACGATCCACCAAGTCGCGGATTTCCCGAGCAAGTGCGGCATGGCCCTGACCGGCCTCGTGCGCGGCCACTTGGAGTGCAGCCGTGAAGAAGCGCTCCGATTCCTCACTGAAGTGAGATCGGATCAAGGTCTTGAGCTGTTCGGCGGTGGCCATGATGCAAATATGATTGACTACGTACAAAACCGCAATCTCGCCGTTCATCAGTTTGGGTAGAAGCAGGTCCCGGGCGGCGCGGAGTTTTGGATTCTGGAGGGTAACAGTCCGCTGAAAAAGTCCCTTTCCAGCGTTGCCGTGCTACCAGCTTCTCAAAACGCTGCCGTTTGACGACTCTATTCGTGCGTAAACATGCGTTTGCTGGAGGTTTTCATGCCCGCTTTCCTCATTTTCGAGGCGTCGGGGCCTGGCACGGACGATGCCGCTTACGCCGCAGCGGGAGAAGGCGGGACGTTCTCCCACGGCCCATTTCATGTCAAGCAGCACCAAGAGACCGTTGAGGTTCTCGATTACCGCGTGCATCGCGTTGCGCTGTCGTCCAGATCATGCATTCAATTGAAAAAAAGCACAATTTGCTTCTCTTCCGTATCACTTGCGACATTGCATGAAACTAAATGCATTGACGTTACTCTATAATCCGTGAGACAACTCCAGCATGAAGACGTTGGGAGATGCCATTCGTCAGCTCATGGAAGGGAAAGCCATCACCGGTGTCCAATTGGCTGGTGACACAGGACTCACACCCGCGTCTATCAGCCGCATTCTCACTGGCTCCAGTCGTCCCCGGCAGGTGACGTTGAGCCGCCTTATGAAACGGCTTTGCGAAACCCGAGAAGAAGAGCAGTCGATCCTTCGGGCCTATGCTAACATCCTTGACGGTGTTCCAGAAGAATTGATCGTCGAAGATGATCAAAGCCGTCGCGAGGAAGTTGCCCGCTGTGAGCGGTTCTTGGAGATCAAGACACAGTCCATTTCGTTCAAGAACTCCGTTGCAAGGGAGCTGGCCAAGGCAGGCATCGAGGCGAAGCAGGATTACTGCGAGGGCCTAATCTCAACCGACTTTCTTATTGAACGCGAAGGCAAACGGATCGCCCTAGAATGCAAGTTCAACGTCCATCGCGACATCGAAAAGACCCGCATCACATCCGAAATAATTCGCGATCGGCTCAGATGCGCAAACGTCATGATTGTCATTCCTTTCTCAGACTCAAGCACTTCAAATTGCTTGAGCCACATGGTCAGTATAGTAGCCAGCGTTGATCTGGTCAGAACAATCAAACAAGCTTTCAATTGCGATCATAAGCTAACCTTTGAGGAGTGAAAACATGCTGAATCTTGTCCTCCGCCCAGAATTTCGAGGGAAAACCCTCAAGGGCACCGTCATTGAACTACGCGATGCCAAGAAAAACGGTGCCATTGAGCGTCCGGCTGAGCAGTTCCTCGACATCACATATCCATCTATCGACTTACTTCGTATGGTCGAAGCTCTGCAACCTGACCAGACAAAGACAGTTGTGCTCAAGGGTGGGCGTGGCCAAGGTAAATCGCACATGATGGCGGCGGCATTTCACTTATTGAGCAATCATACCGCCGCTGTCAATTGGCGGGACTATTGGGCAAAACGCCTAAATGATACTTCTATCGCTAAACTCAATTTTCGACAAGGCTTCCATGTTATTGCAGAGGCCATGCACTACCAGAGATATAAACACCTCTGGGATCTTCTCTGGGACCAGCATCCGAACGGTCAGTTCGTCAAGGGGCAATGGACCGCTCGCGGAACCAACATTCCAAGTGATCAAGACGTGCTCGCCTTGGTTAATCACACGCCTACAGTGCTGATTCTTGACGAGTTTCAGACGTGGTTTGATGGCCTTACAAACACAAAACAATACCCACACAGGAATTGGGCCTTCAACTTCATCCAGACGCTTAGCGAGGTTGCGAACTCACACCCTGACAAGCTAGCACTGATTCTCTCGGTTCGTGACGGAAGCACAGATGCTTATCAACAGGTGCATCGCGTTGACCCAGTGATTGTCGACTTCACAGGGCCTCACGTAAAACGAGACCGGCGACGCCTCTTACTCTATCGCATCTTCGAAAATCGGTTTAACATTCCTGAATCCGACATTGCCGACTGCCTTGACGTTCATTTCTGTGAGTCGTGCCGTATTCGCCAAGTGCCTCAGCCCGATATCGAAAAGGAGAGAGGTGAATTCATTGAAGCGTGGCCGTTCTCACCTAAGCTTCTCCAACTACTCGATGACCAAGTGCTTATGGCCACGGAAGCACAAGAAACCCGCGATTTAATCAAGCTGCTCGTCGAAACCTTTAAGGTCGCTGGCGACGTCAGTCCTGTGCTCACCGCAGCCGATTTCAGAATAGACAATGACAAAAGCGCGGTAGGTTCGCTGATTGATAGCGTCGCCAATCAAGTTCACCGCGACCTGCGTGAGCGTGCGCTTCGTAATCTCGAAAACGTCAACAATACAGTAACCAACCCCACCACAGAGGTTCCACACGCCGCCGAGATTATAAGTGCCCTGTGGCTTCGATCCCTTACTGTGGATCGCTTGACTGGAGCACATCCCAGCGACCTGCAAATTGATATCACGCGCAATAAGCCTATTGATGAAAATGTGTTCCGAGTGGAACTAACTCGTATCCGCGAGGGCAGTTTTAATCTGCACGAAATCGGCGACCGGCTCGTCTTCAAGAACGAAGAAAACAACGAAACAAAACTACTCGCCAACGCCCGCAATAATAAGCTATTTGCCGACGGCAAGGATGTGGAGTTCCTCTCGAAACTCCTTCATAGCATCCTGGCAGGGATGGACACTTCTCCGTTCCGGGTTATCGTTCTGCGCCGCAACTGGGAGAACGACCCATGGTCAGAGCTTCCTCCGGAATCGCAACCGCAAGCATGGGATAACCGAATCCCATTGATTGTGCTTCCAGAGTTTCCCGACAATAAGAATGCTACGCTTGGACGCTGGCTGGCGAAACATTTATCCTCCAAACGAAATACCATACGCTTTCTTCTCCCAACAGAAGGTTCGACCAATTTCTACGTTGATCCTGACGTTATCATCGACGCTCGCGCTGCTAAGCTCGCAATGGAGTGGAAAGACACCGATAAGGAATTTGGTGCCCTACAAGTTAAGTTTGAGCGCGACGTTACGGCCAAACTCAAGGGACGCTTCACGGCCTTCGCTATTCTCGACATCTGGGATTTTGCCACACCATCAAACTGCCAGTTCGCCTTCGACAAACACGGCAAGCAGGGTTCACAGATTCCGCAAGCAATCCAGACCACAATCAAGGAATCCCATTTCATCCCTGAAGAGTTTGACGAAGTGGTGTTATCCTTCGCCAAGACGAATGCAAGTGTTGCAGACCTTCTCAAAGAACTTCAGGAACCCCTCCCGGGCGGTAAACATTCCATCCCTTGGATTGGAGAAGCCGACATAAAAGATTGCATTGAGCACCTCGTGGCACGGGGCCTAATCGCGCTCAACCTGCGCGGCTCCAATTGGGTTCAAGCTGGCGCTGGCGAAACCGAGTCGGACGCGCTCCAGCGCATTCGTGGCAAGCTCGCAAACGTAACAGGGACTCATCTCGCCACTACCACACTGCATCTGCCATCTGCAACACCATCAACAGGCGGAGTTTTTCTTCCCGCAAACGGAAGCGAAAGCACAGTGACTCCGCCACCTGGCGGAACAATGACTCCAAACGGTCTGTTCGGCGGCAGCACCCCCTTCCCGCCTCTATCGCTTCCAACAGGCGGAACCGACTCAAATTCCGGAAGCGGCGGTGGCATCACCTCGACCGTGCCAACAACACCGCATGTGCTCACGTCTTCAGCCAATTCCCCACTCAACCTTCAAGGCACGGTAGAGCAATGGGGCATCACGGGGCAAACAAAGATGCGAATACTACGGCTTTCGACCGAGGGAGTCACTGGTGCGCAGTTGCTGGCGCTTTTACGTAAGCTGCCCGAGGGAAAATACGTACTGGAAGTTCAAAAAGAGGAGGACGTATAAATGGCTCTGCCTGACAATATCGTACAATGCCTACTCGCCGATGATTCCCAAACTGCTTGGGCAGCGATCCGGAATGAACTCAAATACCATTTTTTCGCTCCTTTCGGAGAGAATAACCCTGTTGAGGAGCTGATTCGTCGCGAGAAGGCCATAGAACCCATGGAACTTTGCCTAGGCGGCGCGGCATGGTCGCTTTGGAACGATTTCTCCCACGACATACCACGAGGCAGCGCATCCCTTCTTGACTGGTGGCACAGCGGCCACGGCGGCAAAGCAGTAATCGTGCTTGATGGTTTATCCGCACGCGAGGTGCCTTTGCTCGTCGCAGAAGCGAAAAAACGCGGCTTCTCTGTTGGCAATACCGAATTATGCGGATCCGAGCTTCCCGCCGAAACAAACGCATACGCCAAGTCACTGGGGTTTTCGCATCGAGGCGCCCTTGATAACAACGGTGCGGGAGGCGCACATAAGGTAACAGGCGCATATACAATCACAAACCAGCTCCCGTGGGCAGATCTTGCCAAGATTATCCCACATACTCCGCGAGTTTTCATCTGGCACGAATGGCCAGACCTCCGCGTTCATGACCTAGCCGGTCACGGCAAGGGCATCCGAGAGCTACTCCCCGAAGTCGTACAGCAACTCCGATCTGACGACTTCTGGGCGCTCGTAGCGCAGCTCGCCACCGGACGCGAGGTGCTCATCACCTCCGACCACGGTTACGCTGACACTGGTTCGTTTCACGATGCAGAACAGGATGAAAAGGCTTACCTGCGCGATAACTTTGGTGCGAACCGATACCGTCAGGGCGAGCTCACTTCACGCGAGTGGTTGCCCCCATTGGCTCTCACGCTCGATTGCCCGACCGGACGCTGGAGCATGGCGCTTGGCCGTACTAAATGGGCAGTCCCCGGCGGTAATAAAACGCTATCGCACGGAGGACTTACGCTATTGGAAACCTTTGTGCCCTTCCTAACCCTCTCGAAACTTTAACGCCCTTCCCGCATGGCCCGTAGTAAAAAAGAACGAATCATCGATGAAATCGCCGAACTCGTAGGCGCAGGGAAGCCTTGGACCCTCGACTCGGTTGATTTCTCCGACCCCAATCGCCCCAAGACCTGCTTAGAGGTCGATTTTCCGATCATACCGATCAACGAAATAGCACAGATCGAAGGAAGTTCGGGAGCCACAAGAAAACCGATATATCAGGTATCAAAGTGGTGGGCGCGACGAAATTCCTGTGTCTTCCGTACAATGTTGCTTGCTGCTGCAACCAGAGCCCCTGAGGATGAGTCGGAATCGGCGGCAAAGATCTGGAAGGCCTATTACGGCAACCACCAGAACAATCCGGCGTTTCAGAATCTTCAAGTGGGTGACCTCTTCATGGGAGGAGGCACCACCCTCGTCGAGGGATCTCGCCTCGGCATGAATATGTTCGGCTGTGATCTCAACCCCGTAGCATGGTTCGTGGTGAAAAACGAGGTCACGCCCGTAGACGTGAATGAAGTCAAACGCCTCTTCGCTGAGATTGAGGCCGAGGTGAAACCCTACCTCATGCCCTATTTCACCTGCGACGGACCCGATGGCGAAAAGGGCATCTGGTTCAAGCGCAGACCCGATGCACCCGATCAGTGGGATAAGCTGCCGGACGACTTCAACATTTGGACTGTGCCATGGCAGGATCGCCCTCAATACCGCTACGAGGGACCTGAAATCATCTATACCTTCTGGGCGAAACATGGCCCCTGCGAATCGCCGAACTGTGGACATCGCACGCCGCTGATGAAGACGCCTGTTATTGCCATCAAAACGCTATCGGTGAAGCACTGGCCAGACTTCGAGTGCTCGTGCGGAAAAAATTTTGACGTAGAGCAATTCCCGGCGCGCATGGCCCCAGACGCCTCTTTGGCACTGTCTCCCGACGAAAAACCTTTCGCCTCGATGAATGCGCGAGGTGAATTCACCTGCCCGCACTGTGGCAAGGTTCACACGGACCTTGCTGGCCGCCTGCGCGGGGACTCCGTGAGCCTCGGAGGCAAGGCGGTCAACAAAAAGGTGGAGCTGACCCTGCTCATGCATCCCGACTGGTTGAAGGGATGCGGCCCGACGGATGCTGAGGGCCTACCTCTCGGCGGGTCGGCGACCGACGATATCGAATCCACCGTTCGTTGGTATCGGGAACGTGCTAAGACACTAAAATTGGTCGAATTCCGGGGTAAATTACCCGAGATGGTCACATGCCCTGTGACAGGAATTACATTTTCGACAGGGAAAGAGGGCGGAAATGTTCCCAAGAAGTCGACGTTTAATTGCCAGGCACCTACGTGTGGCAGACAACAAGACGTACTTGAGAGCATTAAGAAATCAAGAAAAACAGGACCTATAGCTCCTTACATCATTCAGGCATATAGCAAACATCGAGACAGCACTGGATTTCCATACAACGGAAGATTTTTTGCAACTGCGTCTTCCACGAATCGTTATGAGGCTGCCCTCAAAGAGTGGACGTCCCGATCAGCATCAGACTTAAATCCGTATTGGCCGAAAAGTGAACTTCCCTACGGGTTTATGACCCACATGAACAATGGAGGCATCCCAAATCACGGTTACACTCACTGGTGGAAAATGTTCAACCCGCTCCAACTCTTGGTTCATACCCAATTACT
Source organism: Puniceicoccales bacterium Verruco_01 (assembly GCA_001604565.1). Classification (GTDB taxonomy): domain Bacteria; phylum Verrucomicrobiota; class Verrucomicrobiia; order Opitutales; family Oceanipulchritudinaceae; genus Verruco-01. The sequence continues at coordinate 127,985 of LVBV01000016.1, read as the reverse complement.
CAAATGCATAGCCTCCCGCAGAGGCTACTCTGAGGCATCACTTGAGTCGATGTTGAGCGTATTCCAACAGTATTTAAGAAACATGAACCTATTTACAATCTGGAACAAGAACGCCGACCAGATGGAGCCAATGTTTTCTAATAATAACTTTCACCCCAAGGCATTATCTATTGAAAATAATGTATTTCATCAACTGGGTAGAGGGAATTGGCAATCTTGTTTTCTAGGACTTGTCGAAGCTGGCGAGTGGCAACTCAAACCTAACGAACTTATCTCAAAACGTTTTCTATCAGCCATTCATTCCCAAGTAGCCGATGCGGTAACCGGGAAGAGTGTTTTTGTGCATACAAGCGATAAGTTAAAGGGATCTCTGGCAATTTCTTGTCAGTCATCTACCGAATTACACCAGATCGAAAGAGGCACTATTGATCTCGTCATTACCGATCCTCCTTTTGGCGGCTTGCTGCACTATTCGGAGTTATCAGATTTCTTTTATGTGTGGCTGCGGCTCGCTCTGCAGAACCGCTATCCAGAACAATTCTCACTCGAATACACACCGAAAGCATTGGAAGCAGTAGCAAACCGTGCACGGCAGGAAGATCCAGACGCGTTCTATCGCCAAATCCTCACCGATTGCTGGAAAGAGTCCTACCGTGTCCTTAAGCCCGGTGGATTGTTGGCCTTTACATTTCACCATAGTGAAGACGAACCATGGGTGGACGTACTCGAAAGTCTCTTCAACGCTGGATACTATCTGGAGGCAACATACCCGATTCGCAGCGACGAAACCAAAGGCGAAGGTGCAAAACCCGGAACATTTGGTTCACAAACTATCGAGTATGACATTATTCATGTCTGCCGCAAACGTCTAACCGAACCCGTTCGCATCAGTTGGGCACGGTTGCGGCGACGGATCATGGACGACGTAAGGGCGCTCAAGTCGATGCTCGAACAGCATCAGAATGCCGGTTTGCCCGATGCTGACCTCCGCGTCATCAAACGCGGCAAGGCGCTCGAATACTATTCCCAGCACTACGGGCAGGTCTTTGTGGAGCAGGGGCGCGAATTTACGCTCCGCGAGGCCTTGGTCGGCATCAATCAGCTTATCGATGATGACGAGGAAAAGTCCAGTGACGCGCCACCGGTGACGGCAGAGGCGTTCTCCCGCCAATTCCTTCGCATATTCCGCAAGACTGATGAGGTTCCCAACGACCAATTGCAAAAGTATCTGCGCGGCACCGGCATGTCTCCCGCAGATTTCGAAAAGCGCGGATGGTGCGAGAAGGACGGCAAGACCTACCGCATGGTCGATCCACTGGCTTGGGCACGCGCGTGGAAGGGCCAAAACCGCAAGGGCATGGCGCGCGACCTTGACCAAACTCTGTTCCTAATCGGGGCCAGCTACATTGATAGTGGCATCAAAGTCTGGGATACGCTCAACAGTCCCAACTTCCTGCATCACCCTGCCATTCCTGATTTGCTTGTATGGTTCGGGAAAAACGGGGCCAGCCAAACCGTGAAGGAGGCAGCCTACAGGGCGCAGCGCCTTTACGATGACTGGATGGAAAGCCACAAGCCCGCCGTGCGAGCTATGCAGGCCGAATTCGGTTTCAGCGAGGAGGTCGAGTAATCCATGAAAGCCAATCTCAACGACTCCATAATTTGGACAAAGCGAGGTGTCTCTGTGATATGGGATGCTTCAGAGTTGGCCAAGCTAGGCACGATGGCGAAGGCATTGTCACTGAGGCAATGGTTCCGCTGGAAGGCCGAAGGCTGGCCAGAGCGCGAAGACAACTTCACAGGCAAAGATGGCCGGACAATCATCGTAGCCGGACTAGACGCCGCCATCGACTCCATGACGCCAGAAACAGCCACGGAGTGGATGCAGAGCAAGCTGCTCCCTGCGATCCGTGAATTTCAGGCCGAAGTCGCGAATGGAGGCCAAGAAGCGGCTTTGATTTTCTGGATGGTGAACCGCCGCCGCTTCGAACATCGCAGGGCGGACGACTCGGTTATCTGGAAGTCCGCGCCCGGTTATGGCGGCGAGACAATTCCGATTAGCCATTGTATCTGGAATGGCGCTCAGAGTGACATCGCTCGCATCGTACCAACAGGTTACACCGACCAAGAGCACGGCATCGGCATCTTCCTTCAGAGGGTTTCGTGATGCAGTCTGCCAATGAGTCAATTTCTCCCGGAAGCCGCGTCACTCATCGCGATTTCGGCGAAGGCGTTGTTGTTGCCCAACTTGGAGACGGTTTTGTCCGTTGCTTCTTCGCTAGTGGCGAACGTCAGGTTCTGGTTACGACTCTTGCACCCCTACGCTCGCGCACCGAGGAAATCATACTCAACGCACATGGAGACCCAACCCGTAATCACAGGGCGTGGCTCGCCTATCTAGCCAATCGGCTGCCCTTACTGGACAGCGCGGCGAGCCTCACCTCGGCGAGGATCGACCTGCTGCCACACCAAGTCGTGCTGGTTCATCGAGTCGCCACCACGTCACCACGTCGCTTCCTCGTCGCCGACGAAGTCGGGCTTGGCAAGACAATCGAAACGGCGCTCATCCTCCGCGAGCTGGCAAGCCGAGGCGAAATGAAACGTGCCCTCATGGTGGTACCCGCCGGGTTGGTGAACAACTGGCACCGAGAACTTAACGAGGTATTCAATCTTAACTTTGAGGTTTTCGGTCGCGAGGGCGATGTGAGCGACCGCCGTTCCAACGCGTTCGTCAAACACAACTTTCTCATCGCCAGCATCGACACATTGAAGCTCAAAGAGCGAATGCAGCGCCTCGAAGCTGCGCCAGACTGGGATCTGATCGTGTTCGACGAGGCCCATCATCTCACCGCCTATCAAGATGGTGGGAAAGTGAAAAAGACTTTGAACTATAAACTCGCCGAGCTATTGCGGAGGAAGTCCCGAGACTTGATTCTCCTCTCAGCAACTCCACATCAAGGGGATCATTTTCGGTTCTGGATGCTGGTGCAATTGCTTGATCCCACGCTTTTCCAGAATGCTCAAGAGATGGTAGAGAAGCGTCATCGGCTCAACGCAGTCGTAGTGCGTAGAACGAAAGCCGACGCGTGCAAACCAGACGGATCCCCGCTCTTCGCCCGACGCTGGGTGCATACGGAAAGCTTTCTGATGTCTCCTGAAGAAAATGTATTTTATAGCCTGTTGACGGAGTATCTGGCAGAAGGTTTCGCACTCGCTAAGCGCAAGGGCAGCAAGGGTATAGCGCTTGGCTTTGTTATGACGATTTTCCAGAAGATAGCGGCGTCAAGCTTTGCAGCCGTAAGCCGCACCCTGCGGCGGCGTTTGATAGCTCTCACCGTGCAGGAGGGGATCGTCTTCGACTCCGAGCACGAAGTGGAGAAACGCAACCAATCATGGCAGGAAGCGAGAGAACTGATTAGGTCCGAGTTCCGACTAGATGCTGATCCAATTGGCGATGCAGAGACTGATAGAATCCTCGCAGATATTCGGCGAAAACTGCTCAAGAAATTCAAGGAGGAAGAACTGGCGCTCGCATCCGACACCTATACATCGGAAGCTACAATTGAGGCCGCCGAGGACACCGCAGTAAACGCAGTCGAAGTGGCGCTTCCCGAGGAGCGCAATATGATTCGTCAAGTGCTCGCGTCTTTCCCCAAGGAATTGGAGACCAAGGTTCAGAAGCTCTTGGGAGCGATGAATATTCTCTGGGGTCAAAACCCACGCGAGAAAATGGTGATATTCGCGACATACCTTGGCAGCGTCGAGATGCTTGGCTCGTGCATCGAACACTATTTTCCCGGGAAGGGTGTCGTTGTGCTACGAGGAGGAGATCACGGTTCAAAAACGGCTGCAGAGAAGCGTTTCAAAGACCCAGATGGTCCGCGCGTGATGATATGCACGGCGGCAGGACGAGAGGGTATCAACCTCCAGCACGCTCGTATTCTTTTCAACTTCGATCTGCCGTTTAACCCGATGGACATGGAGCAACGCATCGGACGCATCCATAGATATGGTCAGCAAAACACTGCTCAAGTTTACAACCTAGTATTATCTGACACAATCGAGGGTAGCATCTTCCTGATGTTGGAAGACAAGCTGAAGGCTATTGCACAAACACTCGGAAAACTTGACGAGCACGGAAACGCAGCCGAAGACCTTAGGGCACAAATTCTCGGCCAACTCTCTGAGGGGATAAACTACCAAAAACTCTATGCGGAGGCACTCCGCGATCCCAAGCTACGGCGTACAGAAGTCGAGCTTCAGTCGGCAATGGCGAATGCATCCGAGGCGCGCACAGCGGTTTTTGAACTCTTCCAAGACCTAGACGGGTTCAGACTTGAAGACTACGAACCGCTCTCTCACACATCGAAAGACGTGCAGGTGTTGACTTCTTTTGTGAAGGGCGCGGCGGAATCACAGGGCCTCCAATTTGTGCCGATTGGGTCAGGAGATTTCAGACTCGAAACATCCAATGGCAAAATTGATTCCATCTTTACCTCAGATCGAGAACGTTCGCAGTTCAACACGAACATAGAGTTGCTCGGACTTGATCACCCCAAGATAGCGGCTTGGCAACGCCAGTTTGTCGGCCTAACGGCTGATTCTATAGGCATACGAGTTCGTAATGCTGACGGACGCAAGGGCTGTTTAGGCATCTGGAGAGTAGAAACAGAAGGTGAGCGCCGCCAAAGAAAAATACGTCTGGTAACAATTGCAGTAGCTGAGAATGGCGAGCGTATCCCGAACTGGGAGCGAAAACCTGATGAGATTTTTCATGCGCAATCAATTGCTGGAACCGGAACGTTGTTCGGCATGGATTTTTTCAAACATACGGTGGAGCCTATTTTCCAGCGCGAGCTAAACCAACGAGGCATTGTAGCTGGCGGTGTAAGCTACCGAGCGGAGCTGATAGCTTGGATTGAAGTCGAGTAACCCCAGATAGCGATTTGCGCTCCCATGTTTCACCATGCCCATGGAAAAAGACTCCTGTACCGTAAGCGATTACACCCAACCGCATCAAAAATCTGGACACTACCGAAGACTAGGATTTGAAAACAGTTACCGCCTTCTGCGTATCGCGGCTCTGGCTGGACTGATGGGCGGTTTTGAAGTCTGTCAGGATGGATTCCAGAATTTCGGGTTTGTCGGCTAGGCGCTGCTTTAGGCGGGTCTTGAAGTCCTGCCCGGCTTCAACGAGTTCCCCGAAGGCGCGGCCAAGGAACTTGCTGCCGCCCTCGATCGTCTTTAGGCCAACTGAGACAGGGGCGTTCGTGATGGCTACGATCTTCAAGATGAGCCACGCGACGGCCATGATGGCGGCTAGGATGATGAGGTGCGTGAAGTAGCCGACTTGGATCGCGCCGGTGCCTTCGATCTTCTTGCCCGTCAGTTCGCGGACCTCGGCGCGGTAGGTTTCCAGTTCACGACGGTAGCTGGATTCCTGCGCGTCCATGCGGGCGATTAGCGCGGGCACGTCACCCTGCCACGACTTCGCGGGCGGGCCGACTTGGTCGGAGACGGCGCTCGTCAGGCTGGCGGTGTCGCTTGCAGGCTGGATGACCTCAGGAGCGGCGTCAGTCGAGAGCGCGGCGCGTTCCGTTGCGGCAGCGCGGTCGGCGGCGAGCCTCGCGGCCTGACGCAGGGACTCGTCGGCCATCGGCGTGCGCTCGGGCATAGGCTGGACGCGGTCTTGAAAGTATTCGACCGGCTTCGGGACGATGTTGCATCCGGTGAGGGTAAGGACGGCGGCGAGCGGGACGGCAATGCGTAATCGGATGCGGAGTTTCATGCAGGCGTCGGTCTGTCAACGCGCAACCTCCCACCTTCTCGCCCTTCCTGTGCAGCTCTGCTCGATCGCCCTACTCAATCAGCCCGTGGCCGTTCGGGCCGAGACGATCGAGGATCGACCGGATGGCGTCACGCAGGCCCGTCAGCGCGGCCTCGGTGGCGTCTCTTGAGGCGGCGTTGCCATCCGTGCCATCAACGCCAGGCACAGCCACTTCTATGTCGAGCGCCACCGCAGGCTGGCGTGGCCCCACTACCTGCTGGCCGTTGATCACGAGGCCGCCGCAGGCAAAGGGCGTCTCGCCGCCGGGAGCCTCGGTCGTTCGCGTGATGTCGGCAGAATCGGTCTCGATGTGGAGCGTCCCCGCCGTCACGACGCAGCGGTAGCGGCCCTCGCCACCGGGGTAAACCGCGAGCGCCGAGGCCGTGGCGCCCGCGACGTTCACCCAGGCGCCGGAGACGTACCGCTGCCACTGGTAGACCGCGTTCGGCATCGCCTCGACGTGGCAGAGCATCTCGACCGACTCCGGCGAGGTCGTCGCCGTGCCGTTTGCATCGTAGGTCGTGAGGAAGCTGAAGTCGCTCGCCGTGATCCACGCCGAGGCCGCGTCACTGCTCCGATCGCGAAAGCGAAAGCCCTCGACAAGCAACGCGTCCGCCAAGGGCTGGACCTGCCCAACGCTGACCGACTGGAGCTTCCACTGCGGCGCGGCATCGCTCGAAAAACTGCCGTGCGTCACCTTCAGGAGCTGTTCGCGGTAGAAGAGCCATGCAGATTCCCCCACCCCGTGCGCGGCCCGCGTCGTGCCGCGACGCCCGCGCAACACCTCCAGCCGGTAAACGCCCGGCTCGTCCGGCACGGCCTCCCACTGGCCAACGCTCATCAGCTCGTCGCCGACAAGAAGCAGCAACGCGTCGTTCGCCTGCCCTTGCGAGCTTTCCACATCGAAGTCACCCATGTCGCCTGGGAACGCAATCCGCACCTCGCCCGCGTCAGGGCCAGCCGCTGTCGCCACGCTGCCGTTCGCTGCCCAGAACTCGGACGAGCCGATCTGGTCGAACGTGCGTGACTCGCCACTTGCCGGGCTTGCCGAATACCACGCGACATAGCCGCCGACGTTCGTCGTACCAGACTACATGCGGGAATAGCTTATAAGCTGACGGCTCACACGAGATACTTGCGTACATATGCAACCGTGCAACAATGACCTCAGTCCCGAGCAGTGCCTGTTTGTCCGGCACGCGCAGTTCTGCTCCGTGTTTTCGGACCCGAACCGGCTGCGCATCCTGTTCTTCATCGGCGACGGGGAACGCTGTGTAAGCGAAATGGCCGCCGAACTGGGCCTGACGATGCCGCACGTTTCGCAGCACCTGCGCGTCATGAGGGACAAGGGCTGCCTCTTCGTCCGCCGCGACGGGCGATCTGCCCTGTACCGTGTCGCAAATCCCAAATTCCGCCAGGCGGCAGCACTGGTGCGCGAGGGCCTGTGCGAACTCATGCGCCAGAGTGCCGAGGCCATGAATCAATCGGAATAGCCGCCCCATCCCCTTTCCCAACCGAAACCCATCATGAATCATCCCAGACTGAAAATCGTTGTCATCGGTGGCGTGGCCGCCGGAGCTTCCTGCGCCGCACGCGCACGTCGGCTTTCCGAAGATGCGTCCATCACGCTCATCGAGCGCGGACCGGACGTGTCGTTCGCCAACTGTGGCCTGCCCTACCACATCGGTGGGGAGATCGAGTCGCGCAATGCTCTCAAGCTCCACACCCCGCAGAGCCTTTCCGCGATGCTGGGCGTCAATGTGCGGACCGGGACGGAAGCCGTGGAAATCGACCACACCGCAAAGCGCGTGGCAGTGCGTCGCCTCGGGGAGGAAACGCTCGAATGGCTGGATTACGACAAGCTGCTACTGGCGCCCGGAGCCTCGCCGCTGCGCCCGCCGCTGCCGGGCATCGACAACCCGCGCATCCGGACGCTCCGCAATCTTGGGGACATGGACGCCATCAAGGCGGCTGCCGCGTCGGCCAGGCGCGTCGCCGTCATTGGCGCGGGCTTCATCGGTCTTGAAATGGCGGAGCAGTTCCGCCACATGGGCCTTGAGGTGACGCTTGTCGAACTTCAAATGCAACTTCTGCCGCAGATGGATGCCGAGATGACCGCGCAGCTCGCCCGCGAGCTGACAAAGAACGGCGTCCGGCTCTGCCTTGGCAAAGGCATCGAGGGCTTTGCGGAAAAGGACGGCGCGGTGGAATGCCGTCTGGCGGGCGGCGAATCGGTCACGGCGGACCTTGTGGTTCTCTCCATCGGCGTCAAACCGGACAGCGCCCTCGCGGCAAAGGCGGGTCTCACCCTCGGCAAACGAGGCCACATCCTCGTCAACGGCTTCCTGCAGACGAGCGATCCCGATATTTACGCGGCGGGCGACGCCGTGGAGAGCGTGGATCGCGTCACGGGAAAGCCCAGCGCCGTTCCCCTCGGCGGACCGGCAAACCGGCAGGGTCGCGCGGCGGCCAGCCACATGCTTTCTCCGGAAACGGCACGGCCCTACCCCGGCTCCATCGGCACGGCCATCGTGCGGGCCTTCAAGGTTGCCTGCGGCATGACGGGCTGGAGCGCAAAGCGTTTGCAGGCGGAGGGCATCGCCTTCCAGTCGGTCACGGTGAAGGACAATCACCACGCGGGTTACTATCCCGGCGCGAAGCCGCTGACGCTGCGTGTCCTGTGGGAGGAGAAAACGGGGAAAATTCTCGGGGCGCAGGCGAGCGGCGAGGAGGGCGTGGACAAGCGCATCGACGTTCTCGCGACAGCAATTGCGGCGGGAATGACGGTGGGCGATCTTGCGAATCTGGAACTGAGCTACGCTCCGCCCTTCGGCAGCGCCAAGGATGTCGTGAACCTCGCGGGCATGGCGGCGGAGAATCTTGCCGACGGTCTGCTGGAACAGGTGCCCGAACTGCCGACAGGGGATGCGACGCAGATCGTGGACGTGCGTCCGCCCGCCGCCTTTGCCGCGAACCCGACGCCTCATGCCGTCAATATTCCTCTGGCGACATTACGGGGACGCTTGGGCGAACTCGACAAATCCCGCCCGATCGTGACGGTCTGCGCGATGGGCAAGACAAGTTACTTCGCCGCACGAATTCTGAAGCAGAACGGCTTCAGCGCAAAATCGCTTTCGGCACAGGCCTGAGATGGACTTTCCACAACGCCAGCGGGAACGGGAGCTTACTTCGGCTCCGTGTTCCCGTCGGCATTGCGGGCGATGCGCAGGGCCGCGCCCTTCACGAGAGCGCGAGCGATTTTTCCGTGGGCGCTGATCAGGATACGGTCGAAGGTCTGGCGGGATATTTCCATCTGTTTCGCTGCCTCCGTGTGGTACAGGCCCTCCAGATCGGCCAGTCGGACGGCTTCCAGCTCGTCGGCGCCAAGCAACACCTCCTCAAGGTCGCAGAGCGGTACACCGGCAGGCTTGAAGTAGTCCGCCGGTGCCTCGTGAGAAATCCGTCTGCGACATGGGGGTCTTGGCATTGGCAAAAGGGCTTGTGAAGAGATGATTATGGGCTTAGGCTCATAACAAAATACAGGAGGCGGCCCTCTTTTGCAAGAAGGCTCACGCTTTGCCAAATCGTACAATTGCACGAATCCATTTCATGATATTGCAAAAGGAAATCAGCACATCACCATTCGCAACAAACCCATCGCAAGAGATGATCGATCGACTCTGCGCACGCGAACACGCCAACTGCTTTGCCTGCCGCAGTATCGATAACGGTGGCCTCGGCCTTCTCTTCCGCCTCGACGGGCAGGGCGTGAAATCGCTCTGGACCTGTCCGGCGGACAAAGAGAGCTACGCAGGCATCGTGCACGGCGGCATCCTCGCCACCGCGCTCGACAGCTCCATGGTCCATGCGCTCTTTTCCCACGGGATCGTCGCAAGGACGGGCCAGTTTGAGCTAAGATATCGTAACAGCGTGCACTCCGACGTGGAAATGGAGATCACCGCCTCCGTCCGCGAACACCGCCATCCGCTCTACGTGATGGAGGCTGCGATTCATCAGGCCGGAACGCTCTGCGTCAGCGCAAAGGCAAAGTTCATGGCGATGGATACTCCTGCTGCGGAAGGCGAGGCATGAAAACGACACCCGACTGTGTCGGTTGCCTCGTGCGGCAGGCCATGAGCACACTGGCCCGCACCATGCCGGAAGGCCCAGAGCGCTTCCTTGCCATCCGCAACATCCTCCTTGAATCAACGGCGCTTGACTACGACCTGCCGCCCCCCGTTCTGACCGGCAGACTTCAGGCTGTATTGCGCGGCATTACGAAGGTGGACGATCCCTATCTGGGTGAAAAGCGCCGCTACACCCAACTCGCCCTCAAGCTCCTGCCGAAACTCGAAGAAGAAGTGGCCGCCGCTCCAAATCCCTTCATTGCAGCCGTCAGGCTGGCGATAGCGGGCAACGTCATTGACTTTGGCGCAAAGAGCAGTCTGACCGAGGGCGAGGTGCTGGCCGCCGTCCACGCCGCCACGAACGCGCCCCTGCACGGCGAGCCGGATGAGCTGGAACAACTGGCGGCAAAGGCCAGGTCCATCCTGTATCTGGCCGACAATGCGGGGGAAAGCGTCCTCGACACGCTGCTCCTTTCGCGCCTGCCGAAGGGGCTCGTGACAATTGCAGTTCGCGGACGCCCCATTTTGAACGACGTGACCGAGAGCGACGCCCGCGACGCCAGCATGGACCAGTTCGGCACACTCGTATCCAACGGTTCGGATGTGCCTGGAACGCATCTACAAAGCTGCGATCCCGCATTCGTCAGACTCTTCCGCCGCACAGATCTCATCATCTCCAAAGGGCAGGGCAATTACGAAACACTCCTTGGTGAAAAGGCCCCGATTTTCTTCCTTTTCCGCGTGAAATGCCAGATCGTCGCCGACATGACCGGACATCCACTAAACGGCAACCTCGCGCTGAAAAGCCCCTGCTTCACCCCACTTTGCCGGACAGCTCCAGATCGAGAAGACGCCTGATTTCCATGGAGTAACGAAGGGGAAAGCGCTTGACGACCTCGTCCGCGAAGCCGTTCACGATGAGGCTGCGGACCGCTTTCTCCGGGATTCCGCGCTGCGCCATGTAAAAGACCTGCTCGGCGTCCACTTTGGACACACTCGCCTCGTGCTGGACGCTGTTCCCCAACCCGCGCGCGCTGATGGCGGGGAAGGACTGCGTTCTACTGTGCGGATCCATCAGCATCGAATCGCACACCGTGTTGTTGCGGCAGCCGGAAACGGTTTTCGGGATGTCCACTAGACCCCGGTAGCCCGCTAAGCTGCGATCCATGCAGATGCTTTTGGACTGGATGTTGCTCCTTGTCCGGCTTGCGTAGTGCAACATCTTTGCGCCGGTATCGTGATGCTGAGAGCCCCGCGCAAGGGAGATCGTCACCGCTTCCGCCGACGCGCCCTCGCCTTCCAGAATCGAGCACGGATACTTCATGACGAGTCGCCCGCCCACCGTGCAGTCGAGCCATTGGACGGAGGCATTGCGCGCCAGTTTCGCCCGCAGAATCGACAGATTCACCACGTTGTCCTGCCAGCTCTGGAACGCCACGTAATTGAGCCGTGCGCCTTCTCCGACGACGAATTCGCCGACCGAGCAGTGCAGTGCCGCCTTTGTCCCGCCGCTGGAAGTGCAGCTTTCAAAGAAGGTCACCTCCGCACCAGCGCCAAGCACCACAAGGGTTCTGCCAAACTGGCTGCCGCCCTCCGCCTGAAGGTGCATGAAGCACTTCATAGGCGCTGTGAGCTTCACCCCCGGCGGCACGAAGATGAAGGAGCCGCCTGAAAACACGGCGCCGTTAAGCCGTGTGTAGGGATTTTCGTCCATTCCGACAATGCTGCCGAAGTGAGGCCGAAAAAGGTCGGGATAGTCGCGCAGCCCCGTCGTGGAATCGACGAACACCGCCCCTTTGTCCGTCCACGAATCCATGATGTCGGTATAGACAACCCCACCGTCAACCTGCACCATGGCTCCGCCAAGATAATCGCCGCGCTCCTCGTTCGCACCGAGGCTCTGGAGTAACGCCTCGCCCGAATCGCCGCGCATGTCCGGCTCGCTATAGTAGCGCAGCTCCTCCAGCGGCAGCTCGTTCAACTCACGCGGCGCCCAATCCAGCGTGCGCGGGGTGTCGAGGTAGCGCCGGAGCGCCGTCATGCGCGAATTGCGTAGCCATAACGGTTCGCGCTTGCAGCCGGAGAGGTATTCGACCGTTCGCTCAGAAAGCCCCGTTCCTGCATCGTTGAGTGCGGGAAGCTCCAGTGTGCCCACGGTATCAGCAGATTCAGCCATTTTCCCGAAGCTCTCCATGCCTAGGCACGGCACTTGGCCAGACCGGTCTTGATTGCGTCCGCTTCAAGGTTGCGCCCGATGAAGATCATCTTTGTTTCCCGCCCGGCATCGCCCCATTTCTCCCCCAGCGTCGCAAAGAATCGTTCGTGGACGCCCTGAAAGATCATGCGCTCGTCCATGCCTTTCAAGGCCACCACCCCCTTGGCGCGGTAGATGTCGTCCGCGTTGCAGAGGACGTATTCCTCCAGCCAGTCCTTGAGAGCGTCGAAATCATACTCGTCGCGGTTCTTGATCGCCACGGTTTGAATATCGTGGATCCCGTGCTTGTGGCCCTTCCTGGCTTTGGCCTCGTTGAGGCACGCATCGACGGTGTTTTCGATGCGCCCGAAATCGAAGCCACCGACCTGCATCACCTCGCGCAAATCAACATCCGCATTCTGCGCGGTCAGGTAACGGGCCGCTCCGTTGATGGATCGGAGCGTTTCAATGAGTTTGTCCACCTTCTCCGGCGTCGAAAGATCGCACTTGTTGACGACGATGACATCCGCATAGGCAACCTGCTCACGCGCGTGCCCGTCGCCGCCCAGGTGCGTAAGGAAGTTGGCCGCGTCCACCACCGTTACGATGCCATCCACGCGAAGCTTCTTGCGCAGCTCGGCGTCTTCCAGAATCGCATTCGCCATCATTCCCGGGTGAGCGACGCCGGTCGATTCGATCACGAGACGGTCATACGAACTGGCCTTTTCCGCCATGCTGTAGAGCATGTCCACAAACGCGCTGCGCGTCTCGCAACAGGTGCGCCCGAGCACAGTATCAAGCCGCGCCGGAGCCGCATCTGCCAGTAGCGCGTCGTCAATCGGCACTTCGCCGAGTTCATTTTCAATGACGGCGATACGGCCTTTCTCCGGCGATTCGCTCAGGATGCGCCGAAGTAGCGTGGTCTTTCCCGATCCGAGAAAGCCGGAAATGAAGGTGACGGGGAGGTGTCTGATAATCTGTTCGTCCATGATGAAGATTCGTTGGGGTTAACTCGTCGGTTGCCGATCAATAGCTCATTCTGAAAGACGCGTATGCCGGGGAACTGTCGCCGCCTACGCTATTGCAGAGCGCCACTGCCTTTTCGATGCCGGTACAGTGGCAGGGATGGATTTCCCTTACACCCAGCCGTTTTAGTTCGGCCAGCGTCCATGCCATTCTGGTTCCCGAGGCTCCGTCGAGGTGCGTGCCGCCGATAACGGCGCAAATCGGGGCGTTGTCCGTCAGTTCCCGGACTCGCGCGAGCGTGTTGATGATTCCGGCGTGCGCGCAGCCGAGAACGACAATCGTGCCGTCGCTCGTGGGAAGAAAAAGCGCCTGATCGTCCGGCAATGGATCCGGAACCGTCAGGTCCGGATCGAGAAAAAATCGCCCGCCGACGTCTTCGATGTCATTGCGACGCGGAATTTCTCCCGTTGTCCAAAGCCCTTTTATTACTTCCTGCGGCCCCGCGCTTTCGCAGATTTCACGAGCCACAGTCCTGAAGGCGCCGCTCACAAAATACACGCTGTCCGCGTGGCGCATCCGGCCAGTCGTGCCGGAATATTTCGGCCTTGTGGCAAGCGGGTGCATGTGAAGAGAACAACCGCGCGCCAGACCGAGCGCCGTCTCAAGCCCGCCAACATGGTCGTAATGACCATGGCTCAGGCAGATGGCGATACATCCTGAAAGATCCACGCCGAGAATGTCCGCATTGTTTTTCAGAACCGTGCCGCTGCTTCCTGTATCAAAGAGGATCGCGCCCGCAAAAGTCTCAATCCATACAGACAGCCCATGCTCCGCCATGATTTTGCGCGGAGCCTTCGGTGAAACGTAGTTATCCACCAGAATCGTGATTCGCGCTGTCTCCATGCGGATTATTGAGACCGGCTCTCATTCAATCGTCAATATTTAATGAGCGTATGCTCGAAATTCTTGCAATGCGCTCATTTCGGGCTTATGCTCATTAACAGAATACAAAACCAATCATGACCAAAATAGCCATTCCACTGACAGACAACACGTTGAGCGAACACTTCGGCCACTGCGAGCAGTTCGCCGTGTACGAGATGAGCGAGGACTCGCGCACGATCGCGAACGTCACGATGCTGACGCCGCCGCCGCACGAGCCGGGGGTGTTTCCCGCATGGCTCAAGGGCCTTGGGGTAACCCTTATCATCGCGGGCGGCATGGGCCGCAGAGCGCTGGATCTCTTCGCACAAAACGGGATCAAGGTCGCCTCGGGAATTCCCGGCACCTCTCCGGAGCTGGCCATCAAGGCGTTTCAGGATGACGCGCTGAATCACGACGAGCCGGCCTGCAACCACGAACACGGCCACGAGCACCACTGCGGATGAAAATCGCCATCAGCATACTGGAGGCCAACGAGCACGCCCCAATCGACGCCCACTTCGGACGCTGCCGCCACTTCTGCGTCGTCGATACCGCCGACGGCTCACGCCGCGTCGTGGATAATTCCGCCGGTGCCAATTCCGCGCAGGGAGCAGGCTTCAAGGCCGTGGAAACCATCGCCGCGCTCGGCGTAACAACGGTCATTACGGGGCAACTCGGCCCCAAGGCCGCCGGGGCGCTCAAGGCGGCGGGGATACAGGCGTTTTCCGCAGAATCCGGCACCGTGGACGAGGTTTTGGCGCTACTGGAAAAACAGCAGCTCAATCGCATCGGGTGATGGGATTGAAATCACATTTTGCACAATAACCCGAACCGGCGACATGCGGGATTCCCCCACATTCCCCGGCTCGGATAATATATAAGGACACACAATGGCACCAATGAGAGACGGAACCGGTCCGCAGGGAGCAGGCGAACGCACGGGACGCGGCATGGGCCCCTGTGGCGGCGGGATGCGTCGCGGGCAGGGTCGCGGCATGGGTAACGGCAACGGCTTTGGCCGCGGAATGGGCCGCAGGGGCGGTCGCGGGATGGGCAGGGGATTTGGTCCCATGCAGAACAATCCCCAGCAAACGCCGTTGGTCAACCCAGGGCAGCCACCGTCCCCCAATCCCGGCCAGTAGGCGACGCACTCAGCACATGCGAATCGCCATCGCCAGCGGCAAGGGCGGCACGGGCAAAACAACCGTGGCCACGAATCTCGGCGCGGTCCTCGCGGACTGCGCCGAGAAAGTGACCTATGTTGATTGCGACGTGGAGGCCCCGAACGGCCACCTGTTCCTGCGTCCCGAAATCAAGAGCGAAACCGAGGTGACGCGCCGCATCCCCGTTATTGACAACGACCGCTGCACTCATTGCGGGAAATGCGCGCGGTTCTGCCAGTTTGGCGCCCTCACCAGCCTGCCAAACGTGACGCTAGTGCACCCGGAACTCTGCCACAGCTGCGGCGGCTGCGCGATCGTCTGCCCGTCGGGGGCCATCCGCGAGGAACGTGTCTCCGTCGGCACCATCCGTAGTGGCCACGCGGGCGGGATCAGCTTTGTTTCGGGAACCTTCACCGTGGGCCTTGCCAACAGCACGCCCGTCATCCGCGCCGCAAAGGAGGCAGCGAAAAGCGACGCGGACGGCTGGGTTTTGCTCGACGCGCCGCCGGGCACTTCCTGCGCCATGATGGAGACGGTGAAGGGCTGCGATTACGTCATCCTCGTCACAGAGCCGACGCCCTTCGGCCTGCACGATCTGCGGATCGCGATGGAGGTGTGTGCGAAGATGAAGCTGCCCTTCGGCGTCGTCATCAACCGCAGCGGCGAAGGCAAGGACATGATACAAGCCGCATGCGTCGAGGCCTCGGCCCCTATTCTGGCGGAACTTCCGCAAAACCTCGACATCGCCCGCGCCTATTCACTCGGCATCCTAGCCGTGCGTGCCCTGCCGGAACTGAAGCGTGCCTTCGCGCAAATCCTGCTCCAAATCGCCGCCCGGACCCGTTCGCGTCAGGCGCCGAAGTTGTTCGAGGCGGCCAACACCCAACTCACATGAAGCCGACGCCACAAGCACCCTTTGAACTTGTCATCGTGAGCGGCAAAGGCGGCACGGGCAAGACCACCGTCTCCGCCTCCTTCGCCGCACTTGCAGGCAATGCCGTCATTGCCGACTGCGACGTGGATGCCTCCAACATGGAGCTGCTCCTCTCCCCCACCCTGCGCACGAAGGAAGACTTTACAGGCGGCAAGCAGGCCGTCATCGACGCCGCGCTCTGCACGGGCTGCGGCAGGTGCGCGCGCCAGTGCCGCTTCAGCGCGATCCACCCCGCGGCGGACGCTGGCAGGCGCAGGTTCGCCATCGAGCCGTCCGAGTGCGAGGGCTGCGGAGTATGCGTTGCGGTCTGTCCGCGCAAGGCGGTCTCGATGCACCCGGTTGTCGGCGGCGAGTTGTTCCGTTCAGACACCGTATTCAGCCCGCTCGTCCATGCGAGGCTCAAACCGGGACTCGGCAACTCCGGCAAGCTGACGACGCTTGTGCGGAGCCGCGCGCGGCAAACCGCCGCCGAGTGCGGGCGCAGCCTCATCATCATCGACGGCCCGCCCGGCGTCGGCTGCCCAACGATCGCCAGTCTCACCGGTGCATCGCAGGTTCTCGCCGTCACCGAGCCAACGCTCTCGGGCGAGCACGACCTCGCCCGCATTCTCGAACTCTGCCGCCAGTTCCATCTGCCGGTGCAGGTGTGCGTCAACAAGGCGGACATCAACCCGGAGGCAACCGGGCGCATCCGCAAGTTGGCGGAAAACTCCTGCGTAACCTTTGCCGGAGAAATTCCCTACGACGAGGCAATCGCGAAAGCCACAAGGAAGGGGAAGCCGATCGTCAGCGCACAGCCTGACTCCCCTGCAGCAAAGGCCATCACAGCCTTATGGGATCGTTTTGCCTCTGGATCCTGATACAATTTCGCATGCGAACACCAACCGGATACCCAACGACATGAAGCTCGGCATCATCATCACACAAACAAAACCGGAAACCGTCTTCAACGCACTGCGTCTCGCGTAATACAGCCTTCGGCAGGGCGACTCAGTGCGCATCTTTCTCTCCGGTCGCGGCGTCGAGATGGACCAGATCGACGACCCGAAGTTCGACGTGCGGAAGATTGCGCAGGAATTGCTCAGTGCGGGCGCACAATTTCTGGCCTGCGGCACCTGCCTGAAGTTGCGCCATTCGGATGGCTCGCAGTTGTGCCCACTTTCCACACTGAAGGACCATTACGAGATCATAAGAGATTCGGACCGCGTCGTGACGGTCTGATGCCCCAGCAAGGGAGCATGGACACCTGGCTCCAAGAGACTGCCACACTCAGGACAGAATCAGGCAGTCGAGCCCCTTGAAACGGGAAAAGCCCTTGTCGAAGGTCACAAGGTGCAGGCCGCGACCGATCGCCAGCGCGACCAGCATCGCGTCGTTGCAATCGTTGCCGACGAGCTGCATATCAGCGCAGAGCTTGAGCCATAGGTCTCGATCCTCCGATCCCCAGGGGCACACATCTACGTTCGTCGCATCGCAAAGCGCGGAAAGGAACGCTGCGGCCTCCTCCATCGAGGAAGGCGGGCTGAAGAGCTTCGGATGCGTCACGATGCGCAAAAAGCCCGTCTCGACCGTCGGGAAGAGGCGGATGGATTGCCCGCCGTTCAGCGTCTCTTCAAGCCAGCTCTTGGCCGCCTGATGGTGCTGCGTATCCGCCCTGAAGGCGCTAATGAGGATGTTGTTGTCGGGAAGATACACGGCTATTTCAGGCTTTCGAGATCGTCCGCTAGGTCGATTTCAGCAGTCTTGCGCTTGAGTTCCTCATGACTCATCGCGGAACCCCGCGCCGAGGAGACTGGCAGGACAACCCTGTGCGAGCTGCGGCGTTCCAACCGCTCCAGACGTTCCTCCACGGCTTCCTCAAAGAAGCGCGTGAGGCTCAGACCAAGTGCGCTGGAACGAGCCTTCGCCCGGCGGTAGAGATGATCTTTGATGCGTAGCGTCGTCTGCATGACAGAAATCTGTCACGACATGACCGAAGAGTCAAGCCGTGGTCCAATATTGGGCGTTGTGTCACAAAATCAGGTCTTGATTTCTTACCAGAACGTGCGATTAGTAAGAAATGGCAACGCTACGGGCAAAGGTTACTTCCAAGGGACAGATCACGCTTCCCAAGGCACTTCGGCGGACTCTCTCGATCAACACCGGGGATCGGCTTGAGTTCTCCGTTTCCGATGCGAACACGATTTCCGTCCGCAAGCAGCGGACTGCGGGCTCATCAGCCGGTTGCGCGAGGAAGTTCATCAAGCTGGGCATGAAACCGGTCTCCGCCAGCGACATGGACGAGGGCATCCGGCAGCACATGATGAAGAAATACGGCATCAAGAAGGAAGCGGAATAATGCTCGCTTTCGATACCAATCACCTCGTCCGTTTTCTTGTGCAGGACGATGAAGCGCAGTGCGCCGTCGTGGCGGCGATCATCGAAAAAGAGTCACGCAAGAATGCCCCCATCCTGCTTCTCGACTTCGTGCTCCTCGAAACCAACTGGGTGCTGGAAAGTGCCTACCGCGTATCCCGCGACGGCTGGGCCGAGATCGTCGAAAACCTCCTGAACGACCCCATCTTCTCTTTCGAGGATTCCGACCGCTTGCGACTCGTTCTCCAACATTTCCGCAAGGGCAAGGCGGACTTCAGCGACTACATGATTTGGGCCAAGGCGAAAAGCGAAGGTTGCGAACTCAAGACCTTCGACAAGAAGCTGCTCCGCGACATCGGTTAGTCGCCCGGTAGCCACATCATCTCCTGATCGGAGACGCGCACGGCGTTGATTCCATACCGCGCATACATCGCCCGTGTCAGCGGATTGCTCTCCAGCCCGAAGTAGCCGCTTGTGCCGTATTTCGGGAAGATGTGGGTGTTCAAGAGGTGCTCCTTGATCTGCGGCGGTCTCGCTTCGATCTCCGCAAAATAGGCATCCATCGGCTGCCAGTCGGTCAGAGCCTTGATGCGTTCCAGCGTCGCCTCGCGGTAACGCTTGGGACGGGCCGTGATGAGGATCACCTGATGCGGGCGGAGCAGGTCCACGAGCCACCCGCGATAGGTTTCCTGCTCCAGTTGGCGAATGAAGGGCCGGAGCGGCGGCTCGCCGCGCTTTGGCGAGTTCCCGACGAGGGTGTAGTTGAGGTCCAAGAGGTAGATCACAGTGCCACCCCCAGCCTCCTGCCGAACGCCGCTTTCGCCTCAGCCACGAGCCCCATGCGCGAGCCATCGGGATACGGCAGGTCGAACTCGAACTCCAGCGCGGCGCGGAGCCGTTCCGGTTCCACGCGCAGGGCGTGCGAGCAGATTGCGGTGACGTTGTTACTCAACTCCGCAACACTAACCGAGCGGAAGAAGGGAGTCCATAGCTGACGGAACTCTTTTTCCGTGTGGTATTTCTGAACTTTTGGCTTCTCTTGGAAATCGCCTATTCGGATGCCCGTTTCGTAGTCGAGGCGGAAGGCGATGTTGCCGGAGTTCGACTTGTTGAGGAACGCCTTGCCATTCACCTGGCGCCAGCCGGTTTCGCTGACGCTGGAGGCGCAGGCATAGACGCGGGTTTCCGGACGGCAGAGCGCGGCAAGGATCACGGCAATGTGCTCGCGGTCGCTCGCGAAGGGCACCGAGTTCAGCACGCTGGCGAGGAAGATCGAGGTCCACTGCGTGCCGTCGGCCACGGCCTTCAGGAACTCGCGGCAGATTTCGAGGCTCTTGTCTCGGTCGATTTCGGCGCGGCTGATGTGATACGGCTCAAAGGGCGTGACGGTGAAACCCGCGCGGCGGAGCATCGCGGTTTCCGTCAGATGCCCGGCCCCGAAGTCGAGAATGGTCGTCCCGTGCTCGCGGGTCCAGAGAGCCTTTTGTTTCGCGTCGAAGATGTCGAAGGTATGGCAGGGCTTGGCCCCGTGCACGGCGAAAATGAAGCCGTTGCCAAGCTCTTCACGAACGCGCCGGGCGCGGCGAAAGGAGTTGTAGCGGAGGAGATCGGCGTAGCGAGAATGCACGTCGAAATCCATCGAGAGGAGGTTCATCATCGCCTCGGCGAACGCGGCTTCCTCGTCAGTCACATAGACGACGGGCGCGGTCTCGGCCTTCTTTTCAGCCAGCATTTCGAGGCGACCGATGCCGTTCACGACCGTGCCGTCGCGGCGGCAGATGATCGGCATGAGAATCCCGTGACGGTGCAGCGTGCGGGCGAGGTTCCGGGCATACTGGAGCCAGCGGCCCGCGTTCGTGCGGCAGAGGTCGCGGACGGGCACCATGTTCGGGCGCACGCAGCGGTAGAAATCTGGCGAGCCGACGGCCTTGTCGGGGATCGCGGCGGCGAGCTTTTGCACGTCGAGCGCGGCCAGTTCCCGCGTCGCCTTCTGCGGCGTGCTGTTCCAGTCAAAGTCGTTCGTCGCGCGGTTGAAGACGATGTTCAGGGCCTTGCGCTGGGCGAGATCCATCGCCTTCGTGCGAAACACCGGAATCTCCGCCGCGCCCATGCGGGAGGCCACGAGGTGGCGCTGGTGGCCGGAGAGGATTTCACCGTTGCTGTCCGCGTAGATCGGCGCGAGGAAGCCGAGCTTGCGCAGCGACAGCTCGATCAGGTCGAGTCGTGCGGCGTCGGCGCTGCGAGGATTATAAGTTGATGGCGTGACTGCTGAAATAGGTTCGAGCGTGATCATATGGAGAGCCTCCTGCGCAGTTCCTTGGTGACGGACTCCTTGTCGAAGCCCACGGCCTGTTTCACGCTGTCAATCCACGCGAGGTAGTCCTCCTGCGTCAGCTTGAAGCGGTAGAGGCCGAGCGCGATCGTCACGTCGCCCTTGCCGAGGTCCTCGTCGGCGGGATCGGCCTCGCCGTCTTCGACCGAGTCTTCCCCGACCTGCCCGAGCAGGCTCTCAAGGTCGCTGTCCTCGAAGCCGGTCAGGAGCGTGTCGAAGTCGGCCACTTTCAGGTCCTTGATGACCGATTCGAGCGTGTTGAGGTCGGTCGTCGCCAGTTCCGCAAGACGGTTGTCGGCAACGAGCACCGCCATTTCGTCGTTCTCGCTCGCGAAGTCCTGATAATCCACCGGCACAATCTGCATGCCGAGCGCCTTCGCCGCCTCCAGCCTTCCGTGACCGGCCACAATGCAGCCGCTTAGGCGCGAAACCGTGATCGGGTGCCGCCATCCGAAGTAGCGGATGTTCTTCGCGAGCAGTTCCACCTGTTTCGCCGGGTGCGTGTTCGGGTTCCGGGGATTGGGCTGGAGGTCGCCCACGGGCACGAGCTTGTCGAAGCTGCACCACACCTCCACCCCGTCGGCCAACGCCTTCGCCTTTGCGCCTGTCTCGCTCTTCATGACCAGCGCTCAGGTGTCAAAAGTCGAAGAGCGTCAGCTGCGCCGGTTCCGGTTTCCTGCCGGGCCTGAACTGCGGGACCCCCACCGGTTTCACGGGCTGAATCGGCTCAAGAGCAGGCGGCATCGGAGGCTCCGGCAGCGCCACCGGCTCCACGGCTTCCGGCGCATCGTCCTTCAGGAATGGAAATGGCCGCACCATCCAAGGCGCGAAGCAGTAGGCGTTCACCGCGCAGGCTTTGAGCACCGTCGTGTTGATGTCCTGCCCGAAGAGACGGTAACTGTGGTTGCTCGCATGGAGCAGCATCCGGCCCGTGCCCGTGCAGGAATCATACACGGTCTGGAGCCGATGGTCGCCGTCGCCGAAGGTCAGCTTCGTCATGAGTTCGACGAGGCTGTGCGGCGTCGGGAAGAACCCGTTGGCGCGCCCGTGGCGGTTCTCGGCCAGCATGTCGCCGAAGAGGTCCGCAGGCCAGGCGATCATCGCTTCGAGGCAGAACACCTGGTAAAGCCGGGCGAACGCGCCCTCCTCCACCTCGCGCGGCGGCTCCGGTTGCTGCGGACTCCCGAAGGCGTAAAGGAGCCAGTCGAGGTAGTAGTCGAAGATGCGCCAGCTATCCCAACCGAGCCAGCTGCCGCGCGCGATGGCATCCAAAGACTTCTCGTGCATCTTGCGGGCAAGCCCCGCCGCGTCTGGCTGAAAGTCGATCTGCGGGATAGGCTCGTCGAGGACGCGGCCCGCTTCCATCGTCCGGAACCAGTGGTCCCACCTGCCCCAACACGCGCTTTCGCACTCAAGCAGGACGGGCAACAGCCAGCCGTGCGGCTTTGTCTTGATCTGGAGACGCGGATCGGGCTTGCGCGGCCAGTTGTCGGCCTTGGAGATCACGCTTCGAAGCACGCCCCTGAACTCTTCGTGGCTAGTCATGGCAGGTGGCGTCGAAGTGGGTTTCGAGGTCGGCCAGCGCCGCCCTGACGTTCCCGCCGCAACCGACGGCGATCATCGCGGCGACCGCCTCCGGCACCTTCCAGTGCGCCATCAAAAAGCCCCGTATCTCATCCGAGTTCGGGGCTTCGAGTTTGATCGACTGGAAACGGGTCTGGAATCGCTCCGTCAATTGGCCGAGGTCGAGGTTGCTCGTCCCGATGAAGCCCCGGCCCGGCGGCATCTTGTCGAGGTAGCCAAGGAGCAGGTCCTGCGCGTCCCGCGAGCAGCGATCGAGCTCGTTCACGACCTTCACCGACCACTCCGAGTAGAGGCTCCCGTAGGCCAATTCGCGCATCCAGTCCTTCACGGTTTCGACCGTCACGACCTTGCCGGGCACCTCCTCGATGCTCCATGGCGAGAGCGTGAATTCGAGGGCGAGCATGTCCGCGATCGAACTCTTGCCGACGCCCGGCGGGCCGTAGAGGAGGAGCTTCACCGGCTCCGTTCCGCCGCGCCGCGCCTTGGCCATGAGCTTCTCTGCGATGAGCCGCGACGGGCCGACGAGATCAGAGGGCTGGCGGGGCTTCCATGCGAGCGGCCTCGGTCGCTCCACCCTGCCCTTTCGCTTGGCTATCGTGCGCATGCCTGCCTCCTTTCGCGTGCCCAGCCTTCGCGCGTGATCCGCTTGGCGAGCGTGTTTACCGGCACGCCCATGATCGCCGCAACGTCCTTCGGGCCGCGCCCGTCCATGTAGCACGCCTTGATTTTCGCCCAGTCGTAGTCCGTCCGCAGGTGAACCGTCGCCCCGCGAGGAGGCGGGTCGGCCTCGTCCGCCGGTTCCAACACCACCGTGTCGGCTCTGAAGGCTCCGTAGCGTGCGGGCGTTTCGGGGTGCTGCGCCGGAGCGGGCGGGCGCGTTTCGGAGAGCGGGAAGGCGCTTACGTTGCCTCGTATTACCTCGGCCACAATCTCGCGTATCAGCGGCACGGGGATCTCCGTGATGGTATAAACAAGGCCGGTCAGATTCGACCGGCCCACCTCTTCCTTCATGTATTTCAGCGCCGCGCCTCGCGTGCGCCCAAGGTAGCGCCCCTCGTAGAGCGTTTTCTCCCCCTCCTCGCAAATGATCCAGTAGAGCTTGTTCATCGCGCGGTCTCCTTCCCCGTTTCCGCCGACTTGTTCCAACGGAGGAGGTGGCTGCGCGTCTCGCTCACGAGGCCGGAGCGTTTCAGGATCGAGATCGCCCGCTCGTAGTCGCCGAGCGTGATCCGTCCGGAGAGCCTCGAGTAGATTTCCCCCGAGGGCACTTCGCCCAGAAAGCGGATTGTCTCCGCTATCGCGTGCAGGAGCGTGAATCCCGCCTGCATCCGCGCTTTCATTTCGTCAGTTTCAGATGTGTTATTCATTGTCTATCAGTTGTTTCCGATTCTATAGACAATCTAACACGGCGACAAATCACGTCTAGGGTGATCTTTCACGAACGAAAGAAAAACTGTCGCGGAATTGGTTGGAAACAGGCATCGATTTCCCGTTTTGCCCGATGGGAAATTTCCCATGCCCAAGTGGGAAGTTGGCGGGCAATTTCCCACCCCGATTTCCCACCTCCAGAAAACAGGAAAACCGCTTGGTTAAGCGGTTTCCGAGGGATTGAAGGGCTGATTTATGTGGGAAATTGAAAAATCGTAATGTCTCTCAAACAAGCCGGTCTGCTGAGGGACCCTAAATCGTCATTAGGAGGCAAGAAGACTCCTGAACGCCCCCCTCCTTTGTCTACTCGGTGCTACTGGACTTGGCGCTGCTCCTCATTGTCGGCCTCCACATCTGGTAGCATCCAGTAGCGTCTGCTCGATTCGTGGCGCCACGAGTCGATTGGACTCAACTGCGGGCAACTCAAAATGAACTCGGCCAAGGAGCGAGGCCACCATGATGGCGGCGGTGGAAAGGTTGGTGTTATGCTTGGTCGCGTTCTTCATCGTGGCTGGCTCCGTGGCGTATACCTCTATCCTCGTGTCAACTTGCCCGGCGTGCGTCGGGCTCATCCGCGCTCGCCTACCCCATATTCCCCGTGTCAACTTGAGCGGCGTGCGTTGGGTTCGTCCGCGCTCGTCTACTCCATAATCTCCCTGTCAACTCTGGCGTGTCGCGGTGTAAGCTGGCCTGCATTGCCCTGCGTGCATCCTCTGTTTCGGCTGTCATTTCTTCGCGGGTTTCTTGGGTATCGCACATTGAGTCGCCTCCAGTAGCGTCCGCTCGATTCGTGGCGCCACGAGTCGATGGGACTCAACTGCGTGCTACTGGATATCGATCACCGCCTCCTTGTCGTCGCGGGCTTCTTTCAGCTTCTCCAGCAGTGCCTCGACTTCGCGCAGGTCGGCGAGCACGGCGTCCAGTTGCTCGCGCGTGGCGTTCTCGACCCAGCCCGACTCCTCGAACTTCTTCCACCAACGCAAAAGCCCGTTCACCCACGGGATGTGGTTGTCGATTCCTCGCGTCACCTCCGGCGTCTGCATCTCGCTCTTTGTCGCCACGTGGCCGAGCTGGATCGACTTACGCAGGCGCCGCGTCGAAAGGCCCTGCTTGTCCGCCTTCTCCAGCCACTCGCAGCGCTCGTCCTCGCTCTTCAGGCTCGCCACGGCCTTGTGGTGCTCGAAGGTCAGCTGCGGGCGACGCTCGGCGTAGGGCACGCTCCGCGCCACGTAGGCCGCGTCCATCAGCGTGCGTAGTTCAAGGCCGGTCTCCTGCATGGCCTCGATGTAGCGCTCAGCCTGTTCGCCCGGCATCTTCTCGAAGCGTTCGCCGCCGTTCCAGCGGGACTCGCCATAGACGAGCCAGTCGCCGACGAGGAAGAGCGAGGTGCGTGCCACGCGGCCCACCTTGCGGCCCACGTCGCGCCATTCCTCAAAGGAGAGGTCGCCGTCGAAACAGAGGCCGGTTTCAGTCGCGCGAACGGTCGCGCTGTCGATGGTCAAAGCGTTCTCGAAGCTCATAGTGTTTGGTTTGTGCGGTTCGATACGTGGCGCGCGCTGTCAACGAGCGCATGGCGCGACTGGGCAGCATGTCGAGTTGTTCGGTCAGTTGGATGCAGCGCTTCGACACGGCGGCGCGGGTAACGCCGTGGCGCTTCGCGATCGCGGTCATCGAGTCGCCCATGAAACCGACGCCGCTAACGAGCGCCAGGCATTCCAGCGAAAGCTGGGCATTGGGCGTAGAGAGGAGTTCGCCAAGGAGCCGACGCAACACCTCCCAGACGCGGTCGTAGTCCGGCGCAGCCTGCGTAGGGTTCACCATGGTGAGCGCAGGGTCCGTAGCGTCGGCTTCGCAGTCGCCATCCTCGATCGCCACGCCGTCATCGCCGACTAGAGGCAACTCCGACACGTCGCAGGGCTTGCCTGTTTCGTAGCGGTCGGGCTCGGCGGTGAGCAGGCCCTGCTTGCGTAGCTTGCGACGCTCGCGAGGTCCGAGCTTGGCGACCCAGTCGGCGTAGGCGCGGCTGTAGTCCGCGTTGCGCGCGCGCTGGCGTTCGGAGTAGTCGCCACCACTCATCGCCGCACCTCGCTTTCGTCATCGCCAGTGTCAGTGTCAATATTGACAGCCAGTGTCATTTTGGGGTTAGGGGTATGCCCAGTGTCATAACATCCCAATACTCCCCCCTCGCAGAGGGGGAGTATTGGGTTTTGACACTGGCACTGGTGAGAAGAGATCGAGTTTTGACACTGAGTTTTGACACTGGATATTTTCGGCTCGTCTTGATACCGATAGCACTGCGAAGGGAGATACACGTTCTCGCCAGACTCGGGCACTGATCACAATCCCCGGACTTCTCCAGCGGATGAAGCCTTCATGCCGCCAGTGATCTATCCAAAGCACACTACTTTGCCATCCTGCCGTCATCGCAGCATTCTAGGCCCTGCAAGGCTTTCATGACGACTCAGTGCTCGTGCATCGTATCACTCTGGCGAACAGAGTTTCATGCATGTACACATAACAGGTGGCCTTGCAAAGCGGCGTGAACTCTCCAGCCAGCACAGTGGCACGCATCCGTTTCATCGCTGCCGGGCGCTCGGTTTCGGGCAGGCAGTCCTGATCGCTTCTGGCGTCTTCGGCACGCGCCTCGCGCTCGAAATCGCTCCAGCAACGGGATTCGCCTCAACTAAACTACGCGCGACAAACTTCACCCATCAGACGTACACATCAAAATATGGGGAATACGCCCCCAAATCGTTTTTTTCAGGCAAGCAGTGACCTTGCAAGTCAATGCGTAGTTTGCTCGATCTTGGTTTGTCCTTCTGGAATTGCAGCAAGGAACTCAGTTCCACAGCACTCGGAATCTGCTTCAGTGGATTGTCAGCCAGCGAAAGGTATTGTAGACGCGGAGCCTGAAGCTGTGAAACGGGAAGACTCTCGATTCGGTTACGCGTCAAGATCAGCCAGCACAGGGTGGCATGGCGTTGTTGCCAGTCAGGGATGCATTCGATCTGGTTGCACGTGAGGTCAATGTAACGCAAGCGAACACCGGCTGAAAAATCTGGAAATTGAGATAAACAGTTCTCGTGGACGATAAGCTCCTCCAACATATCCATGCCGCCCGGAAGCGCCCGCAGTCGATTTCCCTGTGCGTGCAATACTCGCAGGTTCGATAATTCAGCAGCCTCCGATTGAATCGCCTGCAATGAATTGTAGGGCAGCGACAGATACTGAAGACCCCCGGCCCCAAAGATACCCTTGGGGATCAAGGACAGATTGTTGTTTCCAAGGTGAAGCACCCCCAATCGAGGCGATTCGGCAAATAGACCTGAGCACAGATCCGTCAGCCGGTTATAACAGGCATTCATGGATGCAAGCCGAGGGTAACCGACAAAGCCCTCAAAACCATCAAGTTGGTTATGCGAAACATTCAGTTCGATGTCTGGACCGGAACCAAACTCGACGCACCGCATCGGGCCCTCAATTCGGTTGCGGGACAGGCGCAGCTTTCGCAGCTTTGGCAACTGAAAGACAAGCGGATTTATCTCGCTAATCCTATTGTAGCCAAGAAGCAACTCTTCCAAATCCTGCATCTCAAAAATCCGGTCAGGAATCTCCGATATCTCGTTGAACTCCAGATTGAGCGATGTCACCCCTTCCACACGGAATACGGACGTCGGAATCTCTTTGAGATCAGATAGACGCAGATCCAATTGCATGCCCGGATCATACACCCATAGCGCGACACGATACGTCGCGAACGTTCCAGCTTCATGCCGACGGCACGATAGCTAAGGAGCGCGGCGCATCCGATTCTTGTCAAACTTGTATACCTCTTCGCCGTGCTGAACGATTTCGCGTGAGAAGTTCTTGATGAATAGGTTGCGCTCGTCCTCCGTCTCGAAGAAGCGTGTCCGCATCTGGCGGTTCACCCACCAGCGAGCCTCCCAAGGTGCCTTCCGTTCCTCGCGGTAATGTGCCGTGACTTTCACGGCTGGCAGTGTAGGCAAGGTTAAGGTGGATGCAATCCCATCAGGTGGATTCTGTCGAACGAACAGTGAAACCTTTTTCTCGCAGAGGCGGGCGCATTTCTTTACATTTCCGATCAGAAACACAGGCGCACCATGAGCAGGGAACGATTCATCGAGAGACTGGCTGAGGTCAAGAGCAGCACGCAGCGCCTTTCCGACGCCGTTTCCCAACCGGAAAGCGAGCTTGTGCGCGATGCCACAATCCAGCGTTTCGAGTTCACCTTCGAGGTCGTCTGGAAAGCACTGAAGCTCTACCTAGAGCATCAGGGGCACGAATGCCCCGGCCCGCGTCCGACGCTCAAAAAGGCGTTCGCCGCCAGCCTCATTCCGACTGAAGAAGAGTCCGCGATCTGGCTCGCCATGCTTGAGGACCGGAACCTCAGTTCGCACGCCTACGACGAGGGCCTCGCCCGGCGCATCTACGCCAACATCGTGCGCGATTACGCCGCGACGCTTGCGGAAATGTGCCGCAGGCTCCATGCTCTCACATGGGAGTAACGATGAACACGCCCACATTGCGCAACAAAGACTTGGAGACGCTCCGCCGCACATTCCGGCGGTTCCCGAGCGTGCGCGAAGTGAAGCTGTTCGGTTCCCGCGCCAACGGCACGGCCAAACGCGCCTCGGACATCGACCTTGCCGTGTATGCGCCGGAGGCCAGCATCAGCGAATGGTCGAGCATCCGCGAGGCGATCGAGGAAACCCCGATCATCCACGAGTTCGACATCGTACGCCCCGAGGTCACGACAAGTGCCCGCCTGCTGGAAAAGATCGCGAGCGAGGGCATCACGATTTATCCCGAAACATCCGGGAAGTAGCCCTCACCTCGGCAGAATCCTGAAGTATTTCTCCGCCTCGGCGCTTGTCGCGATCCCTAGATAGTGCTGGTAGAGAACCTGCTGATTGCGGTGGCTGAGGATCAGCGCGGTCTTGCCGGGGTCGCGGTGCAGGGCTACGTGGTAGGTGGCGAAGCTGTGGCGCAGGCAGTTCTTGGGCGGGTGCGTCGGCTGCCAGGTGACGAGCGGCTCTCCCCTCGCCTCGCGCTTGCGGTTCTCGTATGCGATGTCGTCGGCCTCGATGAGCAGCCCAGCCCGCTTGAACGCCTCGGCGCGGCGGTGTAATAGCTGGCGGCCATCGAGGGCGAAGATCTCCGGCGGCGTCCGTTCAAGCCACTTCCAGAGGTTTTCCGGCAGGCCTTCGATCCACTGGCGGCGCCGCTTCTTCGTTTTGCACGCGGGCGTCAGGATGCCGCGCTGGCCGAAGTCCAGCTCCTCGAAGTCGAGCCGCCCGATGGCCGAGGTGCGCATCCCGGCAAACGCTCCGAGGGCGAGGATTCCGCAGATGCCGGGGTCCACCTTTTCGTTGGCGCGGAAGAGGCGTTCCATGTCGGCGACGGGCAGGATTCCCGGCTCGCCGCTCACGACGTTCGGACGCTTCACCTTCTCCACGGGGTTCGCGTCGATCCAGCCCTGCTCGACCCACCAGGCGAAGGCGCAAAGCAGGTGCCCGCGCCGGTGGCGGATCGTGACCGGCGAGTAATTGAGGCAGTAGAGGTGGCCACGAATCGACTCGGCGTCATAGTCCGCCACATCGCGGCTCCCAAGTTCGTCAGCGAAGTCCTCCAGCGCCTTGCGGGCATGGCTCACGTAGGCAACGGCGCGGCCCGTTTCGACGAGCATCTGGAGGTAACTCCGCGAGGCGTCAGCAAGCGCGACCGACTTCCGCCCGCTCTGCGTATGGCGAATGTAGAAGCGGTAAACCTCCACCGGGTCCACGCCCGGCAGGAGCGAGGCTGCCTGTTCAAATCGTGCGATCTGTCTCGGCCCCAAACAGTGATTGCGGGTTCCCATCGCACTCACTCTACCAGAGTGAGCAGGTAATCATAGGGTGAAGTGTCTTATCATTACAATGAGACTTATCACAGAAGGGGAACACAAGCATCTGGGTTCACATCGGGAACAAATCATGCCAATTGGCTGCAAGTGATTCCGTACAGCGCTCATGGTCTTTTGGCTGGTCGCCATGTCATAAATGTCCCCAAACACGTCCTTCCCAATCGTATTCACAGCAAGGATAATCTCGGCATGCAAAAGATGTTCCGGCAGGGAGACGTATTGATAATGGAGATTCCCCAAATGCCACCAAACGCTGCCGAAGTCCACGACGAAGTCCTCGTCTTGGCGGAAGGCGAGCTCACGGGGCATGCACATCGTGTTCGCTTGAGAAATGGCACACGCGGCTTCAGGCGAGGAGCACATCTATTCCTCAAGAGCGACCGTGCGTTCAGAGTTGATCATGAGGAACACAAACCGATCGACCTGCCACCTGGCAATTACAAGATTATCAACCAGCGGGTTTATCTATATGGAAGCATCCGCGTCGCCGACTAATCCAGACCTGATCCGCCGCGTTATCGCCCGCATGCGCTCATACAACTATGGGATGCTGGATGGGTATACGGAGCCGTCCGCTCCTCCAGTATTTGTTTGCCGAACAGGAGGCTGGATTCAGGACTGGGAGATTACAGATCTTCGGTTGGTGATGCCCTGGGAATTGCCTCAACACGCTCTATACGCCTTACAAAATACGGAACTAAATGCGCCGGAGGTAATGGCATGGTTCTTTGAGTGGTATGGCGTGGAGGCGTTTTTCAAGGCTGAAGGTGCTGTCATCGTTCAGATGGACGACTTCGGCACCCTGTGGGAGATCGGCGCATGGGATGAGGACGGCAATGCGGATTACACCGGAATCATGCGAGCGGTGGAGGTTGTCGATGCAACACCCCAGGCCGACGGTTCCGTCAAGCACTACTTTCTCACCGTGCCGCCCGAAATTCGGACAGCACAGCAGGCCGTAGCGTGGACGTTTGGATTCGATCGCGTGGAAGATTATCTTCCGATAATCCAGTCATAGAGACATCAATTCTGCGTCAATATCTCGGGTCTTTCCAACTTCGGTAGTCCATTCTCCAGCCCACAGTGGTGGATCGAAAGATAGTGGATGCGGAAACCGTGAGCATTCAGGGATTGGACCAGTTTCTTGTGTGCTTCGCCAAGAGGCTGGACGCCACTCCACCATTCACTCGGCGCGGCAATCACTAGGTCCATCGACGTAGCAGTCCGCTGAAAAAGTCCGTCGGGATGTGTTCCCTGCTTGATGTCCGTTCTGCGGTGTGAGACAAATTCTCATGCGAGGAAAAGCGGCGAGGGAAACGGAAACGGTCTGCCTGATCAACGTGGAGTCGCAGTTGCGCTCCGATCATCCGCTGCGGGAAGTGAAGCGAATGTGCCGGGAAGTGCTGAATGCGCTGGAGCCGGAGTTCGCGCGGATGTATGCGGCGAAGGGACGCCCGAGCATCCCGCCGGAGCGCCTGCTGATGGCGTGGATCCTGATGTGCCTGTATGGGGTGCGCTCGTGCCGGAGATTCACGGAAGAGCTGCCGTTCAACCTGCTGTACAAGTGGTTTCTGGACATGAATCCGGACGAGGAGGGCTTCGATTCGACGAGCTTCTCGAAGAACTTGGGCCGGATGCGGACGGGGCATGTGAGCGAGCTGTTCTTTGCGGAAGTGGTGGAGCTTGCGAAGAGCCGCGGCTGGGTGAGTAACGAGCACTTTTCCGTGGACGGGACGCTGATCGAGGCGTGGGCGAGCGCGAAGAGCTTCCGCAAGAAGGACGAGCCTCCTCCGCCGCCCGGAGGCGGAAACGGATGGGTGGATTTCAAGGGGGAAAAGCGGAGCAACGAGACGCACGCATCGACGACGGACCCTGAGGCAAAGCTCGTGAAGCACAGCGAGGGCGACGCGGCGAAGCTGCGGTACGCGATGCACGCGGTGAGCGAAAACCGCAACGGCCTGCTGGTGCTCTTGGACGTGAAACAGGCCGTGGGAGAGCGCTGCGCGGAGCACGAGGCGGCGAGCGATCAGCTGGACGAGCTGACATATCGCGGCTTCAACGTGAAGAGCGTGGGGGCGGACAAAGGGTATCATACGAAGGCGTTCGTGCAGGAGTGCCGGGACCGGTCAATCGCGCCACACGTGGCGCGGGTAACAGGTCGCAGGACGCCGGGACTTGACGGGCGGACGGCACGTAGCGCGGCGTACAGGGTGAGCCAGCGTCTGCGCAAGCGGATCGAGGAAAACTTCGGGTGGATGAAGGCGTTCGGGAACTTCCGGAAAAGCCGGTGGATCGGGGCGGAGAAGACGCACTTCATGGCGCAGTTTGTGGGCAGCGCCTGCAACCTGATGCGAATGGCGAAACTGTCGCTCGCGGAGGCGAACCTGCCACTGCGCCCAACGGCGGCGTAAGCCGCAAAGGCCCCGCCATGCCCCAAAGCCTCGAAAACGAGGCAAAAGGGCGCGAATATGCAACAAACTGCACGATTTCAACCGAAAAGAGTCGTCAAACAGCCCCAATCTGAGAAACTGGTAGCACGTCCAAGCCTGGATGGGCTTTTTTCAGCGGACTGGTAGGCTCGGTGCTCCCAACGCGCACTTCGGCATAAGGCTCCCATTGAGCGGCAAATCGAGCCCAGTTCTTTTTGAGGGAGGTTGCGTAAGCCACGCTCTCGCATAGGGCGCGAAGAGGCCGCTCCTGTCGATTTGCCTTGAGTTCGATGACAACCGGCATGCCATTCTGACCAACCGCAAGCAGATCAATCTCCCCCCACCCTTTGCAATGGTTCGAGCCACGAGTCATCACCTGATAGCTTTGCAAGCGTTTGATGGGACCAACGTTTTTGAAAATGTCCTTCTGATTCCAACAGGCAATTTCCCAATGGACCTCTTTGAGGTCAATAAACGTGTCCACCAGATGTCCAGTGGTTCGATCTGAGGGGTGTTTTCGGCTCAAGGGATACGCCTGCTTGCGTTCGGGCGCCTGTTCCAGCGTCGCGGCAATGTGCGACTCCAGATTCGCCGTAATCTGACAAGCCTGTCTCTGTTCGCAACTTTTCCTTACCTCATTCTTCACCTCATGGAAACTGAGACGGGGGTTGATATCATGGCTATCCATCGCTTGCTAGTCCTTGTTTCTTTGCGGGATCGAAAAAGTTTCCCCGTCCGCCAATCTATGCACCCGGGCGAAAGCCTCCGCATATGACTCCGGCTTTTCGGTGTGAACGGGGATGACCATGTGGGGTCCAATACGATCTACAAATGAGACCCAGTCGGAACGACTGATATGTCCGCTCGTGTGAATGTGTTGGATATGGGCGGCGTCGAGCTGGCTAAGGACGGGGGCCCAGGGTGCCTTCCACGGTTCTTCCCTGAGGTAGCCGCTCCAAGCCGAATAGATGAGAGTTGTGCCTTCCGGCAGTTTCTCTCCAAAGTCCGTGTGCAACATGCTGGGGCGGAACAGGAGCACGTAACGCCCCGGATCGGCCAACATGTCCTGCAAGTTCACCTGAGCATGCTCCACAAGAGGCATGAAGTTACCATCACCCTTCCAGATCCGCCCGGCTCGGGCCGCAGACGCCCTGTTAAGCCAGGTGCGGTAGTATGGCGGAGGGTCGTGAAGGGCTGGATGATCGGGCAGTCTCCGCTTCAATAGATACAGGACGAACGCCGTGTACACATCCGCAACGAAAATGCGGCCCGACGCTCTTGCCGCATTGATGAAACCAAGAATACGATCGACATTCTGCGGGGAGCAATGCGCGAGAACCAACCCACGGGCGGCGGTCACAGACGCTGCAATCTCGCGGTGCACATCCCCCTCGGACTTCACCACATCAGGGCGCTGTGTGTCCATGTTTGTGCCCTCCATGAGTAACACGTCCACCCTGCCCGCCACTGCCTTGCAGAGTTCTTCCGTACGCGCCAGATGGATGCCGTGCATCCGTATATCCCCAGTATAAAGCAAGCGAGTTCCGCCCCCCTCGACAAGGAAGGCAACGGCACCCGCAACCGAATGATCTACCTCAAACGCCGTAACAGACAAATCCCCTATCCGGATGGGATTGCCTAATGGGAGCTTGCGAACTAAATCCCTGGAGACCGGTATTCCATTACCAAGTAGTGACGCAGCGAGCAGGATCTTCTGAGTGTCTTCCGTCATGTATACCGGAGATCGGAGATTCCTTTCCATGAGCAACCCAGCATGATCCGGATGCGCATGTGTCAGAAAAATGCCGTCCGCAGCCTCCCCCAGTATCGCCGACAAGCGTTGCTTTTCTTCCAGAGCATCCCCCTCAAGCGCGGTGCCGGCGTCGAGGGCGATGCATGTGTTCGGCGTGCGCACGGTGATAACCGTCCCGCCTATCTGCTCAGTCCCCCTGTGGATTGTCAGCTCCATCAGCAAATTGTAATCTCTTGTAGTTAATAAAAGAAGGACCTAAATGTCTACATTGATGACCAACGGGAATATAGACCACACCCAGAGGAGAGTTCCATTCAAGGCGTTGTGGTTAAAGCGATTCGAGATCCCCGATTGGCCTACCACAGTAGCGAACGGGCGATCGCCGCTTGTGGATCTGGCATTCTTTCCGAACGCGCTGGACTTCTTGTTCAAAGAGCTTCCAGAGCGGTTGGACGCCCGTGATGAAAATGCCGAGCAGGGAATTGCGGACGCATTCGGCTGGATCTGCCTGGCACTATGGCAGGGCACGTCACCGTTTCCACACCCATTGCCCCAGTGTGCGCAACGCCTGATGGAAGTTCTGAAAGGCAACCTGACCCCAATCCCCGCCGACATACTTGCCATCGCAGGCATGATCCAGAGCCACTATGCTGACGGCGAGTGCGGACTCAACCGGCTGATTCTTGATGACGCGCATGCAATCGCAGCTCACGAAACGGCTGTGCAGATCGGACGATTCGAAGACTACCTGACGAAAGAAGGAGAGCAGAAATTCAAAGATTACCAAAAACACCTGGAGACATCCCGAGCCTTTGCTGCGGACTGGGCACTGCTCAAGCAACTCTTCCGCAACCCACAGGAACGCTGGCCGGACCTCGTGATAGAGCGCAAACTGCGTCGTCCTCTCATCCCGGAACGCAACTGGGAACAGCATGCTACATGGGCTTTCGATGACGAGCGCGAGCAGTTCCGCGTAGCATTCTCAATCTTTTGCTGGAAATGGTTTCTCTGGGCTATGGACGGCGACCGACCGTTGCTCATGAAACCTTCTGTCAACGTGACTCCATACGGCACGCAGATCTTTGTCCCCGGCTACATGAGTCTGGATCTGAAGCGTGACCTTGCTCTCAGTGCGATCAGCAGGCTACACAAGGCCCGCGGCGTGCAACGCCAGAGCATCATGCGCAACCAAGTGCGCGCACTAGCTTCCACTGCCCGAGGAGAAGGCCGCAGCGCCTTGACCGCAGTCCGCCAAGCATTCCCAGAGATCGAGGACCGTCAGCTCCGCAGATGGCTAGCGTAGTGCTGGAATCCGGCCTCACACAACTTCAGCAGCCTGTTAAGCATCAGTTAAGGCAAAATCCACACGCCCAGTAGCGTCGAGTTGTCCTGAGAGCGCAAAAACTGTCCTGAGCACAGTTGAACGCAATGCGTTCGAGATTCGTAAGACACGAAACATGAGCTGCTTACAAAACGGCTCAAAACAGAAAAATCTTGGAGGTGGCGGGAGTTGAACCCGCGTCCCGGTGGCCTTGGCAGGCGGCTTCTACATGTTTGTCGGGGTGTTTGAGTTAACCTTGGGACGCCACCTCGCGGGCTTCCCTTTGGCGATTTTCCTGTCGGTACGATTCGCGGACCCGGAAAAGCGGTCCGTGAAAAGTGCCAGCTTGCGTCGCTCCATCCCCTTAGCTGACGTCAGGGGCGGAGCGTCGCGGCGTTAATTAAGCCGCGAGTGCGTATTCTTCTGTGCCGTTTAATGGCGTGGTGGAAGTTTTTATACGGAGCCAACCACCATCTCCGACATGCAACCACGAGCGCCGACCATCGGTCGAATTCCGGAACACCCCCAATAGGCGTCCGCTGAAATCGCCGGTCGGTCCGGATGAATCCGGACAGGCGGGAAGTCGTCACACGGCATGGTGCCGGGTGGAAAACATCCCGCAATGGTGCGATTTCAAGGAACGGAAAGTCACTTTGCGCCAGTGGGAGACGCGGCGCAACCTTTTCTTCCATTCCCCTAGGTAACGCCGCCGACTCCGACAGATTCCTGCGAACAATGCGGCAGGAAAGCCATCCGAAAAGACCCCGGTCCTTCGCAAAAGAATTGCAAAATAGCGCACACCCACCCCACCCCGATCTATGCAAAGACGACACCCTGCCGATGATGAAAAACGCCGACAAGCCTCAGGATTCACCCGTCGCGAAAAACCTCCCGACTTGCGGCTTGCCGAACAGGGCAACCCGTCAAAGATGACACGATGGACTTCAAAGCACAGTCCGGCATTTACCTGAGTCGCATCGAAGAGGGCATCGAGCGGCTGACAACTCCCGTCACGACAAGACCCGCGATCCTCCACGAGGCGATGCGCTACAGCCTGAAGGCCGGGGGCAAGCGCCTGCGCCCCATTCTGACCCTCGCGGCGGCGGAGATGGCGGGAGCCTCGCTCGACCCCCTGCCCGCGGCGGTGGCGGTGGAATGCCTGCACACCTACAGTCTGATTCACGACGACATGCCCTGCGTGGACGACAGCGACCTGCGCCGGGGCTTGCCGACCAATCACAAGGTGTATGGCGAGGCGATGGCGCTACTGGCGGGCGACGCCCTGCTGACGGAGGCCTTCCGCATCCTCGGCGAAGGCTATCTTTATCAACCCTCCGTGGGGCAGAAGCTGCTGCACCTGCTCTCGAAGGCGGCCTCCAGCCGGGAACTCATCGGCGGACAGGTGGAGGATGTCCTCGGTGAAGGCTCCGAAATCTCCCCAGAGGACCTCGACTTCATCCATTTGAACAAGACGGCGGCGCTCATCACCGCCTCTCTTGAAATGGGACTCACCCATGCCGCGCCCTGCCCGGAGGACGTGACCGCCATCCGCCGCGCAGGGAGGGCGATGGGCCTTGCCTTCCAGATCGCCGACGACGTGTTGGACGCCACCTCCAACGCGGAGGCCCTCGGCAAGAGCGCCGGGCGCGACGCCTCCCTCGGCAAGAACACGTACGTAAAATTCTACGGCATCGAGGCCTCCGTCCTCCGCGTGAAGGAGCTCTCGGACGAATGCGAAGAGGCCCTCTCCCGCTGGGGGGAAAGGGCCTGGTTCCTCGCGGCGCTCACGCGCAGCATGGCCTCGCGCACCTGTTGATGGCAGCTACACCCGCTGCGGCAGGCTCTGGAAGGAGTTTCTGGCGGGAACGGGCTTCTTTGCCAGAAGCGCGCCAGAACGCTGAGCCGGGCGGAAGGTGCCGGCGCTGCGTCTTGCCTCCGGGGCAGCAACCTTTGTGACGGAATCCTCCCCGTCCTGCGTCCCGTTGATGATGAAGTCTAGGTCGCGAACGCTGCCGAGCAGCATTTCGGACTGCGAGAACAGTTCCTCGGCGGCTGCGGCGGATTCCTCAGCGCTGGCGGCGTTGCGCTGCACGATGGTGTTCATCTGGCTCACAGCCTTGTCGATCTGCTCGTGACCGGTCTGCTGGTCGGCGCTGGCCCGGGCGATGCCGTCCACGAGACGCCCGGCCTCGGTGGCCTTCTCCTTCACGCGGGTGAAGGCCTCGGCGGCGGATTCGGCGGTCTCGCGTCCGGCGGAGATGCGTGTGGCGGAATTCTGGATCAGTTCGTCGGTGGTGCGCGCAGCCTCGGCGGCGCGCTGGGCGAGGCTGCGCACCTCGTTCGCCACCACGGCGAACCCGGCGCCGCTCTCCCCCGCCCGAGCGGCCTCGACGGCGGCGTTCAGGGCGAGAATGTTCGTCTGGAAGGCGATTTCGTCGATCGTCTTGACGATCTTCTGCGTCTCTGCGCTGACCTCCACCAATTCCTTCATGGAGCCGGTGAGGGTGTTCATGCGGGAATCGGCATCATCGACGAGGGCGCCGGTCTCCCTCATGAGGGTGCTGGCACGCGCGGCGCTTTCGGCGTTCACCTTGGTCTGTGCCGTGAGTTCGGTGATGGTGGAGCCGGTCTCCTCGATGCCGGAGGCCTGCTCGCTGGCCCCCGCAGCCAGTTCCTCGCTGGCGGTGGAAACATTGCGGGCGGCACTGCCCGTCTCGTCCGCGCCGGAGCGCAGCATCGTGGAAATGACCTCCACGCGCTTCACCACGCGGGTCACGATGATCCCCACGATGAGGCAGGCAATCAACGCGAAGCCACCGGCAAGACCCATGCCGATCCAGAGGTTCCGCACCGCCTCGGCGTGCATGGCCTTTGCCGGACCGGTGTAATCGTCCTCGTAGGAGCTGACGCCGATCTGCCAGTCCCAGGGCTCGAAGTAAATTAGCTGTGCCAGTTTCACGCGTGCATCCGCATCGCCCTCGTTCTTCCATGAATACTTGTAGCTCTGAACCTTCCCCTGCGTGGAAGAGGATGCCAGGTCCACCATCTCGCGCACCATCGCGCGACCGGAACTGTCTTTGAGGTCGATCACCATCTCGCCGTCGCGTTTTCCGCCCGAGGAAAGGTAGTAGCGTCCCCTATCGGCCCCCCTAGTGTTGAAAATGAAAACGTAGCCGTCCTTGCCGACCTTCATGTTCATGAGTCTCTGACGAAGCGGCGCAGTGGCCTTCTCCTCGGGAATGCCCACATAGAGCATGCCGATCACCCGCCCGTCCTTGCCAGTGAGGGGCGAGTATGCCGTCTCGTACCAGCGGTCCACCACAAAGGCGCGCCCGATATAGGTTCTGCCGGAAAGAACCGTGGAAATCACCTCGCTTTGCGACCCGTCCTGACCCCGCGCGGGAATGTAGGTGCCCACTGCGCGCCGACCGTCCTTGCCGATCACGGAAGTCGCCACGCGGAGCATGTCGCCGGAATCGTTCATGCGCTGGAAAACCGTTGCCGTGTCACCGGAAATGCGTGTCACTTCATCCACAAGGGGCACCGCCGTGGCGGGATCGCTCACCTGCCCCAGCCACTCGCCACCCAGCTTCATGCGTGGCAGGCTCACATTTTGCGAAATCCCGCCCGTCTGGCTCACGGCGTTCCATTCCGCCGTTTCGGCGGTGTCGACGTGAATCCCTCCTAGTTTCACCGCCATGTCGGCGGCATAGGCGGAGCTCTTCTTCAGATCCTCGTTCAGGAGGGCCCATGCGGTGTGTGTTTCGGCATACAGATTCACGGCCATGTGCTCCATGTCCGCCTGTGCCGAAGACACAAGGGCGGCACCGGCATCGTCCGCCATGCGCAAACTGCCGATGGTGAATAGTCCGATGAGAAGTGCCAGCGGGAGAGTGGTCGCCAGCAGCGTGAGGAGGAGAAGTTTCTTTTTGAGAGCCATGTTCTTCATTCTGTGTGAGGAGTGTTTGCTCCGTTTGAGACTTGTGCATCGACATCTATTTTTGAGACTTTAAATTTATGTTTAATTTCTTATTCCCCGGTGAATGATTTTTGACACATTATTCATGGCACAGGCACGTCACGACCCCTGGGCGTGACAGGTAGAAACGTCTTGCCCGGACGCTCCCAAGGCGGCAAGGTATCCCCCCGCGGCCTTTCGCCGCCAC
This sequence comes from Puniceicoccales bacterium Verruco_01, assembly GCA_001604565.1. Lineage (GTDB taxonomy): Bacteria > Verrucomicrobiota > Verrucomicrobiia > Opitutales > Oceanipulchritudinaceae > Verruco-01. Next base: position 88,559 of record LVBV01000016.1, on the reverse strand, counting down.
AATTTCCCAGATGAACGCGACTCAGAGCTACGGTTACAACGGCAGGGCGGACGGCGAGATGATCGTCACGAAACTCGACGCCGCGGTGAACTGGATCCGCAAAAACTCCGTCTGGCCGATGCCGATGGGCCTTGCTTGCTGCGCCATCGAGCTGATGGCCGCCGGCGGCTCGCGCTTCGACATCTCGCGCTTCGGCATGGAGGTCATGCGCTTTCCCCCGCGCCAGTCGGACTGCATGATCGTCGCCGGAACTGTCACCTACAAGATGGCGGAGGTTGTCCGCCGCGTGTACGACATGATGGCCGAGCCCAAGTGGGTGATCGCGATGGGCGCCTGCGCCTCCACGGGCGGCATGTACCGCACCTATTCCGTGTTGCAGGGCGTGGACCGTATCGTGCCGGTCGATCTCTACATCAGCGGCTGCCCGCCCCGGCCCGAGGCGCTTCTGGACGCGCTCATCCGCCTTCAGGGGAAGATCGGAGAGGAGCGTTCCGTGCCGGAGATCTTCAAGGGTCGCGGCGACGGCCGTCCGAGCTACCGCGTCTAGCAGAATACGTGGCATTCTTCCGCCTTTCCCGCAGTATTTTCTAGGCGAGGGACCGTACTGGTTTCGCCCGCCTTGCCACAAAACCGTTGACCGCAAGGCCCTTCCAAGGCTAAATTGACCTCTTTTCAATGAACCACACCATCGAGACTCTTTCCGACACGCGCGTGAAGGTGACCGTCACCATTTCCGCCGACGAAGTCACCGGCCACGAACGCGAAGCCCTTCGCGACGTTTCCGCCCAGGCCCGCGTTCCGGGCTTCCGCCCCGGCAAGGCGCCGGAGGAGATGATCCGCCGCCGCTTCGCCAAGGCCATTTCCGAGGAAACCACGCGCCGCTGCGTCTCCGCCGCATACGAGTATGCCAAGGACAAGCCGTCGCAGAAGGTGTATGTTCTCGTGGATGCTCCCGATACCACCTTCACCCCCGGCGTCGAGGCGGTGCAGAGCTTCACCTTCGACCTCATGCCGAAGATCGAGCTGCCCACGTATTTCGGTGTGGAAACCAAGGTGAAGCCCATCGTCATCAAGGACGAGGAGGTGGATGCCGAGGTGGAGAACCTGCGCAAGAGCCGCGCGTCGTACAACCCCGTGGAACGTGCTGCGAAGGCGGGCGACTATGTCAAGGTTTCCTACAAGGGCACGATCGACGGCGCCGACATTGCCGGCATGACCGACAAGAAGATCTGGGGCACGCAGGAGAACACCTGGGAGGAGGCTGGCGAGGCCGGCCCGAACACCTTGGGCGTTCCCGCCGTGGTGGAGGGCGTCATCGGCATGGCCGCGGGCGATTCCAAGGACGTGGAGCAGGCTTTCGAGGAAAATCACGAGGCCGAGGCCCTGCGCGGCAAGAAGGGCACCTACCACCTCACGGTGCACGAGGTGCGCGAGCGCGTCCTGCCGGAGCTGAATGACGAATTTTTCAAGAGCGTGAAGGCGGAGAATCTCGAAGATCTGAAGTCGAAGATCCGCACCGAGATGACCAACCGCCTTTCCTACAACCGCCACATGTCCCAGCGCGAGCAGATCACGCGCTTCCTTCTGGAGTCCTGCCAGTTCGAGGTTCCGCAGAGCGCCCACGAGGGCGAAAAGCGCGAGGTGATCGAGCGCATCATGATGGAGAACATGCAGCGCGGCGTGCCGAGGGAGGAATTCGAGAACCACAAGGAGGAACTGGACAAGAGTGCGGCGGAAATCGCCCTCATCCAGGTCCGCCGCAACTTCATCCTGATGGAGATTGCCACCAAGGAGAAGGTGGAGGCCACCCCGGACGACTTCAACCGCGCCATCACCCTGCAGGCCATGCAGATGCGTGTGAAGCCCGCCGACCTTGTCAAGGAACTCACCAAGGACAAGTCCAACTTCCGCCGCATGCAGCGCGACATCGTCCTCGACAAGACGATGGAGCTCCTCGCGGAGAAGGCCTCGGTTGTCGAAAGCGACGACGCGGAAGAGTCCCACGAAGGTCACGACCACGCCTAGCGGATCGCCGCGGGCGGCCCGTTCCTCCCGGGAACGGACGGTGCAGTCAATTTTTCTTTAGCAGCAGCGCATAACGCCGAAGGATATTCTGTCGGCGGGCGCCGGGCAGCGTGCCGGGGCAGGCGGAGTTACCGGCGCGGTCTTGAGGCTGGCAACTTCCGCCCTCTTCCGTCACACTGGCGGAAGGAATCATTCAAGGACACCATGAGCTACTACCTTCCTCTTCCGAGCGTCGTGGAAAACGACGGGCGCACCGAGCGTCACTGGGACATCTACAGCCGCCTGCTCAAGGACCGCATCATCTTCATCGGCACGCCGATCGACGACTATGTGGCGAACGCCGTGATCGCCCAGATGCTGCTTTTGCAGATGGAGGACCCCAAGAAGGACATCCAGCTCTACATCAACAGCCCGGGCGGCAGCGTGACGGACGGCATGGCGATCTACGACACCATGCGCTTCCTCACCTGCGATATCAAGACCTACTGCATGGGGCAGGCCGCCAGCATGGCCACGGTGCTCCTCGCGGCGGGCACGCCGGGAAAACGCTACGCCCTGCCCCACTCCCGCATGATGATCCACCAGCCTTCCGGCGGCGCGAGCGGCCAGACGGCGGACATTTCCATCGCCGCGAAGGAGATCCTTCGCTGGCGCAAGGTGATCAACGAGATCCTCTCCGAGCACACCGGCAAATCTGTCGAGAAGATCGAGAAGGATTCCGACCGCGACTATTATATGACGGCGGCGGAAGCCCTCGAATACGGCTTCATCGACCAGGTCCTGAAATTCAAGAAGGAAGAAAAGCCCGCACCGGCAGGAAAGTAAGATGGCGAAATCGACAAAGATGACTTTCTGCTCCTTCTGCGGAAAGTCGGCTGCGGAGGTCCGCAAGATGATTGCGGGCCCGGCGGGAGTACACATTTGCGACTCGTGCGTGAACGTCTGCAAGACGATCATCGACCGCGAGCTGCAAAGCCCGGAGGAGACGCAGGAACAGCGCCGCTTCAATCTGGCCCGTCCCGCCGAGATCAAGGCGGTGCTGGACCAGCACATCATCGGACAGGACCACGCCAAGAAGGTCCTTTCCGTGGCGGTGTACAACCACTACAAGCGCCTTTCCGCCCAGTTTGGCGGCGTGACGAGCCATCTGGACGAGAGAGACTTTGCCGACGTGACGATCGAGAAGAGCAACATCCTGCTCGTGGGCCCCACCGGCTCCGGCAAGACGCTTCTTGCCCGCACCCTCGCCAAGCTGCTGGAGGTCCCCTTCGCCATTTCGGACGCCACCACCCTCACAGAGGCGGGCTACGTGGGCGAGGACGTGGAAAACATCGTCCTGCGCCTGCTTCAGGCGGCCAATTACGACGTGAAGAAGGCCGAGTGCGGCATCATCTACGTGGACGAGATCGACAAGATCGCCCGCAAGACCGAGAACGTCTCCATCACGCGTGACGTCTCCGGTGAAGGCGTGCAACAGGCCCTCCTCAAGATCCTTGAGGGCACCACCTGCAACGTTCCCCCTCAGGGAGGCCGCAAGCACCCCAATCAGGAGTACATCCAGGTCAACACCGAGAACATCCTCTTCATCTGCGGCGGCGCGTTCGTCGGGCTGGAGGGCATGATCCGCAGGCGCCTCGGCGCGAACACGGTGGGCTGGGACACGACGCAGAACGTGCGCGAGATGACCGCCGACAACGTGATGAAGCTCATCGCGCCCGAGGACCTCATCAAGTTCGGCATGATCCCCGAGTTCATCGGACGCCTGCCGGTGGTCTCGGTGCTCGACGAGCTGACGGTGGCGGACCTCGAAAACATCCTTTCCGGCACGAAGAACGCGATCCTGAAGCAGTTCGCCAAGCTCCTCGCGATCGAGGGCGTGCGCCTGACCTTTACGGCGGACGCAGCAAAGGCCATCGCGGAGAAGGCGATGGAGCTCAAGACCGGCGCAAGGGCCCTGCGCGCCATCGTGGAAAAGCTGATGCTGGACGTGATGTTCGACCTGCCGGACACCGCGAACATCGAGGAGGTCACCATCACCGCCGACGTCGTCGCCGGCAAGGCAAAGCCCCTGATCAAGCACGCGGCGCAACCGACGGTGGAGATCGCCCCGGAAAAGCCGCAGCAGAGCCGTTCCCAGCCGAACGAGGCCGCGTAAGAGTCTGTTAAAAATGATCGCGCAGAGGACGACACCGCAGAAGCGTGTTGTCAGAGTCTTCGTTCTTCCCGATTGTGATTGCGGAGGATTTTTACGTGGATGAACTGGAGGTAACGCTGAAGCTCCCGGACCTCTGGCAACGGGAGGCCATCCGCGCGATCCGCTCCGGGGCCGACGTGGTGGTGGACGCCCCCACCGGCGCGGGCAAGACCTTCATCTTCGAGATGCTGATCGAAGGCGGCTGGAGGGGCAACGCGCTCTACACTGTCCCTACGAGGGCCCTCGCGAACGACAAGCTCCTGGAATGGCGCGCGCGTGGCTGGAATGTGGGCATCGCGACCGGCGACATCGCCGAGAACACCGGCGCCCCTGTCGTCGTCGCCACCCTCGAAGCGCGCAAGGGACGCTTCCTCAAGGGCGAGGGGCCGGACCTGCTCGTCATCGACGAGTACCAGATGGTCTCGGACGAAACGCGCGGGGCCAATTACGAGCTGGCCATTGCGACCGCCCCGGAGCACACGCGCCTGCTGCTTTTTTCCGGCAGCGTGGGGAACCCGGGCAAGGCCGTGGAGTGGCTCGCCCGCCTCGGGCGCCGCGCGAGGCTCGTCCAGTGCCGGGAAAGGCCCGTGCCGCTTGAGGAAATCATGGCGGAGGCCTTGCCGGACAAGATTCCCTCCTCCATCCACGGGACTTGGCCGCGCCTTGTGGGCAGGGCCCTCGCGCAGGGAATGGCCCCGCTCCTGGCCTTCGCGCCCAGGCGCAAGGCGGCGGAAACGCTTGCGCGGCAACTTGCGCGAATGCTGCCGGAGGACGAGCCGCTCCTTCTCACCCCGGAGCAGAAGCGGCTGGCGGGCGATGAGTTGTCGCGGCTTCTCCGCGCACGGATCGCGTACCACCACTCGGGTCTCGACTACCGGCAGCGCGCGGGGCTCATCGAACCTCTCGCCAAGGCGGGGCAGCTGCGCGTCGTGGTGGCGACGATGGGCCTTTCCGCCGGGATCAATTTTTCGCTCCGCAGCGTCCTAGTGACGGACCGTTCCTACCGGAGCGGCGCCGCGGAGCATCTGCTGCGCCCCGACGAGCTCTTGCAGATGATGGGGCGGGCGGGCCGACGGGGCCTGGACAAGCGCGGCTACGTGATCGTGGCGCCCGGCAAGCCCCGGCTCTCGGAGGCAAAGCCCCTCCTCATCCGCCGCACGGGGCGGGAAGACTGGCCGAGCCTGCTCGGCGTGATGGCGGCGGCTGCGGACGCGGGGAACGATCCGCGCGAGGCCGCCCGGTCGCTCGCGGACCGTATGTTCAGCCAGCGCTCCGTCCCGCTCGGCCTCGACGATTTTGTCCGCCAGCCGAAGACGCCGGGAAAACGCGGTCCCTCCCGAGCGGGATTTCAGGAACTGGAAGAAATCGAAAACAGCGCCGGGGAATGGGAACGCGCGCGCACGCCGCGTCTGACGCGCCTTGCCGACTGCCTTGCGCGCACTCCGCGCGGCTGGGTCCCGGCACTCTCGCTCGCCTCCACTCTTTCGGGCAAAAAGCCGGGGCGCAGTTGCCGTCTATCGGAAAATCCCCGTCTCTTCGGCAAAGAGTTCCCGGTGGCGCGGCTGGGCCGCAAGGGCGAAGGCGATCTTGTCCTCACGCGGAACATGGCGGACTACGCCAAGGCGAAGGCGCCCGTAAGGGAACGCCGGGGCTGGACGATCGAGGAGGTGGAACGCCTCGTCGCCTCCGCACCGGAACTTCTCAGCACAGGGCGCTTCGCGGGCCTTGCCTCGCGCGGGGAGAACTTTTACGCGAAGGTCGATTTCTCGGACGAAAAAGTCCCTGCGTACGTGGACAGCCTCGGCGCGGCACTCCTTGCTCCCAACAAGCGCGTCCGCAATGTGTTTTACGACCTCGGCTCCCTCTGCGAGGAGGCGGCCTCCTCCGGCACGCCCGCCGTCCTCTGGTACCGGCTGGGTCTGATCGACGAAAACGCGGTGCCCACGCGCCGGGGAAGGCTCTTTTCCTTTTTCAACCACGGCGAGGGTCTGGCCATCGCCGCCGCGCTGGAGGATGAGGCGTATCCGGTTGCGGAACTGGTGTACGACCTTGCGAACCTGCGCGCCGGGCACCGTTTTGCGCCGCTCGGCAAAGGGTCGGACCGCATGGCCGCCGTTTGCCGAGCCGCCTATGGCGAGGCAACCTACGAGGGCTATCTGGAAAAGGGCCTGCCGCCCGCCTACGGCGAGGGAGCCTCGGAAGTGCTCATGCTTCTTGAGGAATGCCCGGGCCGCCTGCCGGAAGTGACGGGGGACGATCTATCCAGCGGCGACGTGGAGCGCGCGCACCTGGAGTGGCGGAGCCTCCTGCGGCACGCGGCGGCGGCGCCGGAACTTGACTGGGACCGCTGGCTGGACCTCAAAAAGCGCGCCGGGCAGCTCGCCGAGGCGATGCCCCCGAAGGTGAGTCTCGACTTTCCGCCGCTCACGCCCTCGCAGAAGACCCGGCACAAAAGCTTCATCCGCTTCGAGTAAGGGAGTCGTCGACACCCTCCCGGCGTCAGGGTCTGATGCTCGCGTAAAACAGGATCTTGCGCGGATCGGAACCTTTTACATCGACAAAAATTTCCCCGGCCTCGTTCAGAATGTCCCCGGTCGAAAGCGGCACGAGGCTCACACGATACACCCCGTCGGAAACCTTTTCCAGCGTCCCGGGGCGGAAGTTGCTGCGCGGCGAATACATCTGCGCGCTGTAGGGAATGCCGGGAAAGTCCTTCGCGATGCGCAGCGTGAGGAATTTCGCCTCGGTTGCTCCGTCCTTCTTCCACGTCACCACGCGTGGCTCCAGTGTGACGGACTCCGGGATGTCCACGAACATTTCCAAGAGGATCGTGACGGGCTTCTCCCCCTCGCTCGCGATGACGGTCACGGTCTTGTGCTGGGGGCCCGTGCGGTCGCCGAAGGTGAAGACGGTCTTGATCTCCCCCTTCTCGCCGGGCGCGTATTTCGTCCGTTTCAGCTCAACGGTCGTACAACCGCAGGAAGACTGCACCGAGTCGATCGTCACAGTCTCCCTCCCGTCATTCACAAAGGGGAAGCTGACGACCGTCTGCGTATCCGTGGGAGCCGCCGTGATGCGTACGGCAAGCCTTTCCCACGAGAGCGCCGCGCCAAGATTCTGGCAGGCAAAAAGAAGGAAGATTACGGCAACCACGCGCATGATGGAAACGATACGGTAACGAGACGTTCAGGCAAGAGAACGCGGAAATCCTTACACAAAACTGAGCTGCCCGGCGGAAAGCACCTTGGCACCCGGAACGCCCTCCGTCGCATCCTTCGCCGTCGAGCCATCCCAGAGGGCGATTCCGCCGCCCGTCGGGACAAGAACTAGCGGGGCAAGCGACGCATCCGCCGCAGCGAGCGGCACCGGCCCGCACAAAAGGAGGAGATCCTCGGCAATCTCGTCCCGGCGCTCCATATACAGGCCCGCGATTCCGGCAAAACCTCCCTGTGGAGCCAACACTCCGGGAAGCTCGCCCGCCTCCGCCACCTTTACGAGGTGCAGCGTCCAGCGGGCCACCTCCGCGCCAAGCTGGGCCGAGGCGATGGAAAGCACTTCTCCCGATCCGTCGATCTTCTTCGGATACAGGACCTTGCGACCGTCGAGAAAGATGCCGTTCTTGGAGGCTTCCAACGTGCCGCTTTCGCCGCGCACTCCGTCGATCAGCGTGATCGCCGCGGGAGTGATCTCGATCGTCAGATGGCGCCGCCCGATCACCTGATTGGAACGGCGGGGATCGCCCGGCGGCGTCGCCACGCGCACCACCACATCCGCCGACACGGAACGTCCGAAGACAACGGACGGAGCCGCGATCACCTGAAGGCAACGGCGCGAGAACCCGCCATGGGAATATTCAAGACTCATGCGGGCGCAGGGACGCAGATTCGGGAGGGTGACAGTGCTGGAAAGTTTGGCAAACTCGGCCCGGATCGCCTCCCCGCCCGAGATGAGGCCGGTCAACCTTTCGGCCACCCCGGCCAGTTGTGCCACGGCAGCGGCACGGCCCGAAAGGCTTGCCTGCTGCGCCTCTGCTAGTCGGGCGCGGACGAATTTCTCGCACGCGCTGATCAATTCCGGGCGACAGAGGATTTCCCAATCTTTTTCGTTCCCGGCAGAAACCTTCTCCGTCAGCGCTTCGCAAAGGAGCTGGGAGGCGCCCTCGTAATCGCCGCGCACCACAAGGCTGTCCGCGCGTGCGAGGCGCGCCTTCGATGTGGCAACCATGCGGCGGCGTCCGGCGAGGCTTTCCAGTGCGGCGGCAAGGGCCTCCAGCCGCGCGGCAACGGCTCCGGCGGGACGGTCCGGGGAATAGGCAAAGCGCACCTCGGCGGCCAGATTCGCGGCAAGCGCCTCGTCGGAGGCGGCAAGGGCGGCTTCGGCACGGGCGAGCGTGGCAAGAGATTCGGTATCGCGCCGCGCGGACGCCTCGGCGGCGGCTTTTTCCCGCCTTGTCTTTTCGAGGGCGGCCTCCTCCGCGGCTCGGCGTGCGGCCTCTTCGGCCTGCTTCTTCGCGGCAGCCTCTTGGCGGAGCCTCGCGGCTTCCTCGGCGGCCTTTTTCGCCGCGGCCTCCTCGGCAGCCTTCGCGGCGAGCCTCGCTTCTTCGGCGCGGGCTTTCTCCTCCTCGGCGGCGCGGGCCCTTGCGGCCTCGGCCTGTCTGCGCGCCTCCTCGGCGGCCAGCTTTCTTTGCGCCTGTTCTTCGCGGGAACGGCGCTCTTCCTCCTCGCGGGCGAGACGTGCCTTCTCCTCCCTTTCGGCGGAAGCCTTTTCCGCCTCGATGCGGGCCGCTTCCTCGGCGCGGGCCTTCTCCGCCTCGGCGGCCTTGCTTGCGGCTTCGGCCTCGGCGGCGGCGGACCCGGCAAGTCCCTCCTCGATCCGCGCAGCCATTTCCTCGACGGCCATTTGCAGGTCCTCGGGGAGCAGATCCGCCGGAACTTTGCGGACGTATTTGAAGGAAACGTCGGCGAGCTTGAAATTGCCGGCCTTTACATGCGCGGAGGCCTTGGGAAGGTATTTATTCACCTCCTCGGCGGCCCTCATGCGGGTCACAAGGAGTGTGACATCCCCCTGGATACGTTCCAGCCGGGAGAGCTTCTCGCGGGCCATCATGCGCTCCGCGCGCGAGCCCCCGTTGGCAAGGGCCTGCTTCTCCTTTTCCAGACGCTGGGAATACGCCTTCTGAACGTCTCCCGAAGTGAACGTTTCCTCCAGATCGAGAAAGTCGCGTATCTCCTCGCCGGTCATTGTGTTACACCAACCGTCTAGAAGGAGACCTCAACGGTGGAGCGGATGGAGAAATCACTGCCGAGTTCGGTGACGCCCTTGACCTCGACCGTCACGGTGCCCTGTTCAGTGACCGTCACGTCCGCGGGAAGCGTACTGCCGCTCTGGAGGATCGCGCCGCTGGCCGAAGTGACCGTCCAGCTCTTGACCGTAAAGTCCGACCGGCCACCCTCTTCGATGAGGGAGAAGCGCACCACCGCGCCCGTCGCCGTGCTCTGGACCGTGGAGTTCTGCACCACGAGGTTCCAGTCGCGGGAGGAAACCTCCTGGCAGGTGGGCGGATTCGTGTTCGGATCGACGATCTTGATCACGACCTCCTTCTTGAGACGCATGCCGCGTCCGCCGATGTAAACGGTCTTGATGGCCTTGCCATCGACAAAGGTGAGCTCCTCGCCGCCGACGTTGATCCGCACCGGGCCCGAGGAGGCAGCCGGAGCAGACGGAGCTACAAGCGAGTTCAGAAGCTGGCGAAGACGCTCGCAGCCTCCGGGAACGCCGTTAGCGCAATCGGCAGAAGCCTGCTGGAGGGCCTGAAGACGTGCCTGGGCGGAGGTGTCGCCCGCCGCCGCCGCGCGCTCAAGGGCGTGGATGGCGTTCTCGTAGGCGGAACGGTTGGGATCGTTCGGGGAAATGGAGGAGAGGATGGACGCTGCGGGGCCACCGATCGCCGGCGTCACCGAGCCGCCCGTGGAAGAGGTCGTGACGTGGGTGTTCGTCGGAATCTCGACATCGACGTTGTTTCTCTGCGCGTCGCTGCGGGCATCGTTCAGAAGGCCGCCCATGCTGTCGATCGCTTGCGCGAGGCCCGCGATGTCGCCGCTGTCCAGAAGGCCCTTCAGGCGGGCATACGCCTCGCAATACTTCGGGTCCTTGGTCGTCTCGCAAAGGATCTGGAAGGTGGACATGATCTTGCGAACACTCGCCACATCGACGCCCAGCTTCTTGCCGAGATCGACCTCCAGAGCGCTCATCTTCTGATAGGCGCGTTCCAGATCGTCCTTGATCTTGTAGTACTTCTTGGTGAGGTCGGCGCGGGTGTCGCTGCCGATGGTGAAGCCGAAGAAGTTGAGGGCCACTTGGATGCGCGCCGGATGATCCTTGAGCTTGGACTTGGTCTGGTCCAGCTTCACGCCGCAGTCGGTCAGGTACACCCACGCGTATTTGTAGGTGCCGTTGCCGTAGGCGTTGGAGGAATGGGTCAGGTCGTTCACGGCGTCGCCGATCATCGCAGTGGCGATCCGCTGTTCCGCCTTGATGTCGGACTCGTAGATCGGTTTGGCGGGAGCCGCAGCAAGACAGGTCGCCAGAGCGAACGAGGCGGCCGCGATGAAGAGCGCATGAATCGAGTTACGCATATTCGTGTGGATTGGAAAAATTAATGAAACCGACTGCGCGCGAGTGCACATCGGCACTACTTAACCAAATGACAGCAAACCTGATAGTTTTCAATCTTTAATGTTGCCGATTCCCGTCCTCTGCATGCAGACTTGAAACCGATCTTGATGAATAACGCCGAAGATATTCAAGGTCTTGCCCGCGATCTCACGGATTGGTACTGGGCACTGGGCCGCAAACGCGAGGGTGTGTACGAGCTGCCCGCCTCAGGCTGGGTGAACCAGCTCTACACCCTGCTGAAGGAATCGCAGGCCGTGGACGAGGCACTGTCCCAGCCAAGGCCCGCAATGGCCATCTGGGGCCCGTCACAGACCGGGAAATCGACGCTCATCTCCGCCTATATCGACGGCCACGCCGCCCTGACGGACGACGAGGGAAAAGCGGGTGTCGGCACGGGCCTGCACTGGGAGGGTGGCAACCCCTTCTATTTCATGGCCCCGCTCGTGAGCGACGTGAATACGCTTCCGTGGTATCTGCCCCGCAAGGTGCTCAATCCTTACAACAAGGGGATGGACGGCTCGTCCTGCCTCTCGCGCTTTGTTCCCGGCACCCTCGACGGCGCGAAGGGAACGATGAAGGTGCTCCACCCGCAGTATCCGGTGGAAATGAAGATGGTGACTCCGCGCGACCTCTGGCATGCGCTGGCGCGGGGGTACAGCACGGAATGCTACGGCCCCCGCAAGGGCGACACCACCAAGTGGGATCTCGATCTTTTCCGGCGCCAGTACAAGGCCTTTGCGCGGACCCATCCCGCGCCGAAGGGCGCGCTCGACCGCGACGCATACGAGACGATGCACGACTTTTGCGAGGTGATCTCGGACCTGGCGGAGTCGGACGATCCGATGTTCCGCGGACTGGGGCTGGACACCTCGGCGCTGGAGAGCGAACTGCGAGCCCTGCTGGAGGAGAGCGCATTCCTCGCCAGCCGCGACGCCGCCCTCGCCTTTGCCGCGGAGATTCTGTGGGACGGCTACGAGCCACTTACCAACCTCTACCGCACGATGGCGGACACGTACCTGCGGCTTCTGGGCAAGGGCGGCCTCTGGACCGGAAAGAAGGTGTACTGCTCGCTGGAGGCCACGGCGCTCTTCCTCAATATGGGCGCCTGCAACATCAGTTTCACCCCGATGCCGGACAATCCGAGGGCTCCGGAGGCGATCCTCAAGACCCTCATCGGCAAACTCGGCTGGCGCGAGGAAAACGGCGCGGTCTTCATCGCGTGCGAGGATTCCATGCCGGCGCGCCTTGCCTCCACGCCCGAGGACTTCTCCATTTTTCAGGGCCTTGTGTGGGAACTCGTCATCCCGATCAACGTGGCGAACCTTTCGGACCATCCTTTCCCGGAAGCACCCGAGAGGCCGAATGCCTTCAAGGACTACCTCATGGATGCCGACATTCTGGACTTCCCGGGCGTCGGCAATGAGACCAAGTCGCTCGAAACACGCATCATCATGGACGCGGACCTGATGCGCGAGATCAAGAGCCGCGCGAACAAGGCCGACGCCACGGGGGCGGACAAGGAGAGGGCCACGCGCTGCTTCACCCCCCAGCTCTTCTTCAAGGAAATTCTCAAGCGCGGCAAAACCGCCTCCATCGTCTCCACCTATGCCAAACGCCTGAACATGGATGCCTTCAGCATCTTTCAGGGCCTGCGCGGCTACAAGTGCCCGAATGCCGACCAGCTCATCAACGGCGTCAAGGCCTGGTGGAGGCACGCCACGCCCGAGTATTTCCGCAATCCCCGGGGCCCCAGCCCCCTGCCCCTCAACCTCACCCTCACCTGGTGGGCCACACAGCTCAACAAGGCGGTGAACCCGAACGATTCCAACATCTACGGTGTCATCGAGGACGTGGTGAGCAACCTCGGCCAGATCCGCAATCCCGAGACCTGCACGACCTTCGCGATCCACAACCACAAGAGCCCGGACCGCGACTTCGCCGAGGTGAAGCAGGACTTCGCCCCCGGCAGCGTCCGCTACAACAACCTGATGAAGGAGACCGCCTTCGCGCGGCAGTTCGCCAGTCCCGTGAGTCGGAAGAGCTTCGACTGCATGGTAACGGACAAGGCGACGGGCGGCGCGGAATACTTCTTCGTGGAGGCGCGCCGGAGCATCCTCGCCGTTCGCGGGAAGGATGCGACCAATCGCATCGTGCGCCTGAAGACCCGCCAGAGGGAGCTCGCCGCCGGGGCCGCCGCGCTCTTCAAGCAGTATGAGATTTTCCCGAACCCCAAGCCCCGTGACAAGCGCCGCGAGGTTCTGGAGGCCTTCCTCGCGAAACTGGACGCGAAGGTGGCGGACGCCTCGCCCGCGGAAATGCGCGCGATCAATCACGCGGTGCGGCATCTTTTGAACGTGGATTACGAGAGCCTCATGCCGGTGCCGCCCTCGCGCGCACGGGCGAACGGCGACCATCTGGCGGGCCAATTCCAACAGTGGGTGACAAGCCAGTGCGCCCGATGCACGGCGGAAGGCCGCGGCGCAAAGGCGTCAGACCCGGACTGGCGCGCCCTCGGGATCGAAAACCCGGAGGCGATGCGCGAGATTCTCGCGTCCCTTGTGAAGTCCATCGCGCCGGACACCGACGCAGCGGTGACGTGGCTCGGGGCGCTGGCGGAATACCACGGCGGACGCGGCGAGGACACGGACCTGCGCCGCCCCCTCGCGATGAAGATGGCGAACCTCGTCTGCTACGGCAGGGCGGGCGCCCACATCGTCGCCAAGCCGGACGAGGCCCCCGACGAGCGAAAGGTGGACCCCGAGAAGGCCGCCTACACCTACTTCCTCGAACCGGCCCTGCTGCGCATGAAGGCGCTTGCCGCGCGCGAGATCGTGCCGATCAAGCGCCCGGACCAGCCCGGCGACAACGAGCTCGTGAAGCTCTGCGACGCCTACGGCATCAACCCGCTCAAGGCCGCCTAGGGAGCGTTTTGAAAAAAAGCGGATCGAGGATGAGGAATGAATTTTCGAGCGAAAAATCGTAACATGAGACGAAACGAATCAAGATTCATTGAGGCGAATGGGATGATTTTGCGCCGAAAAGGCACCCTTCAGCCGACGGGAGTCTTGTTTCAAGACGCTCCCTAACCCATTTCAGCGATGAACGACACTGGAAAGACCAGCATTCCCCCCTGCCGGATCCGGGTGTTCCCGAATTCCGGCCACCAGTATTTCGACGTTCTCCTGAAGGATTTGCTCCCGCAGAAGGACCCGGCGTTTCTCGAAAAGCTGGTGCTCGGCAACAACAGCCTCTCGTGGCAGAAGTGGAGCGACTACGTCCCGTGGATCCTCTACCGCTACGAGATGGACGGCGGGGAGCCCATCCTGCGTCTGTGTGTGGAGACGAATCTCGGCACGCCGCTGCGCGGCCTGACCTTCGACGTGACTCCCGGCCTTGTGAAGCAGGCGCCGGACATGACGGACGCCGTGAGCCCTTATGCAAGTAACGACGAGGCACAGATCGAGTCCGACTACCGCGACCGCCTGCTGCCACTGACTTCGCTCCCCAACCGCGAGGGCCGCGACATTCAGGTGAACCTTGAGATCCACTGGGTCAAGCGCGGCGGCATGGACCCCGTGGACGTGGATCTTGTCGTCGATCTCGGCAACACGCGCACCGTGGCCCTTCTGCTCGAAACCCCGGGGCCCGACGCGGCGACGAAGTCCTTCGGCAGGCGCGTGCAGATTCTGCGCTTCATCCCCAGGGGCACTCCCTTCCGCTTGGACGGACGGGACGCGAGCGAGAACACGCTGGGCGAATTTTCGATCATCGACTCTTGGATGCTCCTCCACCGCACGCAGTTCCACGATCTGGAACCCCCTGCGGAGGAAGGCAAGCTCGTCCCGGTCTATGAGCCGGTTTACGAAGGGAACGGCGCCCTCAAGGGCTACCGGGAAAAGAAGATTCTCCCGCACACCTTCGTGGAACTCTCCCCCGCCCTCATCGGCGGCGGACGCAGTTCCCCGAGCGGAGCGCGGCGCATCTACGCGATGTGCAACCTCGACGTGGCGGGGGCCTCGAACTTCTACCTCGGCTCCCCCAAGCGCTACGTGTGGGACGACACCCCGCAGGGCGGCGGCGGCGGCGAATTCTGGCGTCAGGTGCCCAACGACACCGACAAGAACATACCGCCGGACTATTACGACCGCCTCGGCGGACTCTTCCGCTACCTGATGGACTGCGGCGGACGCGACCGCGATATCGACAATCCCCCGCCGGAGGACGACTGGGGCGGCTTACCGATCCCGACCGAACCACCGACCTACCCGCGCCGCGACGCGACGTGCTGGTTCGCGCTCTCGATCCTCGAAGCGGCGCACCGGCAGATCAATTCGCAGCAGTACCTGCGCATCATGGGGCGCGAGTCCCTCCCGCGCCGCCTGCACAACGTGCGCGTCACCTACCCCGCGGGCTGGACCTTCGAGGAGCGCAGCCGCTTCTTCGCACAGTGGCAGCGGGCCCTCAACTTCTTCACAATGACGCGCTTCGAGAACCTCGCGCCGGTCACCTACGGGACCGACCGCGTGGGGGGCTCGCGTCCCGTGTTGGCCAAGAACCCACTCGACGAGGCAGTGTGCAGCCAGCTCCCCATCATCTATTCGGACCTCAAGACCCTGATGGACGACGGAGCCATCTGGATGGAGCTGTACGGCGACGGCGAGGGAGTGACGGTGATGAACGTCGATATCGGCGGCGGCACGACGGACATGGCCATCATCCGCTACTCGATGGTCCCGGCCAGCCGGGGCCGGACGGGCTCCGCCGCGATCCAGACCAAACTGCTCTTCCGCGACGGCTGCGCCATCGCCGGCGACATGCTGGTGAAGCGCATCATCGAGAAGGTACTCCTGCCCGCGTGGATGAACGCGGCGGACAAATCGCAGTACGCGGGCGTTCCCGAGGCGAAACGCAAGGTGATCGACTTCTTCCAGAAACCGATGCACCATGAGTTCGCCTCCGTCGATCCCAAGGCGTCGATCAAACTGGCCCGCATCGCGCGGCTGGTTTTCGTGCCCCTTGTGAACCAGTGGCTGAGCCAGCTCGTGAGTTCCTCGGAAAACCCGGACAACGGCTGGGAGAAGCTCTCGATCGGCGACGCCCTCGCGAGCAACCTCATCGACAACCAGGCCCTCATCGAGCTCAACGAGATGACGGGCAAGGTGATCGCCAAGGCCCTGCGTTCGCGCGGAATCAAGTGGGAAGGCACCGTCTTCCCGTCGGACCGCGGCACCTATGTCTCCTGCGACCGCGAGACGATCGAGGGCTGCGTGGACGAGGTTTTCGGCAATCTCTTCGACCATCTTGCGCGTGTGGCGGGCCGCTTCGACTGCCAGATGGCGATCATTTCGGGCAAGCCCTCGGAACTGCCGCGCATCAAGGAACGCTTCGCGAAGACCTTCCCGCTTTTGCCGCAGCGCATCATCCACATGAAGAACTTCCACGCAGGCGACTGGTATCCCTTCAGCACCTTCGGAGGCTGCATTCAGGACGCCAAGACCTGCACGGTGGTCGGTGCCGCGCTCTATCAGGACATCTGCAACGGAAACCTCCCGGGCATGACGCTGCAGGAGGAGTCCGACAACAAGCCCTCTCGCCGCTATTACTGGAGCTTCTTCCCCTCCAATGGCGTTTACAGTGCCGAGACGGCGCAATTCGTCTTCACCCCGGCGGATTATCCGCAGGCCGAGGGCGAAACGATCGCCAGCGCCCCGAAGCGGTTCGATATCGTCCTTCCCTGCCGCATCGGTCGCCAAGTGGTGCCCGTGCAGGGCGTCCAGCCGGACCCGGTGTACGAGATCCGCTACAATCCCGAACACCTGCCGCCGGTCGTCGGCGAGCACGTCTTCGTCACCCTTCGCTGGGTGTCCAAGCGCGGCGAGGGCGAGAAACTGGAACTGATCAAGGTGGAGAACCACCCCGACTATTCCAACATCGACCCGTCCGACGTTTCCATGCGTCTCAACACCATGCTTGAGGAAAGCCACTGGCTGGACCAGCCGAGTTTCACCATCGAGGAAAACTGACCACAAAAGGAGAAAGGCACGGTGAAAGTTCCCGCACTTCTTCCCGTCCGCCAGACCGCCGCCCTTGCCGCCCTTCTGGCGGGGGTGTTCTTCGCGCAATCCGTTCCCGCACAGGACGCATCCTCCGGCGATCCCACGCCCGTGCAGGAGCTGGCCGCCCGCGTCGATGCGAACACAACCGCCATCCGTCAGAGCACGGAGAGCGCCTCCACCGCCCTAGCCGCGACAAAGAGGGACCTTGAGGAACGCATCGACCGTCAGGGCGCGACCCTCGCGCGCTCCGTGGGCGAGGTGCACCGCTCCCTTCGCCTCGCGTCGGTCGCCGGCGTCGTCGCAAGCCTCGTGGCGGCGGCGATGGCCCTGCTCGTGTTCCTGCGCATCCCGCACATCCTCGGGGCGATCGGGCAGATCCCGAACGCGCCGGCCTCGCCCCAGTCTTCCGGCAACGGGTCCAACCCCGGCCTGTCCGCGGCGCTGGCCCGCATCGAGGACCGCATGAACGTTCTTTCCCGCGCTGCCCCGCAAAAGAATACCGAGGCGCCTTCTCCCGCCGTGCCAAGAGAGCTTCTGGAACGCCTCGCCGCGATCGAGGCCGCCGTGCAGAATCTTGCCGCGACGCGCGCCGCGCCCACCGCCTCCGGCTCCGCCGACGACGCCTTCTGGCCCACGAGCGTCCGTGCGAGCGAGAATTATCCCGCGTGGAAAACGAGCCTCTCCAAATCCCTCGCGGCAGGCAGGCCCGAGGCGCTGCGCCTGGCCTCCTCGCTCCTTGCCTTCTGCGGCCAGCCCCAGCGTCGCGAGGGGGATGTAGAGCGTCATGCTGCGTTTGTGAACGAACTTTCCGCAAACCTCTACGCATGGCTCTACGCACAGGACGACGTTCCCGAGGCGGACCGGCTGGACCCCGTCTCGGCGATCCTGCGCGCCGTAAAGGACGATGCCTCGGCGCATTACCCGGGCCTTGAAATCCGCGCCATCTTCCCGAACGAGCGCCTCAACACCGATACGATGGAGAAGGTCGATTCCGGCAACCGCATGAGCGTGGCGCGGCCCCTCTCGTGGCTTGTGGCAGACAAGAGCTCCGGCAAGGAGCGCATCCTCTACCGCGCGAAGGTGACAACCGGCTAACTTCCCTTTATCCCATCTCCACCTGTTTTCATCATGGACGACACATCCCCTTCCATTCCGGCGAGCGTCACGCGAGCGATCCGCCGCCCCTTCTTCCTCATTCACACTCCCGACCGCATCGGGAACTACTTCCAGAAGGACCTGCTCCGCATCGTGGCCAATCCCCGCGAACGGCTGACGGCGTATCTGGCCCCTGCGAAGCTGGCGGAAAACGGCACCGACAACCGGGGCAAGGCCCTGCAGGAGGTGGTCTATGACCTTTCCGCCTTCCAACGCGACGCCGCACCGCTGGAATACCTCCCGGCGAGCCTTGTGGCGGACTTCGAGGCGGCGGCGGGCGAGTTCCTCTCGAACCCGCGCGCGACGGACTTCGAGCTCAAGCTGCGGCAGGGTTTCCGCCTGCCGGACCCGGACCTGGACCCGCAGGCCTACGTCGTGTACGGCCCGCCGGAGGACCGCAGGCTCGCCATCCTCTGGGGCGTGGAGGAGAAGGAGAATTCCGCTCTTCCCTTGGCTCCCTTCCGCGGCTACGAGGGCCCGACGATCGTCGAGAAACTCAAGAGCCGCATCATGGGCGCGCAGGCTAGGCGGCTTGAGGCGCTCAAGCTCCTCGACCGCTCGCAGCATCCCCTCGCCCGGTTCATGGCAACCGAGGTGCGCGGGGGCGACGGTCGGTTGCGCGAGCTCGTCTCCAAGGGCCGCCGCATCCCCGTGCCTCCCGCGAAGAAGCTCAAGCACCTTTCCAAGGCCGAGATCAAGGCCTTTGCGGACGCTGCGCGGAAATACTGCGAGGAAGCGTACCCCGACGCAGTGGGACTTTCCGCATACGAAAAGGAGTTGCGGACGGCACTGCGTGTGCCGAGCCTCCAGAAGAGCGCGAAGAGCTACTATCTTTCCGCCGGAAAGCTCCTCATCGTCAATTCCGCATCGGACGACTACGAGAGCTGCGTCGCCCTCGTCCCAGACAGCATTCTAGGCCTGCCCGCGCCACAGACGGACGCGGAGGGCCGCACGATCGTCGAGCCCACGGCGGCGGAACAGCTCGAAGCGCGGGCAACTCCGGTGAAGCTCTACGCCTCCCTTGCGGCGGCGGGAGTTCTTATTGTCGGCGCGCTGGCGGGCCTTGGCATCGCGCTTCTGGACACCGATCCGCCCGCGATCGTCGCCGAAGGCCGCTCGGACGCCATTTTCACGACCCGCGCGACGGGCCCCGACTCCCACGAGGACACCCCGAGAAACATCCGCATCCTCTGGACGGAAAAGCTGGACCCCGCCTCGATCCGCATCACAGCGGGACAGGAGGCGACCAATTCCTTTGTTCTCACCGGTGACAACATCCCAGTGGAGATCACTGGCTGGACCCTCTCGGAGGACGGCAGGACGCTGGACCTGGCTCTCGCCGCGCCGATGAAGGACGGGGCCACCTACCGCCTCACGATCCGGAACGTCGCGGACACGAGCCTGCGGCACAACGCCATCGTCCCGGATCTTGTGAAGAGCTTCGACTACAGGGACACCGTCCCGCCGACCGTGGCCCGCCGCGAGGGCGGAGCCTGGGACGTGGGCGCCGAGGGCGCGGACTCCCGCAAGCTCAAGATCCGCTTCGACGAGCCCCTGAACAAGGACAGCGCGGAAAACCCTTCCAACTACCGCATCGAGGGATATCTCGCCAAGAATGCCGCCTACAACGCGGTCGACAATTCCGTCACCGTCACCTTCGAGAAACTGAACGCCGCCGGCATCGACAAGGGCTTCGTCAACAAGGGCAATTACACGCTCACGGTCGATCGCGGAATCCGCGACGCCTCCGTTTCCGGCAACTTCCACCGCGACAGTTACGAGGTTCCCTTCATCTACGAGGACGTTGTTCCGCCAACGATCGCCAAAGCGCGCTGGGATTCGCAGATTCAGGTGAGCGTCACCTTCGGCGAGCCCGTCGATCCGGCCAGCGTCTCCGCGTCGAATTTCAGGATGGTGGTGATGAAGACCGCCGTCTCGGGCGGCGAGGACGGCGAGGTGGAGATCTCCCGCGCGGAGGTTTCCTCCGACAAGTACACCGTGCGCCTTTCCACGAGCCCCATGCACCGGAACAAGTACAAGGTAACGGCGACCGGCGTCGCGGACCTCGTGGGCAATAAGATCCCGGCGGACGCCCCCGCGACGGGGGAATTCATCTTCGACGGCGTGGAGGACACAAATCCCCCGACGATCAATTCCGGACGCTCCACCGACGGCGTCCATGTGGAGCTTTCCTTCAGCAAGCCGCTCGACAAGAAGACGGTGACGGCAAGCGCCTTCGCGGTCTATTCGGACCTGCGCGAGGGAGCGATCCCCGTCTCGGCGGTGGAGATTTCGGAGCGCGACGCCTCCAAGATCACCCTCACCCTCAACGCGACGGCGGTTCCCGGAGAGCGCATCTACGTCGTGGCCTCCAAACTGGCGGACATGGTGGGGAACGTGGCGGATTACGCCAAGAGCCAGCAGTTCCAGCTGAGGAGCAATCCTACCCCGTCGAGCGACCTCTCGGCGCTTTCCTGCCGTCTTGTCGCCGGGACGAAGGACACAGTTGAACTCATTTTCAACGGCGCGCTCGATCCCGACACCGCCAAACAGCCCTTCCATTATTACTATCAGGGGCCCGCCAAGGTCGACAGCGTGACAATCGTTGCCTCGAACGACCAGTCGACGACATTGCGCGTCCATCTCGACAAGCCGGTTGCCGAGATCGGCCAGACGATGATTGCAAGCGGTCTCTGCTTCAAGGGGGACACGAACCATCTTCAGACGCAGGTCGTCATGACGCTGCGTCCGTAGCGCGTTTCCTCCACGGAGAAAGCGCGTTTACCCATACACGAAAGACACCGGGACGCCCGACGGACCCCATCCGTCGGGCGTCCGAATGTACGGGCGAAGCGTTTTTTCTGGCTCGCGGACGCTCCTTGCTTTTCCCCGACCGGCGTGACACACTGGACGGTTTTATGGATCGCGAAACGCGGTCCGGGGGAACATGGCATGAAGAAGGCGGAAAATATCCGGAACATCGCGATCATCGCGCACGTCGATCACGGCAAGACCACGCTCGTGGACAAGCTGCTGCGTCAGGGCGGAGCCTTTCGCGAGAATCAGCAGGTGGACGAACGCGTGATGGACTCGATGGACCTTGAGCGCGAAAAGGGCATCACGATCCGTGCGAAAAACACATCCGTCCGCTGGAAGGGCAACACGATCAACATCGTGGACACCCCCGGACACGCGGACTTCGGCGCGGAAGTGGAGCGCGTGATGAAGATGGTGGACGGCGTCCTGCTTCTTGTGGATGCCCTCGACGGCCCGCAGGCGCAGACGCGCTTCGTTCTGGCCAAGGCGATGGCCAATCACTTGAAGCCTGTCGTCGTCATCAACAAGGTGGACCGCGAGAACGCCCGGCCCGACTGGGTGCACGAACAGGTTCTCGAACTATTGCTGGAACTGGGCGCCACGGACGAGCAGTTCGACGCCCCCTTCATTTACGCGAGCGCCCGCGACGGCTGGGCCGCGAAGAAGCTGACCGATCCCCGCGTCAACATGGAGCCTCTCTTCGAGGCCGTGATGCAATACATCCCCGCCCCGACAATTGAGGACGGCGCTTTCCGCATGCTCGTTTCCAACATCGAGTGGAGCGACTTCGTGGGACGCATCGCCGTCGGCAAGATCTTAAGCGGACAGATCGCCATCGGCGACCCCATCTGCCGCATCCTGCGCGACGGCACGGTGCAGAAGTCGAAGGTTACCAAAGTCTTTGAATACACGGGCATGCAGACGCTCGAAAGCGGCAAGGGCGGCGCGGGCGACATCGTGGGCATCTCGGCGGGCTTTGACGACGCCGATATCGGCGAAACCCTCGCCACCGACCCCGAGACCAAACCGATGCACTTCGTCGATATCGACCCTCCGACGATCGAGATGGAATTCGCCGTGAACGACGGCCCGCTCGCAGGGCGCGACGGCAAATATGTGACGAGCCGCCAGATTCGCGAGCGTCTCACGCGCGAGATGAAGACCAACATCTCCCTGCGGATGCGCGACGGCACCGAGAGCACACACTTCACCGTCACCGCGCGCGGCTCGATGCAGATCGCGATTCTTGTCGAGCAGATGCGCCGCGAGGGCTACGAGGTTCTCGTCTCGCGCCCCACCGTTATCTTCCACGAGGGCGAAAACGGCCAGAAGCTAGAGCCCTTCGAGCGCATCTGGGTGGACATCGACACCGCCGACATGGGCCCGATCCTCGAAAACCTCGCCAAACGCAAGGCGCGCGTCGAGGACATGCAGCACAGAACGGGCGGCGTCACCCTCGTCGCCGTGGCCCCCACGCGCGGCCTCATCGGCTTTGAGTCCGACCTTTCCAACCAGACGAGCGGACGCGGCGTCATGACCCGGCTCTTCGATTCCTACGCGCCGCACGCGGGCGAGGTCGTCACGCGCCAGACGGGCGTCCTCGTCTCGATGGCCAACGGCGACGCGAACGCCTACTCCCTCTTCACCCTTCAGGAGCGCGGACGGCTCTTCGTCAAGCACGGCGACGCGGTGTACAACGGCATGATCGTGGGCGAGAACCCGCGCAAGAAGGAGATGCCGGTGAACCCCACCAAGGCCAAGCAGTTGACGAACGTCCGCGCGGCAGGAAGCGACGAAAAACTCATCATCGCCCCGCCCGTGGAATTCTCGCTGGAGCGGGCCATCGAATACATCGAGCCCGACGAATACGTGGAGGCCACGCCACACTATATCCGCATGCGCAAACGAATCCTCGACGAGTTCGAGCGCAAGCGCAGCCAGCGTGACGAGCGCGAGGAAAACGAGGACGCCGGATAAATTGTCCATCTGCCGCAACTGTCAAAAAACCCTGAATATCGGGACTAGGTGGTTTCTGGTTGCGGAAATGGAGGGGATGCGTAACCTGCATGAAGGAAATGCCGCCCTCATTCGGGGTGGCGGGGTTTTACAGGCACTCCCGGGAACATGATACGAACCGTCATCATAGAGGACCAGACCGCCGTCCGCGAGATGGTGGCCCAGGTCGTCAAGCTGGACCCGCAGCTTGAGGTCGTCGCCGAGGTGGGCGACGGCCACGAGGCGTGCGAGACCTGCCTGAGGCTGAAGCCCGACTTTGTGATTCTGGACGTGATGCTCCCGGGGCTGAACGGGACGGAGGTTCTCCGCCGCTTCTCCCGCCAGTTGCACGATACGCGCGTTCTCGTTTTTTCCGGCTATGAGGACCCGATGCTGCTGCGCGAACTGCTGGAGGCGGGAGCGCACGGCTTTGTGGGCAAGAGCGCGCCGCTTTCGGAACTGCGCCGCGGGATCAGCGTGGTCTCGCGCGGGGGCAGCTACTTCGGCCCGGAGGTGGCCCGCATTCTGCGCGAGGTGATGACCGGCCCGATGGTCGGTCAGCGCAGCGCCATCGGCCTTCTCACGAGCCGCGAGCGCGAAATCCTCCAACTCATCGCCGAAAGTTACTCCACCAAGGAGATCGCCACCAAGCTCGGCATCTCCGTGAAGACGGCGGAAAACCACCGCACGAACCTCATGCGCAAACTGGACCTGCACGACGTGGCCAGCATCACGCGCTTCGCCATCGAGCAGGGCATCGTCCAGGCACCCGCGCGTCCGACCGGCGGGGCGTAATTCCGCTTTTCCCGCTCAACGTGACGGCGGCAATTCCCCTTCCCGCGCGTCCTGCGGGCTTGACCCGGACCCGCGCAAGTTGTTCTTTTTTCCGATATCCGTACACGGACGCCGACACTCATGAATCTCAAGAGCGAGACCCTTGCCGAAATCGAAAAGGTGATTCCCCAGTACCCGCAGAAGCGCAGCGCGCTTTTGCCCGTGCTTCACGCCGTGCAGGCCGATCAGGGCTATCTGAGCGACGAGGCGATGGAATGGGTGGCCGCGAAGCTCGGCATCGCCCCGGTGAACGTGCTGGAGGTGGCCACCTTCTACCCCTACTTCCGCCGCAAACCTTTCGGCAAGCACCACATCCGCGTCTGTCGCACGCTTTCCTGCGCGATGAACGGCAGCTACTCGATACTCGACGTTTTCAAGGAGGAATTCGGCGTGGCTCCCGGCGAAGTTTCGAAGGATGGTCTCGTGACGATCGAATTCGCGGAGTGTCTGGCCTCGTGCCACACCGGCCCGAACGTCCTCGTGGATGAGACGCTCTACCAGCACGTGGACGCCGACAAGGCCCGCGAGATCGCCCGCAAGATCAAGGCCGAGGCGAAGTAAAATTATCCGACGCAGGCCCGTTCAGTTCCGTGGGCGAGCCGCGCGTAGTCCCGCAATGACGAGGGCTCCCTGCAAAATCGTGTAGATCAAGGTCGCCCATGCACCGGCTCCGGTGAAGCCATAGCTGTGCAGGCCCACGCCCATGAGGTTCACGCCCGCCCAGCTCCATGCGAGGAAGAGGCCGGCAAGCGCCGCAAGGTTCATAAAGCCCGCAAGCGCCACATGACCGCCACGCCGCGCGTGCAGGGTGAGGGCAAGCCACAGAACGAGCATCAACGCCGCATTCTCCTTGGGGTCCCAGCCCCAGAACCGGCCCCACGCCCCCTCCGCCCAGAAGCCGCCAAGGAGCACTCCCGCCGCCGTCAGGACAAGCGCCGCCGCAACAGTCCCAAGGAGTAAGCCAGAGAGTTTCCGCGCCAGATCGTCGTCCTTCCGGAAAATCCGCGCTAGGATCGTCACATCGGCAAGAATCACGGCGAGGATCGCCGCGCCGTAGCCCGCCGCAATCGTGCAGACGTGCAGGACAAGCCACGTCCGCGAGGCGATGACCGGGGCGAGCGGTCTCGAAAAGTCCGCACCGATGAAGAACCCTGCCGCGAGGGAGAGGCCGCCCGCAAGACATGCCGCCATTCCGGCGAGGCCGTCGCCGCGCTTCTTCTCCACGGCGGCGGCGATCAGTGCGCCAACCCATCCAGCGAAGAGCGCCGAGGAATGCAGGTCCGTCACCGGGGGCAGCCCCCACAGAACGCAGAGGACGGCCAGCAGCGCGCTGTGCAGTACGATGCCGCCGGAAAGGAGCGAGAAAGGCAGTTTTTCCCGCCATTCGGGGATGCCTTCCCCTTTCATTCGGTTGGCGACAAAGAGGCAGAGCGCCGGGCCGTAGAGGAGAACCGGCAGAAGGTCCATGTGCCGCTCGCCGTAGAGCGCCGCCATCGCCGCCGGACCGTTGGAGACCGCAAGGAACGCGCCCGCCGACGCGCCGAGGACCGGGGCGAAGAGCCAGCTCCGCGAGAGCCGCTCGGACGTCCCCATCCTTTCCTGCGCCGTTTCCCTGCGGGAAGACGCGGCAAGGCTTGGGGAAAAGAAAAGGACGAGCCCCGCCACGACAACCGATGCGGAAACTTCCGTCGCAACGAGCGCCGCAGGAGAGCCGAAGAGAAGGAGCGCATACCCGCAGAGGGCTCCAATCAGACCGAAGTGAACCATTGCGAGGCCGATCCGGCCAACGAGCGGCCCGCCGCGCCTGCGGATGCGGCTCCATCCGGCGAGCGCGAGGTTCGCCAGGGCCGCCAGCGCCACAACCGGCGCGCCGGGGAGCGGAACCCAAAGGTAGGAGAGAAAGCTCCCGAGCGGCCACTCCACCGGGTACTGCCAGAGGGCGATCACACTGCCAAAATAAGACCTCGCGGCGATCTCCGTCCCGTAGCGGGCACTGTCGATCGACGCGAGAAAGAGGAGCAGGATCCCCGCCGAAAGAATCAAAAGCGTGCAACCCGTGCCCGAAAAAAAGCGGACAAGGGCGCTCCGGGGCGTCTCGTTGCGGGGTTCGGGGGCTGGTTCCATCCGCGCCATCCTAGGGGCGATTCGCCGGAAGGCAACGGCGCACGCATCGCGCCCAAGTCCACGTTTGAACTGGAAAACGCCGCCGCCCTCCGCCTTAATGGCCTTTCCGCACAATCTTTAACTCCTTAGCCAGCCGCCACCATGTTCGAGAACCTCACAGACCGCATCGGGAACGCCCTCAAAAACCTGCGCGGACAGGGCAAGCTAAGCGAGGAGAACATGGCGGAGGCCCTGCGCGAGGTGCGCACGGCGCTCCTTTCCGCCGACGTGCACTTCCGCGTGGCTCGCGAGTTCGTGGAACGCGTCCAGAAGGAGGCGGCGGGTCAGGAGGTCCTCAAGAGCGTCACGCCCGGCCAGCAGATCGTGAAAATCATTCACGACGAGCTCGTGAAGCTCCTGGGCGAAGGCACGCAGGAACTCTCCATCAAGCGGCCCCTCAAGGTGATGCTGATCGGCCTGCAGGGCTCCGGCAAGACGACCACGGCGGGCAAGATGGCGGCGCTCCTCAAGAAGAAGGGCTACAAGCCGATGCTCGTGGCGTGCGACCCTTACCGCCCCGCCGCTGTCGATCAATTGGAAACCCTCGCGAAGGCGGTGGGCGTGGCGTTTTATTGCGAGCGGGGCAGCAAGGACGTGCCGAAGACCGGCAGAAACGCCCTTGCGAAGGCCCGGGAAACCGATTGCGACGCGATCCTCTTCGACACGGCGGGCCGTTTGCAGATCGACTCCGAACTCGTTGACGAAATCAAGCGTCTGAAAGCCGTCGTGGAACCCGAGGAGGTCCTGCTCGTCGCGGACGCGGCGCTCGGTCAGGAGGCGGTGAACGTCGCGAAGACCTTCAACGAGGCGGTCTCCCTGACGGGCCTAGTCATGACAAAGCTCGACGGCGACGCGCGCGGCGGCGCAGCCCTCAGCATGAAGGCGATGACGGGCGTCCCGATCAAGTTCGCGGGCGTGGGCGAGAAGATCGAGGACTTCGACACCTTCCATCCCGACCGCATGGCCTCGCGCATCCTCGGCATGGGCGACGTGGTGAGCCTCGTCGAGAAGGCGCAGGAGAGCCTCGATCAGGCCGAGGCGGAGCGCATGGCGGAAAAGCTCGCGCGGGCGGACTTCAATTTCGAGGACTTTTTGTCGCAGATGCGGCAGGTGAAAAAGCTCGGCTCCCTGCAAGGGATCGTCGGGATGCTCCCCGGCATGAGCGGCGTCAAGATCGGCGACGCGGAGGAGAAGAAGATGGCCCGCACCGAGGCCCTCATCCTCTCCATGACCCTTCAGGAACGGCGCAACCCGCAGATCATCAGCTCCAGCCGCCGCGCGCGCATCGCGAAGGGCGCGGGCCTGCCGATGCTGGACCTCAACCAGCTCATCAAGCAGTATCAGCAGATGAAAAAGGTCATGCAGATGATGAAGGGGCCCAAGGGCCTCTCCCGCATGAAGCAGATGGCCAAAGAGGTCGAGGCGATGAAGAACCAGAAACGGTAATCCGTCCTTTTCACAACCATGCGCCCCACCCTGCCTCTCTTCGCCCTCATTCTGGCAATCGTCACGCCGCTTTCGCTCTCCGCGGAAGGCCCCGCCACTCCGGCGCCGCTTGCCACCGAATTCGCCTACGAGGCCCTCGTCGAAATCGACGCACCCATCGACGTCGGCGCCACCCCGCACGGCACGTGCCGCTACATCCCCATCACGGGCGGCACTTTCGAGGGCCCCGGCATCCGAGGCGTGGTCCTCCCCGGCGGAGCGGACTGGCAGACCGACCGGCCCGACGGAACGACCGAGGTCGATGCCCTCTATTCGATGCGCTGCGACGACGGAACGGTGATTATCGTGCACAACACCGGGATCGTCTGCGGCGGC
Source organism: Puniceicoccales bacterium Verruco_01 (assembly GCA_001604565.1). Lineage (GTDB taxonomy): Bacteria > Verrucomicrobiota > Verrucomicrobiia > Opitutales > Oceanipulchritudinaceae > Verruco-01. The sequence goes on along the minus strand of LVBV01000016.1, from coordinate 60,824 downwards.
TACCTCCGCACTTCCACTCGCTTCGACGCCCCGGCTGGCCCGCACGACTGGCTGAACAAGGCGCAGTTCGTCGGCTCGGTGAGCGGCGGCCCGCGTCCCGGGACAGTCGTCATCCGCATCTTCCGCCTCCTCTGAAACGCTCTTGACTTGCGCGAACGCGCTTGCGATAAGGGCGAAGTCGAAACCGTGGCAGGGGTGTGACTTTTGTCACTGCGTCACGGATTTCGGGATCCGAGGATTCCCTGGCCTCGTCCAGCGAGGGAACCCTCGTGTGGACGAATCTCTCGCTACGCAAACAATAAACAATAGCTAGAGATTAATGAAAACTCTCCATATTCCCGAACTGATTGCGTTGCTTCTGGTTCTGATGATACCCCGCGCATCGGCCTGCCCCGACTGCGCCTCCACCACCGACAAGGCGGCGCCTGCGGCGGTGATTCTCAAGAACCCCAACGTCCTCACCAAAGAATCACTCGACGGAGTGCGGCTTCTGGAACTAAGCGGAGCGCGCGCCTTCACCCCGGAAGAACGGGATCTGATCCTTGCCTATCTGCGGAAAGGCGGCTCCCTGTTTGCCGTGATCGACGAGGAGGCACGGACGCCCCTCCTGCCGGACGGCATACAGAACATCCTCGAACCCTTCGGTCTGGCCTATACGGCGGATACGGATTACTTGCACAACTGCGGCGCGCTGGCACGCAAGGGCGCCATCGCCAAAGCCGATTACGAGCTCCCCTACAGCGGCGGCAGGGCGGTGAAGGGTGGCACTGCCTTTGTCTGGCGGCTGGATGAAAAAGGGGACACCGCCGAAGTCGCTGCCGCGTATGTAGAAATTCCCGGCGGCGGACGGATCGTCGCGATGGCCGAGGGCATGGCGTATCTCGGGATGGGCACCGCCGACGGAGTTCGCTTACGCGGCGAGAACCGCGATCCGGCGCGCACCACCTACTGGGGGAAGGATTCGCAGGCCTTCCTCAGGGACGTTCGCTGCTGGCTTATGCACTGCACATGCGCCGCCTGCAAGTGACGACATTCCGGGCCCGGGGGGACGCGCCGCGCTCCGGTGCGTTCCCCCGCCCTTTTCTGGCGGTCACTTGATCCGGCCCTCGTCGTATTCGATCATGTCGGCAAAGCTGATGAGGTCGGCGCGGTCGCCAATGCCCATCTCCTTCTTCACCTGTTCCAGACGCTCGCGTCCCATGCCGGAGGAGCCCTTCTGGACCAGTTCGCGGTTCCATTCGTGGGCACGCAGGTCCTTCGGGAAGAGGGCAAGCAGATGTTTGTCCAGCTCCGCCGGATCTTCGCCGTACTGGCGGACCAGTTCCACCACCTGCCTGGGTTCCACGCCGAGGTGCGCGCACAGAAAGCCGTCAAAGCCGTGGCAGAAATTCCGCTGGTAGCTCTTGGGGAGTTCCCCCTTCAAATGCTTGCGGATTTTGGCAAGGAAGCGCGGCAGGTGGAGTAGGCCGGTCGCGGCGTGCGGAAGATAGGGCGAGGGCAGGTCGTACAGAACCTCGCCCGTGTCGGCTTTCTTTGGGTCAGTCATGCCCTTTCAAGTGTCACAGCTCCGCACCATTTGCAAGAAGCACCGCTTTCTCCTTGCAAGAGACCCCCACATGGGGGAAACCTCAATGCCGATGGCCGCCGATCCCCTTATCGAGTCCCTCCTCGTCCTTCAGGAACGTGACGTCGCCCGCGACGATCTCTTAAAACGCCTTGAGGAGACTCCTCAAAGGATCGCGGCCCACGAGGCGAAGATCGCAGCGGCGGAGGGGGAACTGAAAAGGATCCTCGACGAGGAGAAAGCCCTGCAACTGGCCTGCCGCGACATGGAAAAGCGGATGCACCAAGCCGAGGAAAACCGTGCAAAATTCCGCACCCAGCAGATGCTGGTGAAGAAGAACGATGAATACGCGGCGCTCGAAAAGCAGATCGAGGGCGCGGGCGCGGAAATCGACAGCCTCGAAACGCAGACGATGGAGGCGATGGTGAAACTGGACGACTTCGCCGGGACGGTGAAAGCCGCCCGTGAAAAGTGTGCTCAGGCCGTCGCCGTGCAGAAGAGCGGCATCGAGTCCGTCCTGCGCGTGAAGGCGGTGGTGGAGGGGGATGTCGCCGAGGCAAACGCCACCTACGAAGCGGCGAAGGCAAAGGTCCCGGCGGACGCCTTCGCCACCTACAGCTACGTCAAAACCCGCGTGAAGCGCCCGCCGTACATCGTGCCGGTGGAGGAGGCGCGCTGCATGGGCTGCCACCTCAAGGTGTCCAACGACGTCCTTACACAGGCCCGCGTGAAGGGCACCCTCACCCGCTGCGACAGCTGCGGACGCATCGTCTATCTGGAACATTAGGCCGCGCCGCCTTACCTTCCGCATGGACCGGATGAATTCCGCCACTCCATGAACAAGATTTTTCTTCTTTTTCTCGCAGCGCTCCCGCAGCTTGTGTGCGCGAATGCCGAGCGCATCGTGCTTATTGAAATCGACGGTCTTTCCTCGCAAGCGCTCAAAAGCGGGGACTGCCCGACGCTGGCGGGAATCGCCGCGAGGGGGGTCCTTTTCGCCAACCACCACGGCAGTTTTCCCGCGTCGGAATCCGCCGCGATCGCAGAGCTTTCGACCGGCGGCGCGCCCGGGGCAAACGGGATCCTCGCGGACAAACAGTATCTCCCGAAGGTCGATGTACGGGAAAGCGTGGAGATAGGCTACGCGCCCACGATCCGCTGCGCAGACACGGCCTCGTTCGACCGTTTTCTACTCCTGCCCACCCTTCCGGAGGTGCTGCGTTCGGTCACTCCGCCACTCTCCTCCCTCACCGCTTCGACGGACGGGAACATCCTCCTTGCGGACCGCAAGGTGCGCGCCCACAACTCGCCCTCCACCCTCCTTGCCGGGGGCGCCACACTTCCGGGCGCGGCAGTCGGACGCCTGAAGAGCCTTGGCGTCTTCCCACCCCTGACCGGGGGTTCCGCCGCCGCGCGGGACGAGTGGACGGTCACTGCCGTCACGAAGGTTTTCTGGGAGGAATCCGTCCCGTCCTTCACGTACCTGCGTCTTGCGGAACCCCTTGCGAGCCAGCACTTACACGGAGCGGATTCACCCGAGGCCGCCGAGGCGCTCTCCGCCGCCGACGCGCGGATCTCGGAGCTGCTTTTTGCACTGCGGGAGAAGGATCTCCTCGCCACGACGGACGTGATTGTCGTCTCGGCACTACCGCCCGCGCAGCCCTTCACAACCCTTGCGGAAAAGCTCCGCGCGGCGGCTCTGCCCGTCGTCCACGAATTCGGGAGCGAGGTTCCGGAGGGCTCGATCCTTGCCCTCGAAGGCGCCGGCCATGCCCTCCTTTACGTGAAGGGTCACGATGCGGAAACGATCGCGAAGATTGCGGGGGTCCTGCACTCACTGCCCTGCGCGGCCTTCACGACGGACGGCGCGTGCGGCACGCTGACCCTGAAGGATGCGGGTCTCGACGTTCCGGAGGCGCCGGACTTCCTCGTCACCTTCGGCAATGAAAAGGCCGCGGCCAACCGCACCCTGATGGCCGCGATGGGGCCGGACTTCAAGACGGGCCTGACCTCGCAAAGGGCGAGCGGCAACGCGGATCTCGCGCCCACCCTCCTCTGGATTCTCGGCATCGACGCACCCAAGGGCACGACGGGGCGGATCCTTTCCGAAGCCCTGACGATCCCTGCTCCACAGCCGCCGCAGGAGGAACCGGTAACGCTGACCCCGGCTGCGGAAAACGGCGCAGTTTTTTTTCTTTCGGGCACCCGCGCGGGAAGCGCCCTCTACGTGGACGAGGCAGGCAGCGCCACGCAACCAGCCAAGTGACATCCGCTTCGGACGTTGTTTCGCATTCGATTTGCCTGCAACGAGTTAACGATAATCTCACCCAATTCGTTTGACTTCTGGATACACGAAGGTGACATTTTTATTGTAATTTGTCACCCATGGCACAGGAAGAAGACAACGGAGCCGTATCGACGCGGGAGAAAATCGTGGCCAGCGTGAGCCCGTATTTCTTCGCGAACGGGTATCGCGGCGCGACGATGGCGGAACTGGCCAAAATCGCGGGCGTCTCGCGCAAGACGCTCTACGTGTATTTTCCGATGAAGCCTTTGATCCTCAGGGCGGTGATGAACCGGCTCTTCACGGAGGTGTACGCGGGGCTTGAAGAGGAGAAAAACGCCCACCCGGAGAGCAGCGTCACGGCGCTGGCGGCGGTGTTGGTTCGCTGGCAGGGGTATCTTTCGCGCGTGCAGCCGGTCTTCTGGAACGACCTGCGCCGGGATGCGAACGAGTTCCTCGCCAGCACGGCGGAGAAACGGCGGAAAATCGTGCACGGGATCTTCGGAGCGATCATCGAGGAGGGCATCGCGCGGGGCGAGTTCCGTGGCGATTTCGAGGCGCACGCCCTTGCCGACATTTTCATCGGGGCGGCTGAAGCTCTCATCCGGAGCGACCGGCCCCGCGAGATGAACCGCACGCCCAAAGAAATCCTTCTCATGCTCGTGACCCTCCTCATCGAGGGCTCGCTGACGGATGCCGGGCGCGAAAAATGGCAGGGAAACCGCCCGAAACTTTCCCTGCGGAAAACGACAAGTGGAGACTAGCTCATGAAACTGAAAATCGTGGCGAGAATCGGTGTGATTGCAGCTGTTGCGGCGCTGGCTGTGTACGGGGTGTCGTGGATTTCAGCACACCGCAGGGACACGCAGGCGCGTCTTCTCTACGGGAACGTGGAAGTGCGGCAGGCGTCGCTGGCTTTCAACAACAGCGAGCGGATCGAGGCCGTCCTCGTGGAGGAGGGCGACGCCGTGGTCAAAGGGCAGGTCCTCGCCAAGCTGGAAACTGGGCGCATCGCCCCCCTCCTCGATCAGGCCCGCGCACAGGCCGCCGCTTTGGCCGAGGTCGTCCGCCGCATGGAAAACGGCAACCGTCCCGAGGAGATCGCCCTCGCCAAGGCCAATGCCGAGGCCGCAGCCATCTTATCCGCCGACGCGAAGAAGCGCTACGAGCGGCTGAACGAGCTGCGGGGCACCTCGGGCGTCAGCGCGCAGGACCTTGATAGCGCCAAGGCCGCCGCCGATTCCGCCGCCGCACAGGCACTGGCCTCCGCCAAGAATTACGAGCTTGTCCTCGCCGGACCGCGCGCCGAGGACGTGGCGCAGGCAAAGGCGTCGCTCGCCGCCGCGCAGGCACAGGCGGCCCTGCTCGAAAAACAGCTTGCCGACGCGGTTCTTACCGCGCCGAGTGACGGGATCGTGCGCGCCCGAGTGATGGAGCCCGGCGAGATGGCCTCGCCGCAGAAGACCGTCCTCACCCTCGCCCTCACCCGCCCCAAATGGGTGCGCACGTACGTGGGCGAGGAACGCCTCGGCCTGATGAAGCCCGGCATGAAGGTGAAGGTTTTTTCCGACAGCTTTCCGGGCGAGGCCGTGGAGGGCAGCGTGGGCTACGTCTCCTCCGTCGCGGAATTCACGCCGAAGACCCTCCAGACGCCCGAACTGCGCACGGCCCTCGTGTACGAGGTGCGCATCGTCGTGACCGATCCGCAGGAGCGCCTGCGCCTCGGCATGCCCGTCACCGTCAGCTTCTAGTTTCTTCTCGCGCAAGACGATGGAGGAAACCCGTCCAGTCGAAACGGCGGTCCTCGCGAAGGACCTCGCCAAGAGCTTCCCACTCGGCAAACAGGGCCGCGTGCAGGCGCTCGGCGGCGTGTCCCTTGCGATTGCGCGCGGCACGCTGACGGCCCTCGTGGGCCCCGACGGAGCGGGAAAGACCACATTTCTGCGCCTCGTGACGGGGCTTCTTGCCCCGGAGGACGGAACGCTGGAGGTCCTCGGCCTGCCAATGCCCGCCGGAGCGGCGGAAATCCAGCGCCGGATCGGTTACATGCCGCAGAAGTTCGGCCTCTACGAGGATTTGTCCGTGCAGGAAAACCTCGACCTCTACGCGGACCTGCACGGGGTGACCGGGGAAATGCGGAAGGCCCGCTACGAAAAGCTTCTGCACATGACGGCGCTCGCCCCCTTCACGGGGCGCCTCGCGGGACGGCTCTCCGGCGGAATGAAGCAGAAGCTGGGCCTTGCCTGCACGCTCGTCCGCTCGCCGGAGCTGCTGGTCCTCGACGAGCCGACCGTGGGCGTCGATCCCCTCTCGCGCCGGGAACTCTGGGAGATCGTAACGGATCTTGTCCGCGACGAAGGCCTGACCGTGCTCGTCAGCACCTCCTACCTCGACGAGGCGGAGAAGTGCGGCAGCGTCGTCATCCTGCGCGAGGGCCGCATCGTGGCGAGCGGCGCGCCGGAGACGATCCGTGCCCTGGCCACGGGCAGCAGCTTCGTAATGGTTCCGCCGTCGGGGAAGGCCGCGCGGAGCCTCCAGAGTGTTCTGTTGGACCGCGCCGACCTTTGTGACGCCGTGCCGGAGGGCGGGCTCGTCCGCTGCGTGGCCTCCTCGAAAGAGGCGGCAGAGTCCCTTGTGGGATCCGGCGCAAAGCCCGTGCCGCCGCGTCTTGAGGACGGCTTCATGAGCGTGCTCCACGCGGATACGGTGCGCGCGGCGCCGCAGGGCCTGCGCATGGAGAAGCCCTTTGACACAGCCGAGCGTGGGGAAGTGATCGCCGTGCGCGGCCTCGTGCGGAGGTTCGGCGACTTCACGGCGGTGGATCATGTGGATTTCTCCGTGCGCCGGGGCGAGGTCTTTGGCCTACTCGGACCCAACGGCGCGGGCAAGACCACCACCTTCCGCATGCTCTGCGGGCTCCTCCCGGCTTCGGGCGGGCATCTGGAGGTGGCGGGGATGAACCTGCGGAGCGCCCGGGCCGACGCGCGCAAAAAGCTCGGCTATGTCGCGCAAAAATTCTCTCTCTACGGCGACCTCACGGTGATGGAGAACCTCACCTTCTTCGCCCGGGCGTACGGTCTGAACGGAGCGCGCCGACAGGGGCGGATCGACTGGGCCCTCGCGAGCTTTGAACTTTCCCCGTGGGCGGGCACGGCGGCGGGGCAGCTCCCCGGCGGCTTCCGCCAGCGCCTCGCGATGGCCGCGGCCCTGCTCCACGAGCCGGAGATCCTCTTCCTCGACGAGCCGACAAGCGGCGCCGATCCCCTCGCCCGGCGCGAGTTCTGGAAGCGCATCACCGCCCTTTCCGAGGAGGGCGTGACGATCGTCGTCACCACCCACTTCATGGAGGAGGCCGAATACTGCGACCACATCGTGATTCAGGACGCGGGCAAGATACTCGCGCGCGGCACACCCGCCGAGGTCCGCGCCCTCGCGCATCAGGAAAAAGGCCGCGCCGCCACGATGGAGGACGCCTTCATCGCCATCGTCGCGGAAGGCCGCGCCGGAAAGGGGGCCCGATGAACCGGATGGAGGAAAACCGCACCGCCGCGACACTTCGCCGCCTGCGGGCGCTCATCCGCAAGGAGGGCCGCCAGATGCTGCGCGATCCCTCGACGATCCTCATGGGGGTCTTCCTGCCGGTGCTCATGCTGCTACTCTTCGGCTACGGCCTGTCGCTGGACGTGAGGGACGTGCCCGTGGCGATCGTGGTGGAAAGCCCCTCGCCGGAGGCGGACAACCTCGCGTCGGGCTTCACTCTCTCGCCCTACTTCGCCCCGGTCTTTGTCCGCAACATGGCCGAGGCCGAGGAGATGATGCTCGCGCGCAGGGCCGACTGCATCGTTCACCTTGCGGGAGATTTTGGGAGAAACGCGGCGCAGGGCAGCGCGCAGGTGCAGATTTTAACGCGCGGGACGGACGCCAACCGCGCGCGGTTGATCCAGGTGTACGCGCAGGGAGCGGTGGCGATGTGGAACCTCCGCCGCATCGACCGGGGGCTCTCCGCCGCCGCCGGGCCGGTCGTCATCGAGAACCGCCTTTTCTACAACGACGCGAACGACAGCCACTACTTCCTCGTGCCGGGCCTCGTCGTCATCATCATGACCCTCACGGGGGCATTTCTCACCTCGATGGTGGTGGCGCGCGAGTGGGAGCGCGGTACCTTCGAGGCACTCTTCGTGACACCCGTCACTTCGTGGGAGATTCTGATCGGCAAGGCGGTGCCGTACTTCTGCCTCGGGATGGTGGGATTTGCCCTCTGCGTGGGCGCGGCGGAGGTTCTTTTCTCGGTGCCGCTCCGGGGCTCGCTACTGCTCCTGACCTTCGGGAGCATGATCTACATGCTGGTGGCCCTCGGGATGGGCCTTGTCATCAGCGCGGTGACGCGGAGCCAATTCCTCGCCAGCCAGTTCGCCCTCCTCACCTCGTTCCTTCCCGCGACGCTCCTTTCGGGCTTTCTCTTTGACCTGCGCAGCATGCCCGCTGCCGTGGAGATGCTGACGCACATCATTCCCGCGCGCTACTACGTGAGCTTCGTCAAGACCGTCTTCCTCACCGGCAACGTCGCGTGCGTGGTTCTGGAAAGCCTCGGCATCCTCGCGGCGATGGCAACCCTTCTGCTTTACCTCGCGCAGGCGAAAACGAGAAAGAGCCTCGAAAAATGAGTGCGCTTTTTGAAAGCATCCGGCGCGTCGCGGCGCTCGTCAAAAAGGAGCTGATCCTCGTCTTCAAGGACCCGAGGATGCTCCGGAGCCTCCTCGTGCCGCCGGTCATTCAGTGCCTCGTCTTCGGCTACGCGGCATCCTTCGATTTGAACAACATCCCCTACGCCCTGCGCGACGCCGACAATTCCGCGCCCTCGCGCGAGCTCGCCGCCGCCTTCGACGGCACGGGCATCTTCCACCGCGTCGCCACCGTGGAGAACCCGGCGGAGCTCGCGACCCTCCTAGACGAAGGGAAGATCCTCCTTTTCATCGAGATCGGGCCGGACTTTGAAAAGAGCCTCGCGGCGGGCCGTCCCGCCAAGGTCCGCATCGCCACCGACGGGCGCAATTCCAACACCGCCGCCACCGCGCTCTCCTACGCGAACGAGATCGTCCGGAGTTTCAACGAGAAGAAAAACGCCGCCTCCGGGATCGCCCAACCGAGCGCCGCCGCCGTGCCGAGGGTCTGGTACAACCCGAACCTCGAAACGCGCTGGACGATGGTGCCGAGCCTCATCGCCACCCTCACCCTGCTCCAGACGCTGCTCCTCGCCTCCATGTCCGTCGCGAGGGAGCGGGAATTCGGCACTTTCGACCAGCTTCTTGTGACGCCGCTGCGGCCCGCTGAGATCATGCTCGGCAAGTGCATTCCCTCCATCCTCATCGGCTTTGTGCAGGCCACCCTCATCCTGCTCGTGGCGCAGCTCTGGTTCGGCATTCCCTTCGAGGGGACTCTCCCGCCCCTGTACCTCGGGCTCTTCATCTTCCTGCTGGCGGGCGTCGGCATGGGGCTCTTTGTGAGTTCCGTAGCGGTCACGATGCAGCAAGCGATGCTCTACTCCTTTGTCCTTCTCATGCCCTTCATGCTGCTTTCGGGCCTCACGACGCCAATCGAGAACATGCCGGACTTCATCCGGCACCTCACCTGGCTCAACCCGTTGCGCCACGCGATCGAGATCACCCGCCGCGTGTATCTGGACGGCGCGGGAATCGGCACGCTTCTGCCGGAGTACGGCGCCCTCGCCCTCATCGCGCTGGTCACGCTCACCGCCTCGTCGTGGTTCTTCCGCCGCAAACTCTACTAACGGACATTGTCATGAAAGTCGCCACATCCTTCCGCTTTTCGTTTCTTCCCGCATTGATCCTCGCGGGCTGCGCCACGCAGGCGGACTACACAAAGCCCTCCGCCGACGACCTGACGCCCACCGACTGGCGCTGGAAGGTTGCCGGACCCGCGTGCGAGGCCCCGAAAGGGGACTGGTGGAGGATGTTCGGCGACGGCGAACTGGATCGTCTGGAAACCCTCGCCCTTGCGGAAAACCAGTCCCTCGCCGCCGCCGCCGCACGCGTAAACCAAGCCCGCGCCGCCGCGAGGGTGGCGAAGAGTTCCCTCTACCCGTCTCTTTCCAGCAACGCCACCTACGAGCACCAGCGCCTTTCCGGCAACCGTCCCCTGCCGATTCCGGTGCCCGTCGCCGTGACGCCGATGGACACCGACACGCACTCCCTTTCCCTCGACGCCGCGTACGAGCTGGACCTTTTCGGGCGCATTCGCAGCCAGTCCGCCTCCGCCACGGCGCAGATGCAGGCCACGGCGGCGGACCTTGAAACGATGCACCTTTCGATCGCCGCAGAGGTGGCGGAAACGTACTTCGCCCTCCGCGCGAAGGATGAGGAAATCGCCCAGCTTTCCCGCACGGTTCAACTGCGGGAGGAGGAGGCGCAAATCCTCGCCGGCAGGTTTGAGAAAGGCCTGATTGCCGAGATCGACGCGACCCGCGCGCGTTCGGAACTGGCCGGGGCAAAAGCCGCGCTGGCGCTCGCCAAAGGCCAGGAGGCGGACCTGTACGGAGCCCTCGCCCTGCTTTGCGGGAAGGCGCCCGCAAATCTGGAGGTGGCCCCTGCGGCGGTACCGCTGCCGGAAAATCCCCCGCTCGTCCCCGCCGACCTGCCCTCCGCGCTTCTGGAGCGGCGTAGCGACATTGCCTCGGCGGAAAAACGCCTTGCCGCGAAGTACGAGGAGATCGGCGTCGCCCGCGCGGCGTACTTTCCCTCCGTCAGCCTCGTGGGCAGCGGCGGAACTCTGAGCGGCGAGGCCACCGACCTCTTCGACGCACAGAGCGCCGTGTGGAGCGTCGCCCCGCGCGTGTCGCTCCCGCTCTTCACGGCGGGCCGCACAAAGGCGAATGTCGAGAGGGCGAAGGCCGCGTACGACGAGGCCCTCGCCAACTACAAGCAGAGCGTGCTGACCGCCTTCCGCGAGGTGGATTCGGCCCTCGCCGCCAGTGCCGCCCTCGCCCGGCAGGACGGAGCCGCGCGCGAGGCGCTCTCCTTTGCGAAGAAAACGGCGGACCTAGCAAAAGCCCGTTACGAGGCGGGATATGTGGATTACATGACCCTCGCCGACGCCGAGCGCCGGGTTCTCGAACAGGAGCGCGCCCTCTCGCAACTTTCCGCGCAGCGGTACGCCGCCAGCGTCCGGCTCGTCAAGGCCCTCGGCGGCGGCTGGTCGGGAAAGTGAAACCTACTCCAGCCCCTTAGCGGCGGCCTCGTCCACGAGCCACGTGACGTTCTCCGCCACTTCGCGCAAGAGATGCGCGCTCTGACGGGAGGGATCGAAGGGGGTCTTCATCACGTTGCGGAGCGGTCCCGCCTTCTGGGCGCCCATCACCATGAGCAAAATTCTCCCGCAGCGGCGCAGGCCCTGATCGGTGATCGTCAGGCGCCAGCCCCTCCCGGGAACGTCCACGGAGGTGAAATTGTCCCGCGTGCAGAGGCCGACGATCGGTCCGCCGGGGAAGATGCTCGCCATGTGGCCGTCCTCGCCAAGGCCCAGGAAGCACAGGTCGAAGCAGCGGTTCTCGCCAAAGCGTTCGTTCCAGCGGCGGTTGAAGACGATGCTCGCGCTGTAGGGATCCACCGACACCGGCCACGGCATGCGCCGCGTCTCCGGAACGTTCAGAGGATCGAGGAAGAGCCGCGCCGCGTTGCCGAAGTTGCTCTCGGGATCCTCCAGCGGCACGTAACGCTCGTCGCTCGTCAGCCAGCAAATGCGGTCCAGCGCCGCATTGTCCAGCGCCTTCTGCCGGATGATCCACTTGTACCAGCCGCGCGGGGTGACGCCGCCGGGAAGCCCGATCGTGGCCATCAAGCGCTTGCTAGCCTCGGTGAGCAGGAACTCGACCGCCTTGACGAACAGTTCGTCCTGCGTGCCGGTGAGCAGGGTCCCATAGGGAGTGTCGAGTGCCTTCATGCGGTGAGGCAGTCTTTGTCACAAGACTGACGGGATCAACCGAAAAGCGTCACGCAGCGCACTTTCCACAAGAGATGTAACAGAAGAATCTCCCGTCATCCATGCGCACGCAGGGCGGCGAGAATTTCCGTAAAGCCCTTGCAGCGGGCCAGTTCCTCCACCCTTCCGGCGCGCGAGAATTCCCGGGCGATTCCAGAGACGATTTCGAGCTGAGGTCTCGGATCGTCCTCGGGCGTCAGGATGAGGAAAACAAGGTGCGAGGGCAGACCGTCCGGCGCATTGAAATCAACCCCCTGCGCGCTCAGGCCAAAGACGATGGCCGGTTTGGCAAGACCCGGCAGGCGCGCGTGCGGAATGGCGACTCCGCCGGGAAGACCGGTCGGGACCAATTCCTCGCGCTCCCAGGCCCTGCCCTGAATTTCCTCCGCGGGAAAGCCCGTCAACGAGGCTCCCAGCTTCGCGAGTTCCGCGATGGCGGCCTCGTTCGTCCCGGCGGAGAGGTCCGGAGCGTAACCTTTTGCGGAAAGCAGATCCGCGAACTGGATTGGTTTGGCGCGGTTGAGCACTCTTTCCATCGTCCAGCCCGCGGCCATCGAAGTCAACATGGCCATGACGACAAGGGCCACGAAAAGAGATTCGTCGATGATCCCGGCGTGCAGGGCGAGCAGGCCCAGAATGATCTCCATCGCACCACGCGCGTTTTGGGCAAAACCGATGGCGAGCGACTCGCGCCGGCCCATTCCGCCCAAAACTCCCGCGAGGTAACAGCCGCCGAGCTTCCCGGCAACGGCGATGACGAGCACCACGAGGACCGTTGACAGTGAGAAATTCGAAATGAAGTCCACCCGCAGTCCGATGGAGGCGAAAAAGAGCGGCGCGAAGATGAAAGAGATGAACTGGTCCAGCGTGTCGCGTGTGCGCTCCCTCAGGTGCGAGGTGTCGCCAAAGGCCACGCCGAAGAGAAAAGCGCCGAAGATCGCGTGAATGCCGATGTACTCCGTGAAAGCGGCACAGGCGAGGGCTCCCGTGAGCGCGAAGCCCAACACTCCGCCCGGCCAGCTCGTATGAGCCTGCAAGAAGGGCATCGAGCGGTGGATCGCCCAGCGTCCAAGGGTCAGCATGGCGGCCACAAAGGCCAGCGTCATCACCACCACCCAGAGGATCGGAAACCCATCGAAGGGCGTCGGCCCCGCAGTTCCCACAAAGCCCAGAACCATCGCGAAGAGCATCCAGCCGACAAGGTCGTTGATCGTCGCCGCCGAGACGATGACCGCGCCGAAGTCCGTCTTGATGAGAGCGAGGTCCTTCAAGATCTTCGCGATGACCGGAAGGGCCGAGATTGAAAGCGCCGTCGCGACAAAGAGAGGGAATACGACGCCGCCGGGAACCGGTCCCTTCATGAGAAGCCCCGGGAAAAAGTCCGCCACAATCCAGCCCAGGCCAAAGGGCAGCATCATGCCCCAGAGGGCGATGTGCAATGTGGCCTTCCCCTGCCGCAGCGCCGAGGAAAGGTCCACCTCCATCCCCGCCACGAGCATGAAGAGCGTCACGGCGAGGGATGAAATCCCGTTGAGGACGAGCGGCACGCCACCCGTCGAGGGGAAAATTCCCGCCTGCAATTCCGGGAAAAGCCGCCCGAGAAGAGTCGGCCCCAAGAAGACTCCGGCGAGAATCTCGCCCAACACGGCGGGCTGATGCAGTCTCTTGGCCGCCTCGCCAAACAGACGCGCCGCGCCAAGCAGAACGGCCAGGGCCAAAAAAATGATCGCTAGATCGTGTCCGGAAAGAGATTCCATCCTTTTCGAGTCGTGATACTCCCAAGCGAGACCGACCGCAAGCCGCGCGCGGGGGACGCGGTGTCAGAAATGTGCGCCGGAAGAAACCATTCCGCAACAGAGCTTACTTCGCCGCCCGGTACCACGAAATTTCCGGATGGCCCGTCAGGTCCTCCTCGTCGTAGTCGTAGTTGATGAAGAGCTCCTCGCCCGGGGCGATGTCCCGCAGGGCCTGATAACACACGCAGTCGTGCTCGTAATCGATTCGGAAGCCCACGTTGAAATTCGGGCTGTGGTTGTAGAGCGACCCGTTCCCGAAGGCCACGCCGAAGCGCTTCTTCGGGTCGAAGGTCCAGAAATACACGTAGCACTGGAGGGCGCTGTGGGGTGTGATGTCGCTCTCGGCGATGACGAGGACCGGCGCGCAGTCGAACCACGTTCCCTTGGCGATTGCCGCCTTTGCGATCACGCCGCGACCGGCCACGCCCGGGCCGGGGGCCACGAGCGGATTGCCGGAATTCCATGTCTGTACCGGGGTCTCCATAGATCAAGTAAGGGTGCGTCCCTATGCCCTCGCCTTCCCCTTGGCAAGCCCTCTATTCAATATCGCCTTCCCGCGATACGACCACGCCGATGCGGAGTGAATCCTCGCGAGAGGGCGTCGCGAAGGCCGTGGAAAGGAAGCTCTTCAGGTCAAAACCGGGCTTTGCGAGGAATCCGACCCTCCACGCTCCATCCGCCTCGCGGCAGGCAAGGTCCGCCACGGGAGCCTTCTTTTTGGACTGCGGGGCGAAGTCGTACACGGAAAGTCCCTTTTCCGGCCTGCGGAGCGTGAATTTGACATGCGCCGCCGCACACCACGCCGCGCCCTTGAATTCGTAGGGAGAAAGCAGGGTGAAACGCAGCGCATCCCCCTCCACAGGCGGAGTCGCGACCACCGCCAGATCGCCGCCGAGGCGTTCGTTCAGGCGGGCGCGTTCCTGCGCGTCGGCAAGACGCGCCGCGAACACCTCCGCCGCGCCGAAGGAAAAGGCGAGGTTGATGCGTTCGAGGCCCGTCGCGGGGGTTCCCTCCCAATCTTTGCCGAGGAGACATCCCTCGTAACCGGCGTACGGCTCCACAAGGTCGTCCCACTCTGCAAAGACGGCGGCGGCAACGCGCGCGGCAAGAACGCTCCGGGGAATGCCCGCAAGGGATGGGGCAATACAAAGACCCACAGGAACCGTCACGGCGCTCTTGCGCCATGCGTCGAGCCGCGCCTTGGCCCTCTCGTGCGGGGGGACGTACACCCCTTTCACCACCTCCGCCGCCTTCGGGACCGGATGAACCGGCGCCTCGGTGAAGGCGCGGGCCTCCAGCGCCTTCTTCCGCAAAAACTTGCGCGAGAGGCCGCTGGCGAGCTTCGCCCACGGGACGGTGTCGTCCTCAAAATCCGCGGGAGCGGCGCAGGAGTCGGGATCGAGGCCGGTGGCGGAGAGCGCCTCGCGAAAGGCTGTGTGGAAGGAATGCGTCACCATGCGCTGGTAGGCGAAGCCCGTCTTTTTCTGCGCGGCAACGAGCGCCTCCCAGACGCGGGGATCCCGCGAGCGGACGAGCACCTGACTCACCCAGTATTCCTCCGCCGGGGCGGCCATGCGCGCCTCGTAACCGGTGCGGGAGACGGTCTTTTCAAACTCCTCCGCAAGGGCCGCCACCGCCTTCATCGTTGGCGCCGCCTCCCATTCGAGCGGCGTCCACGGGAAGCGCACCAGAGCCGTCGCGGAAAACACGAGGCGCGGCCCCCGCCCCACCCGCTCGCCAAGCGCCTTGAGGAAGAACGCCAGATCCGAAAGCGCCGCGAAGTCCGCCGCCGTTTCGAGCCCCGTCAGGATGAAAAAGAGTTTTACCTCGCGCACGGGCGCGCCCATCACGATTTCCATCGCGCGTCGGAGAGTGGTCTCCGGCAGACCCTTGTGGAGGTAGCGGCGCAGGCGCGGCGAAATCCCCTCGATGCCGAAGGTGAGGCTCGTCTTGCCCAAGGCGTGCATGAGGGGGAGCAGGCGCGGATCGCCCGCAATCGTGTCCATGCGCTGGCTCTTGAGGCCCACCTGCGGATAGATCGCGAGCAGCCGATCCACCAGCGTGTAAAAGTCCCCGTAGCTGGCGTAATTGAAGCTGAAAAGGTCGATGCGGGAGAGGCCCTGCGCTTTCTTCATCGCCCGGGCGGCGGCCACGAGGTCCTCCACCGCCTCCTCGCGGTAGGGCTTGCGCACATACGATTCCGAGCAGAAGGAGCAGAAGGACCGGCAACCCTCGCTAAGCTGCAAGACGCCGCTCCCCGCCGAATCCGCCGCGAGGGGCCTTGGCGGGTCGATCATGAGGTCCGTTGTGCCCGGCCTGTCGGCATGATGCTTCTTTGTCGCACGCGTCGCCTCCGGGGCGATGCAACCCTCCAGCTTCACAAGTTCCGCCACGATCTCCGCCTTGGAGAGGCCCTTCCGTTTCCCCTCCGCCGCAATGCGGACAATCGCACGCACCAGTTCCACATCCTCCCCGGCAAAAATGAGATCGACAGGCGGCTCCGGAACCATGAGGAGCGAGGTGTGGATCGCGTTCGCCCCGCCGAGAATCACGAGCGGGATTTCGCTCCGGGCCATGCGTTCGCTTTTCTTCAGCGGGATGCCGCTCTTTTCCAGCATCGGAGCAAGGTTCGCCAGTTCCTGCACGATGGAGTTGGAAATGCCGACAAGATCGAAGGATGTTGCAGGCATCTTGGAATGAATGCCCGTGAGCCACGGAATGCGGTCCGCATCGAACAGCGCGGCGTCGGAGCGGCCCGGCAGAAAGGCGTAGTCCGGGAATACTCCGGGAACCGATCGCGCGATCTGATAAAGAAGACGGTGCGTAAAGGATTCCACCGTGTCCTCCCAGGTGGAGAGGCGCGCAAAGAGCACCCGGTAATCGCACGCTGCGGCCTCCGCAGCGCTCATGCGCCCGGGCTCGCCACCGTCCATCCAGAGGCCTCCGCCGGAAAGACGGTGCCGACTGGCGGCAAACCACGCCGCGATCTCCGCCGCGCTTTTCACGGGCGCGGGGCTTGCGGAAACACCTTGGGACATCGGGCTTTCTTCCATGTGCGGAAAGATCAGATTACGCGGCGCGCTTAAGCCAGGCAAGGCCCGTGTCGGACGGATCTTTTCGCCGGACCGGCCTGCGTTCTCCGCGACGATTTGCGCGGGAACCCACTAGGAAAATAACGCACGGCACTGCCAGCCACCGCCTTGTGATTTTCGCGCGATTCATTCACCCACCGGACGAGTCGGGATAATGAAATATCCGATTTGACAACGGCTTCCAAACATGAATGCACGCTTGCCACACGTCTTGAAAAATGTGTAAAACCAAACCCGTTCCGGAAGACGGAACAAGCAACCAAGGAACTCCTCTCTCCCGATTCATGCCTGAAACCAGCCGCAACAGCCGCCTCGTTGTGTCCGTGGACATTGCCGACGCCGGTTGGTCCGTCAAGGTGGCCAAGGCGATCTGCGAGGGCTGTGCGGGGAAATGGTATGCGGAAGACCTCGCCGGGAACGTCTCCGGGGTGCCGATGCAGGCCGACTGTGTTCTCATCGTGCGCCGCGAGGGAGAGGACCGCGCCATTCAGGGCGCGCGGATCGGCGCCTTCGGGAACATTCCGCGCATCGTGGCGGTGGAAACCGCCGATGCGGCGAAGCAGTCTCTCAGTCTCTACGAGCAGGGCGCGGATTACCTGCTTCCCTACTCGGATCTCAAGGACCTCATGGAGGGCGCGGTGCGTCTGTTGCGGCACCTGTATGCCCGGGTGCGCGCTCAGAGCCCGGAATTCCGCACAAAGCTCCCCTTCGCGGTGGCGATCACCGACAAGGCGGGGCGCATCCTTTTCTGGAACGACGTGGCCGAGCAGGTCTTCGGCCACCGCTCCGTGGAAGTTTTGGGCCGCACGGCGACGGAGGCCATGGGCGCGGACATGAAGTTTGTGGACGACCTGCTCTGCCGCGACGACATGAGCGGTCAGGGCGAGCTCTGCGTCCGCCGTCCCGATTCCACCGAACTGATCCTCCAGTGGCGCGCGCGGGCCCGGCCCGGCAACGAGGGCGTGACCATTGTCTTTGACGACATCACGGGCCGCGTGCAGGTGGAGAACGAGCTGCGCGAGGCGATCCGCGCGGCGGACGCTGCCTTCCGCGCCAAGAGCGAGTTTCTGGCCGTCATGAGCCACGAAATCCGCACGCCGATGAACTCCATCATCGGCTTCACGGAGCTGCTTCTGGACACCCCGGTGGACAAGCGCCAGCGCGACTACATGGAGATCGTCCGCGCCAACGGCATCACACTCTTGGAGCTCATCAACAACGTGCTGGAATTCTCGCGCATCGAGTCCGGCAAGGTGGAGGTGACTCTCGCGCCGGTGGACCTCGCTGAACTGACGGCCAGCGTGATCGACTCGATGTGGGTGGAGGCCTCGCGCAAGGGGATCGAACTTTTCTCGCGCATTCAGGACGACGTTCCGCAGAAGGTGCTGGCCGTGGAGCTGGAGCTGCGCCGCATCCTGACGAACCTCGTGGCCAACGGAGTGAAGTTCACCGAACACGGCTCCGTGCAGGTCTTCATTCAGGTGACGCAGGACGCGGGCAAACCCTACCTTCTCTTCAGCGTGGTGGACACCGGCATCGGCATCGACGAGAGCAAGATCAACCTCCTTTTCAAAAGCTTCAGCCAGGTGGATTCCTCCTCCACGAGGCGCTTCGGCGGCACGGGGCTGGGACTGGCGATCTCCCGGAAGCTCTGCGAGTCCATGGGAGGACGCATGTGGGTGAAGAGCGAGGCCGGCAAGGGCTCCACCTTCTTCTTCACGATCCCCCTCCTCACACCGGACCGCAGCGAACCCGCCCGCGTGTCCGACAAGGGCGAGGCCCCGCAGCCGCCCGCGATCCCGAGCCGTCCGCTCAGCATCCTTGTGGCGGACGACGAGCCGATGAACCGGCTTCTGGTGAAGCGGTTTCTCTCCAAGCTCGGCCAGAATTGCGACCTTGCCGAAAACGGCCGCGAGGTGGTGGAGAAGCTGCGCGAAAACAATTACGACATCGTCCTCATGGACGTGCAGATGCCCGAGATGGACGGAATTCACGCGGCGAAGGAGGTGCGCAGCGGCAACTGTGGCGAGGACCGCAAGGGCGTCTATATCTGCGCCCTGACCGCCTACGCGATGGCGGGCGATCAGGAAAAGTGCATCGACGCGGGGATGAACGACTATCTTTCCAAGCCCCTCACCCTGCCCTCGCTGCGCCGCGCGATCGAGAAGGCGACCCTTCAGCTCGCGCACATGCCTTCGCGGAACTGACCCGGAGCGACTTTCCCGCGCGCTTCTTCCTTGCGCCGTTGCAGCGCCGGATCATACCGGAGGGCAGCTTCCATGGACTATGCCGATCTTCCCCTTCTTCCGGTCCCGCGCATCCTGCGGATGACCGGCGCGCCCTTCGCCCGTCCGGCGGCCCTCGCCCTCGATGTGGAGGACGCCTCCCTGCGAACGAACGCGGAGATCTCCGCCGCTCTTGCGGGGAAGATCTGCGGTTTGCCGGTCAATCCGCAGGCACCCTGGCGCGTGAAGGTGCTGCGGGATGCCACCCTTGTCGGTGAGGCCTACGGCCTTTCCGTCACGGAGCAGGGCGCGGTGGTAAGTGCCGGGGCACCGGAAGGCGTCTCCCGCGCCTTCGCAAGCCTCGCGCAGATTCTCCTTGCGGGACCGCGAGCAGTGGCGATCGCTGACGCGCCCGCCTTCTCCCGGCGCGGTTACATGCTGGATATTTCGCGCGACCGCGTGCCCGCGCGGCGCACCCTCGGCCACCTGCTCGACCTCTTGTGGCTTTGCAAGGTGAACGAGCTGCAACTCTACGTGGAGCACACCTTCGCCTTCGCCGGGCATGAAGAGGTATGGAAAAACGCCTCGCCGCTACGCCCCGCCGACATCCTATGGCTCAGGGACCAGTGCGCGGCCCGCGGCATCGAGCTGGTCCCGAACCTGAACAGTCTCGGCCACTTCGGACGCTGGCTGGAACATCCCTCCTACCGCCGCCTTTCCGAGTGCCCGGAGGGCTGCGTGATGCCGAGCGGCCGCGTGTTCCCGCCCGGAGGGACGACGCTCTTCCCCTCTCCGGAAACGCTGGAATTCCTCGCGGATCTCTACGATCAATACCTGCCGCTCTTTTCCAGCCGCCGCTTCAACGGCGGGCTTGACGAACCGTGGGAACTGGGCATGGGGCGCAGCCGCGAGATCTGCGAAAAGCTCGGGAAGCACCGCGTGTATCTCGACCACCTTTCCGCCGTGGCCAAGCTCGCAGCGCGTCACGGCAAGTCCCTCGAATTCTGGGCGGACATCGTGCTGGAGAAGCCGGAAACGGTGCCGCAACTGCCGGAGGGCATCACCGGGATGATCTGGGGCTACGAGAAGGGCCACCCCTTTGAGAGCCACTGTGCAGCCTTCGAGAAGGCGGGCGTCCCCTTCGTCGCCTGCCCCGGCACCACCGGCTGGAACAGTTTGGGCGGACGCTGGGAGAATGCTTCCACCAACATCGCCGAAGCCGTCCGCGCGGCCCGTGTCCACGGAGGCCGGGGCCTCCTCCTCACCGACTGGGGCGACAACGGGCACCATCAGCCCCTGCCCGTCACGCTGCCGCCGCTCCTCTTCTTCGCTTCCAGGGCGTGGAACCCGGACGCGGAGCCGGACGTGGCGGCGGGGATCGACCTTGTCCTCGGCGATTCATCGAAGAAAGCGGGGAAACTTCTCCTTGCCCTCGGAAGCGCCGCCGAGCGGCACTTCTCTTTACGCCTGCACAACACGAGCCCGGCGTGGAAGCTCTTCTTCACTCCTGCGAAAGACCTGCCCGGCATCCTTCCGCCGGAGGACGCAGCGAATCTGGCCGCCTTCCGCGCGGAGATGGCACAGATCGCCGCCTCCGGCAAAGACCTGCGCCCGGAACGCCTCGGCGGGAAACTCGTGGCCGAGGAGATCGCCCTCGCGGCTCGGATGATGGACTTCGGCGCCTTCCGTGCACAGAAGGCCCTCGGTCAATCCGCCGCAAGCACGGACACGATCGCCATTCTCGCCGACGACTTCGCGGAACTCTGGCTCAAGCGCAGCGAACGCGGCGGCCTTGCCGAGAGCCTTGCGCGGATCACGGCAGTCGATTAGTCTTCCCCCTGAAACGGCGGACGCCCCCCGGTGTTCCTCCTGACAATCCTACATCGCGATGAACATCTGCTGCATAGGCGCCGGATACGTGGGCGGGCCGACAATGGCCATGATCGCCCGGAAATGCCCCGACATCACCGTGAAGGTGGTGGACATCAACAAGGAGAGGATCGACGCCTGGAACAGCGAGGCGCTGCCGGTGTTCGAACCGGGTCTGCTTGAGGTGGTGAAGGAGTCGCGCGGGCGGAACCTCTTTTTCTCCACGGATGTGGACGGGGGCATCGCATGGGCGGACCTCATCTTCATGTGCCTGCCGACGCCGACCAAGACCTACGGCGAGGGCGCGGGCAGCGCGGCGGACATGACCTACATCGAGATCAGCGCGCGGCGCATTGCGGAACTGGCCACCGGCGACACGATCATCGTGGAAAAGAGCACGGTGCCGGTGCGCACGGCGGAAACGATCCGGCGGATCCTCGAATCGCAGAAGAACGGCGCGCGCTTCCAGGTGCTTTCCAATCCCGAATTCCTCGCCGAGGGCACGGCGGTGGCGGATCTTGAGAATCCGGACCGCGTGCTGATCGGCGGTGAAAGCGCGACCGAGGAGGGCAGAAAGGCCCTGCAGACCCTCGTGGACGTGTACGCCCGCTGGGTGCCGCGGGAGAGGATCGTGACGACGAATTTGTGGTCGAGCGAGTTATCCAAGCTGACGGCGAACGCGTTTCTCGCCCAGCGCGTCTCCTCGATCAACGCGATGAGCGCCCTGTGCGAGGTGACGGGGGCAGACGTGGACGAGGTGGCCGCCGCCATCGGCAGGGACAAGCGCATCGGGCCGTACTTCCTGCACGCGAGCGTGGGCTTCGGCGGCTCGTGCTTCCAGAAGGACGTTCTGAACCTCGTGTACCTTTGCGGGGCCTTCAACCTGCCGGAGGTGGCGGAATACTGGCGGCAGGTCGTCAAGATGAACGACTACCAGCGCCACCGCTTCGCGCGGAAAGTATTGCACGCCCTCTTCAGCACGGTTTCGGGCAAGAAGATCGCGGTGCTCGGTTTCGCCTTCAAGCGGGATACGAACGACACGCGCGAAAGTAGCGCGATCTCCATCTGCCGCGACCTGTTGGAGGAGCGGGCGAAGCTTGCGATCCACGATCCCAAGGTGGAGCGCGCCCAGTTCTTCCGGGACCTTGGCCGCAAGGACCCCGATCCCTCGATCGCCATCTGCAAGGATCCCTTCGAGGCTGCGGAGGGTGCCGACGCCATCCTGATCCTGACGGAATGGGAGCAGTTCCGCTCGAAGAACCTCGACTACGCGAAGATCTTCGCACTCATGCGCAAGCCGGCCTTCCTCTTCGACGGACGGAACCTCACCGACCTCGCGAAGATGCGGGAAATCGGCTTCGTCGCCGAGGGCATCGGCAAGGGACGGTAGCGGAATGGATTCCGCGGCCTGTGAGGGGACTGTCAAAGTCTTCCGACGGTTTGAATTGCAAATGGGTGTGTATTAAACTCATCCCATTCCTGCCGTTCCCGTAACAGGACTGGCAAGCCAAGCCTGCGCCCGCCACATCCGATGGAAGACCTGTCCAGTCCCACCTGCCGCGTCAACGTCGCCGAACTAGTCGAGGCGATTCCACTTCCGATCTTCATCAAGACGGAGGAGGGCGTCCACGTCTTCTGCAACGATCTGTATCTGGCCATCCTCAAGGTGAAACGAGAAGAGGTGATCGGGTTCAAGATCGAGGACTTCGCCCCCCAGAAGATCGTGGCCAACGCCCTGTTCCATGACAAAAAGATCCGCGAATCGGGTTTCCGGGAAACCTGTTCCTACCGGACCACCTTTGAGGACAAGACCGGCGGCGTCCACAACGTGGATATCATGAAGGGAGGCGTCCCCTTCACCTACGGGGGCAAGCGGCTCCTCATCGGCTGCGTGCTGGACGTGTCCGAACAGGTGCGTTATCGCGAGGAGCTGGCGGCGCAGCACAAGTTCCTGCGCATGGTCATCGACAACCTGCCGCAACTCATCTACACCAAGGACACGGACTCGCGCTTCACCCTGGCCAACAACTCGGTCGCGCAGGTCATGACGGGCAGGCCGGACCCGTCGCTACTCATCGGCAGGACGGATGCGGAATTCTTCCGCCCCGACCTGTGGGTAAAGTACTATAACGACGAGCAGGAGCTGATGCGGACCGGCAGGCCCCTTCTCAACATCGTCGAGCCCTGCACGGACAGGGAGGGGAACACACGCTGGAACGTGACAAGCAAAATACCCCTGTTCGACGAAAGCGGTCGCGTCACGGGGCTCATCGGCATCGGTAGCGACTTCACGGCCTTCAAGAAAAACGAGGAACAGCTCCGTCTCCAGGCCACCGCGCTGGAAACCGCCGCCGACGGAATCCTGATCACCGACGTGCACGGGACGATCCTCTGGTGCAACTCGGCGATGACGACCGTCAGCGGCTACGGCATGGGGGAACTGGTCGGCTTCAGCACGAGGATCCTGCGCTCGGGCGTCCAGACCGATTCGTTTTACCACAAGCTGTGGGAGGAGATCAGCGCCGGAAAGAACTGGAGCGGCGAAATCGTGAACCGGCGCAAGGACGGAGCCCTCCGCACCGAGGAGGTGACGATCACCCCTGTCGCCGACGACAAGGGCCGCGTCACGCACTTCGTGGCCATTTACCGCGACATCACCGAACGCCAGCTTCAGCGGCAGGAAATGTCGCGCATCTATTCCGCCGTGACGGAGGCCCGGGACGGCATCCTCATGCTCGCCCAGGACAACACGCCTCTTTTTGCGAATCACAGTTTCGGCAGACTCTCGGGCTATCCGATGACAAAACTGCCCGCAGGACTGCTCGAAGCGATCGCCGGTCCCCCCGGCGAGGACCCGCGCTGGATGGGAAACCACATCCGGCAGGTGGATCTTCCCGCGGCGGAAGGCCCCGTGCCCGTGGAGATCCGCGACTGGCGCGTGCGCGGCGAGGAGGGCGAGGATCTAGGCCGCGTCTTCGTCCTGCGCGACCTGCGCGAGGAACGCAAGGCCGAGGAAATGCGCAAGATGATGGAAGTTCGCCTGCGTCAGGCCCAGAAGCTGGAGGCCATCGGTCAACTCGCGGCGGGCATCGCCCACGAGATCAACAACCCGATCCAGTTCGTCGGCAACAACACGACCTTCCTCAAGACCTGCTTCGAGGACATGGAGCAGCTCATCGAGGCGCAGCGCCGCGCTCTGGAAAAAGCAGGGGGCGCCGATCTGGCCGAGGTGCGCGAGGTGGAAAAGCGCATCGACTACGACTACCTCAAGGGCGAGGTTCCGCAGGCCGTGACGCAGACCCTCGACGGCATCCGCCGCGTGTCGGAGATCGTCAAGGCGATGAAGGACTTCTCCCACCCCGGCTCCAAGAACCGCCAGCGCATGGACGTGAACAAGGCCGTGCGCGACGCGGTGCTCGTGGCGCGCAACGAATGGAAGTACGACAGCGACGTGGAGACGGACCTCGCCATGAACCTGCCGATGCCGATGTGCCTTGTGAACGAGATGAACCAGGTACTCCTCAACATCCTCGTGAACGCGGCCCACGCCACGGGCGAAGCGGTGAAGAAGGGACTGCGCAAACGGGGACTCATCACGATCAAAACCGAAGCCGACGACTGCGAGGTGCGCATCCTCGTCACCGACAACGGCACGGGCATTCCCGCCGCGATCCGGGACCGCATCTTCGAGCCGTTCTTCACCACCAAGGAGGTGGGCAAGGGCACCGGTCAGGGCCTTGCCATCGCCTACGACGTGGCCGTGCGCAAACACGGCGGGCGGCTCACCTTCAGCAGCGTGGAAAACGAGGGCACCACCTTCGTCGTCGCCATCCCGATCGGCGAACACGTGGAGGAGGTCAAATGAGAGAGCTCGGCATCCTTTTCGTGGATGACGACGCGGGCGTTCTTTCCAGTCTGCGGCGGATGTTGCATCCCCTGCGGGGCGAGTGGCGGATGCGCTTTGCCGAGAGCGGTGCCGAAGCACTGGCAATGATGAACGAGGAGGATTTCGATGTCGTTGTGAGCGACATGCGTATGCCCGTCATGAACGGCGCCCAGTTCCTCGCCAAGGTCAAATTCCGCCACCCAGGAGCCGCCAGGATCATCCTCACGGGACATTCCGACCGCGAGATGGCCATTCGCGCGATCGGCGTGGCGCACCAGTATCTGAACAAACCCTGCGAGAAGGAGGAGCTTGTGGCGGTGATCCGCCGCACGACGGCCCTGCGTGAACTGCTCTCGGGCAGGGAAATCCGGGAACTCGCCAACTCGGTGACGAGGGCGCCCTCCCTGCCGGAGCATTATCTGGCCATCAATGCGGTTCTGACGAGCGATTCTCCGCCGATGGAGAAAATCGCGGCGATCGTGGAGAGCGACCCCGCGATGGCCGCCACGGTTCTTCGTCTGGCAAACTCGGGCTTCTTCGGCGTCCAGACTCGGATCGAATCGGTTCTTGAAGCCATTTCGCTTTTGGGCACGGAGCTTCTGCGCAGCCTTGCGCTGGCGGCGGGCATCTTTGGCCGCTACGAGGACTCCCCGGTTTTTTCCATCACGGATTTCTCAGCAAGGGCGATCCGGGTGGCGGGACTGGCGCGGAAGCTCGCAGCCAGAGAGGCCTGCGGAAGAAAAATCGAGGAGGAAGTCTTTATCTCGGCACTCCTCTGCGACATCGGGCTCCTCGTCCTTGCCACCGGCTCGCCGGACAGATATGCGCTGGTCCGCGCGGCAGCCGCCGTCAACCATTCGATCTCGGCGTCCGAAAAGGAGATTTTCGGGGCCACGCACGCCCATCTCGGGGCCTATCTCATGGGACTCTGGGGCTTCTCCGACGAAGTGTCCCTCGCCGTGGCCTTCCATCACAACCCCGCAGCCGCGCCCTTTCCGCCAACTCCCGGAGCGCTTCTCTTCGCCCATGTGGCAGACGCCCTGACCGCCCCCTGCCCCGCCAATCCAGAGAACGCCGTTCTCGACATGAATTACCTCGCCGCCGCCGGCATGGCACACCGTCTGGCCGACTGGAAGGCGCAGGCCCAAAACTTTCTCTCCCCCATTGCACATGATGCCGAAAATCCTGTGGGTTGACGACGAGGTGAGCCTCGTCGAGTCGATGAAACGTCAGTTCCGCACGGAATTTGACATCACCGCCGCGCACAGCGGGGACGAGGGCCTCGCGGCAATCGGTCGCGCGGGACCCTTTGACGTGATCGTCTCGGACCAGCGGATGCCGGGCATGGACGGGATCGAGTTCCTTTCGCTCGCGCGCGACCTAGCGCCGGACTCGGTGCGTGTGATGCTGACCGGCTACGCCGATCAGGACACGGCCATCGAGGCGGTGAATCAGGGGCAGATCTTCCGCTTCCTCACCAAGCCCTGCCCGACGCTTCTCATGCAGCGGACGCTGCGCGACTGCGTGCGCCAGAGAGAACTCATCACGGCGGAGCGCGAGATTCTCGGAAAAACACTGACCGGCAGCATCGAGGTGCTGGCAGACGTTCTGGCGCTGGCCAGCCCCATCGCCTTCCGCCATGCCGCAAGATTGGCGCGCTACGCGTGCGGGGCCGCGGAAGCTCTCAAGGTGCCCGACCTCTGGAGGATTCACGCCGCGGCGACGATGGCGCACCTCGGCTATATCACGATCCCCGCCGCGGTGCTGGAGAATTTTTACCTGGGCCGACGCCTTTCGCCTGAGGAGGAGACCATGATGCAGGCGCAGGTGGAAAACACCGCGAAGATCCTCTCCAAAATCCCGCGCATGGAACCGGTTCTGACGATTCTGCGCGAGTATGAAAGATGCCGGAACACCCCCGCGGTGCAGGCACGCGAACCCGTTTTCTTCGCCGCCAATCTCCTGCGCGCGGCATCGGAATTCGACCGGCTTCTCTCGCGCGGCGTGTCCCGCACGGAGGCCGTTCGCTTCCTTTCCGGAAGGCCTGACGACTTCAATGCGGAGATCGTCGGCGCCATTGCCGCCCTCAAGCCCGAGGCCGATTCCTCCCGGCGGCGCATGGTGATGGTGGACCAGCTGGAAAACGGCATGACCGTGGACGAGGACGTACGCACGGAGGGCGGCATGCTCCTTGTCCCGCGCGGCTACGTGGTGAACGACACGGTGCGTCAGCGCCTGAGAAACTTCCACCGCCACGGCGAGATCGAAGGGTCGGTTGCCGTCCTTTGCGAATAGTTTGACGCTGGAACGTCAACGCGGAAAACTTGCTTTCCGTGCGCTTTTTTCACGCAAGTTGCGACCCCTCCCGCCTGCCCCGGTCCGGTGCGAATCCGGCGTCTCTTTCCCGGGCGGCGGAGGCGTGGCGACTTTTGCGGAAGAATCGCGCGGCGATGGCGGGCCTCTTCGTGATCGCGGCCCTTTCGCTCCTCTTTCTGTTGGGACCCCTCTTCTGGAGCGTCGCCCCGCAGGCGCAGAACCTTTCCTACGGGCCGAACCCGCCCACATGGAGCCATCCCTTCGGGACGGACGCGGCGGGACGCGACCTCCTCGCGCGGACGATGCAGGGCGGGCGGCTTTCGCTGCTTCTGGGCGTCGCGGCAACGTTCGTCTCGCTTGTCATCGGCGTCGGCTACGGGGCGGTCTCGGCGTACGCGGGGGGCCGGACGGACGCGCTCATGATGCGCATCGTGGACATTTTGTACGCCCTGCCCTTCACGCTCTTTGTGATTCTTCTCATGACGGTCGTCCCCCGGCGGACGTGGGTGGACGACTGCGCGCTTCTCAGAGCGCTCGGCCTTTCGAGCGACATCTTCATCATGCTGGTGGCGATCGGCGCGGTGGAATGGCTCACGATGGCGCGGATCGTCCGCTCGCAGGTGCTCTCGGTGCGGCGGCGCGAGTATGTGGAGGCGGCCCGGTGCCTCGGCTACGGCCCGGCGCGCATCATCGCGCGGCACGTGATCCCGAATGTGCTCGGGCCCGTGATCGTGTATGCCACCCTCACCATTCCGGCGGTGATGCTGCTGGAATCCTTCATCAGCTTTCTGGGCCTAGGCGTCCGCTCGCCGAACGCCTCGTGGGGCATCCTGATCCGCGACGGCGCGGCGAACATGGCGGTCAGTCCGTGGACCCTCGTCATCCCCTCGATCCTCTTTTCCGCGACGCTCCTTTCCTTCAACTTCCTTGGCGACGGCCTGCGCGATGCCCTCGACCCGCGATCGGAGGACGCCTAGATGCTGCTCGACGTGCAGAATCTCCACGTGAGTTTCGCGACGCGTCGCGGGAAGGCGGCGGTCGTGCGCGGTGTCGGCTTCTCCCTCGATGCGGGGGAGACGCTCGGCGTCGTGGGGGAATCCGGCTCCGGCAAAAGCGTGACCGGCAGCGCCATCCTGCGCATCCTGCCGCGCACCGCCTCGATCGACGAGGGCGCCATTCTCTTCGAGGACCGCGACATCGCCCACGCGGCGGAGAAGGACCTGCGCGGCGTGCGCGGGCCGGGGATCGGCATGGTCTTTCAGGATCCCCTCGCCTCGCTCAACCCGTACCTCACGATCGGCACACAGATCGAGGAGGGCCTGCGCCTGCACCGGGGCTTGTCCCGCAGGGCGGCCCGGACTGCGGCGCTCGCGGAACTGGCGGCGGTGGGCCTGCCGGACCCCGAGGGCAAGATCGACAGTTACCCGCACGAGTTTTCCGGCGGGCAGCGCCAGAGGATCGTCATCGCCTCGGCCCTCGTCCTGCGCCCGAAGCTCCTCATCGCCGACGAGCCGACGACCGCCCTCGACGTGACGATTCAGGCCCAGATCCTCGACCTTTTTAGGGCGCGGCAGAAGGAGCTGGGCACCGCGATGATCCTCGTCACCCACAACCTCGGCGTGGCGGCGACGCTCTGCGACCGAATCCTTGTGATGTACGCCGGGATGATCTTGGAAAACGGGCCCTGCGAGGAAATTCTCCTGCGCCCCGCGCATCCCTACACCGCCGCACTCAAGAAATCCATCCCGGCGGGCGAACCCGGCGGACGGCTCTTTTCCATCCCCGGAGCCCCGCCCGCGCCCGGCAGCGCGCCAGAGGGCTGCCCCTTCGCGCCGCGCTGCGCCTTTGCGGGGAAGGGCTGCGCGAAGTTTTCCCAATTGCGGGAAGTCGCCCCGGGGCACGCCACGCAGTGCGGAAAAGTCCTCGCCGGGGAGATCGCGCAGGAGGTTCTCTCATGAGCGCAATTCTGGAAGTAAAGGACCTCTTTGTCCGCTATCGTGGCCGGGGCAAAGCGGCGGTGCGCGCGGTGGACGGGGTCAGCCTGTCCCTCGCACAGGGCGAGACGCTGGGGCTTGCGGGGGAATCCGGCTGCGGCAAGAGCACGCTCGTGCGCGCCATCATGGGTTTGGCGCCGGTTCACGCCGGGATTCTCCTTTTGAACGGCGCGGACCTTGCCCGGATGTCTGCAAAGGAGGCGCGCAAAGTCCGGTTCGCCCTCCAGATGGTTTTTCAGGATCCGTACGCCTCGCTCGATCCCTCGATGAGCGTGGAGGGCATCGTGGCGGAGGCCGTCCGTGCCCGGGGCGGATTGGGGAAAACGGAAGTGGCTGCGAAGGTGGCGCAGGCTCTCGAAATGGTGGGCCTGCCCCCCGACGCCGCCTCGCGCCGCCCGCACGAGTTTTCCGGCGGGCAGCGCCAGAGGATCGCCATCGCCCGCGCTGTGGCCGCCGATCCGCAAATTCTGCTCGCGGACGAGGCCGTCTCGGCCCTCGATGTCTCCGTGCAGGCGCAGATTTTGAACCTTCTTGCCGACCTCAAGGCGCGGCGGAACCTCTCGATGATCTTCGTCTCGCACGATCTCTCCGTCATCCGGCATGTCTCCACGCGCATGGCGGTCATGTACCTCGGGAAAATCGTGGAGAGCGGCCCGACGGAGAAGGTGCTGAGTCGTCCGTTCCACCTGTACACCCGCGCGCTTCTCTCCGCCTCGCCGGTGGCGGACCCGGTGGAGCAGAAGAAGCGCCTGCGCCTGCTCCTGCGCGGGGAGCCTCCCTCCCCCGCCAATCCGCCGCCGGGCTGCGCCTTCGCGTGGCGGAGCCCGAAAGAGGTGCCCGCCTCCGTTGCGTCAATTCCCGGACGCTTCCGCGAGGTCGCTCCAGGGCATTTTGTGGAAATCCATCCCGCCACGGTGGACGATCCCGAGGCGCTTCACGCCGCCGCCGACGCGCTGGAAGCAAACCGGAAAGACGGTTAACGCTTCCTACAGCACCGCCGCGAGACCGCTCGCAAGCGGTTTGTCCGCCTTCGCCCGTGGCTTGGCGACGATGCCTTCAAAGAGCATGGTCGCCGTGTCGCTCCACGAGAAGGCGCGGGCCCATTTGCGCCCGTTTTCACCAAGGCGACCACGAAGATCGCGGTCTCGCGCCAGCGCCCGGAAAGCAACGGCAAGACCCTTGCGGTCGTCGGGCTCCACCTTCAGGCCGTTGAAGCCGTCACGGACGGAATCCGCCACGCCGCCGGTGCGGTGCGCGACGATCGGCAGACCGTAGGAGGAAGCCTCCAGATACGTGAGGCCGAAGCCCTCCACGCTGTGGCTCGATTTGTCGCTCGTCATCGCAAAGATGTCCGCATGGGCGTATTCGGCGTTGAGCTGCGCCACGTCCACCTCGCCCGCGTATTCGAAGGCAACGCCGAGCTCCCGCGCCGCCTGCTCGATGACGTGCAAATACTTCTCCCGGCGGCGGGGCCCCACACAGCGATAGACGAAGCGGCTGCGCAGTTCCGGTTCCAGCAAAGCCAGCGCCTCCACCACGGCGAGCTGCCCCTTGCGCGGATGGATGCGGCCCACGGTGAGGATCACGATGCGCCCGTTCTTCAGAGCGCCGCTCGCAGGCTGGTCCGTCCCTGCGACCTCGCTCCGCAGGGCGCCGTGGGCGACGACGACCTTCGGCGCGATCTCCGGGAAACGGGACAAGAGAGAA
This sequence comes from Puniceicoccales bacterium Verruco_01, assembly GCA_001604565.1. GTDB lineage: Bacteria > Verrucomicrobiota > Verrucomicrobiia > Opitutales > Oceanipulchritudinaceae > Verruco-01. The sequence continues at coordinate 30,096 of LVBV01000016.1, read as the reverse complement.
TCGCGGCAGTAGCGCGAGACCACGCTCACCCGGTCCGCGCGCGCCAGCAGTCTGCGGAAAAGCCAGCGCCGGTGCGCATAGCTGGAAAAGAGTTCGATTTCCGAGCCATGGAGCGTCAGGACAAGGCCCTTGATGCAGGGCTTGCAGAGCACCGCAAGGTACATCCAGAGCCGCATCGGCCCGGGCTCGGGCAGCCATACGACGCTGTCCCGCAACTGGCTGCGGTGCCGGAAGAGCCGCAGGGCGAGGCGCAGACGGCTCGGCCAGCCCTGATTGCCGTCGCGGGGAAGATCGCGGATCGGATAACTGAAGAGACTTTTGTCCAGGAGGGGATTTTCCGGCGCCCACACCTCGATGTCGCGGCCCGCCTTCGCCGCGGCTCGCGCCACCTCCTGAGTGTAGATCGCGATGCCGCCGGTCACGGGGGCGAACTCGTGCGTGAGGGCGACGATCCTCGGCAGGGCGCTCTCCGCGCCATTCCCATCGACCGGGTTCTTTCCGCTCGCTGCCATTCTAAAGTGGAAACCCCGGGCCCGCTCGGGAGTTTTATCATGGAGAATGAAATCTCCCCCGATTCATCAGCGCGCCCTTGTGACCGGCGCCTCCTCGGGCCTCGGGCGCGCACTCTGCGCGCTGCTTGCGGACGCGGGGTGCGAGGTGTGGGGAGTCTCCCGCGACGCGGCGAAAGTGCCCGGCTGCTGCGCGCACGCCCTCGCCCTCGATCTGACGGACATGGACGCCGTGGCCGCCTTCGCGGACGGGGAACTGAAAAAAATCGCCCCGGATCTTCTCGTGAACGGGGCGGGGGCGGGCGCCTTCGGGTATTTCGAGGAGCTGGACGCGGCGACCGTTTCCGCCCACCTGCGCCTGATGCTGGAGGCCCCTGCGCTCCTCTGCCGCGCGGCGCTCCCGGCGATGCTCGCAAAACGCAGAGGCTGCATCGCGAACGTCTCCTCCCTCGCGGCGGAGTTCCCCCTGCCCTGCATGGCCCCCTACAACGCGGCCAAGGCCGGGCTTTCCGCGCTTTCCAGAAGTCTGATGGAGGAAACACGCGGAACGGGCGTCCGCATCATCGACTTACGCCCCGGCGACTTCCGTTCCGGCTTCATGGCCGCGACAACCCGCGCGGGAGGCGATAATACCGCGTGGGAGGCCGCCCGTGCCCACGAGAAGAATGCGCCCGGCGCCGAAGCCGTCGCGAAGGCACTTTTTCACGCCATCGCTTCCGGCAAATCCGGCACGATCCGCACCGGCGGATTCTTCCAGTGCCGGGTGGCTCCGCTCGGGGCAAGGATCCTCCCCGAGGCGCTGTTCGCGCATTTCTCACGCATTTATCTTGGCGGAAAAAGGGAAAAGGCTGGCCACCGCTGAGAAGGAGCTGTGTGTTTAACCAACATGCGCGTCGCGGTGATTCAGGATTACCTGCGGATGGGCGGCACCGAAAGGCAGTCGCTCTTCCTCTGCCGCGAACTGATCCATGCGGGGCACGAGGCGCATCTGTTCCTCTTCCGCCCGGGCGGTGCCCTCTGGAAAGAGATGACCGACTCGGCGGTTCCGCACACGGTGCTCCAGAGTTTCGACACGCGCGTCTCTTTCCTCGCACCGGGGCTGTCCGAAGCCGTGGCGAAGTTCGCACCGGACGTGGTCCTCTGCATGGGCCGCACCGCCAACTGCTACTCGGGCTGGTTGCAGGGACGCCTGCCGAAAATGCCTGTCGTGGCAACGCTGCGCACCGGCAAGACCATCTTTCCCCTCCACCACTGGTCGCTCTCCCGCGTGAGCGCGGTTCTGGTCAACAGCAACTGGTGGCGGCGACGGATGTTGGAAAGAGGCTTCCCGCCCGAAAAGGTGAAGCTCGTCCACAATCCTCTGATGCTCCGCGTGAGGCCCGAGGACACCCTGCGCTGGCGTCTCTCCCTGCGCTCGAAAACCGGCGCGGGGCCCGACACCTGCGTCTTCGTCGTCATCGCGTCGCTGCGTCCGGGCAAGAGGCACATGACGCTACTGGCCGCCTTCCGCGCCTTTGCCGCGCGGACCACGGCCCCTTGGCAGCTCTGGATTGTCGGCGCGGGCAGCGAAATGGCGAAGTGTCGCCGCTATGTGGAGGAAAACGCAATGAAGAGCCACGTCCATTTCTTCGGCGAGCAGATCCACACCGGGCCCTGGTACGCGGGAGCGGACGTGGCCGTCTCGGCGTCGCTGGAGGATTCCCTGCCGAACTTCCTCATCGAGGCGCAGGCGATGGGTCTTCCCCTTGTGGCCACGGCGTGCCGCGGCGTGGAGGAATGCTGCATTCCCGGGCGCACGGGCATCATCGTCCCCCCGGGGGACGAGGCCGCCTTCGCCGAGGCGCTGGACGAATCCGCCACGACGACCCACCTGCGCGAGGCCGCCGCGACGCAGGCGCCGCTCTTTGTGGAGGGCCGTTTCGGCGCGGAGAAGCAGGCGGCACAGACGATTGAATTCCTGCGCCAAGTGGCGGAGCGCCGCGAGTCGGGAAGACGGCTTTCCGAAACTTCACTCCGGAGTGAAGGTTCATCCTAGCGAGCGTTGGAAAACGCCTTCCCGCGTCGCGCCTTCTTCCGGAGAGCGGCTGCGTTGCGGAGTCTGATTTTCCTGTCAACCACTCCGGTTCACGATGCCGCGACCGCCCATCAAGATTCTTCTTCTGGCCTTTCTTTCCTGCGCCTTTTGCGAGGCGCGGGCCGCCGTCGTGCCCGAGGATTGCTTTCCCCAGCTCAAGGAGATTCTGGATTCCGCCGAGGGAGCCTCCCCCGCCCTTGCGCAGGAACGCGGTTACGCCGGAGAGGCCGCCGCGTGGGAGAGCGCCGCCCGGTCGCGACGGATGCCCCGCGTCTCCAGTTACCTACGCCTCCAGTCGCAGTACGAAACCCGCATGAACAGCGAGGCGCAGATCGACTCCTTCAACATGGGGCCGAACGCGGGCATTTCCCTTTCGGTCCCCCTCTTCCACTGGGGCGAATTCCCAGCGCTGGAGGCGGCGGCCAAATCGCGGAGCCGGTCCGCCCGGTGGCGCGAAAGCCAGCGCCTTCTGGAAGTGAGGCAGACCCTCCGCCGCAGCTTCATGGAGTATCAACTCGCCCTCAAGTCCGCCGCCATCGCCGCGAACGGGGCCGAATACGCCGCGAAAAAAGAGGAGGGACTGAAGGCGCTGGAGGGCGAGGGCCTCGTGCCGCAGCAGGCGCTCGTGGAGGCGGATCTCTTCGCCGGGTCGCTGCGCGAGGAACTGGCCGATTCCGGCAAAAAGGCGGGCGACTGCCTCGGGCAGCTCCGCCAGACTTCCGGCCTCGCGGACCTAACCGTGCTCCCGGCGGAATTCCCGGATTTCACCCCGCTTTCCGACGAGGATCTCGAATCCCTGCGTCTTGCCGCCGCCTCGGCGAAGATTCCCGCGGTGTGCGCCCTGGAGGCGGAACTGGCCGCGGAGGATGCCTCCGGCAGGGAGCTCGCCAGTCGCAACAAGCCGAAAATCGACGCGGTGGCCTCCGGCGGGATGGACTATGTGGATGAATACCGCGAGGGCGGACGCTACGCCACGGTGCCACGCGCAGTGGGCTGGGCGGGCGTGCAGGCCACGTGGACGATCTACGACGGCGGCGAGGTGAACGCGCAGAAGGCGGTGTCGCTCGCCCGCGCGCGGCGCCTGAATGCAGCCCTTGAGGAAACGCGGCTGCGTCAGCAGGGCGATGTGGACAGCATCGCGCGCGACGCCGCCTTAAGCGCCGTGCGCTACAAGACGCGCCTCCAACGGCTGGAACTGATCAAAAGCTCCCTCGCCTACATGGAGGGCGAGCTGGAAAAGGGCGGGGTTTCCGCCGCCGACTGCTTCCAGCGGCGTCTCGATTTCCAGAAAACCCAGCTCGATCTTCTCCGGGCCGGGGCCTCCTACATGCTCGACATCGCGCAGCTCCGGGACATCGCCGCCTGCGCCAACGGCCAATGAAGAAACTCGTTTTCAAGATTCTTTCCGTCCTGCTGGTTCTGACACTGGCGCTGTGGTTGGCGCTCTCCTATTCCCGTGCGGACGCACTGGTCGGCAAGGCCGTCCGCGGCACCGCGAGCGACGCGGTCACCGGATCGGCCAAGGTCTATGCCAACGCCGACATCAAAGTGAAGACCGAGGTGGAAGGCCGCATCGCGGAAATCCCGGTGGACCTCGGCAAGGCGGTGAAGAAGGGCGATGCGATCATGGTCCTTGCCTCGGACGAATTGAACGGCGAGATCCGCGCAAACGTCGTGCAGCTCAAGGCCGCGCGGGAAAAGCTGCGCCTGCCGCTGCCCGAGGAGACGGACCTTGCGAACCTTCAGGACCAGTTGGACCGCCTGAAGAAGCAGGTGGAGTTCGGCCAGGCGAGCAAGGCCGACCTCGAAAAGGGCCAGCGAGACCTCGACAAACTCCAGACGACGATCGCCTATCGCAAAATCGAGCGCGACGAGCAGGCGGCGCTCTTCGAGGCGACGGTGGCGCGCCTTCAGGCAAGACTCGCGCGCATGACGGTGAAGTGCCCCATGGACGGCACCGTGATCGAGCAGTACAAGTGGCCCGGCGACTACGTGTGGACGGGCAACGAAATCTTTCGCGTGGCCTCCACGGGACGCTGGATCGAACTTACCCTCGCCGAGGAGGACTGTGCGGGGGTCGAGGCCGGTCAGAAGGCGGTGGTGCGCCTAGCGAGCTATCCGGACACCACTTTTAACGGCACCGTCACGGGCCTGGCCGCGTTTTCCAATTCCGACAACAAGACCCGCGCGGTTTTCCTGTCCGTCGATGCACCGGACGCCGTTCTCGTTCCCGGCCTCACCGGCGAGGGCGTCCTCACCCGCAGCGAGCACGCGAACACGGTTCTCGTCCCGCGCCGCGCCCTCTTTGGCGACAGGGTGTACGTGGTGAAGAACGGACGGATCGACATCCGCAAGGTAAAGACGGGCTTCGTGGGCCTCGACGCGGCGGAAATCGTCTCGGGCGTGACGGCGGGCGAGACGGTGGTGCTGGAGGGACAGAGCGCGCTACGCCGCGGGCAGAAGGTAAACGCCGTCACGGAGGGCGCCGAGTAGCCGATGGGCCTGATTCTCCAGATCGCCTGGCGGTTCCTCCTCGCCAAGAAGCGCGCGATGCTGATGAGCCTCGCGGGGATCGTCTTCGGCGTGGCCTTCTTCATCGTGGCACAGGCGCAGACGAGCGGCTTCGAGAGCTTTTTCATCCGGGCGGTGTGGGGGACGAACGGCGCCCTCAAGGTGCAGGACAAGTTCCAGAACAACATCGTGACGAGCATGGCCGCAGGGGAGAACGGCGACTTCCGCGTGAAGCTATCCGAGGGCCGCACGTACGTGGAGGGCATCGCGCACCCGGCGGAGGTGCTGCGGGCGGTGCGGAGCTTTTCCGAGGTGCGCGGCTCAAGTGAGGTTTTGCGCGGCAGGGCGGTTGCCAAGAGCGGCTTTCGCGAGGACGAATGCGAGGTGAACGGCATCCGCCTTGCGGATCACCTGGCCGTGTCGGACCTCGCGGCACAAGTCCGTGCGGGAAGTCTTGCGGACTTTGCCCGCAACCCGCAGACGGTGCTGATCGGCGCCAAGCTGGCGGAGCGCCTGAGTCTGGACATCGGCTCTGGTCTCATCCTGAAGCAGGGAGGTGAAAGCCGCCGCTACCGCGTGGCCGCGATCTTCGAGACGGGCGTGGAGGAATTCGATAAGAGGCGCGTGTACCTCGACCTGCGCGAGGCGCGGGGGCTCCTCCACGAGCCGGAGAAATCGAGCTTCATTCAGGTGTCGCTGGACGACAACAACAGGGCGGACGTCGTGGCCGCGCACATGCAGGAGGTTTTGCAGCACGACGTGCGCCCCTGGCAGAAGAGTGAGAAAACGTGGCTGCAGGTCTTCGCGACGCTGCGTATTTCCTCGGCGATCACGATGGGCGTCATCATTTCCGTCGCGGCCCTCGGCATGTTCAACACGCTGGCCATCATCGTGATGGAACGCCGGCGCGAGATCGCGATCCTGCGCTCCATGGGGTACACACGCAGCGACATCGTGGCGATCTTCGTCGCGCAGGGGATGATGGTGCTGGCGGCGGGTCTCGTCCTCGGGTGCCTTGCGGCGGTTGCCATCACCTACGGCATCGAGCGCCTGCCGATCCACATTCGCGGCATCTTTTCGGCGGACCACTTCGTCGTCAAATGGTCCCTCTGGCACTACGTCTTCGCGGCGGTTCTTTCCACCGTCGTCGTCCTCATCGCAAGTTACCTGCCCGCGCGCCGCGCCGCCAAGGTGGAACCGGGCGAAATCATCCGGGGGGCTTCGTGATGACAGGCGCCCTGCCCCAGTCCATCGAACTTCTCCGCGCGGAAAACCTGCGGCGAACCCTCGGCGCGGACGAATCCAAAACGAAGGCGCTGCGGGGCGTATCGCTCGCATTACAAAGCGGGCGCTCCTACGCCGTCACCGGGCCCTCCGGCTGCGGCAAGAGCACGCTCCTGTACCTCCTCGGCCTGCTCGACCGGCCCGACGAGGGAGAGATTTTTCTTTCCGGCAAGTCTGTGGCGAGGGCCGACGACACTCACCGCACGCGCCTTCGGATGGAAAAGATCGGCTTTGTCTTCCAGTTCCACTTCCTTTTGCCGGAATTCACGGCGCTGGAGAACGTGATGCTCCCCATGCGCCGCCTCGGGAAGCTCGCCCCGGACGAAATGCGCGAAAGGGCCGAGACGCTCCTCAAAAACGTGGGACTTGCCGAGCGAATGAACCGCTCCACCGGGCACCTTTCCGGCGGCGAGCAGCAACGCGTGGCCGTGGCAAGGGCGCTGGCGAACGAGCCAAGCATCATCCTCGCCGACGAGCCGACCGGGAACCTCGACGAGCGCAACTCAAAGATGGTCTTCGAGCTCCTCGCCTCCTTCGCCCACGACGCGCCGCGCGCGGTGCTCGTTGTCACGCACAATCCGGACCTTGCCGCCCGCTGCGACGAGGTCCTTCGCATGAAGGACGGGCTCTTCGCAACGGCCTGAGAGCAAAGCCCGCAATTCGCGCCTTCCCGCCCTTGACAGCCCACCGGGCTTGTGTCTCAATGCCCAGCTTTCCCTGATGGTGGTAGTAGCTCAGCTGGTTAGAGCATCAGATTGTGGATCTGAGGGTCGCCGGTTCAAATCCGGTCTACCACCCCAGCCTTCGCCCTTCGGGCTACGGGAAGTCTGTTAGTATCCCATTTCGCCGAGCTTGGTCGCGAGCAGTTTCAAACGCTCGCCAAGCAGTTCATCCTCCTTGCTCAGACAATCGCGAAAGAGCTGGATGTCTTCATCGATCCGCTCGTTTCCCGTGTTGACTTCGACGCGCAACCTGTCCCCCTGCAAATCCACATTGCCGATGTTCGTTTGGGCGGGATCGTAGAGCTTTTCGTAACGATACGACTCCCTCATGTGCTTGAGAACCTCGCAGATGAGGAGTGTCAGGTCCAGCACCCTGTGCAAGGGGAGTTCCTCGGACTGGCGGGACCACTTCTTATCCGTATGACGCCATACCTTGGCGGAAATATCGACGTTTCCACGATCGTTCCACTGGGCGAGCCCCAGAGAGAGTCCCTGCACGTCGGTGTTGTTGGCGTAGGGACCGTCAATGGCGGCGTAATGATCCGCCACGAAGACCGGCTTGTGCCTTAGATGATTCGGTATGCTCATTTTCTTGATTTTACTAGTTTACTCGTTTACTAAATTAGTAGATCGATTTCCGTTTTCGGTCAAGCGAAGACTCTTCTCGATCGGGCACCTCCGCTCAATAGTTGGACTTCCGTTTCATTTGCGAGATGTGGCGCCGGGATGCAGTTTTTCCTTGTGAACAACCCCATCCTTGCTGCTTATCCCGGGCCGCTTTCCTGGAAGAATGCGCCCGTTTCCTTCCGCATCCTTGGTGGCGACTCCATTGCGATCGAGTCCGGTCCGGCCACCGACTGGTTTGTCGATCCGGTGGATGTGAACTGGGACAAGGACTCGGCGCCCTGCGCGCTCTTCACTCCTCCGGATCGCGAGTTCCTCTTCAGCGCGAAGGTGAAGGTGCCCTTCGCCTCGATGTTCGACGCAGGGACGATCCACCTGCGCGTCGGGGAAAAGCTGTGGGGGAAGCTCTGCTTTGAATTCTCGCCGCAGGGTAAACCCACGGTCGTCTCCGTCGTCACGCACGGCAAGTCCGACGACTGCAACGGGCCGACGATCGACGGGAACGAGGTGTACCTGCGCGTCGCCGTCACACCGGGGTCGATTGCCTTCCATTATTCGACGGACGGCGCCTTCTGGAACATGGCGCGCTTCTTCACCCTCGGCGATCACACCGGAATGCGTGTGGGGCTTTCCGCACAGTCGCCCTGCGGGAAGGGTTGCGAGGCGGTTTTCTCCGAAATCCGCTACCGCGCCGGACGCCTGAGCGACAATCGTAGCGGCGAATGACGCCGGACGCGGGCGGAGAACTCCGTCCGGGACCCTTTCGACGCCGATCGTCCGATATTTGACAGAATTCGGGAGGGGAACAGCGTTACAGTAGCGACGGTACCCCTCCGACGGATGCGGATGCGCCAGGCAGCGGCGCATCCTTTCCGGTAATTCCCCCCATCCGACTGCCGGAGTGACAACGTTTGTACCCAAAAATGAAACCACTGCTCCTGCCTGTTCTCCTGCTGGCCTCGGCCCTGCCCCTTTCGGCGGAAAGCCTGCCCGGAAGCGCACCGACGACCAACATCAACGCAAACGACTACCCCCGCATCCTGCCGGACAACCGTGTCGTCTTCCGCCTGAAGGCGCCGGACGCCAAGAGCGTGGAATTCGTGACGGACAAGGGGTATCAGGCCACCCGCGACGCGGACGGAGTCTGGACCGCGACGACCGACCCGCAGGTGAGCGGCTTCCACTACTACTGGCTCACCGTGGACGGGGTGAAAGGCATGGATCCCGCGAGCGAGACCTTTTACGGCTGTGGCCGAATGACAAGCGGCATCGAGATTCCCGAGGCGGGCGACGACGGCGCGTATTACCAGTGGCAGGACGTGCCGCACGGCGAGGTGCGCGAGAAGTGGTTCTTCTCGGCGATCACTCAAGACTGGCGGCGGCTCTTTGTTTACACGCCCGCCGGTTACGACAAAAACCTTTCCGAGCGCTACCCGGTCCTCTACCTCCAGCACGGCGCGGGCGAGGACGAGCGCGCGTGGGTGCAGCAGGGGCGCGTCTGTCCGATTCTGGACAACCTGATCGCGCAGGGGAAGGCCGTGCCGATGATCGTCGTGATCGGAAACGGTTACGCAAAGAGGCCGGGCGAGCCCGACCATCCGCTGCGTCCCCCGGCGCCGGACGCCACGACGGGACGCCCCGCGGGCGGGTATCCCAAGGAATTCCTCGCGATGTTCGCCACGCTGAAGGACGTGATGACGACCGAGGTGATTCCGATGATCGACAATAACTTCCGCACGATTGCCGACCGCGACCACCGCGCGATCGCAGGCTTTTCCATGGGCGGAATGCAGTCCTTCGGCATCGGATTACAGGAGCTGGACCTCTTTGCCTCCATCGGCGGCCTCTCGGGCGGCGGCGGCGGCTTCGGCACCGGTGCGATCGACCCGGACCAGTATTTTGACGGCGTGATGAAGGACGCGGCGGCGTTCAACGGCAGGATGAAGCTGATCTACCTCGGCATCGGCACGGTGGAGCCCGCGGGCATTTACAACAGCGTGAACGGCTACCACAAGTGCCTCGAAAAGCTCGGCATCGCGCATGAGTATTACGAGTCCCCCGGCACGAGCCACGAGTGGCTCACCGAGCGGCGGAACCTGCGCGAGTTCGCCACGCGCCTCTTCAAGTAACCCCGAATTACGTTGGACATGAATAAAACTGTTTCCCTTCTTCCCATTCTCGCTCTAGGAGCCTCCGCTTCGGTCGCCGAGACCGTCACCGTCCCCGCTCCGCTGGAGGCGAAGGTCGATCTCTCGCAAACCGCCGCGCCGGTCTCGCCCCACGAGTTCGGCATGTTCATCGAACATATCGGCAGCCTCATTTACCGGAGCCTCTGGACCGAGATGCTGGACGACCGCAAGTTCTTCAGCCCCATCGCGGCGAAGAACGGCGAGACGTCCGGTGAACCGGAATCCCCCTTCCGCCCGAAGCCGCATCTCTGGACGCCGCTCGGGGCGGAGGGCACGGTGACAATGGACAAATGCGCCCCCTTCGTCGGCGAGCAAAGCCCCTGCATCGCCCTCGACCCGAAAGAGGTTCGCGGCATCGCGCAGAAGGGCCTGAAGGTCCTCGCCGGGAAAGGTTACATGGGCCGCGTGTACCTGCGCGCCGATCCGGGAACGAAGGTCACCGCGACCCTCGCTTGGGGCCCCGGGGAAAAAGACCGCCAGAGCATGACGATCGAGCCGGTTTCCGAATACGTAAAGTATCCCCTCGCCTTCACGGCGGGTGCGGATTCTTCTGACGCCTCCCTCACCATCGCCGCGACGGGCACGGGCTCTCTCCACATCGGCGCGGTGAGCCTCATGCCGGAGGACAACGTCGCGGGCTTCCGACCCGATGCGGTGAAGCTATTGCGCGACCTGCACTCGGGCCTATGGCGACTCCCCGGCGGCAACGTGATCTCGGCGTGGAGCTGGTACGACTCGGTGGGCGACCCCGACCGCAGGCCCTCCTACTTCGACCCGGTGTGGAACGCCGTGCAGAGTAACGATGTTGGCCTCGACGAATTCATGACCCTCTGCCGCCTGCTGGAGGTGGATCCGTACGTGAGCGTGAACGCGGGCTTTGGCGACGCGCATTCCGCCGCCGAAGAGGTGGAATACCTGAACGGCGCGACCGGCACCCGCATGGGGGCGCTGCGCGCCGCAAACGGTCATCCGGAACCCTATGCCGTCAAGTACTGGAACATCGGCAACGAACCCTACGGCAACTGGCAGTTTGGCCGCACGGACCTCAAGTATTACACTTACAAGCACATCGACTTTGCCAGGGCGATGAGGAAGGTCGATTCCTCCATCACGCTCCTTGCCTCCGGCTCCATGCCGGACCGCATCTGGGCCGACCCGAACGCCGTGGTTCCCTACGACGCCACAAAAGAGTCGATCGGCGACGAATGGGACTGGACGGGCGGGCTCTTCGCGCACTGCATGGACTACTTTGACGGCATGACCGAACACTGGTATGCCCCGGCGGGCATGCGCTATGATCCCGCCCATGCGCCCAAGGACGTGGACCAGATGTTCGCCGGCTACGTGAAGGAGGACTACAGCCTCCTCGAATGGGTACGCTATCCCGCCGACCGTGTGGAAATCAAGGCCGAGCAGTGGGCACAGTATGAAAAGATGTTCCCGGAAATGGCCGCGAAGAAGAAGTTTCTGGCCATCGACGAATACGCCTTCATGGCGTGGGGCGGCGGCCTCAAGGCGGCGCTCGCGCAGGGCCTCGTCTTCAACGAGATGCTCCGCCACACCGGCGTCCTCACGATGAGCGCGCACACGATGGGAACGAGCGCGATCGACCTTTCCGCCGACGCAGCGTGCTACAACTCGACCGGCCTCGTTTTCTTCCTCTATCGCGACCTTGCCGGATGCCGTCCCGTGACCCTCTCCGGCAACTCCGCCCAGCCCAAACCGAAGTATCCGCCTAGCGGCGACATCCCGCGCACCACCTCCGGAAGCCCGACGTATCCGCTCGACATGACGGCCCTGCTCACCCCGGATGGCAAAACGCTCCTCCTCTTCGTCGTGAATGCGACGGAGAGCGCGCAGAGCTTCGATCTTTCCGGCGTCAAGGCGGCGGGCCCGGCGACGATGGTGGAGCTCACGGGCAGCGCTCTCGACGCGGAAAACCGCGCCGGAGAGCCCGCGAAGGTGACGATCTCCGCCCCGAAGGCCGTAGCCAATCCAGCGCACCCCACGGTCGCCCCGTACAGCATCAGCCGTCTGCGCATCCCCGTGGAAGGGAAATAGAACGCCGCAAACTCTCCATCCTCCCATGATGAAAACGCTTCACAGTGCATTCCTCGCGGCTCTCGCCCTCACACCGGCCTTTCTCTCCGGCCAGAGCGCCTCCAATCCGGAGCCGGACGCCGCCTCCGCCGGTGCCGCCGAGGCCCGCGCGAACTTCGCCCGGGCCGTCGTGCTGGAAAAAGATGACCTGCGCCTCTATTCCGAGGCGCCGACAGGATACCGCGACGTGCGCGCAGGGATCGCGCACGGAACGGTTGTCCCCTTCGATTACGTTTCCACCGTCACGGGAACCACCCGCAACGCGAACGTGTATCTGCCCCCGGATTACTCGGCGGACAAGAAGTATCCCGTCCTGTATCTCCTTCACGGCATCGGCGGCGACCAGTGGGAGTGGCTGCGCTTCGACCATCCGGAAAACATTCTCGACAACCTGATCGCAGACGGCAAGGCCGCTCCGATGATCGTCGTCCTGCCGAACGGACGGGCGCTCCCCGACGATTCCGCAAGCGGCAACATCTTCTCCCCGGAGAAAATGCAGGCTTTCGCCGACTTCGAGAAGGACCTTCTGGAGTGCCTGATCCCGGCAATCGAGAAAAAGTTCTCCGTGCAGGCCGACGCCGCGCACCGTGCCATCGCGGGGCTCTCCATGGGCGGCGGGCAGACCTTCAACTTCGGTTTCGCCCACATGGACACTTTCGCGTGGATGGGCGCTTTTTCCGCCGCGCCGAACACGAAGCCCCCGGCGGAGCTGATCCCCGATCCCGAGGCGGTGAAGGCGAAGATGAAGCTTATCTACATTTCCTGCGGCGACAAGGACGGCCTCATCGTTTTCTCGCAGGGAGTGCACCGGTACCTCCGCGACCATGGCGTCCCGCACCTCTGGAACGTGGACAACCACGGCCACGACCCCGAAACCTGGGGGAGCAACCTCTATCACTTCACCCAGTTGATCTTCAAATAGGCCACCTCGAATAACTGGTTTCGTCGCGAGAACGAGAATTTGCGGATGGATGGCTAGGCTTCGGAAGTGAGCAGTATTGGATGAAATACGGCGAACTTCCGAAACGAAGCCAGACGCCGCAAGGCTCGTTCGCAGCAGAAATCAAAGTTGTTCAAGGTGGCCAATAGACAATCATATTCTCAACATTCCGACTCATGTCCCTTCTTCGACTCTGCCTGTCCCTGACCCCGATTCTCGCCTGCACCGGTCTGTCGGCGGAAACCGCCTCCGCGCCGGCTGCGGTTCGTGAAGCCGCTGCCTCGGCCCCGCGCATCAACGGCCCGACCGTCTTCGGCGTGCGCCCGGGCAGCCCCTTCCTCTACTCGATCCCAGCGACGGGAACGCGGCCCGTCACCTACGCGGCGGACGCCCTGCCCGAAGGGCTCGTCCTCGACCCCGCAACCGGCCATATCACAGGGAAAATCGCAAAGGCCGGAGAGTATCCCGTGACTTTGCGCGTGAAAAACGCCCTGGGAGAGGCGGAAAAGAAGTTCACCATCAAGTGCGGCGAACAAATCTGCCTGACGCCGCCGATGGGCTGGAACAGTTGGAACTGCTGGGCCGAGAGCGTCAGTCAGGACAAGGTGCTCCGCTCCGCAAGAGCGATGGTGGCTTCGGGACTTGCCCAGCACGGGTGGACCTACATCAACATCGACGACACCTGGCAGGGCGAACGCTCCGGGCCGGGGACGCCCCTCCAGAGCAACGAAAAGTTCCCGGACATGAAACAGCTCTGCGACGAGATCCACGCGCTGGGCCTCAAGACGGGCATTTATTCGACGCCCTGGGTGTCCTCCTACGCCGGATTCAACGGCAGCTACGCGATGGATGAAAGCGGGGCGTGGACGAAGCCCGACCCGGTTTACAAGGGATACCACCACGGCCCCGTGTCCTTCGCGAAGGTCGATGCGAAACAGTGGGCACAGTGGGGCATTGATTACCTCAAGTACGACTGGTTCCCGAACGACGTGCCCCACGCGGCGGAAATGGCCGCGGCCCTGCGCGAGAGCGGGCGCGACATCGTGTACAGCCTCTCCAATTCCGCCGACCCCGCTCTCGGAGCGGAGTGGGCCAAGCTCGCCAACTGCTGGCGGACGACAAGTGACATCGGCGACACCTGGCAGAACGAGCCGCCCAAGAACGGCAATTCCTGGCGCTGGAGCGTCTCGGAAATCGGTTTCTCGCAGGACCGCTGGGCGCCCTTTGCGGGCCCCGGACACTGGAACGACCCGGACATGCTCGTCGTGGGCCGTGTCGGCTGGGGCCCCGCCCTGCACCCGACGCGCCTCTCGCGCGAGGAACAGTTCAGCCACATCACCCTCTGGTGCATGCTTTCCGCCCCGCTCCTCATCGGCTGCGACCTTGAAAACCTCGATGAAACGGCGTACGAGGTGCTGACCAACGACGAAGTTCTCGCCATCGATCAGGACGCCCTCGGCCAACAAGCCGTCCGCGTCGCCACGGTGGGGGCGATCGACGTGTATCTCAAACCTCTGGAGGACGGCTCGCACGCGCTCGCCTTCTTCAACCGCTCCCCGGTGGAGGAGTCCTTTCTCTTCAACAAGCTGCCCTCGATCGGACTTGGCGGCCCCCACGGCGTCCGCGATCTCTGGAAGCATGCCGACCTGCCGGACTGCGATAACGAGATCGTCGGGACCGTTCCCGGCCACGGCGTCTGGCTCCTCAAGCTGACGAAATTGCCGCAATCGAAATAACCGTCCATCCTCCGATCCATGCTTGCCCGAGTCCTCCTTTCCGCCCTCGCCCTCACCGTCTCCCTGCCGCTGGCGGGGGCCTCGCCCCGGGACGACGGGGAGGAGACCCTCCTGCTTTGGTACAACAAACCCGCCAGCGTGTGGACCGAGGCGCTGCCCGTCGGCAACGGGCAGCTCGGGGTGATGATCTATGGCGGCGTGGATAAGGAGTGCCTGCAACTGAACGAGGGCACGCTCTGGGCGGGCGCTCCCTACGATCCGGTGAACCCGGCGGCGAAGGATGCCCTGCCGGAAGTCCGGCGGCTCGTCTTCGCGGGCCGCTACAAGGAAGCGTCCGACCTCATCGACGAAAAAGTGATCGCCAAACCGCGCGGCCAGATGCCCTACCAGACGGTGGGCAGCCTGCGCCTGACTTTCCCGGCGGCGGCGAGGGTGACGGATTACCAGCGGAGCCTGAACCTTGAAAGCGCGGTTGCCTCTGTCCAATACAATGCGGACGGCGTGCGTTACTTGCGCGAGGTCTTCGCCAGCGCGCCGGATCAGGTGATCGCGATGCGTCTTTCCGCGGACAGGCCGGGCTCTGTCAGCTTCAGCGCCTCCATGGACACCCCGATGACCGCCGCCCTCTCTAAGGAGGGGGGCGACACGCTGATTCTGAACGGCATCGGCGGTGACTCGGGCGGAATCAATGGCGCCCTCCGCTATCAGGCCCGGGTGAAGATTCTGGCCAAGGGCGGCCAAACGCAGGCGGAAGGCGGCACGATCAGCGTCGCCAACGCCGACGAGGTGACGATCCTCGTCGCCGCCGCCACGAGCTTTGTGAACTTTGACGACGCGACGGGCGCTGATCCGGAGAAGATCGCGAAAAAGCGCATTTCCAAGGCGAAAAAGCAGTCCTTCGAGGAACTCCTCGCCGCTCACGAAAAGGATTACCGCGCCCTCTTTGACCGCGTGAAGCTCGACCTTGGGAACAGCCCGGCGGCCAAACTGCCGACGAACGAGCGCATCGCCAATTTCGCAAGGGGGAACGACCCGCAACTGGCCACGCTTTACTACCAGTACGCCCGCTACCTCATGATCAGCTGCTCGCGTCCCGGCGGACAGGCCGCTACGCTTCAGGGTCTGTGGAACGATTCGATGAACCCGCCCTGGCAGAGCAAGTACACGATCAACATCAACACCGAGATGAACTACTGGCCGGTGGAGAGCGGGAACCTCGCCGAATGTGCGGAGCCGCTCGTCGATCTGGTGAAGGGGCTCTCGGTGACGGGTGCGCGCACGGCAAGGGAGATGTACGGGGCCTCCGGCTGGGTGGCGCATCACAATACGGACCTTTGGCGGGCCTCGGCACCCATCGACGGAGCGCTCTGGGGCATGTGGCCGACGGGCGGAGCGTGGCTCTGCCTGCACCTCTGGGACCGCTATGATTTCAGCGGAGACCGCCGAACCCTCAAGGAAATCTACCCCCTGATGAAAGGAGCCTGCGAGTTCTTCTTGGACACGCTTCAGGTCGATCCTTCGAGCGGTTATCTCGTCACCAATCCCTCGATTTCGCCGGAAAACATCCATCCCGATGGCGTTGCCGTCTGCGCCGGGCCGACGATGGACATGCAGATCCTGCGCGACCTCTTCGCGAACACCCTCAAGGCGGCGAAGATTCTGGACCGCGACGAGGAATTCCAGACAAAGCTGGAGGCCGCCCGCGCGAAGCTCACGCCCAACAAAATCGGGAGCGCCGGACAGCTTCAGGAGTGGCAACAGGACTGGGACATGCAGGTCCCGGAGATCCACCACCGCCACGTCTCGCATTTGTACGGCCTTTTCCCGGGACGCGATATTACGCTTCGCGGCACACCAGACCTCGCCGCCGCAGCGAAGAAGTCGCTTGAAATCCGTGGCGACAAGTCCACGGGCTGGGCCACGGCGTGGCGCATCAACCTCTGGGCGCACCTTGACGAGGGCGACCACGCCTACGGCATCCTAAAAATCCTCCTCACCCCGGACCTCACCTACCCGAACCTCTTCGACGCGCACCCGCCCTTCCAGATCGACGGGAACTTCGGCGGAGCGGCGGGCATCGCGGAGATGCTGATGCAGAGCGGCGGCGGCGAGATCGAGCTGCTCCCCGCCCTGCCCTCGGCGTGGCCGGAAGGGAGCGTCTCGGGCCTCTGCGCACGCGGCGCGGCGGAGGTGGCGCTCTCGTGGAAGAACGGGCGCCTTGTGGAGGCCGCCGTCACGAGTCTTCGCGGCGGCGAATACCTCCTGCGCTACAAGGATGTGGTGAAGAAGGTGACCCTCGACAAGGGCGAAACCATCCGCTGGAACGGAAAATAGCGTGCCGCGCAACTCCGTGAAGGTGTTGACGCCCGATTCCGGGGCGGGCAGATTTTTTCGCCGGGATACTCCCCCGCTCCGATCCGAAACGGAGCGGGGCGCCCCGCTGAAGGACGCCCCGCTTTGCTGCTGTACTGTGTTGTGCCGGCCCTTGAGGGACCGGAAGCTGTTAACCCAGATAGCCCGTCAGGTTCGAGAACGGGAGGTATCCCTCCGGCTGGTTGTCCTTGAGGTTCACGCCCGAGAGCTTGCGGACGAGCGATTCAGAAAGCAGGTACGCGAGCTTCACCGCCGCGAGGGATGGGGCAAAACCGGCGCTCCGGATGTTGGAGATGCAGTTGCGCGCCTCGTCCGTTGTGCCGCTCTTTGCCGCGTAGGTCATGTAGATACCCATCGAGTCCGGCGAGGAAAGGCCGGGGCGCTCGCCGATCAGGATCGCGACGACCTTGGCGTGGATCCGTTCGCACACGGCGTCCGCAAGAGCCACGCGGCTCTGGCTGGCCACGCACACCGGACCGAGCTTGAGCCCCGCCTTCCGGCAGAGGGGAAGAAAGGCTTCAAGGAAAGACAGCGCGTTCTCGTGAATCGCTCGCGAGGAAAGGCCGTCGCCGACGACGAGCGCGAGGTCGGAACTCTCAGCATGGAGGTCCTCAAGAAGCGTCTCGCTACGGCGGGAAAGTTTGCGGCCAAGGTCGGGGCGCGTGAGGTATTCGGCCCTCGTCGCCGCCGCACTTTCCACAAGGATCGTGGAAAGACCGAGCCCCTCGATCTTCGCCGCCACGCCCTCCGCGTCGAACTTCGTGTGAACGGCGTCGCGCGCCCGGGCGTGCGAGAGGCGAAAGGAGAGCGTCTCCCCCACCGGAATCGCCACACCCGCGCGGCCAAGGGCGATGCGGGCGTCCGTGAAGGCGCGCAGGCCCGCCCAGGGGTCGCGCACCGTGACGTCGTTCTTCAGGATGACTTCGCCTTTGCTCACCATGATTACACCCCCGCCCTTTCCAGCTCGCGCGACATGTGGAGCATCGGGTTTCTTGGCGACACGGGTTTGAGTCGGCCCCGGGAATCGCAAATGCCGTTCTTTTCCAGCCACGCCTCAAATTCCGGCGCCGGTTTGAGGCCGAGGAGCCGCCGCGCGTAGAGGGCGTCGTGGTAGGAGGTGGACTGGTAATTGAGCATGATGTCGTCCGCGCCGGGAACGCCCATGATGTAGTTGCAGCCCGCGGTGCACAGGAGCGTGAGAAGCGCATCCATGTCGTCCTGATCCGCCTCGGCGTGGTTCGTGTAACAGACGTCCACACCCATCGGAACGCCCATGAGCTTGCCGCAGAAATGATCTTCAAGGCCCGCACGTGCGATCTGCTTGCCGTCGTAAAGGTATTCGGGGCCGATGAAACCGACCACCGTGTTGACTAGGAGCGGCTTGAACTCCCGCGCTACCGCGTAGGCGCGCGCCTCGCAGGTCTGCTGGTCCACGCCCCGGTGGGCGTTGGCTGAGAGGGCGCTCCCCTGCCCGGTCTCGAAATACATGACGTTGTTTCCCACCGTGCCTCGATTGAGGGAGAGCGCCGCCTCGCGTCCTTCGCGCAGCATGGCGAGATTGATGCCGAAGCTCTTGTTCGCGCCCTCCGTCCCGGCGATGGACTGGAAGACGAGGTCCACGGGCGCGCCTTTTTCGATCGCCTGGATCGTGGTCGTCACGTGCGTCAGGACGCAGGACTGTGTCGGGATGTCGTAGCGCTGGCGGAGGTTGTCGAGCATGTCGAGAAGGACACACACGTTCTTCAGATTGTCCGTCGCCGGATTGATGCCGATCACCGCGTCGCCCGAGCCGTAAAAGAGGCCGTCGAGGGTGCTGGCCGCGATGCCGCGCGCGTCGTCGGTCGGATGGTTCGGCTGGATGCGCACCGCGAGGGTGCCGGGAAGGCCGATCGTGTCGCGAAAGCCCACGACGACCCGGCACTTGCTCGCCACGTAGATCAAATCCTGAAGTCGCATGAGCTTGCTCACCGCCGCCGCCATCTCCGGGGTGATCCCGGGGGCGATCTTCTTCAGCACCGCGCCGTCCGCTGCGTCGGACAAAAGCCAGTCGCGAAACATGCCGACCGTCATCTCGGACACCGGCGCGAAGGCATCCTTGTCATGCGTGTCAACGATCAGACGCGTCACCTCGTCCTCCTCGTAGGGGATGAGCTGTTCTTCGAGGAACCTCGCCAGAGGCACGTCCGCCAGGCACATCTGCGCCGCGACGCGCTCCTCGCCGCTTGCCGCCGCAAGGCCCGCGAGGCAGTCGCCCGAACGCAGCGGCGTGGCCTTGGCCATCAACTCGCGCAGTGACGCGAAGGTGTGAATGGTTCCCTCGATACGTGCCGAATAACTCATGGTTCTGCGCCTGAATGAAGGGGATTGTTCCGGATCCGGACACCGTGGGGTGCCCGGGGTCCCGAACTTGGGAACGGAACCCCGGACACCAATGATGTTACGGAGGACTTATTTGGATGAGGAAACCGCTTTCTCCTGCGAGAGGGCGAACTGCTCCTCGGGCGAGAGCTTGAGCTGCTTGCGGCCCACGAAGGCGAAGTAGGCGATGCCGAGCAGGTACCACACCGCCGCGCCGATCACCACCTTCTGGTAGATCGGGTCCACGACGAAGAGGCTGACGAGGGTCACCGCCGCGACGATGAGGGCCACGAAGGCGCCGACGACGCCCAACGGGCTCACATACGGGCGCTCGATGTTGCCGTGTTTGAACTTGAGGATCAGGTAGCTGGCCATCTGCAGGCAGTAGGAAATCACCGCGCCGAAGACCGCCATGTTGAGGAGCACCGCGCCGACCGGCACCGAGCTGCCCGCACCCATGTACTTGATGACGAGGGCCACGACGTAACCGAGTACCGCGCCGCTGATGAGGGCCACGTGCGGGGTCTTGAACTTCTTGTGCGTGAGCGAGAGCCACTCCGGGAAGTAGCCCGCGCGGGAAAGGGAGAACACCTGGCGCCCGTAGGCGTAGATGATGGCGTGGAAGCTGGCCACGAGGCCCGCCACCGCGAAGAACGCCAGAAGCGTGCTGCCGATGCCCTCGCCGAAGATGACCTTGAAGCCGTCGAAGAGGGGCTCGCCCGCGCTGCCCATCGCCAGCGCGCCGCCGCCGATGCCGGTGTTGAGGAAGAGGACTCCGAAGGCGAAGAGAATGAGGGTTGAAATACCCATCACGATGCCCTTGGGCAGATCCTTGGCGGGCTGGCTGGCTTCCTCAGCCGCCAGCGGAAGCTGTTCGATGGCCAGGAAGAACCAGATGGCGAAGGGCATGCAGATCAGGATGCCCTTGGCGCCGCCCGGAAGGAAGGTGCTGCCGCTTTCGCCCGCCGGAATGTTGAAGAGAAGGGCGGGGTCGAAGAGCGGAATCGCCCCGGCGAAGAAAACCGTGAGGATCGCGAGCGAAACGAGTGTGATGATGACCGTGAACTTGAAGGAGATCTCAACGCCCCAGATGTTCAGGCCGACAAAAAGCGCGTAGCAGCCGAGCCACCAGAGCGGTTCCGCCCACGCGGGCGTGCCGAAGATGGCGCCGAGGTAGCTACCGATGCCCACCACGATGACCGCGGGCGTCAGGACGTACTCCATATTCTCGGCCATGCCGGTGATGAAGCCACCCCAGGGGCCCATCGACGAGCGCGCGAACGAATATGCGCCGCCCGCGTGGGGAAGGGCCGCGGTCATCTCCGCGATACTGAAACAGAGACCCAGATACATCGCCGTGACAATGAGCGTTGCGACGAGAAGGCCGCCGAATCCACCCGTTGCCATGCCGAAGTTCCAGCCGAAGAAGTCTCCCGAAATGACCGCGCCAACACCGAGGGCCCAAAGGCTCCAGATGCCCGCGTACCGCTTGAGGCCGCGCTGCTCGAAAAAGCCCGCCTCCGTCTTTTTGTATTCCACACTGCCGTGCTTGATCGTGTCCATAGGTATGATGATTCGATGAGGGGATGCGTGGGGAAGCCCGCGCAATTGCTAATAGAGGAAAGCAGAAGCACTCATGCTTACTCCGTGCCAGAAAAAGGCAGATCGCCTTCGTTACCGGCAAATTTGCCGTGGAATTTACATCCGGTTCCCTGCGGACCGTGGATCGAACGACCGGTGCTTAAAAATAGACAGCGGCGCGATCGACGCAAACAATTGTTGCGACGCGATTCTACGGTTTCTCCGGGAGAGCTACCTGAGCTAACAGGCGCGTCATTCGCTCGTGGCCCCTCTGCCGGGCCGCGTCGAGCGCCGTGACACCGTTCCATTCGCCCCGGGGGTCCGCCCCCCTTGCGAGGAGCAAGCACGCCAGATCCGCATACCCCTCCCGCGCGGCGAGAAAGAGCGCCGGAGGCGTCCCTTCAGGCCTTGAATCCGGCGCCACGCCCGCATCGAGGAGGACGCCCGCCACGTCGGCAAAGCCGGCCAGCGCCGCCTCCTGCAGGGGCGTGAGGCCGCTCTGGCCGGGAATATCGCCCTGCGCACCGTTGACGAGAAGCATCTCCACTTCCCTTGCGCTTCCCACGCGCGCGGCCAGATTCAACGCGCCGTCGCCATTGTTTCGGCGGGCGGACGCATCCGCGCTGCGGCTGAGCAGAATCCGCACCGCCTCCACTTGCGCGGCGGCTGCTGCGGCAAGAAGCGCCGTCTCACCGCCGGGCATCGCGGCATTCACCTCCGCGCCATGGCTCGCCAGAACCCCGATCGCCTCCGCGAATCCCCCGCGCGAAGCCTGCAAGAGCGGCGTGGAGCCGTCGAGCGCGCGCGCGTCGGCAACGGCCCCGGCGGCTAGCAGAAGGCGCAGCACGCCGGCGTGGCCGGAACGCGCCGCGATCCAGAGGGGCGTGGCCCCGGAGGCGGTAGCGGCTTCCACCCGCGCACCCTTCCCAAGGAGAAATTCGACAAGAGCCCCGTGACCGGCTCCCGCCGCGAAATAGAGAGCCCCCGCGCCGTCGCGGCTAGCCGCGTTCACCGCGGCGCCAGCCTCGCAAAGGGACTCCGCAACCTTCTGGTGCCCGCTCCCCGCCGCAACCATGAGGGGCGTCAGGCCCTGTTCGTCCGCCTCGTCCAGCGCTGCCCCGGCGTCCAGAAGGAGCCGGGCCGTCACCGCCGCGCCCGCCGCCGCGGCGTGATGGAGGGGCGTCCGTCCCGAGCAGTCCCGTGCGGAAACCTCCGCCCCCGCGCCAAGGAGAAGCCCCGCGATCTCCGCGTGGCCCTTTCCGGCGGCGACAGCCAAGGCCGTCATGCCGCGGGCGTCCCTGCGGTTCACCGGGGCCGCGTGCGACAAAAGCAGTACAACCGCTTCCGTCCTGCCGACAAACGCCGCCGTGTGCAACGGCGCCGCGCCGCCCGAATCGCACAGGGATACAAGCGTAGGATCGGCGGCCAGCAGAAGGGAGATCTTCTCACAATCGCCCGCGATGACCGCCTCGTGAATCGTGAGGGAATGCATCGGCGGTGCGTCGAAAAACTAGACAGCCGTGAGATCCTTCTCCTTGGACGCGAGCATCTGGGCGATCTTCTCGATGTATTTGTCGTGAAGCTCCTGAATCTGCTTCTCGTAGCTCTTGTAGTCGTCCTCGGAAATTTTGGAGGCGGTCTTGGCCTTCTTGAGGGGGTCGAGGGCTTCGTGACGCCTGCCGCGGATGGAAACGCGGGCCTGCTCCGCCATCGTCCCGGCCACCTTCACGAGTTCCTTGCGGCGCTCGCCGGAAAGCTCGGGAACGGAAATGCGGATGACGGACCCCTGAATGGCGGGGTTGAGGCCGATGTTGGCAGACTGGATCGCCTTCTCGATGTCCTTGAGCGTATTGCGGTCCCAGGGCTGGATCTGGATCGTGCGGGCGTCGGGCGTCGTGATCGCGGAAATTTCGCGCAGCTTGGAGGTCGTGCCGTAGCTGTTCACAAACACCATGACGGCATCGACCATGCTCGGGGACGCCTTGCCGGTGTGCAGCGTGGAAAAATCGTGGGTGAGGTGCGCGATGACCTTGTCCATCTGGTCTTCGGCTTCGAGGAGGATTTCGTCGGGATCCATATGTTTGGCGGGATTGGGGGTTCCTGAAGACGCTTTCGGAAGCGATTCGTTACAAGGTACAAGATAAACGCGGAAAACGATCTGCCGCAAGGATGTACTCTTGGTAGATGCCGTCTTGCCGCGTGACACGCCGCCCGTATGCTGGCCGGAAATGGGAGAAGGTGTCATCCAGCGGGACTACGAGGGGGAACTGAACGCCGAGCAGTACGCCGCCGTCACGGCGCCGCGCGGCCCGGCTCTCGTCCTCGCGGGCGCGGGCTCGGGCAAGACGCGCACCCTCACCTACCGCGTGGCGTGGCTGCGCGATCAGGGCGTGCCGCACTGGAAGATATTGCTCCTCACCTTCACGAACAAGGCCGCGCGCGAGATGCTGGAGAGGGTGAAGAATCTCTCCGGGGACGACTTTCCCGCCGAATGGGGCGGCACGTTCCACTCGATCGGCGCGAGGGTTTTGCGCCGCTTCGGCGCCTCGGTGGGTCTCAAGAGCGGCTTCACGATCATGGACGAGTCCGACGCGGAGAGCCTCTTTGCCGAGGTGGCGAAGAAGGTCGACCGCGACTTCTTCCGCAAGAAGGACAACCCGAAGCCCTCCGTCCTGCAGGACTGGCTCTCCTATGCGCGCAACACAAAGAGGACGATCGCCGACGTGGTGGAGGAGCGCCATCCCGACCCCGGGCACCTCGTGAGCCTCCTCACCGACGTGGCGGAGGCCTACCGCAAGAAGAAGCTGGAAAGTCAGGTAGCCGATTACGACGACCTGCTCACGCTGTGGCTGGAGGTGCTGGAAAAGGACGACATCGCGAGACGCCTCTACCAGCGGCAGTTCGAGCACATCCTCGTGGACGAGTACCAGGATACGAACGCCATCCAGAGCGCCATTGTCGACCTGATCGCAAGCGAGCATCAGGTGATGGCGGTGGGTGACGACGCGCAGTGCATCTACACGTGGCGCGGCGCGGAATTCGACAACATCCTTCACTTCCCGGACCGCCACCCGGGGACGCGCATCTACCGCATCCTTTCCAATTACCGCAGCACGCAGCCCATCCTCAACTTCGCCAACGACGTCCTCGCGGCGCAGGCACTGGCGGGCGTGGGGTATGAGAAAAAGCTGACGGCGGTCCGCAAGGGGAGCCTCAAGCCCCGCGTCGTCCAGTGCGCGGACACGGTGGCGCAGGCGCGCTTTGTCGTGGAGCGCATCGCGGGCCTCTACAACTCGGGCACCTCGCTCGGGGAGATCGCGGTCCTCTACCGCGCGCACTTTCAGGCACTGGACCTGCAACTGGAGCTTTCACGTCAGCGCATCCCCTTCACGATCACGAGCGGCGTCCGCTTCTTCGAGCAGGCGCACATCCGCGATATCGTGGCGATGCTCCGGATTCTTGCGAACCCGGATGACGAGCCCGCCTTCCTGCGGCTCTGCGAACTTTTGCCCAAGATCGGCCCCAAGACCGCCGCGAAGCTCCACGCCGCCGCGCGCGGCCAGTTGCGCGAGGTGGAGATCAAGGCGCAGGCGTCCGCGGAGCCCTCGCTTTTTGACCTTCCCGCGCCGAAGGCCGCCACACCCACCGCGCCCCTCCCGGCGCACATCGCGGAAGTGCTGGAAGATTCCGCCTTCCTCGAAAAGGTGCCCGAGGCCGCAAGAGAAAGCTGGCGCGACATGGCCCTCACCCTGCATCAGGCCTTGGGCGCCTTCCGGCAAAATCCCGACAAGCCCGCCAAGGTGGTGCAGATCCTCGCCGGGGGCTGGTATTACGATTACCTCGCCACGGCGCACGACCGTCCGGAAAACCGCCGCGACGACCTCGACGCCCTTGCGGAATTCGCCGGACGCTTCGACACGATGAGCGAGATGCTGGCGCAGCTCGTCCTCCTCTCCTCCGAAGGTGCGGAAAAGGGTGCGGAGGACGCCGCGCGGGACAAGATCCGCCTCTCCACGATCCATCAGGCCAAGGGCCTCGAATTCCCCACCGTCTTCCTCATCGGGGCGAGCGAGGGCTGCCTGCCGCTCCAGAGGGCGATCGACGCGGGCGACGTGGACGAGGAGCGCCGCCTCTTCTACGTGGCGGTGACGCGCGCCGAGGACGAGCTCTACATCACCCATCCCTCGATGCAGATTCAGAAAAACGGCTCCGTCTTCCCGCTCTCTCCCAGCCGCTTCATTCTCGAAATCGACCCCGCCAACTACGAGTCCGCCCGTCCCCGGCGCAGCTGGTGAGGTTCGACTTCTTCCGCCGCCGTCCGCCTCTTTCTTGTTTTCCTTTTTCTGCCGGATTTGTTAATCGTGGGACATGCCGGTAATTACCCCCGTCGCCGCTTCGGCGCTTGTTTTGGCACCGCTCTTCACGAGCCACATGGTCCTCCAGCAGGGCCGTTCGGATCCCCTCTTTGGCCGGGATGTTCCCGGAACGGTCGTCACGATCGCCGTCTCGGGCGGCGAGAAGCCTCTGACGGTGACGGCAAAGGCCGACGAGTCGGGCCGCTGGAACGCCGCCCTGCCGGAACTTCCCGCGGGCGGGCCCTACACGATCACGGTGGAGGGTTCCTCGACCGTGACGCTGGAGGACGTTCTCGTGGGCGAGGTGTGGCTTGCCTCGGGCCAGAGCAACATGGAGTTTCAGGTGAGCCGCGCGAATAACGCGGCGGAGGCCATCGCAAACGCCGACAATCCCCTGATTCGCCACTTCAAGGTGGCGATGAACGCGCAGGGCGAGCCGGTGGAGACCGCTTCGGGCACTTGGGAGTGCGCCTCGCCCGACACGGTGGGGGACTTTACCGCCATCGGCTATTTTTTTGCGCAACAGATCAATGCGGAGCTCGGCGTCCCCGTCGGCATCGTGAACAGCACCTGGGGCGGCACGTGCGTGGAGGCATGGACGAGCCGCGAAGTGATCTCGAAATACGTCCCCGAGGAAGAGATCACCGACACCCCGGAATCCCGCGCGAAGCTCAAGAAGGCGTACGACGAGTATCTTGAGGTGGCGCGGCAGTGGCGCCTCGCCAACCTGCCCGCAGATCCCGGCAACGACGGCCTCGCCGCCGGGTGGGCCAAGACGGATTTTGACGATTACGGCTGGGATGCGATGGACCTGCCCCGTTTCTGGCAGTCGGCGGGCCTTGCCTTCAACGGAACGGTCTGGTTCCGCCTGCATGTGGACATTCCCTCCGAATGGGCCGGGAAGGACCTCGCGCTGTCGCTCGGTGCCATCGACGACTACGACACGACCTACTTTGACGGCGTGGAGGTGGGCTCGATCCCGCGCGGCACGCAGGATTCCTACCAGACGCGCCGCCTCTACAAGGTTCCCGCCGCCCTCGTGAAGGCGGGCGAGACCGTGATCGCGGTGCGCGTCTTCGACGACTTTGGCGACGGCGGCTTTTCCGGCCCGGCGGCGAAGATGACCCTCTCCTGCCCTGAGGCGGACTCCCCCGGCGCAATTCCCCTTGAGGGCGAATGGCTCTACAAGGTGGAGCACGACATCGGCAAGGTGCCCGTGGAGGTTTTCAAGGGCTCTCCCCCGCCGCCGCCCGGTTCCACGCCGCAGAACAAGGCCTCGTGGCTCTATAACGGCATGATCGCCCCGCTTGTGCCCTACGGCATCCGCGGCGTCCTCTGGTACCAGGGCGAGCAGAATGAATCGAACTGGCAGACCTACGGCGAGCGCGTCCGCGCGATGATCCGCGACTGGCGCTCCCGCTGGGGCGAGGGCGACTTCCCCTTCTACTACGTACAACTGGCCGCCTACGGCACCGCCGCCGACTGGCCGGATCTGCGCCTCCAGCAGGACGAGGCCCTCAAGGAACCCAACACCGGCAGGGCGCTCGCGATCGACATCGGCGCAAAGGACAACATTCACCCGACGAACAAGCTGGAGGTCGCCCGCCGTCTGGCCCTCGTGGCCCTCAAGGAGACGTACGGCAAACCCGTTCCCGAGACGAGCGGCCCTGTTTTTGCGTCGGCGTCCGTCGCGGGCGCGCAGGTGCGCGTCAGCTTCTCCCACGCGGAAGGCCTTGCCACATCCGACGGCTCGGACGTGGTTCTCGGCTTCGAGCTCGCAGGTGCGGACGGGGTGTTTCATCCCGCAAAGGCCCGGATCGACGGGACAAACGTGATCGTTACCTCCTCTGACGTGAACGAGCCCGCGGCGCTCCGCTATGCATGGGATTGCTTCCCGATCGTGAACCTGGAAAACGGCGCAAAGCTCCCCTGCGCGCCCTTCCGCTGCCTGCTTGCCAGATAGCGAGCGAACGATCCATCTCTTCACGGGACGCTCCAGACGGTGCGTCCCGTTTTGCGTACGGGACCGGCGTCACCCCCGTACAAGAGGAGGCGACCGGAACGGCTCTCTCCTTCCGTCCGGTCGCCTTGGCTCTCTCTTGCTAAGTTCCTGCAGCGCGGGCCTCCCTCACAGATGCCCGGATCGCCAGGAACGTGCGAACCTGCCGTTGATTCGCACAAATATGTCAGAAAACATCACAACCCAAGCCTACGAAAGTGTCGAAAAGGTTTGCAGGGAGAGCCCGCCGTTCCTGCGGGTTGTGTTACGATAGTCGAGGAGACACCACTTTTCAAACGAGCCGGTATGATTTTGAAAATGTAGATCGCAATCCATTCTCCATCAATCTGATGCAATTGGATAACGCGATGAAGAAATTCTCGCCTCCCCTCGGTGCATAGAGCGGTTGCCAAAAATAACCCAAGATTGACTACGGTCTAGCGATATTAGGGGCGCAAGAGCGCGCTGAAAACGCTGACGGGATTGCACACTGGGAAGCGACGGTATCTGGATTCTGGAAAAAGGAGCGCAGGCCATTGACGAGGCGCTCTTCCAACTGCTCCGCCTCGCGGGTGAAAAAGTCAGCGAAAAAGTCCGCTTTCAGGCGCAGCCAGAAGCGTTCTATCGGGTTGAAATCTGGCGAATACGGCGGCAGATACAGCGGCTCGATATGATGCCAGTTGAGGCTTTTTACCTTGTGCCAGCTCGCGTTGTCGAGGACGAGAATCAGCCTTTTGCCCGGCTGTGGAGGCTGCTCCTGGGCCATGTTGTCCAGAAAGACCTGAAAGACTTTCGAGTCACAATGGCTGCAAATCATGCAACTTAGTTCTCCGCTCGACGGACACACAGCGCCTATCACGTTGCGGCGCAAGTGCGTGCCCGCATACGGCACAGTGGGTTTGCTGCCCTTCTGCACCCAGCGTTTGCGCGGGCGCGGGTCGCCCTCGATGCCGCTTTCGTCGCCAAACCACAGCTCCACCGACGGGTCTGCGACAAGCTTGCCGATGTCGACAACAAACTGCTCGCGCTGTTTTTGCCACAGGTCCCTGTCCCGCGGCTCAGGCATCGCGCGGGGCACACGCAACCCCCGGCCTTCTTCGTGCATGTAGCGCACCAACGTCCTGTAGGACAAGTCTTTGCAGATCCCGTCCTCGAGATGGCCGTACAGTTTGATGGCCGTCCAGTGCTCCTGCCCTGCCTTGGCCGGATTGTCCAGAAGGGGCAATACCTCGCTTCGTAACTGCTCCTGCGCAATCTTGCGCGGCCTGCCAAGCCTGTTGCGGTCAATGAGTCCGTCGATGCCCTGCTCGTTGAAGCGGTGGATCCAGTCTAGAAGCGTCGAGTAATCGATGTTGCAGAACAAAGCCGTGGCTTGCTTGTCCATCCCGCGCCCAAGCGACCATATCGCCCGCATCCTTAGCGAGGCCTGTTGAGTAGGTGCGCACTTCATCGCCACCTCAAGCTCATCGAGCGTGGCGTTTTCAAAGTTTGGTTCTATCGTTGCGCGTCCCAATCTGCCATCAGATTGGATGATGATAATCGAAAGTACAAGCCATGTTTTGGGAAACTTTTGGCATTCGCTCTAAAAAAGGCGCCCCGGAAAACCCGGGGCGCCCGAATGTGTGAATCGACTGACAAGCCGTCCTAGTAGTCCATGCCGCCCATGCCGCCGCCAGCGGGCGCCGCAGCCTTTTCGGGCTCCGGCACGTCGGTGATGAGGCATTCGGTGGTCAGGAGCAGGCCCGCGACGCTCGTGGCGTTCTGGAGGGCCGTGCGGGTGACCTTGGTCGGATCGACAACGCCCGCCTTGACGAGGTCCTCGTAGGCGCCGGTGGCCACGTTGTAGCCGTAATTTCCGTCCTTGGAGGCCACGTCGCGGACCACCACGCTGCCCTCAATGCCCGCGTTTTCGCAGAGCTGGCGGAGGGGCTGTTCGATGGCGCGACGCACGATCTGGGCGCCGATCTTCTCGTCGCCGGAGAGCTTGCCGATGAGGGTGTCCAGAGCAGCAGCCGTGCGCAGAAGCGCCACGCCGCCGCCGGGGACGATGCCTTCCTCGACTGCCGCGCGGGTCGCATGGAGAGCGTCGTCAACGCGGTCCTTGCGCTCCTTGAGCTCGGTCTCGGTCGCCGCGCCCACGTTGATGACGGCAACGCCGCCCGCGAGCTTGGCGAGACGCTCCTGGAGCTTCTCGCGGTCGTAATCGGAGGAGGTTTCCTCGATCTGGCGGCGGATGAGCTTCACGCGGCCCTGAATAGCCGAGGCCTCGCCCGCGCCCTCGATGATCGTGGTGTTCTCCTTGTCAACGGTGATGCGCTTGGCCCTGCCGAGGTCGGCAAGCTTGACGTTCTCCAGCTTGATGCCGAGGTCCTCGGTGATGAACTTGCCGCCCGTGAGGATCGCGATGTCCTCCATCATGGCCTTGCGGCGGTCGCCGAAGCCCGGGGCCTTGACGGCGCAGACGTTCAGGATGCCGCGCAGCTTGTTGACGACGAGGGTCGCCAGAGCCTCGCCTTCGATATCCTCGGCGATGATGAGGAGCGGCTTGCTGGACTTGGCCACTTCCTGCAGGATCGGCAGAAGATCGTTCATATTGCTGATCTTCTTCTCGTTCAGCAGGATGTACGGCTCTTCGAGAACCGCTTCGAGGGTCTCGTTGTTCGTCGAAAAATACGGGGAGAGGTATCCCTTGTCGAACTGCATGCCTTCCACCACGTCGAGGGTCGTCTCGATGGACTTCG
>LVBV01000054.1 GCA_001604565.1 Puniceicoccales bacterium Verruco_01 | reverse complement strand
CCCGGGTAGAGTTTGCGGGTCTTCTGCGTCTTCTTGCCGCCCTTGACCTCGGAGACAACCTCGGTGGGCATGAGCACCTCGAAGATGTAATCCTCCATCTCCTCACGTGCGAGCTGGCTCTCCACGAAGCGCTTCACCTTTCCCTCCATGTTGGAAAGGGTTTGCACCACGTACCAGCGGCCCTTGCGGTTATTATCTTCCTGTGTCATGTCGGGGGACTTTGGAAAGTGCGGGAACCAGAATTACATCGAGACGAGCTTCGTCAGCATCTGAACCCAGCTGTAAACGCTGAAATCCGCCAGCGCAGTGAAGGCGCCCAGCAGCAGCATCGTGACGATGACGATGAGCGTGGAGTTGCGAAGCTCCGACCGGGTGGGCCAGACCGTCTTTTTCAGCTCCACCACTGTTTCCTGGTAGAACTGCCTTGTTTTGCGGAAGGGATTTCCCATTTCCTTGCGACGTTTCTAGTTGAAAGATGGCAGGGCAGGAGGGAGTCGAACCCCCAACCAACGGTTTTGGAGACCGCTACTCTGCCAATTGAGCTACTGCCCTACCTGAAATTGTCTGTGAAACGGAAGAGCCGGGAGCCTTTTTTGGAGGCTCCCGGCCACCCGTGTAAAGAGTGCCTGATACTTAGGCGACGACCTTGGTGATACGGCCCGCACCGATGGTGCGACCGCCCTCGCGGATTGCGAAGCGCTGGCCGGCTTCCATGGCGATGGGCTTCTGGAGCTCCATCGTGATGGCGATGTTGTCGCCCGGCATCACCATTTCCACGCCCTTGGGCAGGTTCATCACGCCCGTCACGTCTGTCGTCCGGAAGTAGAACTGCGGACGGTAACCGTCGAAGAACGGAGTGTGACGGCCACCCTCGTCCTTGGTGAGGACGTAAACCTGGGCCTCGGCCTTGGTGTGCGGGGTGATGGACTTCGGGGCCGCGAGCACGTGGCCGCGCTCGATGGCGTCCTTGTCGATGCCGCGCAGGAGCAGACCGACATTGTCACCCGCCATGCCTTCATCGAGGATCTTGCGGAACATCTCGACGCCGGTCACGACGGTCGGACGGGTTTCGCCAAGGCCCACGATCTCGACGGTGTCGCCGACGTGCACCTTTCCGCGCTCGATACGGCCCGTCGCGACGGTGCCGCGTCCGGTGATGGAGAACACGTCCTCGACGCTCATCAGGAAGGGCTGGTCCAGCAGGCGCTGCGGGGTGGCGATTTCGGTGTCAACCGCATCGAGCAGATCGCCGATGGCCTTCACGCCCTCCGGCTTGCCCGCGAGGGCCGCCGTGGCGGAGCCGCGGATGATCTTGATGGTGTCGCCCGGGTACTGGTACTTGGAAAGAAGCTCGCGGATCTCCATCTCGACAAGTTCGAGGAGTTCCGGATCGTCGAGGAGGTCCACCTTGTTCAGGAACACCACGATCGACGGAACGCCGACCTGGCGGGCAAGAAGGATGTGCTCGCGCGTCTGCGGCATCGGGCCGTCCGCCGCGCTGACCACCAGGATTGCACCGTCCATCTGGGCGGCGCCGGTGATCATGTTCTTCACGAAGTCGGCGTGTCCGGGGCAGTCAACGTGAGCGTAGTGGCGCTTCTCGGACTCGTACTCGACGTGGGCAACCGCGATGGTGACGGTCTTCGTCTCGTCGCGAACGGTGCCACCCTTGGCGATGTCCGCGTACGACTTGAATTGAGCCAGGCCCTTGTCACTCTGGACTTTGAGGATTGCAGTGGTGAGCGTGGTCTTGCCGTGGTCGATGTGACCGATGGTGCCTACGTTCACGTGCGGCTTGGTGCGTGCGAATGTTTCTTTGGCCATGGAGTTATGCGGTTGTTTGGATTAGCTCAGTGAGACTGATGGTTTTAGA
>LVBV01000053.1 GCA_001604565.1 Puniceicoccales bacterium Verruco_01 | reverse complement strand
ATACAAAGCCCCTGCATTGCAGGCGGGAGAAAGAGAGAATTCAGTTCTCTTTCTCCCTCTCCCTTTAGGGGAGTAGCACCAGGTGCTAGCACCACCCTCCCGCACCATGGTGCTAAGTGACCAGGTGGTGCTAGGGCGCGGCACCACTAGAAACCATGTGGTGCCGACGGGTGGTGCTAGCCGTCCTTTGAAACGTTAGACGCCGACTCCTTGTAATGGACGCCGACCCAACATTTCGTTACCTGTGAGAAGGCGACGATGTTGCGTCGCGGTTGACGGATGACATGGAAGACCTTGTCGGCCTGTTCAGGGTCTTTCCCTGCCGCCGCAAGCTCGCTGGCGATATGGGCGAGGACCTCGCTTTTCTCGGGCTCCTTGTCGTGGTGCAGTGGCGGCATCTNNGCCTCCCGCCCGGCGACCGCCTTGGGGTCGGCGGCAATCCGCTGGAAGCACTGCTCGCCCCAGCGGATCACGAACTCCGCCATGCCCGGCAGGTCTCGCAGGATGGGCGTGATCGTGAAGGCGTCCGGCTCCTCGTGCGGGGTCATGACAAGCAATACGTCCGGGTCGCGTCCGAACACCGCCGCACCGGCCACGCGGTCTATGGCGTCGCGGGCGGCGAGGTTGCCCTTGGGGAAGTGCGCGGCGATGACGACGGCCACCTTGGCGAGCCTCGCGAGGCCCTCCAACTCGTTCATGACCTGCCCCATGTCCGTGTTGCTGTTTTCCTCGCGCTCGCCGTAGGTCTTGTAGATCGGGTCCACGATGATGAGGTCNNATGTCGGCGACAAGCCGCGTCACCTCCGTGGCGTGGCCTCGCAGATTCCAGAGGTGGAAGCCGCCGAGTTCCGCCGTGGCGATGCCCTTCTTTTCGCAGATCCAGCGGATGCGCTTGCGGTAGCTGAAGGACTGGAGTTCGAGGTTTACGTAGAGAACCTTCGAGCGGCGCGTGGTGAAGCCGCACCATGGCTGGCCGACCGAGAGGCACACGGCGAGGTCCGTCAGGTTCCACGTCTTGCGCGCCTTCGACGGGCCAGCGATGATCATCTTCGAGCCCTTGTAAAGGAGCCCGTCGATGAGGAGCGGCGGATCGGGCTCGTCCTCGGCGCAGAAGGNNGCCCAAGCCTCGTAGGAAGCCGGGCCGAGGTTCACGGCGAGGAGCCGCTGCATGGCCACACCCCGCTGCGCACCGGGGCAGCGAGAGAAGCGCGAGGGATTGCGGTTCTGGGGGTCGAGCTGGAGGGCCTCGACGCTTTTCCAAAGCTTCTCGCGCCGCTCGTGGTATTCGGCGACGTTCCTCGCGTTCACGCGCACCCAGGCATGGATCGAGGAGCCGCCCGAGTCGATGAGCGCCGCGATGGGCAGGCCCGAGGCGCGCAGGATGCGTTCCTGTTCGGGCTTGGGCAGCGAGTCACTTTCGATTAAGGTGTGGCGGAGCTTCGCCACGTCCTTGTCGCCGCCGTGGGCCTTCGGCGTCAGGGGGTTGATGCGGATGTAGAGCCCCTCGCGGCCTCCGAAGACGC
>LVBV01000002.1 GCA_001604565.1 Puniceicoccales bacterium Verruco_01 | reverse complement strand
CTGCGGTAGTGATGAATTTGATATTATCATACTTTTCGAGGCGATCAACCGTCCGAAAACAATACAGTATAATATTGTTCAATAATTACTTATGAAACTGACAAAACATCGGTTCGAGCCGTCTTACTAGTTAAGTGAATTCAAATTCGTACGACACAAAAACAAGTTTCAACCATCATAAAAGCACAGATGAAAAACTGGACCATAGCCAGAAAGATCGGTTTCGGCTTTATTTTGATCTCCATACTCTCCGCCGCCGTCGGTGCGTGCGGATATGTGAGTCTCAGGATTGTCGGCGGGAAATCGAATTACATGACGGAACACTGCCTGCCGGGCTCATTGTATTCCGCGAGGCTGAAGGACGACGTCTCCCAGCAGTACGGGTATCTGGAGCGCATCCTCCGCGAGGAGGATGCAGCGGAAAAAGCGCGCCTGATCGACCGGTCAGGAGCCCTCGCCGCGGACGCGACCGCTACTCTTGAGAAATACGAGGAAACGATCATTTCCCCCAAGAACCGTGAGCTGTTCGCCAAAATGAACACCGCGCGCGCCGTCTACCGCGACGCCTACGAGAAGACGATGGCCCTCGAAAAGGCGGAAAAGACCGAGGAGGCCTACGCCCTCATGAAAGGCTCGCTTCTCCCGGCCTACACCGCCTACCGCGATTCGATCGAGAACTGCGTCAATTTCAATCGTGAGGCAGCCGTTCAGGCGGGGAAGGACACGGACGACTGGATCGGCAATGCGGGAACCATGATTCTGACGGTCCAGATCGCGGGTCTGGCTCTGGCTGTGTTCGTCGCGGTGGTCATCATCCGCGGAATCAACAGGGTTCTCACAAAGGACATTGCCTCGATCGACGACGGCAGCGCGCAGGTTGCGGCGGCGTCCAGTCAGGTGGCAAGCGCAAGCAACATGCTGGCAGAGGGTGCGAGCGAGCAAGCCGCCAGCATCGAGGAAACCAGCTCCTCGCTGGAGGAAATGAGCAGCATGACGGCCCACAACGCCGAGAGCGCCCGCGAAGCGAAGGAGCTTTCCGACCAGATGCGCGGCGCCGCGGATTCAAGCGCCGAGGCGATGCGCCGCATGCAGAGCGCAATGGACGCCATCAAGGAGTCCTCGACCGGGATCTCGCAGATCATCAAGACGATCGACGAGATCGCCTTCCAGACGAACATTCTGGCCCTGAACGCCGCCGTGGAGGCCGCGCGCGCCGGTGAGGCCGGCGCCGGGTTCGCCGTGGTGGCCGAGGAGGTGCGGAACCTTGCCCAGCGGTCCGCCGAGTCCGCCAAGGAGACGAGCGGCAAGATCGAGGAAGCCATCCGCAACAGCGGACGCGGCGTGGAAATCTCCGCAAAGGTGGCGGAATCGCTAGGCGTGATCGTCGAAAAAGCGCGCGAGATGAACACGCTCGTGAACGAGATCGCCTCCGCCTCCTCGGAGCAGGACCGCGGCATCGCCCAGCTCACCACCGCCGTCCAGCAAATGGACAAGGTGACTCAGTCCAACGCCAGCAACGCCGAGGAAACCGCCTCCGCATCCGAGGAGCTGAACGCCCATGCGGATTCCCTCAAGGAAACGGTGCTGGAACTGGTGAAACTCGTGCGCAGCGGTGCTGCAACCTCTTCGGAGAAGGCCTCCGCGTCGCGCAGCTTCACAAAGGTGGGCGTGGCGCCGACGGCGGCCTCCCGCACGCCACTGCCCGCCACCACCAAAACGCCCGGGCACACTCCTTCCGCAAAGAAATTCCTGCCCGCGACATAGAACTTTCACTTCGACGGGGACGTTCCGCATTGTATCGCACCATTGCCGGGTTTCAGGGGCGAAATCCGCTTTACGGATGGATTGCAACGGTGCCGGGACGTCCCCGCTTGTTTTCGGGTTCGCTCACGAATCGGCACAGACGGTTTCTTCGCGGGGAACGCCCTACACCAGTTCGACGCTCGTGACGCCGAAGACGCCATCCCAGTTGAGCGCGGGAGTTCCGCCCCGGTACATGCGCGCTGTTTCGAAGAGTCTTTCGACGCCCCGCTTCTCCGCAAGGGCGGTGGCCGCTGCATTGCAGCCGGGAACGTCCATGAAAAGGCTCTCACCGGAGGGAACACTGCCGCAAAGGGCGCCAAGAAGATTCCCGGCCACCGCCGCGTTGTCGGCAAAGAGCGGGCCGATGCGCCAACCGTTTTCCGAGGGACGGACAACGCCATAGCCCTCCACGCGGTTGTCCGTCACCGAGACAAAGCCGTGGGAGCCGGGAATCCGCACCCATTGGTCGAGGAATGCGGTCCGGGAGGCCGGATGGTGCTTGCGGTCATAATCCAGAATTCTGGCAAGCGGCAGGCTCGAAAGGCGTTTCACCGTGGGCGCCACCGCCGCCGGAGCCGCGACAAAGCGGTACCGGGCGTTCACGTGGTGCGTCACAAAGCCGCTTTTCGCATAGCAGGAGACCATTGCCATCACCCCGTCGAGGCCGATCACGCGGCCTTCGAGACGGCGCAGCGCCTCCTTCCAGAGCAGCCGACCGATGCCCCGGCCCCGGAATTCGGGCAGGACGATGAAAAAGCCCATGAAGCCGTAGCCGGATTCGTAGCGCACCGCCGAAATGCTCCCGACGGGCTTTCCGTCGATGCGGGCGATGATAAAACCGTCCGGATCGGCGGCGTAGTTACACGGCGCGTCACAGAGACCCGGGTTCCAACATTCCTTCGCGGCCCATTGGACAACCGTGTCGAGTTCGTCGCGCCGCATGGTCGCGATTTCAACATTTTCGGGAGACGCAGGGAACGTAGGCATGGCCATGCAGGTTATACGCCGTTTTCGATTCGCGCCAGTCAAACCTGTCGAATGAACCACGTCCCGTTTTCGGGGTTGCCACGCGTCCGACTGAGGCGAGACTTCTCCTTCCGGGAGAACATGGCGGAGCACGACGACAACCACGTTCACCCGGACTACGGAGCCGCGGTCGGGGTTGCGTTGCCGTCATCGCCAATACCGACTGCAACTTTCTCATTCCCAACGCCGTATCGATCTTCCTTCAGCAGCAACCCCCAATGACTGCGGACGTACAGCGATTTCTTGCCCGGTCGGCCTCCGCGCTGGCGGACCTCGCCTACCCACGCGACTGCGTGGCCTGCGGGGCGCCCGCAGGAACGCGCTACGAGTGGTTCTGCGACGAGTGCGCCGGCAAACTGCCCCTCACACGCGCGGAAAACTGCTGCTCGGCCTGCGGACTGCCCTTCGAGGGCGTCGTCGCGGGACCGCGCCGCTGCGCCGACTGCGAGGAAGTGGCCGCGCGCTGGGACCGCGGGGCAACACTCCTTCGCTACGACGGTCCCGCGGAGGCGCTTGTGAAAGGCCTCAAGTACGAGGGCCTGCGTGCGGTTCTCTCCGATGTGCGCAAAATGCTGGAAGGCCGCCCGGACGTTCTGGAGTTCCTGCGGGGAACGATCCTCGTCCCCGTGCCGCTCTTCCCCGCCCGGCAGCGCGAAAGAGGCTACAACCAGAGCGAATGGCTTGCGGATCTCTTCGCACAATGCGCCGGAGCCTCGCGGAAAAATCTACTAACCCGCGTGCGCGACACCGGCACGCAGACGGCCCTTTCCGTGAAGGAGCGCCGCAGCAACGTCCGGGACGCCTTCCGGGCCCGCGAGGACGTGCGCGCGGGCCTGCGCTACGTGCTCGTGGACGACGTGATGACGACGGGCGCCACACTCGACGCCTGCGCGGCGGCGCTCCTTGCGGCGGGGGCCGGGCGGCCCTGCGTCTTGACCCTCGCCCGCGCCTAAGGCATACAGTCCGGATGCAGCAGGCATCCCCGAAGCTTGACGATTACGCCGACGTGAAGGCGTACCTGTACAGCCTGAAGTATTTTGGCGCGAAGTACGGCATCGACCGCATGCGCCTTCTCTCCCGTGAACTGGGCGCACCGGAAAACCGTTATCCCATCCTGCACATCGCCGGAACCAACGGAAAAGGCTCCACGGCGGCGATGCTGGACGCGATTTACCACGAGGCGGGCTATCGCACGGGGCTCTTCACCTCGCCGCACTTGGTGCAACTTGGCGAACGCATTCAGGTGGACCGCCGCATCCTCTCGCAGGAGAAGATCGTGCAGGGTGTGCGCGAACTCATGCCCGTGGCGGAAAAACTGGCAAAGGTGGACCCCGACGACGCGCCGAGCTTCTTCGAGTTCCTCACGGCGATGGGCCTTCTCACCTTCGCGGAAGAAAAAGTGGACGTGGCGCTCGTTGAGGTGGGCCTCGGCGGACGGCTCGATGCAACGAACGTCGTGACGCCGGAACTTTCCATCATCACCTCCATCGGCTACGACCACACCGAAATTCTCGGCGACACGCTGACAGAGATCGCAACCGAAAAGGCCGGCATCATCAAACCCGGCAAACCCGTCCTCATCGGCTGCCTGCCGAAGGAGGCCGAGGACACCATCCGCCGCATCGCAAAGGAGCGCAGCAGCCCCCTCTACAGCGTCACGGCAGAGTACGGCTGCGACGATTCCAACTACCCCGCGACGAACCTCGCCGGGCACTACCAGCGCCGCAACGCCGCCCTCGCCACGATGGCCGTGGAGATTCTTTCCGAAAAGCTTCCCGTGCCGCGGGAGGCGATCCGCCGGGGCCTCTCCCGCGTGGTGTGGGCGGGCCGCTGGGACGAGCGTCACCTTTCCGACGGCAAGACCATCATCTTCGACGCCGCACACAACGAGGAAGCCGCCTCCATGCTGGAGGAAAACCTCGCCGAGCTGGAAAAGAAGCTCGGTTACAAGCCGATTGTCCTTTGCGGGTCCCTCGGCACGCGCCGCGCGAGCGCGATCCTCGCCGCCGTGGCGCGCCACGCCCGCGAGATCGTCCTCATGCACCCGGCCCAGCAGCGGGCTCTCTCCTTCGAGGAACTAGAAGCCGCGATGCCGAGGGATTTTGCGGGAAAGACCCGGAGGGCAAAGGTGCGCGAGGTAATCCCCACACCCGGCGTCTGCACCGTGGGAAACCCCGGCGAAACGGTGGTCGCCACGGGCTCCATCTACCTTCTCGGCGAACTCATGGAGGCCCTCTACTACGCAACTCCCCCGGCGGAACAGGACCTGCAAGACGGCCCCGGCAACAAGCGCCTGCAAAAGTAGCCCGTACGCGAAGCGGCGCGCCGGAGTTGCTCCCTGCGCGCCGCGTGAGAATTACCGTAGGGAACCGGTTTACAGGTCCACCGGCTTCGCCTTCCACGTGAGGACAGTCATGATGCCGAGGGCCAGCAGATAGGCCGATCCGCAGACAAGAAACAGCGTCACATAGTTGCCCGTCCACTTGAGGATCCATCCGGAGGCCGCCATGAAGAGCATCCCGCCGACCGACCCCGCCATACCGCCTAGGCCCGTCACCGAGCCCACGGCCCGCTTGGGGAACATGTCCGAAACGGTGGTGAAAATGTTGGCGGACCAGCCCTGATGCGCCGCCGCCGCCACGCCGATCAGGAGCACCGCGAGCCACATGCTCTGCGTCCATGCCGCGATGACGACCGGGACGACCATGCACGCGAAAAGGAGCATCGTCAGACGCCTTGCGCGGCCCACGACCATGCCGCGACCGATGAGGAAACCCGAGAACCATCCGCCGCCGATTGAGCCCACGCTCGACATCGTGTAAATGACGATGAGCGGCAGGGCCAGTCCTTTGAGCTTCACGCCGAAGTTCTCGTTGAGATACAGGCCAAGCCAGTAAAGGTAAAACCACCAGACAGGGTCCGTCATGAACTTGCCGATGACGAAGGCCCAAGTCTGCCGGAAGCGAAGCAGGTGCAGCCACGGGATTTTCTCCTGCTTCACCGCCTCTTCCTTGTCGCTCTGGATGTATTCGAGCTCCGCCTTGGAAAGCTTCTTTTCGTCATCGGGTCTGCGGTAATACAGTCCCCAGAAAAAGAGCCACACAAGGCCCACGCCACCCGTCACGACAAAGGCCGCCGGCCAGCCATAGGTGATGGTGAGCCACGGCACGACCGCCGGGGCAAGGATCGCGCCGATGTTCGCGCCGGAGTTGAAGATGCCCGTGGCAAGCGCCCTCTCCTTCTTCGGGAACCATTCCGCCGTGGCCTTGATTGCCGAGGGGAAGTTGCCCGATTCGCTTAATCCCAGAAGGCCGCGCACGATTCCAAAGCCCAAAACCGTGCTGACGAGGGCGTGTGCCATCGCCGCCAGGCTCCACGCCGTGAGCGACACCGCGTAACCGATCTTGGTGCCGAAGCGGTCCACGAACCAGCCGAAGCCCACAAGTCCCAGCGCATAGGCGGCGGTGAAAACCGTGCCTATGTAGCCGTATTCGATGTCCGTCCAGCCGATATCCTCCTTGAGAGTCGGGGCTAGGACGCCGAGAATGCTGCGATCGAGATAGTTGATCGTCGTCGCGAAGAACAAGAGAGCGCAGATCCGCCAGCGATAATTGCCGAAGGACGCGCCACGGGGTTGGGGGTCGGTCATGATTTGGAGTCTTTTCTGAGGGGTAGAAGCGCCGTTACGGGCGCAAGAAGAGAGCCGGTGCCATCATGCGCCGGTGAGGGACAAGTCAAAGCACGGCCTCGTCCTAATTATTTAACCAGCCCGAGATATTTTTCGGCGTTCCTGTGGGAGATGTCCTCCACCATATTG
Source organism: Puniceicoccales bacterium Verruco_01 (assembly GCA_001604565.1). Lineage (GTDB taxonomy): Bacteria > Verrucomicrobiota > Verrucomicrobiia > Opitutales > Oceanipulchritudinaceae > Verruco-01. Next base: position 37,804 of record LVBV01000002.1, on the reverse strand, counting down.
CCGAGGCTCTGCATGTCCGCCGGGATGAGGCCCTTTTCCACATCGCTGCCGATCACGTCGCACAGGATGCGGCGGAAGTACTCGTGGCGCGGATAGCTCATCATGCTGCGGGAATCCGTCAGCATGCCGATGAAGTTGGCAAGGAGACCGAGCGAGGAAAGCGAGTCAAGCTGCGCGCGGATGCCGAAGTTCTGGTCCAAAAACCACCAGCCGCTGCCGTACTGCATCCAGCCGGGGCCGCCCTCTTTAAAGAAGTTGCCGCACATCGCGGCAAAGAGCGCGTTATCGGCGGGATTGAGGTTGTAAATCACCGTCTTCGGGAGTTTTCCGCGCGCGGAAAGCTCGCCAAGGATCTTGATGAGGCCCGGGCCCTGGCGGTAGTCGCCCACCGTGTCGCACCCGGCGTCCGGCCCGTAATTCTTCATCATGCCCGCATTCACGTTGCGCGCGGCGCCGACGTGCAGTTGCATCACCATCCCCTTCTCGCAGATCTTTTCGCCAAGGTGCGCAAGGAGGTTCCCGGCAAAGCCCTCGGCCTCGTCGGCGGAGACGGCACGGTGGCTGCGGGCTTTCTCGAAGGTGGCCGCCGCCTCGGTGTCCGTGGCGATGAGGGCCGGGCATTGCGAAAAGCCGTGGTCGGTCGCCCTTGCGCCGTGCGCGGCAAAGAAGTCCAGTCGCGCATCCAACGCATCGACAAAGGAGGAGAAGGTGTCGCAATCGCTTCCAAAAGCGGCAGCGAGGGCATCCACCCACTTGTTCCAGCTCACGGGATTGGTCACAGCGTTCGCCTTGTCGGGCCGGTAAGTCGGCAGGACCTTCGCAGGACAGGCGCTCTTAGCCAGCGCGGCATGAAAGGCGAGGTCGTCGCAGGGGTCGTCCGTCGTCCCCACCATCGCGACGTTGAACTTCTTGAGGATGCCCCAACTGTCCATACCCTCCGACGCAAGGGCGGCATTCGCCTTCTCCCAAATCGCGGGCGCGGTCTTTTCCGACAACAGTTCGTCGATGCCGAAGTAACGCTTCAGTTCCAGATGCGTCCAGTGATAGAGCGGGTTCCGCAGGGTCTTCGGCACCGTGCGGGCGAAGGACAGGAACTTTTCGTACGGATCGGCCTTGCCGGTGCAACAGGCTTCCGGCTCGCCGTTCGCCCTCATGGCGCGCCACTTGTAGTGGTCGCCCTCCAGCCAGATTTCCGTCAGGTTCGCATAGCGGCGGTTCGCCGCGAGGTCCTTCGGGGAAAGGTGGCAGTGGTAGTCGAGGATCGGGCGGTTTTCCGCAAAACCGTGGTACAGTTCGCGGGCTGTTTGGGTGGAAAGAACAAAGTCGTCGGTGATGAAGCTCATGATTACGCCTGCCTGATTCTGGAAGCCTGCGTGAGGGCCGCGCGCGCCTGTCCGGCGATCGCCTCCCAGTTACCCGAGGCGATCTGCTCGCGCGTGGCGATCCACGATCCGCCGACGGCAAAGACCTCCGGGAGGGAAAGATACTTTTCCATGTTTGCGAGGGTGATGCCGCCCGTCGGGCAGTATTTGAGGCCCAGATGCTTGTAGGCGGCGTTCATCGCCTTGAGGTTCGCCGCGCCGCCCGCCGTCTCCGCCGGGAAGAACTTGAGGTACTGGCAGCCCATCGAGGCGGCCTGATTGATCTCCGTCGGCGTCATGATACCGGGGATGAAGAGCTTGTCCGCATCGGCAAAGACGTTCACCACCTCTTCGGAAAGACCGGGGGCCAGGCCGAACTCGGCACCGGCTTCCAGCGCGGCTTCGGCGTTCTCGGGGGAAAGGAGCGTTCCGGCGCCCACCAGCATGTCCGGAACGCAATCGCGGATGCGTTTGATGGCCTCGGCGGCGGCGCTCGTGCGGAAGGTGATCTCGATGGAGGTCATGCCGCCTGCGACAAGGGCCTCGGCAAGCGGAACGGCGCTCTCGGCGTCGTCAATCACGATGACCGGCAGAACCGGCTGCCGCGCAATGCGTTCGATGGTGTCCATGATGGGGAATTCGTTCGAGGTTGAAGAGGAATCTAGCGGTCCACTCGGGCTCCGCCGCCGCCGACGATCTTTTTGACCTCCTTCAGGGTGGCCATGGAGGTGTCGCCGGGGGTGGTCATGGCCAGTGCTCCGTGGGCGCAGCCGTAATCGACGGCGGCCTGCGGATTGCCGATCTCCATGAAGCCGTAGATGAGGCCGCTCGCAAAGCTGTCACCGCCGCCGACGCGATCGAAAATCTCTAGGATGTCGTCACCCACGAACTTGCGGCGCGGCTCGTAGAAGGCGCCGTCCGCCCAGAGGAGCGCGCTCCATTCGTTGAGTGTCGCCGTCTTGGCATTTCGAAGCGTGGTGGCGCAGGCCTTGAAGTTCGGATAATCCGCCACGACCTTGCCAATCATCTTCTTGAAGGCAGAGGGATCGAGCGCCGAGAGGTTTTCATCAACACCTTCCACCTCATAGCCGAGGGACGCGGAAAAGTCCTCCTCGTTGCCGATCATGACATCGACGTACTTGGCGATCTCGCGGTTCACCTGCTGGCACTTGGCCTTGCCGCCGATGTCCTTCCAGAGACTCGGACGGTAGTTGAGGTCGTAGCTCACGATGGTGCCGTGCGCCTTGGCGGCCTTCATGGCCTCGATGATGACAAGCGGCGCGGTCTCACTCAGCGCCGCGTAGATGCCGCCCGTGTGGAACCAGCGGGATCCGCACTCACCGAAAATCTTCTCCCAGTTCACCTCGCCGGGGGAAAGCTGCGAGATCGCCGTGTGTCCGCGGTCCGGAGTGCCCACCGCGCCGCGGATGCCGAAGCCGCGCTCCGTGAAGTTGAGGCCGTTGCGCACGCGCCGCCCCACCCCGTCATATTCCTTCCAGATGACGAAATCGGTGTCCACGCCGCCCTGCAGCATGAAGTCCTCCACAAGGCGTCCCACCGGGTTGTCCGCAAAGGCGGTGACGGCGGCGGTCTTCAGGCCGAAGCAGCGGCGCAGCCCCCGGCACACGTTGTATTCGCCGCCGCCCTCCCATGCGGTGAAGTGGCGCGCCGTGTGGACGCGGCCTTCACCGGGATCAAGGCGCAGCATGATCTCGCCGAGCGACACGCAGGCGTATTTGCAGATGTGAGCGGGTTTGACAGTGAGTTGGCTCATGATCCTTGGGGAAAAACGACTAGGGTGATTACGGCATCACAGGCGAGGGCATCATCGGCTTGAAAACGAAGCGGATGCCCGCCTGGAACGCAGTGAGGGCGCTGCCGCCGTGACGCTCGCCGGGGAACACCTGAAACTCGTAGGCGAAGTCGACATAGTTGCCTGACTTGATGATCTCGTTGAAGGCGAGAATGCCACCCGTGAAGGAAGGCCACTCGCCGTCGCCCACGCTCATAAAAAGGCGCGCGGGAACGTGATACGTGCCCTTGGAATCTTCGCCGAGCGCCAGATTGCGAAGCTCGCTCTCCCTGCGGAAAAGCCAGCAATTATCCCATACCACGGCGGGCGAGGCGGAGATCACGCCCTGAAAGAGGCCCGGCTCCTCATACATCGCAAAGAGCGAGAAAAGCCCGCCCATCGAGGTTCCCGCCATCACGCGGAAGGATGGATCGGCCCGGGTGTGCGATTCGACGAAAGGGATGATTTCGCTCTTGATGGAGGTGAGGAAGGCGCGGGAGCCGCCTGTGGGCACCTTGGTCCTCGCATAATACCCCTCCTTCTGCTCGGAGGGCGAAAGCTCGAACATCCGCTCGCGGTTGTAGTCCACCTTGTCTCCCACATAACCGATGCCGACGACGATGTATTCGGGCACGATCTGGTCGTACCAAAGGCTGGAGCCGATCGACTGAAATTTCACGAAACTCCAGTAGCCGTCCGTCACGTACACGACCGGATACTTGCGCTCCGGATGGGACGCGTAGGAATCGGGATAGCCGATGTAGATGAGGTAATCGCGATTAGTGACGGCGCTGTGGAGGTTCTGGAGCTCCGTATTCTCCAACACGACGTGTTTGGGCGCGCTCTCTTGGGAGAAAGCGGCAAGAGGCAGAACGGCAAGCGCGGCGAGCGCGAGGAGGGGATTCTTCATCGCAATGTCAATGTGTGGGGTTGGCAGACGCGGGGACGCCTCCGCGACTGAATGTGATTACAGGGACTCGCCCATTGTAAAGGCAATGCCGATCTGGAGTCCACGCAGTTCCGCGAGGCCCTTCATGCGACCGAGGCAGTCGTAGCCGGGGTTCGGGTTCGCGGGCTTCTTGAGGTCGTCGAGGATGCGGTGCCCGTGGTCGGGACGGACAGAGAGCTTGTGCGCGGCGTCGCGCGTGGCGTTGAGCTTCAGCACCTCGGTCATGACGGCGGGGAGGTTCGCGCTGCCTTCAAGATGGTTCGCCTCGAAGAAGCTGCCGTCGGGATTGCGCTGGACGCTCCGCAGGTGCACGCAGACGATGTGCGTCCCCAGCCTCTTCACCATGCCGGGAAGGTCGTTCGAGGCGCGGGCGGAAAGGGAGCCGGTGCAGAAGCAGATGCCGTTGGAGGGGCTCGGCACCATCTCGCAGATCTGCTTGAAATCGGATTCCGTGGAAGCGATGCGGGCAAGGCCCAGAATCGGGAACGGCGGATCGTCCGGATGCACGGCAAGGCGTACGCCCGCCTTCTCGGCGCTCGGCACCACCGCTTCGAGGAAGAGCCGGTAATGCTCGCGGAGCTTCTTCTCGTCGATGCCGTCGTACTTGGCCAGCATCGCGCGGAATTTCTCCATGTTCACCCCCATCTTGACGCCGGGAAACACGTCGAGGATCGCCTTCTCGAAGGCGGCGCGGCCCGCCTCGTCGAGGGAATCAAAAAACTTCTTCGCCTTTTCGAGCTGGGCAGCAGTGTAATCCTTTTCCGCACCTGGACGCTTGAGAAGATAAATCTCGAAGGCAGCGAACTTGGCGGGATCGAAGAAGAGGCACTGACTGCCGTCGGGGAGCTTGTAGGCAAGGTCCGTGCGCACCCAGTCAAGGGCGGGCATGAAATTGTAGATGACCACCTTCACGCCCTCGGCGCCGAGGTTCTCCAGCGTCTGGCGGTAATTTTCCAAGTGGCGCTCGAAATCGCCCGTGCGCGTGCGGATCGCCTCGCTCACGGGGACGGACTCCACCGCCGTCCACTCAAGGCCGTACGGCGCCAGTTGATCGAGCCGCTTGCGGATCTCTTCGCGAGGCCAGACTTCCCCGTAAGGGATGTGGTGCAGGCTCGTGTACACGCCCGCGCATCCGCACTGGACAATATCCTGAAGCGTGACCGGATCGTTGGGGCCGTACCAGCGGAAACATTCCTTGAGAAGAGCGTCTTTGTTCATGTCGGGGTCTGCGTGAAAGGATGGATGCGAAAGATGCGCCACGGACGCCTCGGAACGGTCTGGACGCCGTCCCGGGGCGCCCGGGCACCCCTATTGCGATACGAGAAAGCGGCAGGAAAAATTACACGCCGCTGAAAATCGAGAAACCGCCGTCGATGGCCACGATCTGGCCGGTGACAAAGTTGGCCGCGGGACTGATGAGATAGTGGATCGTGCCGGGCACTTCGTTCGCCTCGCCGAAACGGCCCATGGGCGTGTTGTTGATGACCTTGTGCGCGCGCTCGGTGAGCGAACCGTCGGGGTTGGTCAGCAGGGCGCGGTTCTGGTCGCCGATGAACCAGCCGGGGGCGACGGCGTTGACGCGGATCTTGTCCCCATGGACGCGGGCGAATTCCATCGCCAGCCAGCGGGTCAGGTTGTCGATGGCGCCCTTGGCGTTCGAGTAGCCGAGAACGCGCGTGATCATGCGCGTGGCGGCCATCGAGGAGAAATTGACGATCGAGCACTTGCCCGGGTTCTGGAGCATCGCCTTGGCGAAGACGATGGAGGGCAGGAGCGTCCCCTTGAGGTTCAGGGCGAGGACCTTGTCCCAGTCGGCGATCTTGAGGTCGAACACCGTCTTGTCCGGAGGAATCGTGGCGCCCGGCATGTTGCCGCCCGCGCCGTTGATGAGAACGTCCACCTTGCCGAATCGGGAGAGGATTTCGTCGCGGGTCTTTTCGAGAATGGCCTCGTCGAGCACGTTCGAGACGAACCCGCTCACATTCAGGCCGTCCTTGCGGAATTCGTCCACACGGGCGTCGAGTTTTTCCTTGTTGATATCCAAGAGCGCCACGATCGCGCCGTTTTCGGCAAGATGCCGCGTGGTCTGCCCCGCGAGAACGCCGGCGGCGCCGGTGACAACAACAACCTGTCCGGTGATGTCGAATGGATTCTTCATGATTGTCTCAAAGAGTAGCTCCTCCGTTTCAACCGCGCCATGCGCCGCGCATTACAACATTGGAATTAAAATGCCTGTACAAAAAGCGCAAATTGCCGCCGCGCTTTCCAATCTGCTTGCATGGTTAAGCGACTTTGTATGTAAAACTATCCAACATTTCACCCCTCCGGCAGCATCCGGCACCCCGGGACTTTTTTTGTTTCCTCCCCGGGAGGACCGGTGAATCCGATTCAGGCAACTCAATCCTGAAGCATGTCCGCGAAGAACCTCAACGACACCCCCGACACTCCGCCGAAAGACACCGCGCCCCTTGAGGCAAGGCGTGTCACGCTGGCCGACATCGCAAAGGCCGACGGCACTCATGTGACGACCGTTTCGCTGGCGCTGCGCAACAGCACGCGCCTGCCGGAAAAAACCCGCACGCGCATCCAGAAGCTGGCGGAACAGATGGGCTACCGGCCCGATCCGGTCCTGCACGCGCTCATTTCCTACCGCACGCGCATCCGCTCCAAGCAGGACCAGCAGACAATCGCCTACGTGACCAACTGGACAACGCGCTGGGGCTGGAAGGACGTGACGGCGCATCCGGACTTTTTCAAGGGAGCACAGAGGGCTTCGGAGGCGCTGGGGCACAAGCTGGAGCACTTCTGGCTGCGCGAGCCGGAACTCTCCCACGGGCGTCTGAGCCACATCCTCGAAACACGTGGGATCAACGGCCTCATCATCGCTTCCCACACGCGCGAGATCGACGAATCCCTCCAGTTCGACTGGGCGAATTTCAGCGCCATCAAGATCGACTTCTTTCCCCACCACCCTGAGCTGCACAACGTGACGAACAACCAGTGCAACATCGCCCGCATGGCCGTGCGACGCGCGATGGAGGCCGGTTACCGCCGCATCGGCTTTGTGATGCACCGCGGCTGGGACCACAGCGTGGATCACATGTGGACGGCGGGATTCCTCGTGGAGCAGCAGCAGATTCCCGAGGAGGAGCGCATCCCGATGTGCGTTTTCCCCGCGCCGGAGCCTGTGGCGGCCTGGTTCAACGAAAGCAAGGGCGAGGTGGCCATCTCGCCGGACGATTTCGCCGCGTGGTACCGCAAATGGCAGCCGGACGTCATCATCGGCAAGATGAGCTTCGTCGCCCCGGCGATGGAGGCGATGGGGCTTTCCATCCCGCGCGACGTAGCCTTCGTGGATGTCTTTCTTGAGGACCTTTCCGGGAAGGTGGCTGGCGTGCATCAGAATTATGAGGAGGTCGGGGCCCTCGCCGTCGAATTCCTCGCGGGCCAAATCTCGCAGAACAAGCGCGGCATCCCCCTCATCCCGACCACTACCTACGTGGAGGGCACCTGGGTGGAGGGCGCCACGATGCCGGACAAGGTGCGCCACACCATCCTTTCCCTTCCTCACGACCAAACCCCCTGATTCTGCTTTCCCGCATCAAATGTTAGAACTCCCCACCGCTTGAGAGCCGTCCATGCGGAATGAGATTGTGAAAGATGGGCGGCAGTGAGGTCTCTTTCCCCAACCCCGTGTCTGCCACCGCCGCAGACTCCTGCTCCAATCCACTCCCATGACTACCCAGCAAGGCAAGCTCTCCTTCCGCGAAAAAGCCGGTTACTCCCTTGGCGACGCGTCCGCCAACTTCGTCTTCCAGACGATGATCATGTTCCAGATGGGATTTTATACCGACGTGTTCGGCATCACCCCGTGGCTCGCGGGATTCCTGCTCATCGGTGTTCGTCTTCTGGACGCGGTGTTCGACCCCTTCGTCGGCACCCTCTCGGACCTCACAAAATCCCGCTGGGGCAAGTTCCGTCCGTGGGTTCTCTTTTCGGCCCCGTTCTTCGCCGTCATCTTCTGGCTCACCTTCACCACGCCCGACATGGGACCGACGGGCAAGGCGGTTTACGCGGTGGTTCTCTACGTGCTCCTCATGATGATCTACTCGATCAACAACGTGCCGTATTCGGCGTTGACGGGCGTCATGACAAGCGATGGTCAGGAGCGCACCAAACTCTCCTCCTTCCGTTTCGTGGCGGCAACGACGGCCACCTTTGTCGTGCAGGGGCTGACGCTGCCCCTCGTCGCCAAGTTCGGCGAAGGCAACCAGCAGAAGGGCTGGTCCATCACCATCGGCATCTTCGCCTGCATCGCGTTGATCTTCTTCGTCGTCACTTTCTTCTCGGTCAGGGAACGCATCCAGCCGGATCCCAAGCAAAAGTCCTCCTTCAAGGACAACCTGCGCGCCATCAACGTGCGACCCTGGTATGCAATCTTCTTCATCACCTTCTTCATCTTCATTACGCTGGCCCTGCGCGGCGGCGGCCTCTACTACTACTTCAGCTACTTTGCGGACAAGCAGGCCCTGCATGATTTCATCTGCGGTTTCGGCCTGCAGATGCCCACGGGAGAACTTACCGCGTGGCAGACAGTCCTCAACTGGTTCGGTCTGCTCGTGAAGGACGATCTTTCCAACGTCACGGCGGTGGGAATGGGTTTCAACAACATGGTGGGCAACCTGGTGACGGTCATCGGCGTCATCTGCTCGCCCTTCCTCGTGGCGAAGTTCGGCAAGAGGAACGTCTTCATCGTGGGTCTCATCGCAACCACCATTGCGCAGGCGCTCGTCTTCATCTGCGCGCCCACCCAGGTGGACCTGCTCTTCTACCTCGGCATCCTGTGGGGCATGTGCTACGGCCCGACGATCCCGGTTCTCTGGGCGATGGTGGCCGACGTGGCCGATTACTCTGAATGGAAGACGAACTACCGCGCGACGGGTTTCGTCTTCGCGGGAATGGCCTTCGCCCTCAAGGCGGGCCTGGGCTTCGGCGGAGCGATCGGCGGATGGATCCTCGAATGGTATGGCTACGTCCAGCCGATCGACAAGGTTCCGCAGGTCCAGCCGGCGGAGTCGCTCCTAGGCATCCAGCTTTCCGCGAGCATCTTCCCGGCGATCTGCTTCGGCATCGCGGCGGCCTGCCTCTTTCTCTACCCGATCACCACTGCGAAGATCAAGGTGATCCAGGAGGATCTGGAAGAGCGCCGCAAGAGCTTCGGCCTGCCGGACGAGGCGGCACCCGCGGCGAAGTAACCTCGCAACTGTTTTTACGCCGCCCGCACTTCCTGATGAAGTGCGGGCGGTTTCATCTCCAACCATGAAGGCTGCAAGAACCCTTACGGCTCTGATTGCGCTTGCGAGTGTCGCAGGCACATCCCCCGCCCTCGCGGCGGACGTTTTCGCGCCGCACGGCGTGCAATACCGGAACCTGTTTTCCGAATACCTCGGCGTGGAGAGCGCGGCGCTCGACGCGAAGATCGACGCGGCGTGGAACCATCTCTTCTACGGCGACGACGAGAGCCAGCGCGTGTATTACCCGGTGGGCGACGACATGGCCTACATCTACACGCCGGACTCCGACGATGTGCGCAGCGAAGGCATGAGCTACGGCATGATGATCGCCGTAGAGCTCAATAAAAAGGCCGAATTCGACCGCCTCTGGAAGTGGGCGAAGTCGTTCATGTACAACATGGAGGGGAGCCGTAAGGGATACTTCGCGTGGCAGTGCCGCCGCGACGGAACCATGATCGACCCCGGTAGCGCCTCCGACGGCGAGGAATGGTTCGCCACCGCCCTTTTCTTCGCCTCGGCCCGCTGGGGCGACGGCGAGGGGATCTTCAACTACCGTGCCGAAGCGAACGCGCTTCTGCGCACGATGCTCCACACCGGCGACGAGGGGCGAGGCGAGGAAAAGACCTGCAACATGTTCGACGCGCAAACGCGGCTCGTGCGCTTCGTCCCGAACCTCGAATGGGCCAAGGTGACGGACGTCTCCTACCAGCTTCCCTTCTTCTACGACATCTGGGCCGCCTGTGCGGATGCGGACAACGCTTTCTGGAGGGAGACCGCGGACGCCTCCCGCGCCTTCTACCACGTTGCCGCGAACCCGAAGACGGGCCTTGTGAGCGAATACACGCACATGGACGGAACGCCCTTCGCCCCGGGCGGCAAGGACATTTTTGGTTTCGACGCGCACCGTACCCTCGCATGGCCCGCGCTGGACTCTCTCTTTTCCGGTAGGGACGCCGCATGGCAGAGGATGCGGAGTAACCGGGTGCTTTCCACATTTATGCCCCACCTGCCGCTCCTGCCCGCCATTTTCACGCTGGAGGGCTCCCCCACGGTGGACTATTCCTCCGAGAGCATCGCGGCGATGGCTGCGGTGGCAGCCCTCGCGGCGGACCGCGAAACGGGCGAGCCGTTTGTGCGCAAGTTCTGGGAGACTCCCGTGCCCTCCGGCCCATACCGCTATTACAACGGCATTCTTTACATGCTCGGCCTGCTTCAGGCGGGCGGACGCTTCCACCTCTACATGCCAGACTACGCGGACGGCACCTTCGCGCCGGAGAAGGTGGCCTTCAAACGCTTCTCCTACTCCGGGACCGACGCCTGTTTCTCAGCACATCCAGCGGGGCCGGGCCAGTACGCCAACCCCATTCTCCCGGGTTACCGGCCCGATCCCTCGATCTGTTTTGCCAACGGCTGGTTCTACGCGGTCAATTCCTCCTTCGCGTACTTTCCGGGCGTGCCCGTTTCGCGCAGCCGCGACCTTGTTCACTGGGAGAATCTCGGCCATGTCCTGACGCGGCCCTCGCAGCTCCCGCTGGAGCAGGCGGGAACCTCGCGCGGAATCTTCGCCCCCGCGATCAGCCATCACAAGGGCACCTTCTACATGGTGACGACCAACGTCAGCGGAGGCGGCAATTTTTACGTGACGGCGAAGGACCCTGCGGGACCGTGGTCGGACCCCGTGTGGCTGCCGGGAGTGGACGGCATCGACCCGTCCTTCTTCTTTGACGATGCCACCGGGAAGGCGTGGCTGGTGAACAACGGCCCGCCGCCAGAGAACAAGCCCCTCTACGACGGGCACCGCGCGATCTGGATTCAGGAATTCGATGAAGCGACGGGCCAACTCGTCGGGCCACGTTCCATCATCGTGAACGGCGGGACGGACATTGCGAAAAAGCCCGTGTGGATCGAAGGCCCGCACATTTTCCGCCGGGGCGACTGGCTTTACCTCATCGCGGCGGAGGGCGGTACCGCGGAGGCGCACAGCGAGGTCGTCTTCCGTTCCAAGAGCCCGACGGGACCGTGGGTGCCGTGGGAGAAAAACCCGATTCTCACCCAGCGCGATCTGCCGAAGGAGCGGCCCTTCCCGGTCTCCTGCGCGGGACACGCGGACCTTGTCGATGCCGGGAGCGCCGGATGGTGGGCCGTGTTCCTCGCCTGCCGCCCGTATGCGGACAATCTTTTTGCAACCGGTCGCGAGACGTTTTTATTGCCCGTCACGTGGACGGAGGACGGCTGGCCCGTGATCCTCAAGAAGGGCGAAGCTATCCCGTACGCGGCGAACGCCCCCGCCCTGCCGCAGAAAGAAGCGGCAAAGAACCCGATCCTTTCCGGCGACTTCTCCTGGACCGACGACTTTGCGGGAGAGACGCTCCGCCCCGACTGGGCGACATTGCGCACGCCGAAGGGCGCGTGGTGGGAGATCGGCGGGACCAAGTGCGGCGGCAGGGCGCTGCTCCTTTCCGCCGGACCTGCGACACTGGCCTCCAAAGGACGGCCCTCCTGCGCCCTCTACCGCATCCAGCACGCGAACTCGCTCACGGAGATCGAATTCATCCCGCCAGAAAGCCTTGCGACGGACGCGGGCCTCGCCTTCCACCAGTCCGAGAACTTCAACTATTTTTTCGGCGTCCGCAAATCGGGCGGCGGTTACGAGATCTTCCTCGAAAAAACGGAAAAAGGCGTCACGACGATTCCTGCCCGGGCCGCCATCCTCCTGCTGGAAGGCACCGCCGTGCGTCTCAAGGCACAGCTAAACGACGCCGTGCTCTCCTTCCATTACTGCGAGAACAGCGAATGGAAGAAGCTTGCTGATGCGGACGGTGCAATTCTCACCACCGAGCGCGCCGGCGGCTTTGTGGGAACCACTGTCGGCCCCTTCGCCCGGACACGGTAAATAAACCGACACTCACGCGGGGACGGCCTATTCGCCCTCCACGGTGATCCCCGTGGCGTCGCAGCGGCGCATGCCCATCCGGCGGCCCTGACATTCGATGGCGATCGGGTCGCCGAGCGGGGCCACCTGCACGAGGGAAACCTCCGCACCCGGCATGACGCCAAGTTCGGCCAGTCTCTGCTCGTAGTCGGCGGGAAGCGATACGTCGCACACGCGGCATTTCTGCCCCACCTTCATCTGACCCAGATTTCGTTTTGCCCTCATGACGATCCCCTGTTACCCTGAGACAGAATCTCAGCCCCTCATTCCACGGTCAACTTCAATGATCGGAGTACGGGCGTTGGAATGAAGCCGGTCGCGGCGCCTCTATTCGATTGAAAGAACCACAATGACCACCGAAACGATCATCGTCATACTGCTCGTCGCCCTCTCGGCGGGTTTTGTCGCATGGCGGATATACCGCCTCGTCAAAGGCTCCGGCGGCTCCAGCTGCGGTTGCAGCAGCTGCGGCTGCCACGCGAAGATCGACAAGCCCGGCAAAAAGTAGCCTTTCCGGGGAGAAAGCGCTTTACAACACGGCGTCGCGGGCTAAGGTATGTCCTTTTTCCGTCAATCAGATGAACAAGACCCGCAAGTCGATCTCCAAGAGGTTCAAAGTGACCCATACCGGCAAGGTGCTTTACCGCACCTCCGGCAAGCGCCACTTCTTGCGCACCAAGTCGGTGAAGCAGCGCCGCGCCAAGGGCCAGGATAAGAAGGCCGCAAATGGCGTGAAACGCTTCGTCCGCATTGCAGCCCCCTCCCTCTTCCGCTAGGGACGGCGAACCTCAGACTAGAACAAGTCCAGTCCGGCGATACTCTATTGGGCGGCCGGACGGACTCCAAACCACAAATAACAGAACATGTCCAAAGCACAGAACATCCAGGCCACCCGCAGGCGCCACAAGAAGGTCCTGCGTCTCGCGAAGGGGTATTTCGGCAATGCGAGCCGTCTTTACCGCTACGCGAAGCATCAGGTGGATCACGCCGGCCAGAACGCATACAAGGATCGTCGCAAGAAGAAGAGCGACTTCCGCAGCCTCTGGATCGTCCGCATCAACGCGGCCTGCCGTCAGGCGGGCATCCCCTACAGCCGCTTCATGAACGCCCTCAAGCGTTCCGGCATCGAGATGGACCGCCGCGTCCTCTCGAACATGGCCGCCACCGACGAGGCCGCCTTCAAGGCTCTCATCGAGCAGGTCCGCCCCTTCGTTTCCACGAAGTAAGGCACGGGGCAATCCCAACCATTTCAAAGGACGGTTCCGCAAGGGACCGTCCTTTTTTGTGCCCGGATCACTCCGGGCGCGGAACCTGACAACGATTACTCGTGGCAATGGCAGCCGCCATCGGCCTTCGGCGCGGATGCCTTTTCCCCGCAGTGGCAGGCGCCCTCCCCCCTCGCCGGGGTGTTTTCATGGCAGCAGGAAGGCTCCGCCGCCCTCTCCGATCCGCAGCCACAGGAAGCTTCCTGCCGGCTCCGCGCGCTCTTCAAAAGCGGCTTGAAGTGCCTTGTGAGGACCGCGTGCAGAAGAAGGACGAGCAGGACCGCCGCCGCGATTCCCCCGAAGAGCCCCGCCTCCTGCCCCATCGCGTGCGGCATCTGACCGACGACCGCCGCTCGTCCGAGGCCGAGATCGACAAGGAAGCCCGCCGTCCACGCCGTGACGACGATGGAGGCGAGGTATGCCACCACCGACTTTCCGCCAAGGTAGTTCTTCATCGTGACGATCGTCGCCACGTTGGTTGCCGGTCCCGCAACAAGGAAGACGAGGGCCGCGCCGGGGGAAAAACCCGCATGGATCATCGCGGCGGCAAGAGGGATGGAGCCCACGGAACACACGTACAGCGGCACTGCGACAAGCGTCACGACCACATACGCCGCAAGACCGGAAAGTCCCGCGGACTGTGCGAAATCCGCCGGAAGGAACGCCGCCACCGCCCCGGCGAGGAGCAGGCCCACGGCGAGAGAGCGCGCCATGTCGCCCGGCATCCTGATGAAGGCGTAGCGCACGGCGTCGGCTATGGATTTGCGCTCCTCGGTTAGCACGCTACTTCCGGCAGCGGCCACCTCGTCCTTTTCGCCCCTGTTGACTAGGCTCACAAAGAGCCCCGCGAGAACCCCGTTCACGAAAGCGAGCGCTACGCGGATGAAGGCCATGAAGGGCCCGAGCATCCCCCAGGTGGCCACAAAGCTGTCCGCGCCCGTCTCCGGGGTCGAGGCAAGGAACGCCGCTGTGGCTCCCTTGCCCGCGCCCTTCTCGCGGATCGCCGCCGCCACGGGAATCACCCCACAGGAGCAGAGCGGCATGGGTACGCCCACGATCGTCGCGCGAACGATGCTGCCGAGTCCGGGTTTCCCAAGGAAGCGCACGACGGTGGATCGCTTGAGTAAGATCGAGATGAGCCCCGCAATGGCAAAGCCGAGCAAAAGCCACGGCGCAAGAGTTGCGAGCATCGACCACGTTTCCGTGAGGTATTTCGTAAGGATTTCCATGGTGAAAGTCAGTTGGAATGTTCGCAGGCGGCGCAGTGGCAGCGGCGGGAATGACACGCCTCCTCGCCGGTGAAGAGGGCGAGAACCGGGCAGGAGTCCTTGTCCGCGCCGTGACCGGGACAGGCGGCCACCGCCTGACTGAGGATGGCGCGCATGGAACGCATCTGTTCCATCCGCTCGTCGAGCCAGGCGATCTTTTCACGCGCGACGGCGTGGAAGTCACCCGCGTCGCTCGACGAATCCTCGCTCATGCGGAGCAGGCGCCGGATTTCATTGAGAGTGAAGCCGAGATTCTTCGCCTGACGGATGAAGTTCAGGCGCGCGAGGGCGGCGGGAGCGTACGCGCGATAGTTGCCCGCCGTGCGCTCCGGCTTCGGCAACAGTTTTTCTCTCTCGTAGAAGCGGATTGTCTCCACCCCCACGCCAGCCTTCCGCGCCAGAACTCCGATTGTCATTTCCTCCGTCACGGTTTCACTTTAACCCCGTACCTAGCTTTAGAGTCAAGAGGCGCACTTACGATTCCTGAAGAGGAGGCCCACCCTTCAAGTCGGGGGCTGACAAGTGTGCGCAAAGTCACCATATAGTCACGCAATGCAATCCTTCCGGGACAACTTCGCCGACGCTCCCGCCGGGCCGCTGCACCTTGCGATCGGCATGTTCGACGGCGTGCACCTAGGCCACCGGGCGGTGATCGGCTCGGCGGTCAATGCCGCGCGCGCCGGAGGGGGACTTTCCGCCGTTCTCACCTTCTCTCCGCACCCGAGCCGCATCCTCAAACCGGATGCGCCCACCCTGCTTCTTCAGGACGAAGCGCAGAAGGCCGAGCGCGTGGCGGCTCTCGGGGTGGATCTGCTCTTCTGGCAGAGTTTTTCCCGGGAACTGGCCGCCGTGGGGGCCGAGGAATACGCCGCCTTCCTGAAAAAGACCCTGCCGGGACTCGCGAGCTTGCACGTTGGGGAAAACTTCCGCTTCGGCAGGGGCCGCGCCGGGAACATCGACACTCTCCTTACCGCCGCCAAGGCTCTGGGCGTGCACCTCTTCAGCATCGAGCGCGTCCGCTACGACGGCGAGCCGATCAGTAGCACCCGGATCCGCAACCTCCTTTCCTCCGGCGCGATGGCGGAGGCGAACACCCTCCTCGGCTATCATTATTCTTGCGACGGCACGGTCGCCCCAGGCCGCCGGCTGGGCCGCACGATCGGCTTCCCCACCCTCAACCTGCCGTGGGAACCGCAGTGCCGCCCCGCGTACGGTGTGTACGCGGTGCGAGTGAAAAAACAGGGGGGCGAAAACGGCAATGTGTTCCCCGGCGTGGCGAACTACGGTCTGCGTCCCACTGTGGAGAGCGGCGCCGCGCCACGGCTGGAGGTTCACCTCCTTGCGGGCGAGTGCCCCTTTGCGGAGGGCGACGCCCTGCGCGTGGAATGGCTGGAATTCCTCAGGCCCGAGCAAAAGTTCGATTCGCTCGACGCCCTGAAGGCGCAAATCGCCCTCGACCGCGAGAAGGCTCTCGCCTATTTCGCCGCAAGGTAGGAGGCCCTGCCCGACTTTTCGCGGGACAAACGACGCGTGCGCGTGACAGAATCGGTGTATGCAGAGTCATCTCGACTACGTGAAAGCGATTCTGGACGCGATGCGCGAGGCCATGACCATCCCCGCGCCGACGCCTCCCTTCCATCCGCCCGTGGCGGGGCCGGACGCGCCGCTCGCCCTGATCGTCTCGCCCCATCCCGACGACGAGATGATCGTGGGCGCACTGCCGCTACGGATGCTGCGACAGGCGGGAATGCGCGTGACGGACCTTGCCGTGACCCTCGGGAGTGACCGGTCGCGCCGGGCCGGACGCCTCGCGGAGCTGAGGCAAGCCTGCGCCTATGCCGGATTCGGACTGGAACTCATCGGCAGGGAGGGTCTTTCCGGCGTATCTTTGGCCCTTGCGGAGGATCCCGTGGCGCTCGCAAAGGCGGCGGAACCGGTGGCGGAAGCCTTCGAGCGCCTTGCCCCGGCGGCGGTGTTCTTCCCTCATGGGAAGGATGCCAACCGGACCCACACGGGCGTGTCGCTCCTTGCCCGGGAGGCGCTGCGAATCTCAAAAATCTCCTGCGAGGTTTTCGAGACGGAATTCTGGGCGCCAATGGAGTCGCCGAACCTGATGGTGGAATCCCCTGCAGAGGATGTGGCAACGCTCGTCGCGGCCCTGACCCTTCACACGGGCGAGGTGGCGCGCAATCCCTACCACGTGCGTCTGCCCGGCTGGATGACCGACAACGTGCGCCGCGGCGCGGAACTGATTGGCGGACAGGGAGGCCACTCGCCCGACTTCACCTTCGCCACCCTGTACCGTCATCTGCGTTCCGTTGCCGGAGTAATCGAGGCGGCATCCCCCGCCCCGATCTTCCTCGCAGAGGGGAAAGACCCCGCCTCTCTCCTTAAAAATGGTAAAACATTCCTTCGTTGACCAATTAACCCCGCGCGGAGTTGACCGAAAAAACAAGGAGCGGCATTCATTATGGAAATGACCGGCATACTGAACGGATTCGAGCGCGTACCCCCGAAATTCGAGGTGCTCTCCCGTTTGTGTACGCTTCTGCGCAGTCCTTATGTGGAAGTGACGCAGATCGTGGAAGTGGTTTCGCTCGATCCGGGGCTCACTTCGTCGGTGATGAAGCTGGCGAACAGCTCCTACTACGGCTGCGCCACACCCGCCGACCAGATCGAGTCCGCCGTGGAGCGGATTGGCTTCACCGAGGTGATGAAGATGGTGGGAATTCTGGGCCGCAAGAGCTTTCCGGGGGCACCCCTTTCCTGCTACGGGCTCACAGACCGCGACGCATGGATGGAAGCTCTCGGCGCGGCGGTCCTCATGGAATACCTCGCCTATCATGCGGACATGGAGCCCGGTACGGCCTACCTCGTGGGCCTTCTGCACAGCATCGGACGTTACCCCATTGCCCGCGTTCTGGCCCGGGTGAAACCGAAGGAACGCTGCCCCGCCCGCCTTGTGCTGATGGATCAGGCTCATTGGGAGCAAAGCGTCGTGGACGCCGATTACGCCACCGTGGGAAGCGTCCTGTTGCAGAACTGGCGCTTCGGTCCCGAAGTGTACGAGCCGATCGCGATGCACCTGCAACCCTTCCTGCGCAAGGGCAACAACCGGATGGCGTGCCTTCTCAACATCTGCCTCTCCTGCCTGCAATCGGTTATCGGCAAAAATGTGGACGCCCCGGATGTTCCGGAGGCGAATCTCGCGAGTGTCGGTCTCAACTACCAGACGCTTCTTTCCTGTATCGAGCCCTCGCGCGCGTGGCTGGATTCCACTGACAAGATCGTCGAGGACAGCCTCGCCCTCTCTGCATAAGTCACACCCTTCGCCGGGCACAACTGCCGCGTTGTCATTTGGTTGGGTTCCGCTAGAGTGGCGCCATGCAGACGGCGGTGCTTCTTGCGGGCGGTTCTTCCCGGCGGATGGCGGGCGTGGTGGAGGACAAGATCCTTGCGCCGCTTGCCGGCGGAACCTGCGCCTTCGCCCTGTGCCTTGCCGCGTTTGCGCAAAGCGGCTGCGTGCGGCGGATCGTCGTCACCTTCCGAGACGCGGCGCAGCGGGAAAAACTGGCGGCAATCGCGTCTAGAACCGCGGACGACCTTGAGGTGCTCTTCGTTCCCGGAGGAGCGGAGCGGCGGGACAGCGTCTTCAAGGCTCTTGAGGCGATTCCGGCGGCGGACGATGAAGAACTGGTCTTCGTCCACGACAGCGCGCGGCCCCTCGTCACGGCGGGAGACATCCGCGCCCTCGACGCCGCCGCGAAGGCCCACGGAGCCGCGTCCCTCGCCCACCCGGTCACCGACACGATCAAGCGCGTCGGCAACTCGGGAAGCGTCCCTGAATTGACGGACGTGCCCCGCGCCGAATTGCGCGCGATGGAGACCCCACAGGTGTTCCCGGTTGGCAAGTTACGCGAGGGCTACCGCCTTGCGGTGGCGAAGAATCTGCCCACAACCGACGACGCGGCGGCGGCGGCGCTTGTGGGGCTGCACCCGGCGCTCGTCACTCCCCTCGGGCCGAACGTAAAGCTGACAAGCCCCGACGATTTCGAGACCGTGAACCGCATCCTCGCCCGCCGCGCATCCCCTACCATGAACTTCTGCCCCTTCCGTACCGGCATCGGCTACGACATCCACCGCTTTGCCGAAAACCGGCGCCTCGTCCTCGGCGGAGTGACAATCCCGCACACGCGCGGCCTCGACGGCCATTCGGACGCGGACTGTCTTTGCCACGCCATTGCCGACGCCATCCTCGGCGCGGCTGGGCTCCCGGACATCGGTCACTTCTTCCCGCCCGGCAAAGCGGAAACCAAGGGCATGGACTCGCTCCTCATCGTGAAGGGTGCGGTGGAAAAGGCGCGCGAAAAGGGCCTCGCCGTGGGGAATATCGACGTGGCGCTCATCGCAAAAGAGCCGAAGATCGCCCCGCACATCCCCGCCATGAAGGAGCGCCTCGCCTCCGTCCTCGGCATTCCCACAGACCGAATCGGCATCAAGGCCACGACGAACGAAGGTATCGGAGGACTGGGCAGGGGCGAAGGCATCGCGGCAACGGCGTCCGTGCTGCTCTACAGGGAGTAAACCCGGGTCGCCTGCAGATTCCGGGAATTCCAAAGAAAAGTTTTAACCGCAGATAAACGCAGATTTACGCAGATGTAAGAGGAAGAGGATTATTGAGTTAAGAAAAGAATTCCCGTCCCTGAATCCACTTCTGGAAATCTGCGGACATCTGCGTTTATCTGCGGATAAAAATCCGGTTCCCGAGTCTTGAATCCGAGGTCGGCGTCCTTCTACGCACCCGGGCCGATGACGTGCAAGTTTGCGATCGAGATGCCTCCAAGGATCGCACCGACGATGCCTAAAAAGCCCTGATCGGTGCCGCAGAGGAAGAGGTTGTCGCACGGGGTGCGTCCGTCGCGGACTTTTACGGGGCTGCCGTACACCGAGCCGGAGATGTGCCCGGTAAACTTCTCCACCGTGAGCGGCGTGAAGGTGTCCTCGAAGAGGAGCGCGTTCTTCGGCAGGGCCGCCGCGCCGCCGGGAAGGTGGCCGAGAGCCGAGGCCATCATCGCTTCCGCCACCTGCTTCTTGGCCTCCGCGTATTCGCTCTTGGAAAGCGCCTTCCACGCGCGGTGATTGGCCCTGACGGTGACGCGCAGCATCCCCTCCTCCATCCGGCGGGTGCCGAAGTCGTAATTGGCGGGCATGCAGACGACCCCGCTCGAAGGATCAACAAGGCCGTCCGGCACGCGGTAATCCGTGCGGGCGGTGTTGCTGAAAAAGACGATCGTGTCCTTCCATCCGAGTTCGGAAGGCAGAGGCTTCATACACGCGATGTGTTCCGCGTAGCCGTGGCGCGGGAGAGTTTTGCCCGGGGCGTCCATGCCGAGCAGGCCCAGGGTTTCGTCGCTGCCGATCGTGGAAAGGACGCTCCCCGCCGTAAGCGTCCGCCCGTCGTCGAGCTCCACGGCGGCGACGTGCCCGCAGTCGGCCACAAGGCGCCGCACGCCACACTTCATGAGCCGCTCGCCGCCGAGGGCCTTGTAGCGGTCCAAGAGCACGCGCAAGATCCGCCGCACGCCCTCGAAGGGCCTCGCAAAGCCTTCGAGGTAGAGGGCGCGGAAAAGGATGCAAAACTGGTCGAGGTCGATGTCGTTCTGCAGCGCGCTCCCGTAGTAGAAGAGCGGGTTCAAGATCATCTCCGCGAGAAGGGGATCTCCCAGCCTCTCGTGAACAAGGGCCCGCGCGGGAGTGGCCTGCGGACGGGAAATATCGAGGGCGTCGTGCGCCTCCACAAGGCGGACGAGGTCGCGGAAGGCGTCGATTTTTTTCGGGAAGGCGCGCGCCACCTCGCTCTCCAACAGGTCGATGCCGTTTGCGAAGCGAAGCTCCTCACCGGGAAAGCTGATGCGGCTGGAAAGCTGCGGGGAAAGGTCGAAAGCCTCCGGCGGGATGCGGAGCTGCCGGAAGATCTTGGTAAGAGGCCCCTTTTTCCCCGGGGCGGCGTAGTTCGTCATCGCGTGGAGCCCAACGTCGAACTTGCGGCCCGCCTTGAAGTAGTAGCCGTTCAGGCCCCCCGGCGCGTTGTGGCGCTCCACGACAAGGACGCTGCGGCCCGACATCGCCAGCCGGATCGCCGCGCCTAGGCCCGACATGCCGCAGCCGATGACGAGGGCGTCGTAATGGGACTTCAGCGCACGCGCCGGGGAAGCCGCAACATTGGGGGATTCCGCCGGGGCGCTCATGACAGGTTGCAGGCCGCGCTGGGTGCGCAGCCGCGCTACGCCTTCACGGTGTTGAGTTTGGGCGTCAGGTACTCCGCGCAGCCATCGAGGGTGGACAGTTTCATGTAGTCGGCCTCGGGCACGTTGATGCCGTACTTCTTGCGCAGCTCCATTACGATGTCGAGGAAGTCCATCGAATCGAGGTCGAGCTGGTCGCGCAGGCGCACGTCACCCCTCACATTGCTGAGGTCTTCATCCGGGGCGATCTCGCTGATGATGTCGAGAACCACCTTCTTGCAGTCTTCCTTTGTCATATCTTCGGGATTTCTCTTTTAACAGGGGCGGATCATCGTGCAATCTTTTTGACGATCACGCAGGAATTGATGCCGAGCATCCCGAAGGAAAGGTTCAGGATGGTTTCCGCGCGGGGCAGTTTTTGCGGGACGCCGATCACAAGCTGGTCCATCGCGCAGTCGGGGTCGAGATCGTCCACGTTGATCGTCGGGTGGACGAGGCCGTCGGAGAAGCTCGGCAGGTTCCCGGCCAGTTCCAGCGCGCCCGCCGCGCCCATCGCGTGGCCGATGAAGCTCTTCGTGTTGTTGATACGGACGTTCTTCGCACCGGCGAAGACCGCGCGCAGGGCCTTGCACTCCTGCACGTCGCCCGCCGGAGTGCCGGTGGCGTGGGTGCTCACGATGTCGATGTCGTCCGGCGTCATGCCCGCCATGCGCAGGGCCGCGCGCATGCACTGTTCCTGACGCTCCGGGTTCGGGAGGACCGCGTCGGTCGCGTCGCTGTTCGTGCAGTAGCCGACGATCTCGCCGTAAATCTTCGCGCCACGCTTTTCGGCGTCCTCAAGGCGTTCCAGGACAAAGACCGCCCCGCCCTCGGAAACGACGATGCCGTTACGTGCCTTGTCGAAGGGACGGCTGGCCTTGGTGGGGTCGGCGTTCTCGGCCAGCGCACCCTGACTTTTGAAGCCAGCGAAGATGCCGAAGGAGCGGATCGACTCGCTGACGCCGCCCGCGAGCGCCACGTCCACCTCGCCGAGCTGAAGCATCTGCATGCCCTGAATGAGCCCGGCGTTGCCCGCCGCGCACGCCGCTCCGATCGTGTAGTGCGGCCCGGTGATGTGCATGTTCATCGTCACTTCGCCCGCCGGGTTGTTCGCCACGGTGCGCGGATTGTGATGATGGGTCCAGAAACTGACGTCGTAATTGAATTTCGAGATGTTGTACACCTCGTTCTCGGTCTCGACGTTGCCGTGCTCGGTGATGCCGAGATAGACGCCCAAGCGCGAGGTATCGAGGCCTTCCCACGAGATCCCGGAATCCGCCACGGCCTCGTGCGCGCAGTAGATGGAGATCGATCCCGCGCGTGTGGAATTGCGCAGCTCCTTGCGCGTCTGGTACTTCTTTTCGTCGTAATGGCACACACCCGCCGGGACGCGCCCGATGTAGCGGTGTTCCATGAACTCGACGCCCGAGACGCCGGAGAGAAGGTTCGCCCGATAGGAGGCCAGTGTGTCGCCATTTGGGGAGGTGAGGCCGACACCGGTGATGACGACGCGTGCGCGCTGCATAAGCGATGATTTAAGCCACAGGCAAGCCCCGCCTGTCAACAAGGACCGGTGCCCGGCGGCTGTTTCGGCGCGTGACCGGTTGTTTCCCGCGTCCGCAACCCATACTCGCTTTCCCTCCGCCTGTCGGAGCGGAATACCGCTTGTCACGTATCGCATGGAGTTTGTGGTGTCCCGCTCTACGCAAAATGGTGACAAAACAACTCTGATGCCCTCCTCCCCTGCTCCTCTCTCCGAAGGCGTGCCTCCTCCTATGAACCGTTCGCGACGCATCGACGTGGTCGATGCCCTGCGCGGTCTGGCGCTGGCCGGAATCCTGATCCTCCACAACAACGAGAAGTTCGACGCATATATCTCCCCGGACCAGCCATGGGCCTTTCTCTCGTCCCTGGACGGTTTCCTCGGCGGGGGCGTGTACCATTTGTTCGGGGGCAAGTCGTACGCCATCTTCTCGATGCTCTTTGGCTTCAGCTTCTGGATACAGTACGAGCGGATGCGCGACAAAGGCTACGACCTCGGCGGGCGTTATGCCTGGCGTCTCTGCCTGCTTCTTGCCTTTGGCCTGATCCACAGCCTGTATTACGCGGGCGACCTGCTCCAGATTTACGCCCTGTTCGGGTTTCTTGTGATCGCGTTGCGGAAGGCGCCGGACTGGCTGCTCCTGACGATGTCCGTCGTTCTTCTCGCCCTGCCGCTCCAGCTCGGCGAGGTTGTGTGCGCATCCATGGATCCCTCATACACGCCGCTCCCGATGAATGGGTCGTGGCCCTATTGGGACAACGTGACAACGGCATGCGTGAACGGCGGCTTCCTCGACGTGATTCGCACGAACATCACCGCGGGACTGAAGGCGAACCTGATCTGGAACTGGGAGGCCGGACGGGGTTTCCACATCCCCGGGCTCTTTCTCCTCGGCATGCTGGCGGCCCGCCGCAGGGCGTTCACAGAAATGCGCAGCCGCTCGTGGATCGCGATATGCCTATTGAGTCTTGCCGCCGCCCTCGTCCTCGGACGAGCGAACGCATGGATCCCCGGGCACCTCGCCGACGGTTCGGCGCTGCGCATCACTCTCGGAAGACTCCTCGGAACCTACGCCAATCTCGCTGGGATGCTGCTCATGGTGTCCGCCTTCATCCTTCTCTGGCGCGTCAGGATCGGCGAGCGCCTCTTCGGCTTCCTGATTCCCTACGGACGCATGAGTCTGACCAACTACGTGATACCCGGTCTGGTTGGTTTGTTTGTTTACTACAACTGCGGGCTCGGCATGTGGCACCACTTCGGCGGCGCGCTCTGCACGCTGACTGGGCTCGTCATGCTGGTCCTTCAAATCGCCTTCTCCCGCTGGTGCCTGAAGCGGCTCGGACAGGGCCCGCTGGAAAAGTTGTGGCGCCGGCTGATGTGGATCGGCGGCAATCCGGACAAACCGGTCAAATCCGCATGAGGAGGGACACCTTCCCGTCTTTTGACTGTCATATCCCTTGCCGGGGCGGAGCCGATAGACAAGGCTTCTCCGTCCGGGGAAAATCCTATATCCTCAATCGCGATGCATACCCCGCACATTTCCTCCGTCCGGACGCTGACGGCGTCGGCACTCCTCGCCATGACCGGTACCGCTGCCTTTGCCGAGTCCACGCCGCCCGCCTGGGCCGATCCCTTGCGCCAGAGCGAAGGGACGCTGGCCCCGTATGCGACGATGGCCGTCTTCCCGGACGCGGAAAGCGCGAAGGCCGTCGATTTCGACAAATCGCCGTATTACCGGACGCTATCCGGCGACTGGAAATTCTCTTGGGTGGACAATCCCGCCAAGCGCCCGGCGGACTTCTTCAAAACGGACTTTGACGACTCTGCCTGGAAGACGATCCCCGTTCCCGCGAACGTGGAGCTGGAAGGCTACGGGCGGCCCATCTACACGAACGTCCAGTACCCCTTCGGTAACCCCACTCCGCCGACGATTCCCGGCGACTACAACCCGGTTTCGAGCTACCGCCGCACCTTCACCGTTCCGGAAGGCTGGGACGGACGCGAGGTCTTCCTTTCCTTCGAGGGGGTGAACTCCTTCTTCGAGGTCTGGGTGAACGGAGTGAAAGCGGGCTTTTCCAAGGACAGCCGCACGCGCGCCACCTTCGATGTGACGAAGCTCCTCAAGAAGGGCGAGAACCTCGTCGCCGTGCAGGTCTTCCGCTGGAACGACGGCTCCTACCTTGAGGATCAGGACTTCTGGCGGCTCTCGGGCATTTTCCGCGACGTGTCCCTCTGGAGTGCGCCGAAGGTGCGCCTTGCGGACTTCTTCGTGACGACCGATCTCACGGGCGACTTTTCCCACGCGACGCTGAAGGTGGCGGCGAAGATCGCGGACGATTCCGGCAGCGCCGCAAAGGTGTTTTTGTCGGGCACGCTCCTCGACGCGGCGGGCAAGGTCGTAGCGGAATTCCCGGTCCTTCCGGTAAATGCCGCGCCCGGTGCGGAAACAGCGGCGGCAATGGAAACGCCGGTCGAGCGCCCGGCCCTCTGGAATGCCGAGACGCCGAACCTCTACACGCTTCTGCTTTCCCTCAAGGACGAGTCCGGCAAAACCCTCGAATGCGTCCCGTGGCGCGTCGGCTTCCGGAAGGTGGAGATCAAGGACGGCCAGCTCCTAGTCAACGGGCAGGCGATCCTCATCAAGGGCGTGAACCGCCACGAGTGGGATCCCGATTCGGGTCAGGTGATGACGATGGAGCGGATGCGCTCGGACATCGTTCTGATGAAGCAGAACAACATCAACGCCGTCCGCACCTGCCATTATCCGAACGACCCGCGCTTTTACGATCTTTGCGATGCATACGGCATCTACATCGTGGACGAGGCGGACATCGAGTGCCACGGCTGCACCCAGCTTTCGAGCGACCCGGCGTGGAGCGCCGCTTACCTCTTCCGCACAAAGCGGATGGTGGAACGCGACAAGAACCACGCATGCGTTATCGTCTGGAGCCTCGGGAACGAGTCCGGGATGGGCCAAAACCTGCGCGCGGATTACGCGTGGATCAAGGGTCGCGACGCCACGCGCCCCGTGCAGTACGAGGGCGACCGTTCCACCTCGATCAGCGACATCGTCTGCCCAATGTACGCCGATCCGCAGTTCCTTGTGAATTACGCCTCTCTCCCGCGCACAAAGCCCCTCATCCAGTGCGAATACGCGCACGCGATGGGCAACTCCACGGGTGACCTCGCGGCCTACTGGACGCCGATCTACGGCGGGGCTCCGTACCTGCAGGGCGGCTTCATCTGGGACTTCGTCGATCAGGGTCTCTCCTGCCCGGTTCCCCCGGAAGGCAAGTGGGTGGAGGCGGAGAACCCGAAGGAGGTTCCCTACGATCCCGCGCGCGGCACCTTCTTCGCCTACGGCGGCACCTTCGGTCCCAAGGGGACCCCAAGCGACGGCGACTTCTGCTGCAACGGCCTCGTCGGGGCGGACCGCGTGCCGCATCCGGGACTCGCGGAGATGAAGAAGATCTACCAACCGATCCAGATGCGCGCGGCGGAGGGCTCGACGCTCGCAAAATACCGCGTGGAGCTCGCCAACTGGAACCGCTTTACCGACCCTGCGGACACCCTCGTTGCCCGCTGGAAGGTGCTTGAGAACGGCCACGTCCTGCGCGAGGGCGGCTGCAACCTGCCGCACATCGCCCCGGGGAAAACTGACGTTCTCGAAATCGGGACAAACCTGACGGAGGCGGACCTCAAGACCGGCGCGGAATACATTTTCGACCTGAGTCTGGTCCTCAAGAATGCCGCGCCCTACGCGAAGGCCGGGCACGAAGTGGCGTGGGAACAGTTCTCCATGAGCGGAGCCCCGGAGATCGCGCCCGCAGGCGACTTTGACACGAAGGGCGGGCTCTCCCTCGGCGAAACTCCGGACGCCTTCACCGTTTCCGGCGGCGGTTTTGCCGTGGCGGTGGATCGCGGGACCGGTTTTCTTGCCTCCATCAAGAGCGGCGACAAGGAGCTTCTCGCCGGACCGCTCGGGCCCGATTTTTGGCGCGCGCCGACGGACAACGACCGCGGGAGCCGCATGGCGGACGCCTCACCCGCCCCGAATCCATGGAACCCCGGCGGCATGGGCGTGTGGCGCGAGGCCCGCAAACACTGGAAAGCGACAAGCGTCGCGGCGGAAAAACTGCCGGACGGAGGCGTGAGGGTGATTGTGCAGGGCGAAATTGAAACTCCGCCCTGCCGCCTGACGCTCGTATGGACGATTTCCCCCGACGGAACGATCGACGTGGCGCAGAGCTTTTTGCCCTCCGAGCACGGTGTCGCGCCGGAGCTGCCGCGCTTCGGCATGAAGGGGACGCTTGCGAAGGGCTTTACGCACCTTGCGTGGTACGGCAAGGGTCCGCAAGAGACCTACTGGGACCGCCAAAATGCACGCCTGGGCCTCTATCGCGGCGAGGTGAAGGACCAGTACTGCAAAGGCTACGTCATGCCGCAGGAATCCGGCAACAAGGAGGGCGTCCGCTGGATGGATGTGACGGACGACTCCGGCGCGGGCCTGCGCATTGTGGGCGAGCCCACCGTCTCGGTCAACGCCCTGCCCTATGAGGACGACGACCTCTTCTGCGACTCGCAGATGGCCAATTTCTACCCGTGGCAGCTTGCGGAGCGCGGTACGACGACCCTCCACATCGACCTGCACCAGCGGGGCGTCGCGGGGGATCAATCCTGGGGCGCCCTCCCGCACGCACAGTACCGGCTGGATGCCGCACCCCTCTTTTTCCGCTACCGGCTCGAAATCCTGCGTGAAAAGTCTGTGGCGGAGAAGGCCGCCGCGCAGGCATGGGCCTCGGGCCGCGTCGCCTCGGCAGGCACTCCCGCGCCGCTCGATGAGGACAACCGCCCGACTTTGCGCGAACTCATCACCACTTCCGACGCTTACAAGCAGCTTCAGATGCATTACCGCGCGGAGGTCGGCTTCGGCAGCGGCGGGCAGCATTGGTACGGTCTCACCGCCACGGCCTCGGGCGAGGATTTCGACGTATCCGTCAGTTACTACCGCGGGCGCTTCCGCACCTATTATCCGGAGGTCGTCATCGTCCCGGGCCCGGTGCAGGGACCTGTAAAACTCACTCCCGCCGACGGCAGCGGCACCGCCCCGGGCTCGCTCAAGAGCGAGGCTCCGGCAGGCAAGTGAGGATGAGGAGGCATCGCATCCGTTTCCTCCCGGGAGCGGTACAACGTAACAGGCTGGACAGCATCAACACCTCCGTGCGAGGTTGCCCGTGATGAAAGACGAATTCCGAATGGAGCGATCCCGTAAAGTTTTCCCACTCGTACTCCTTGCGGCCTTCCTCGTGACGACGGCAGCCGCCGCCTGCGCGCTCGCCCTCGGACGGGATCACATGCTCTCAAAAATCTGCAACGTGCTTCCCGGAATCGTGACGGGCGTCCTCGTCGCCGTGACACACGACTTGTTTTGGACGAGGCTCTCGCCGTGGAAGCGCTGGGGACTGGCCGCCGTGGCCGGACTCGCCCTCGGAATCGGCCTGATGGCTGCGGGTGCGATAGTCGGCGGATTGATTCTGCGCGCCTTCGGTGTCAGCTTCGCCTGATCGCCGCACTTTTCGCACCGGGAAAGGCTTGCAAGGGAGGGCCAAACCCGTAATTTCATTTCCTTTTCGCACTCACGCGGAAAAGAAAACAGTCAACCCAAACAACAGACAAAGCCGCCATAAAAAGCGACTTGCCCCGGAAAGCCCGGGGTTTTGAAAGCATCGAATGAACATCACGATCAAGGACCTGCTCGACGCAGGCGTGCACTTCGGCCACCAGCTGCGCCGCTACAATCCCCGCAGCAAGAAGTTCGTCTTCGACAACCGCCACGGCATCTCGATCATCGACCTCGAGAAGACCTACGCGAACCTTGAGAAGGCCTGCGCCTTCCTCGAAGACACCGTTGCCTCGGGCAAGCAGGTTCTCTTCATCGGCACCAAGCGCCAGGCGCAGGAAGTCCTCCGCGAGGCGGCGGTCTCCTGCCAGATGCCTTACGCCGTGAACCGCTGGCTCGGCGGCACGCTCACCAATTTCGCCACGGTCAAGGGCTCCATCGAGAAGTACAAGAAGTTCCTCGCGTGGGAGTCCGACGGCACGATGGACAAACTTCCGAACAAGGAAGCCGCCGCCAACCGCCGCGACATGCAGCGCATGAGCCGCAACTTCGAGGGTCTCCTTGAAATGGAAAAAACCCCGGCGGCGCTTCTGGTTGTCGATACGCGCAACGAGGAAATCGCCGTTGCGGAAGCCATTCGCCTCGGCATCCCGGTGATCGGCCTTGTGGACACCAATTCCGACCCGACGATCCTCACCTATCCGATCCCGGGCAACGACGACTCGATCAAGAGCATCCGCATCATCGTCGAGACCCTGATGGACGCCATCCAGGCCGGCATCGCCCGCCGCGAGACCGTCCAGACGCAGGTCCGCAACACAGTGGTCAGCCGCGTGGAGACCGTCAAGGAAGAGCAGCTTCCCGTGACGGCCCGCTCGATTCAGGTTCCCGGCACCGAAAACGCCGACGTTCCCGAAACCTATTCCAGCGACAACGAGAAATAAGGTTTAAAAATGGACATTTCCGCATCAATGGTATCGGACCTGCGCGCCAAGACGGGCGCCGGTCTCATGGATTGCAAGAAGGCACTTCTCGAAGCCAACGGCAACGAGGAGGAGGCCATCACGATCCTTCGCAAGAAGGGTGTTGCCAGCGCCGCCAAGAAGGAAGGCCGCAATGCCGGTCAGGGCATCATCGAGTGCTATATCCACATGGGCGGCAAGATCGGTGTCATGATCGAACTCGACTGCGAGACGGACTTCGTCGCCAAGACCGACGAGTTCCATAACCTCGCACGCGACATCGCCATGCACATCGCCGCCTCCAGCCCCGTCGCCGTCAAGCGCGAGGACGTTCCCGAGGCGGTCATTGCCCGCGAGCTCGACATCATCAAGGGTCAGATCAAGGAAGACCCGAAGATGGCAAAGAAGCCGGACAACATCGTCCACCAGATCGCCGTCGGCAAGATGGAGAAGGTGTACACCACCCTGTGCCTGATGGAGCAGCCCTTCGTCAAGAATCCGGAGCAGACGGTGAAGGACCTTGTGACCGAAAAGATCGCCAAGATGGGCGAGAACATCGTCATCAAGCGCTTCGTCCGTTTCCAGATGGGCGAATAAGTTTCGTTTTAGTGGTAACCCAAAGACCGCGCGGTTTTTCCGCGCGGTCTTTTTTGTATCCACGCAGATCTCTCTTGCCTCTTGTCGGAAAGTGAGCGCTCCGCCAGAATGCCTGTCATGGAGACCATCGCCACAGGACCGCTCCCGCGCGACCGCGAAAAGTTCCTCGCCCTGCTTTCCGCGGCACGCGACGCCGCGCGCGAGGACGGCTGCGCCAAGCTCGTCAGCGTCTCGCTCTCCGCCGGGGCACACATCGACCCCCTCGCGGTGCTGGAATCGATCTATGAATCCACCGAGCGCCATTTCTACTACGAGCATCCGGAAAAAGATCTGGCCCTGGCGGGAGCGGAAAGCGTGTTGGAGGCCGCCTTCTCCGGACCGAACCGCTTCACAAAAGCCGCCGCCTTTGCGGAAGGCGTTTTCGCCAACGCCATCGCCGTGGGGGAGATGGACCTGCCCCTTGCCGGGCCCAAACTCTTCGCGGCCTTTACCTTTGAGGACGAGGCAGACCCGGATGCGCCCTTCGCCCCCGCCACCCTCTTTGTTCCACGCTGGCAGGTTTCGTCCTTCGAGGGCGCGTATGTGGCCACGGCGAACCTGCTTGTGACGCCGGAGGGCGACATCGAGGCTCAAGCGGACCGCGCGCTGGCCGCACACGCCAAATTCTCGGGCTTTGCCTATTCTCGGACGTTGCCGGAGGACGCGCGCGAAAAGTCGAATCCCAAGAGTCCCTCCGATGATGGGGCCCTCTACCGCGCACGGGTGCAACAGGCACTCGCCGCCATAGGCGAGGTAAAAGCGGAAAAGATCGTCGTCGCCCGCCGCCGCGTGTTCGAGATGTCCTCGCCGCTGCATCCGCTGCACACCCTCGCCGCACTGCGGGAGAAATTCCCCTCCTGCCGCTCCTTCTCCTTCGGCAACGGACACAACGCCTCCTTCATCGGCTCGACGCCGGAACTGCTCGTCCGTGTGAGCGGCGACAGTGTGGAGAGCGAGGCCCTCGCCGGAACCGCCGCACGCGGGACAAGCGCCGCGGAGGATGCCGCCCTTGCCGCTGAGCTCATGTCGTCGGAAAAGCAACTTCGCGAACACGCCGCTGTGGCAAGCGCGGTGAAAACGGCTCTCGAATCCTGCGGATTGGCCCCCGGGCCCATGCCGAGGCCCCGCATCCGCCGCCTGCCGAACGCCCAGCATATTCTGACGCCCTTTTCCGCGCGCCGCAGTGCCGAGACAAACCTCTTTTCCCTCGCAGGGGCCCTGCACCCCACCCCCGCCACCTCCGGCCTGCCGCGAGAGGCCGCCAGGCGGCTTCTTGCGGAAATCGAGGGAACCCCGCGCGGCCTCTTCGCAGGGCCGATCGGCTGGTGCGGTGCGGACGGCTGCGGCGAGCTGGCTGTGGCGCTCCGGAGCGGCCTTGTCGAAGGCTCCCGTGCCGTTCTTCACGCGGGCGCGGGCATTGTACGTGGCTCTGTTCCGGAAGAGGAAGACGCAGAGACACTCCTCAAGCTCGGAGCCCTTGCGGGCTGTCTCGTGTAAGCGGTTCGCCCACGCAGAAATACAAAAACGGGCAAATTTTGCCCCAAACGAGGCGAAAACAGGCGGATCGAAGGCCGCATTTTCAGTGCAAGGTTTTGTGGAACAATTAATTGCGCAAAAGCCCCCTCTCCTGCTTGACCGCGCGGGAAAGCAGGATTAAAAACCACAGGCAACATGAAGAGCCGCATTCTTCTTCTCGCACTCTTTTCCGCAACGCTCGCCGTCTTCACCGGGTGCCACAATCCCCGCCGCCCCACTCCGGGCGACACCGCCTTCGGCCCCGGCAAGGAATCCGCCGATTGGGTGGACCTCACCAAGCAGTACGGCGCCGGAGCGGAAGGTCTCAGTCTTCGCGACGATGCCTTCTCCGCCGCGAACCGCCAGCGGGTGGAGAACCTGCTCGCCAGCGTCTATTTCGATACCGACAAGTCCGCCATTGCCTCCACCGAGCGCCCGAAGATCGACGAGGCCTCGGAATACATGAAGGGCAATCCCAAGGACATGTTGCTCATCGAGGGCTACTGCGACTGGCGCGGCACGCGCGAGTACAACTTGGCCCTGGGCGACCGCCGCGCAACGGGGGTCCGCCAGTATCTGATCGACCTCGGCGTTGATCCCAAGCGCATCCAGACGCTCTCGCAGGGCGACCTCAAGGCACAGGAGAACGCCACGCCGCAGGTGATGAAGGAAGACCGCCGCGCGAGCTTCGTCGTTCTGCGCTAACAGGCCTGAAATCCATTTGCGAAAGCGCGGGATCCGTCCGGGTTCCGCGCTTTTTTGTGACGGAACGGAACCCCTGACCGAGATACTGGCGGCGGCGGAATTTCCCGTCGCTCTTGATAAATCTTGGCGAATGGACGATTGAGAAATAGCATCGGAATCGTCCGGAACACTTTCAACATCAACGGGAGGAAAACCATGCTCGAAAGCCTCAAGAAGACAATCTACGCCGGAATCGGCGCCACGGTGATCAGCGCGGAACGCCTCGGCGGCGTCCTCGACGAACTGGTCGAAAAGGGCAAGCTCAGTTCCAAGGACGCGCAGGAGCTCGCCAAAAAGATCGCCGACGAGGGCCGCAGGGAGTTTGACGAATCGAGCACGCGCCTCGGCACGATGCTCGACGAATGGCTCCGCAAGGCGAACTTCGCGAGAGAGAAGGACCTTCAGGAGCTGAAGGAACGTGTGGCGAAGCTCGAAGCCGCTCAACAAAAGAGCGGTCCGGCGGCTCAGCAATAAGGTGCGGTCATTCCGGTGAAACCCCTCGCCCTACTGCGCGACGCCGGCAGGGTGCGTGAAATCCTCACGATTCTCGTCCGCTACGGCTTCAGCAACCTGCTGGAACAGATGAATGTTCCCCGCAGGCTGCTGAAAGTTGTCACGTCGCGCCGCGTGCAGGAGATGACTTCCGGCGAGCGTCTGCGCCACGCCATCGAGGATTTGGGCCCCACCTTCGTCAAGATGGGTCAGCTTTTGAGCACCCGACCCGACCGCATCCCCGCGCCGCTCGTCAAGGAGCTCGAAAAGCTTCAGAACAAGGTGAAGCCGGCGCCTTTTGAGAACATGCGGGCGGTGCTGAAGACAGAACTGGGGCGCGACCCCGAGGAGGTGCTTTCCGAAATCGACGCGGAACCGGTCGGCAGCGGTTCCATCGCCCAGGTGCACCGCGCCGTGCTGAGGGCCACGGGCGAGGTCGTGGCGGTCAAGATCCAGCGTCCGGGCATCGAGCGGGCGATTCTTGCCGATCTGGACCTCTTCGCGTGGTTCGCAAAGGAGATTCACGAGCGTGTCGAGGCCGCGCGGCCCTACAACATCCCGGATCTTGTGGAAGTTCTGCGCGAGATGTTGGCCGTCGAGCTCGACTTTACGAGCGAGGCACGTAGCGCCGCCCTTTTCAACGCACGCAATCCCCACTTCCCCAGGGTCTTCGCCCCGAAGGTATTTGACGACTTCACGACCAAGCGCCTCCTCGTCACCGAGTATGTGAAAGGCACCCCGCCCTCCGCCGCCACGCTGGAAAAGACGAAGGCACGGGAACTGGCCCGTGCCGGGGCGGACAGCATCTTCCACCAGATCATCGTTTCGGGCTTCTTTCACGCCGATCCGCACCCGGGCAACATCCTCGTGACGCAGGACGGACGCATCTGCTTCATCGACTGGGGCGTGGCTGGGCAACTCACGCGGCGGATGCGCTACCGTCTCGCGGACCTGCTCGACGCCGTGGTACACATGGACCCCGAAAAGGTCGCGCACGCGGCGATCGCCCTCGCTGAAAATTCGCGCCGGCCCGACGACGAGGCGCTGGAAATGGCCGTCACCCGCGTCTTCAACCGCTACGCCGGGGGCTTCCGTCTTTCGCAGATCGGCCACGTGATCGTGGATCTTCTCTACGCGCTTGGCCGCAACGGGGTTCGCATTCCGCGCGATTACACCCTCCTTGCCCGCGCGGTCATCTGCATCGAAAACACCGGGCGGCAACTGGATCCGGACTTCGACATCGGCTCGGCGGCACGGCCCTTCATCCTTCGCCTTGCGCGGGAGCGTTCCCGGCCAAGAAACATCGCCCGCAACCTCGCGTGGACCGTGGGGGCGAATTTGCAGAAGCTCGGGGAATTCCCGGGCGACGCCCAGCGCGTCCTGCGACGGCTGGACCGCGACGAGCTGGGCATCACGCTGCACCACAAGAATCTTGAGGGCTTCGGCAACGACGTGCAGGCCAGCGCCAACCGCCTGTCGCTCGCCGTCATCCTCGGGAGTGCCGTCATCGGCTCGTCCATCGTCATCACGACGGGCGTCAGGCCACTCATCTGGGGTTACCCCGCCATCGGCATCCTCGGCTACCTCCTGAGCGGTGTCATCGGCATGTACGTGGCCTTCGACATCCTGCGCCACGGCAGGCACAAGTAAGTCAAAGGGTATGTCGCGTTCCTTCGGGAAACGGAGTGCCCCGCATCTCTTCGGCGATTCGTTAACCGCGACAAAAAAACCCGTCCGGAGGCCGGACGGGTTTTTGAAAAAGACGGAGTTGAATCCTACTTGGCCGGGGCGGGAGCCGGGGCGGCGGGGGCTGCCTTCGGCGCGTTCGCGTTGAGAGCCTCGATCACCTGATTGGTGATATCGACCTTCGCGTACGGCGCGTTGGTGGAGTAGAGAACCAAGTCCAGATTGCTGGCCTTGGCGACCTTCTCGATCGCCGCCATCACGTCGGCTTCGTCAGCCGCCTGAATGGACTGGGCGCGGGACTGGAAGCGCTGGACCTGAGCCTGGAAGTTGCTCTGGAAGGTCTGCGCCTGGGTGGTCTTCTCCTCGGCTTCCTTCTTGGCAGCATCGCGGCGCTCTTGGCTCAGGGCGGTGTTGTTGGCGTCCTGGCTGGCGGCGTCGATGTCCTTGGCGAGCTGTTCCACCTGGCTGCGGAGGCTCTGCTGGAGCTCCTGCAGGCGCTGCTGCTCGTCCTGAAGGCTCTGGGAGTCGCTCTGGAACTTCCAGTAGGCCGCGGAAGCACGCTGGGCGTCAACGACGCCGATCAGCTGTTGTGCAGCGCAAACGCCTGCCGTCAGAGCAAGAACGGCAAATATGGCGAATATTTTCTTCATTTCGTTTGGGGTCTGGTTATGACTGTTGGACTGTGTGTTAGAATCTCGTACCGAATGAGAAATTGAACTGGCCACCCTTATCGTTGAGGTCGTCAGAATTGATCGGGAGCGCGTAGTCGAGGCTGAGGGGATTGTTCATCACCAGCATCCTCAGACCGATGCCCCAGTCGTCATTGAACAGCACGGGATTAAAGTTTGCGGAGCCCTGATTGACAAAGCCCCAGTCGTAGAACATCGCGATTCTGAATTGTTCTGCAATCTTGATCGTGTACTCCAGCGAGGCAAAGGCATAGCTGTTGCCGCCGATCGGATCCTTGGTGTCCGGATCCTTCGGGCCGACATCGTGATACTCGAAGCCGCGCAGGCTCTGCGAGCCGCCGAGGAAGAAGCGGTCGAAGATCGGCACGCTGTAATCCACTCCGTTGATCTTCGTGTTGCGTTCGAAGGGCCACACTGTGCCCGCGCGCGCCAGAACCGAGATGCACTGGCTCAAGGTTTCAAAAGTGGGCAGGAAGAACGCAGTGCGTCCCTCCAGCTTGAAGTAACGGGTGTCTCCGCCAAGGCCCGCGACCTCCGAAGAGAGCGAAATACGGGAGCCGTTGGTCGTGAAGAGCAGGTCGTCGCGGGTGTCCCTCTGGATGATGAAGCCCAGTTTCGAGACGAGCCTCTTGCCCGCCTCCGCGGAAAGGATATCCGAATCGGTGGAGGTGAGCATGTTCACGTTCACATCCTCGATCGTATAGGAAATTCTTCCCTCAAACAGCTCGAAGAGACGCTTGCGGAGATAAACCGTGGCGCCGATTCGGGTGGTCTCGTAATAGTCGCTTTCGTACTCCGTCTGGCGACGATAGAGTTCAAAGCCAAGACCGATGCGCTGCTGACGGAAGTACGGTTCCTCGAAGGAGAGGACCACCTCGTTGGAATAGGAACCGAGGTTCAGGCTCACCTGAAACTTCTGACCGGCGCCCTGGAAGAAGGACCGCCAGTTGAAAAGGTCGAAATTGCCCTGGGTGTACTGGACGAAAAATGTGCCTTCTTCGGTCGTGCTGTAGCCCACGCCAAACTGGAACTGTGCCGTGGGCGCCTCGGTCACGCTCACCTTCAGGTTCTTGCGTCCGGGAATGTTCGTCGGCTCGGGAGCGACGGTCACCTCGTCGAAGAAGCGGGTGTTCTTGAGTCGGGCCTCGGTGTTCTTCATCCACATCGTGTTGAAGATCTGCCCCGGGCGCATGGCCAGTTCCCGCAGGATGACGACATTCTTGGTCTTGTCGTTGCCCTCGATCTTGATGGACTCGATCTTGTATTCGTCGCCCTCGGTGATCTGGTAGGAAATATCGATGTTGCCCGTTTCCACATTCGGAACGCGGACGGCGCGGACGGAGGCGTCGAGGCGTCCGATCGTGCCGTACATGTCCTCAATGGTCTGCCGGTCCTCATCCAGCTTCTTGGGGCTGAAGGGATCGCCCGGAAGGAGCTTGAGCATCTGGGTGATGGTGACCTCGTTCATCACCTCCTCGCCCTCGACACTGATGTCGCCGACAAAGTACTTACGGCCCTCGTGGACGTTGATGTCAATCTCCACCCAGCCGTCCGCCTTTTCCACGGTCCGGACGTCATCCTCGCCGATCAGGATATCGAGATAACCCTCGTTCTGGTAAAACTCACGCAGCTTGTCCAGGTCGTCGGCGAGCTTTTCCTCGTCAATGCGGCCCGAACCGGAAGCCCATGACCACCACCACTTGTAGCGGGAGGTCTTGATCTCGCCCCTGAGTTTCTTTGTCTTGAACTCTGTATTGCCGGAAAAGACAACAGCCTTGATGCGACGGCGGACGCCCTCGTCGATGTCGATGTAAATTCTGCCGAGGCCTGTGACCTCGTTGCGTTCCACGCGATAGTCCACCTTGGCGTCGGAATAGCCCTTCTTGCGGTAGAACTCGCGGATGTTGTCGCAACCCTTGCGGATGTTGTGCTCGTCCAGAACCGCGCCCGCCATGAGCGGGACGTCCATCTTCTTCATGAGCTTCTTGCGGGTGAACTTATGATACCCAGCAAGCGCGACACTCTGGACGCGGTACTTGGTCTGCACGTTGAAGACCACTTTCACCGTCTTGCCGTCCGGCTGTTCCACGGCCTCGGCCTGAACAAAATCGAAGAGCCCGGTGCCGTAGAGGCTGCGGATCGAACGATCCACCATGAGCTGGTCGTATTCCGTGCCCACCTTGACCTCGATGTGCGCCCGGATGGCGGACTCGCTCACATTGTTGACCTTGCCGGACTTGATTTCGATCGCATCGACAATGGGACGCGCCCCCGCAGTTGCGGCAGTCTGTGCCCGCAGGGAGCACGCCGACGCAAATAGAAACAGGAAAAAGGAGAGGAAGTATAGTGGGCGCATGAAAGGGGCTAGACGGATTCGGTGTAGTTTTCGAAGCTGGTGTACTCGGGGACGAACGTCAGATCGACGGAACCGACAGGACCGTTTCTCTGCTTGGCAATGATGAGGGACACCTTCCGGACGCCGGACGGGACGCTCGACTTATCATCGCTTTCCTTAGGTTTGGCAAGGAGTAACACAACGTCGGCATCTTGTTCGATCGATCCGGATTCGCGGAGGTCGGAAAGCCGGGGTTCCCGGTTCTCCTTCTCCGCCTCGCGGTTAAGCTGAGATAGGACAAGCACCGGGAGTTGAAGTTCCTTCGCAAGACCCTTGAGCCCGCGTGAAATTTCCGCGATCTGCTGTTCGCGCGGGGTGCGGGAGTCGCCGCTGCCGGAAATGAGCTGTAGGTAGTCGATGACGATCAGGCCCAGTCC
>LVBV01000052.1 GCA_001604565.1 Puniceicoccales bacterium Verruco_01 | reverse complement strand
GTGCGGGAGTCGCCGCTGCCGGAAATGAGCTGTAGGTAGTCGATGACGATCAGGCCCAGTCCCGCCCCGCCCTCCATCTTGAGGCGCGACTGGATGCGCCGGGCCTTGGCGCGCAACTCCATAATCGTCACGTGGCTCACGTCGTCGATCCAAAGGGGCGCTTTCTTGAGCTCGCCCGCCACCTGGGTGATGGAACGCAGGTCGTCCTTGGAGAGCGTGCCGTCGCGCACGCGGCGCATGTTGGCCTTCGCACGGCGGCAGAGCATGCGCATCGCGAGCTGGTCGGCGCCCATTTCCAAAGAGAAGACGAGGACGTTCGCCGGTTCGCCGTGCTTGGGAATCGCGGCGTACTCCGCGATGTTCATGGCGAGCGAGGTCTTGCCCATCGAGGGCCGCGCCGCCAGGACGATCATTTCCCCCTTGTGGAGGCCGAATGTCATCTTGTCGAGGTCCTTGTAACCGGTGAGTACCCCCGCGCTGGACTCGCCCGACATGATCCGGTTGATCATCTGGGTCGCAAGGTCCACGCTCTCGGCGATGGGCTCGGCGCCCTCGTGGACCCGGTCCTGACTGATCTGGAAAATCTCGCGCTCCACCCCGTCGATGAAGTCGTCGAGGCCGCCTTCGTTCTTGTAGCAGCCCTCCACCACGTCCGTCGCCGCCTGGATCAGGCGCCGCAGGACCCACTTCTCGAAGACAATCTCCAGCCACAGCTTCGCGTGAACGGTGCTTTCGATGCGCGAGGTGATGCGGTTCAGCGCAGCGTGGCCGCCGATGTATTCAAAGAGATTCTTTCCGGCGTCGGGATCGCGCTCGCGTCCGGGCAGCGTCCCCACCGTGCGACCGGTCAGGTTGTCCGCCAGCGCGATCTGGTCCACATCCACGCTCTTCTCGTGCATCGCCTCGATGACCGAGAAGAGGATCTGATGCGCGGGACGGTAGAACGCCTCGGCCCTCAGGCCCTTTTCGTGGCACAGGGACAAAGTCTCCGCCGGGTCGATGACACAGCAGGCCAGAAGCGCCTCCTCGGCGTCGATGTTGTGCGGGGCCGACCTCGATGCAAAGGCATCGACGCCACCGCGTGCGTCGGCTGTGCGTGGCGGCCTTGCTCCGGCTTCACTGTCTTCGGACGGAGGCATCGCACGGGTGCAGGCTGTCCCGAAAGCCGGGACGAAGCCGCATTACTTCTGTTCGACAGCCTTGGGGGCCTCTTCCGCAACAGCTTCCTCGATCGGATTCTCGGAGACAACCTCGAATTCGAAATCGACGACGACATCCGCATGAAGGCGGATGCGGGTCGTGTGCTTGCCGAGGGAACGGACCGGCGTGTGCAGGGAAACCTGCTTCTTCTCGAGGGCGATGCCCTCTTCCTTGATGCGGGCGATGAGGTCCGTGGCCGTGACGGCGCCGAACACCTTGCCGCCGGGACCGGTCTTGACGGCGATCGCAACCTTGACGGCGGCGAGCTTGGCGGCCTTCTCGTTGGCGGCTTCCAGTTCCAGCTTGCGGCGGGCCTCGCTGCGGGCCTTGAGCACCTCGATCTGCTTGCGGTTGGCGCGCGTCACCGGGATCGCGATCCCGCGGGGCAGAAGGTAGTTGCGCGCGAATCCCGCGCGGACCTTCACCTGTTCGCCCTCGTTGCCGAGG
>LVBV01000001.1 GCA_001604565.1 Puniceicoccales bacterium Verruco_01 | reverse complement strand
GCCGCATGCCGCCTACATAGTTTCCGAGGTGCGCCACAAGGAGGTTGAACTCCACAGAGAGGACCGGGAAGATACCGGTGGCCCGGCGTTCCTCGGTAAGAAACGCCAGCCCGCGCCGCTTCGCCTTGATCGGCGTTGAAAGATCCGCCTCCTTGCCGCCAAGGAGAATCTTTCCCCCGGCGAGAGAGCGCAGGCCGAAGAGCGCCTCCATGGCTTCGGTCCGCTGTGCGCCGACGAGCCCGCCCACGCCGAGGATCTCCCCCCGGCGCAACGTGAAGGAGACGTCCCGGAACGATTTCGGGAAGGGAGACGTCAGACCGCGTACTTCGAGGACAGGTTCTTCCACAGGCGTGTTCCGCCTCGGAGGAAACCGGTTCGTTATCTCGCGGCCGACCATCCGCGAGATGATGAGGTCGGTCGTCAGCTCCTTCGCGGGCCAGGTTCCGACCTTGCGTCCGTCTCTCATGATGGTGACCTCGTCCGCTATTTCGAGAATCTCCTCCATTTTGTGAGAGATGTAGATTATGGAGATTCCCCGCGCCTTCAAGCTGCGGATAATCTTGAACAGGTGGCTGACCTCGTGCCCGGTGAGCGAAGAGGTCGGCTCGTCCATGACGATGATCCGCGCGTTGTACGATACCGCCTTCGCCAGCTCCATCGACTGGATCTTCGACACGGAGAGGTTGCGTACGAGAGTGCGCGGATTGATGTCCAGCTCCAACTCCTTCATCAGCTTCCCGGTCGCCGCTTCCATGGTTTTCCTGTCGATGAAGCGCATCCCTCCTATCTTCCGCAGAGGAGCGCGGCCGAGCCAAATATTTTCCATAACCGAGCGGGCGGGAATAGGGTGAAGCTCCTGGTGAATCATCGAGATGCCGAGGTCGAGCGCTTCGCGCGAGCTGGAGATGGAGACGGGAGTCCCTTCCAGAAGCACCTCTCCTTCGTCGAGCGAATACAGGCCGAAAAGACATTTCATGAGCGTCGACTTCCCTGCGCCGTTCTCCCCCATGAGCGCGTGGACGGTCCCCGGGCGCACTTGCAGCGTGACGTCGCGAAGCGCCTGCACCCCCGGAAATGCCTTTGAAACATTCCGCATTTCAAGTGCATACTTGTCGTTTTTTTCCACGAAGACACCTTCCCTTCGCATGCCTCTCTCGCTCCTGAACGCGACAGCACCGGAGCAAGAGCAAAGAAAGGGAGGCGTGCGCCCCCCTTTCGAAGTTGTCTTTCCGCGAACAGCTCCTTATTTGAACTCCGCGACGTTCTCCAGAGTCACCTTTCTGTAGGGAACCCAGACGTACTTCCCGTCGCTGATGGCGTATCCGCTGTTCTCCTCGGTCGGGGTCTCGCCCTTCGCCAAAATGTAGGAGAGGTTGAACGTGGCGACACCCTGGTTGACGGCGTCGTTCAGCACTGTGCCCAAAAGCGTCTTGTCCTCGAGGGCCTGGATCGCCGGCGCGGTCGCGTCGACGCCCACAACGGGCATGAACTTGCCTTCGCTGAAGTAGCCTGCCGCTTTCAGCGCTTCGATCGCTCCAAGAGCCATGTCGTCGTTATTCGCGAAGACAGCCTCGATCTTGTCGCCGTGCGCTGCGAGGAAGGCCGCCATCTTCTCCTGTCCGCGAACTCTGTCCCAAAGCCCCGTATCCTCCGCGAGCTTCTCGACCTTGATTCCCGCGTCCGTTACCGCCTTGATGGAAAACTCCGTGCGGAGCTCGGCATCCTGATGTCCCGGTTCTCCCTTGAGCATGACGTACTGAAGGACGCCGTCGCCGTTCTTGTCCGCTTCGGGGTGGCTCTTCCAGAAGTCGACGATGATCTGCCCGGACATGGTGCCGGACTCTTCCGCGCGCGCCCCCACGTAGTAGACTTTGTCCCACTTCTGCATATCCTCGGGAAGAGGTTCCCGATTGAAGAAGACTACGGGGATGTTCTCGGCCTTGGCTTTGTCGATGATGACGCCCGCCGCGGTACGATCCACCGGGTTGATGGCAAGCGCGTTCATCCTCTTCGTGATGAACATGTCGACCCGGTCGTTCTGTGTGGACTGGGAGTTCTGGCTGTCGACGATGTCGACTTTCGCCTTGCCCTTGGCAGCCCCGGCTATCGCGTTCCTGACGCCGGTCATAAAGGTGTCGTCGAATTTATAAATGGCGCACCCTATCTCGAGCTCCGCCGCAAAAACGCCTCCCGCCATAAGAAAAAGTCCGCAAATACCGATGAGCACCGCAAGTCCAACTGTTCTCTTCACTTTCGAATAACCTCCTCTACAAAGATTTCGCGCCATGGAACACCACGGACGTCTACGGGGTCTTTCCCCCGGTCAAGTGTAGCCAAGAGAGACCTACCTGTCAATTATATTTTCAATTTACACTGAAAACGCGCGCCCTTGACATATCATCAGGCGGGGGATACCCTGTTGCCCAAATCCGGGGTGCGAACTGTTCCGGAATTCATACTGTTTCTCACGGCTGGAGGGCTGATTATTCGTGACTACGTCCCTTGTCTGCGGCGGCGCAGGATATATCGGAAGTCATATGGTGAGAGCTCTTCTCGAGCGCGGAGAGCGAGCGATCGTTCTCGACGATCTCTCGAAGGGGCATCGCGAATTCGTCCCGGACGAGACCGCATTCTACAAAGGGGATATTCGGGACGAAGAGCTGCTCGACCGTATATTCCGGGAGAACGCCGTGGATGCCGTCTTCCACTTCGCTGCGTTCATCCAGGTCGGAGAGAGCGTACAGCGCCCCCTGAAATACTACGAGAACAATGTCACCGGCATCCTGCGCATACTCGAATGCATGGTGCGCCACAAGACGCCGCACATCGTCTTCTCTTCCACCGCTGCGGTGTACGGAGAACCGGATGTCGTCCCGATTCCCGAGGATCTGCCGACGGCGCCGACCAACCCGTACGGGGAGACGAAGCTCGCCGTAGAGAAAATGCTTCGCTGGGCTTCCGCGGCCCACGGGTTCACCTACGGCGCCCTGCGCTACTTCAACGCCTGCGGCGCCGTCGAGGACGCATCCGTCGGCGAGGCGCACGACCCGGAAACGCACCTGATTCCGCTGGTTCTCGACGCGGCCGCCGGCGGACGGGAGAGCATCTCCATCTTCGGCGACGACTACGACACCCCGGACGGAACCTGCATCAGAGACTACGTCCACGTGACCGACCTCGCACAGGCGCATCTTCTGACCCTCGACGCGCTCAGAAGGGGCGAGGGAAACAAGACCTTCAACCTCGGCAACGGCCGCGGCTTTTCAGTCAACGAAGTCATCGACGCGTGCCGCCGCGTCACCGGACGGGAGATCCGGGTGTCGCGCTCCCCGAGGAGACCGGGCGACCCCGCCCGTCTTATCGCCTCGTCGGAACGCATTCGGAAGGAACTCGGCTGGAAGCCGCGCTATACCGACCTGGACGCCATCGTCGAGACCGCGTGGCGGTGGCGCCTGAAATACGGAAAGGTCTGAGCCGCCGTGGAGACCGCTCACGCTGTCCGAGCCGTAGACAGCCTCATCGAGTACGGACGTCGACGACGCCTCCTGGGCGAGCTGGACGATATCGTCGCCCGCAACGCCCTCCTCGGGCTTCTCGGTATAGAAGAACCCGGCGCTACGGAGGGCTCGGGAGAGGTCATGGACGAGATGACGAGCATCCACGCGCTGCGCGCCTACGCGGAGGAACACGAAATCGGGTATCTCGACCTTCCCGCCGAGAAGTTCGTCAGCCGCATCATGGGCCCCCTGACGCCCCGCAATTCGGAGGTCGTCCGGGAATTCCGCCGCCTTGTGGAGCAGGACGGAACCGCGGCGGCCGTCGACTGGTTCTACCGCTTCTCCGCCGACACGATGTACGCCAGGATGGATCTCGTTTCACAGGACCGGAAGTGGACTGCAAAGACTGAATTCGGCGAGATGCAGATCACCATCAACCGCTCCAAACCGGAGAAGGATCCGAGAGACATCCGCGCCGCCGGAGAGAGGACGAACGAGGTTCGTTATCCCAAGTGCCTGCT
This sequence comes from Puniceicoccales bacterium Verruco_01, assembly GCA_001604565.1. Lineage (GTDB taxonomy): Bacteria > Verrucomicrobiota > Verrucomicrobiia > Opitutales > Oceanipulchritudinaceae > Verruco-01. Next base: position 2,804 of record LVBV01000001.1, on the reverse strand, counting down.
CTGCGCCGAGAACGCCGGTTACCAAGGACGCCCCGGACACCCGGAGCGCAGCAACCACCGCATCGTTCCGCTCGAACTGTCGGGCGAGCGATGGTACATGCAATTCTCCCCGTTTGTCTACTACCACCACCACTGCATCGTCTTCTCGCAGGAACACCGACCGATGCACGTCGACAGGACGACGTTCGCCCGCATATGCGACTTCCTCACGCTCTTTCCCGGCATGTTCATCGGATCGAACGCCGACCTTCCCATCGTCGGCGGTTCCATTCTCAGCCACGATCATTTTCAGGGAGGGACGTGGACATTTCCGATGGAGAACGCGCCCGTTCTCAAGAGCAGGCGCGTCGCCGGCGCAACCCTGGAACGTATCGGATGGCCTCTGACAACCCTTCGCCTGAGAAGCCCCGACAGAACCGTCCTGGAAACGCTCTGCGAACAGCTGCTTCGCTCCTGGCGCGAGTACGAGGACAGGGAGCGGGGAATACTCGCTCGAAGCGGAAGCGGGAAAGGAGAGGAACAGCACAACACCGTCACGGTCATCGGCAGACGGCGGGGCGGCGAGTACGAAATCGACGTCGTTCTGCGCAACAATCGCTGCGACGAGCGACACCCCGATGGAATATTCCACGCGCACGGGGAACGCCACCATATCAAAAAGGAGAATATAGGCCTCATCGAAGTGATGGGGCTGGCGATTCTTCCCCCTCGCTTGGAGTCGAGCCTGGAAGACGTGATCTCGGTACTCGCGGGGAGAAAAAAACCATCCGAACTGCCGCAGGACTTTCCTCACGCCTTATGGACCGCCGAGTTGGCATCCCGTTTCGGCACGAACCTTCCGAGGGACGAAGCGGAGCGTGTCGTCAGACAGCAAGTCGGCGCGGTCTTTTCCGAAGTCCTCAGAGATTGCGGAGTGTTCAAAACATCAAGGGACGGAGAAAAAGGAGTCGAACAATTCCTCTCCTCTTGGGCGGCGCAGTGGGGGCATACGCTTCCATCGGACTGAATACCCCCCAAGAAGTGAGTTTCCAAAAAGAACGGCGACCCCAAAAAAGCGGGCCGCCGTTTGTGTTTCAGTTCGACCGAGGCTACGCCTTGCCGATCATCAATTCGGGAAGCCAGGTGATGATTCCCGGGAAGATGGCGCAGAGCAGGAGGACGAACATGATGATGAGGATGAAGGGAATGACGCCCCGGATGATGTCGCCGATCGTTACGCCGAGCTCCTTGGGCGCGGTCCCCTTGAGGACGAAGATCGACATCGCCATCGGCGGCGTCTGGAACGCCATCTGCATGTTGATGCAGATCATCATCCCCGCCCACAGCGGATTGAATCCAAGGGCTTCCAGAATCGGGGAAAAAATGGGCACTACGATGAAGACGATCCCGATCCACTCGATGAACATGCCGAGCATGAAGACGATCGCCATGATGACGAAGAAAGACATCCACTTCCCTCCCGGGACCGAGAGGATGAACTCCGCCACGACGTCGCCCGCCCCGGCGTTCATGAAGATACCCACGAATGCGTAACACATCGCCGCTATCATCACGACGAAGGCGCTCACGCGCATCGTCTCGACCATTGCCTGGCGCATCAGTCCCCAGCTGAATTTCCCATACGCTATCGACAACAGAATCGCGGCGAAACACCCCACTGCGGCGGCCTCCGTCGGAGGCGCGATGCCGGCGAAAATCGTCCCGAGCACCGCCACGATGAGCAGCACGGGCGGCACGAGAGACTTGAGAAGACGAATCATTTTCTTCGCATCGAACGGCGTTATCTGATCCTCCGGGATCGCCGGACCGAGCGTCGGGTTGAGCCTGCACCGGATAACCACGTAGAGAATGTAGAACGCCGAGAGCAGGAGCCCCGGGAAAACGGCGCCCATGAACATCTGCCCGACGGAGAGTCCTGCCTGCGGGGCGTAGACCACCAGCATGATGCTCGGAGGGATGAGGATGCCGAGCGTCCCCGCGGCAACGATGGAACCCGATGCGAGCGCCTTGTCGTACCCCCTGGTGATCATCGGCGCAAGGGCGATGAGCGTCAGGATGGTCACGGAAGCCGCGATGACCCCCAGACAGGCGGCGAGGATGGTTCCGAAGATGATGGTCACGACCGCAAGTCCGCCCTTCAGCCTTCCCATCGCCTCGTACAGCGACTGGTACAGATCCCTGGTCACCCCGGAGTGTTGCAGTATGACCCCCATGAAGGTGAAGAGGGGGACCGCCAGGTAGGGGTAGTTCAGCGACAGGTCGTAAAACCGGCTGTAGAGGATATGAAACGTGACCGTAGGACCAAAGACCGCAAGTCCCGTAAAGAACGCCACGCTCCCGATGACGAAGGCGATGGGGAACCCGGTCATCACAAGGACGAAGACTCCTCCCAGCATGAGAATAGTGACGACTTCAGCGCTGAGTTCAATCAAGAGTCTCCCCCCTTACCATAAAGTAAAAATCCCTCACGAATTTCGCCACAGCCTGAAGGAACAGGAAGACAAGACCGATCGCGAAAATGGTTCGGTACGGCCCCGCCGGAGGATACCAGAAGCTGTTGAAGAAGACTTCGTTGATTCTCCACGCGCGCACGGCCCACGTAACGGAGAGCCAGAGCATCACGCCCATCAGAGGAAAGAAAAGGAAGAGCGAGCAGACGACGTTCATGAACGCCTTTCCTCGCTCGGGAAGCATGTTGTAGAAAATGTCCACGCGCGTGTGCGCCTCGTGGAGATAATCATAAGAAGCGCCCAGAAGATAAAGGGCGCCTCCCGCCATGCAGAGCGTGTCGTACGCCCAGACCG
>LVBV01000015.1 GCA_001604565.1 Puniceicoccales bacterium Verruco_01 | reverse complement strand
GGAGGATGCGGCCCCTCGCGGGCCGCGCCTCCCGCCCGCCGCCCTTTCCTTGTTAAAGGTCAGCGCAAGTTGGGAGGAATCCAGCGACGTCGACAAATTCGCTTCAGAATTTATTGGATTCCATATACGCAAACACAATCAAGAATTTATTACGGCATCACAACTATATCTCCGTGATTACTACAATCGGACCTATAATGAACACGAGCGGTGAAAAAAGAGACGAAAAGAAAAATGCGATAGAACTCAGAATTCTCTTTGATCTTCGACAGGGCCGGAAAACCGACTCATAAATGGAGGATAAAATGTAAGCACACGGCAAGCCAAATGCACCAAGCCCGAGTATTAAATCACTCCCTGGCAAAAAACAAGACTCATGCCTATTGATGCAAGTATAACGGAAAGACAATGGGCCCTAGTCAGGCCTGAGCTGTTCATCTGAGCTTTTGCGAAAGCTCATGTTAATTCAAGACTTCATTAGCACTTGCGCAAGATTTTTTGACTTTGTGCCGACCTATTCAGCAGGCTAATATAATTATCATTAATACACCAGCTCGTATAAAACTAATATAGCATTAAAGCATCAAAACGTAGAAACTGTATAATACCTGGTAAAAATGATCGTTCCACGCATTTGCATTCCTTCGTAGACAAGAATTACATCACTCACATTTTTTATCCGAAAAACAAACGCGTATGAACTGCCGCAAGACCGAATTTCATCTAAAACTATCGAATAGTCGCCCCTGCTCCATCCTTCTAGCAAATGGGTCTCATTGCCCAAATAATTTTCAATACACTGTGCAGCCGCACTATCAACAATATCCTTGGATATCAGATCTTTCGCTACCACATGCGGAAACCGAAGGTAAAAATCTTGAGCAAGATGTGGCCCCGGGAAAAAGCTAACATTTTGGCACGAGAAATTTTTGATCGAAGATGTGCTGCATGATACAATCAACACTAAAGCAACTACGATTGATGCATATTTTCGCATATAAAAATAAGGTTGAAAAGAACAATCAAGATCAAAAGCTACTGGGTAGTAGTTTGCGTATCCAGTTGAAGGTCCACCTGCGCATTTATTAATGTATTGAGGTTATTGTCCAACACTTGGTCTAACGAATCTTGAAGAGTATCGACCATCTGCTCCACTGCTTGATCAGCCGCGACATCTGCTTGATAATCAGCCGCAATTTGTGAATTTGACCCGTCTGGATTTTCAACTTGATTGTTGCCATAATTTGTTCTTGGTGTAGCGCTAGGACTTGTCGACTCCAAGTATAGATTTTGAGCGCTCACTGCATCCTCTTCACATCTCGACACTCCTGAGTTGGGATTCGTGCTCGTATCAAATTTACCTTGATCTTTGTCGTATCCATGCGAGAAAAATTCATGAGCAAGTTCTTCTTCAGCACTATAATGCCGCCCCGCGTTATCCGTAACCCCGCTTGGATCAAAATATGTTATCGTATCACAGCCAGTTCCATTGCTGGCATTTTGAGCGTCAGATGCTTTATGTCCGTTAACAGGATTAGGATGATTGGCATCTACAAGTTGAATAGTGTGCGTATGGGGCGAATCACGCATTGTTATGTATGCACGATTAAAAGCAGGATTTGAATTGCGAAGCGTATTTATAGAAGATGTTGTTAATTGCGGTCCGTTACCCGTTCCGTTAATTACAATGGCATACCCGGTCGGATCGACATATACAAGTGGATTATTCATGCAATAGCTATAGCGGTTGTAGCTCTGCAGGTTGTTCGGATCCTGCACGACGACATCTGCGCTTAGAAATCGTCCCGTCTGTGGATCGTAAACTCTTGCCAACACCTCGCTGACACTTCTTTCGATCCCGGTTATAAGCGGCGTGACCGGTGACTCTGACTTTTGTCTACAGGTGCTTGCGGGCAGTGCCTGTGTTAAAATAAACAGGCCTAGGAGTAATGCGCAGAATCTATTCATGGTCTTGCTTCTTGCTCAGCTCAAGGGCCAGTTGTGAGAAATTGGAGGGGTAGCAAGCACGGGCAAACTCGTAGGCGCGTTTTGATTCCTCAAACCGTCCATTGGCGTGCAGGCAAGCCCCTCGCGTGATGAGAAAGTGCATCAGTTCACGCTTTCGCGAGAATGATTCGAGAAGACCGAGGTATTGAATCTTTGCCTCGTCCACCTTGACGGGAAAATTGCGGTAATGCTCATCATCGTCAATCACACATCCGTTCTGGCTCCCCTCAAAGTCGAAGCGCTCCCCATCTTTCTCCCAACGTGTGAAAAAGTGGAGCAGAGTATTACTCATATACAGCGGGTATCCAAGCCGCCTTCCAAGAGCCGTCCAGAAAACCGGCAGGGAGGAACAAGTCCCCATGCGAGGTTCGCGCTGGAGAATCCCGTTCAGGAAGACATTTCTCGAATCCTTGAAAAACACATCATCTGTGGACAGGTTGTCAGGGGTTTCGATGAGCGCAGGGTTGTACTGCACGCCGTAACCTTTCACGGCGTAGGTCACCATGCCAAGAATGCGATACTGACCGATGCTGTTCTCGTAATCCTGTGGTGCGAGGCGGAATTTGTGCAAGTTCAATTCGGTATTCAGCCTCACGCAATCCGCAATCTCGCCCAGCTTCGCAAGGCATGACGGAATGTCCAGATTCTCCGATCCATTTAGCCCTTGGGCGCAAACGAGGTTCAGATAGGCGATATCGTAGTGGGACAGAGCTTCTTCGGAAAGCGTCGAGAGATATGCGAGCTGTTCGTCAACAGAAGCAAATTGCGGATCGGCATGCGCGGGAGATACCCCGTAAACGATTAAAAAAGCACAAAGGAGAAGCCTTCTCATGAACAAACGATGGATAACGATACAAAATGAGGCAACAAGAATGTACAATAGTCGCACTTTTGGGTGCATGGAATAACGAGGAAAAAGACCGATTGCCTGTCAAACTCAGTCTTTGCCGCACATAAACTCCTTCACATCAACCTCCTCCACAACACGGAAACACATCGCATTCCCCGTGCAAAGCGGCCTGCGATTCTCGGCGGCGGTTGCGGCGATGAGGGCGTCGGCCATTTGCAGACCGGCTTTCAGGCAATACTCCTCGACGTAGATCGTCGCGCGGTGTCCGATGTTCTCGGTTAGCGGCAGGACGGCGAAATTGAAGTCGGAGAGAAACTTGCCGATCAGCTTCTGCTCGCGCTTATTCTTCGCGCCCTGAAGAAGCTCCATGAGGGTGACGGCGGAAATTTCGCGCTCCTTCTCCGCGCGGATCACCGCGGCGGCTTTCTCGTTTCCGCGAAAGTACCAGATCAGAACATCGGTATCAAAGATCATGGAAGCGTCCCCTGCGCAGGTCGCGGACGGTTTCGGGCACGGACTTCTGTGATTCGTCGCTCTTCCACATGCCAAAGGCGGGATGGGCGGTCAGGTCGGCGGCCCCAGCCTCCTCCTCGATGGGTACGATCCGGCCCACGGGCTTGCCGCGCCGCGATAGAGTGATCCGCTCCCGGCCCTTCAGCGCTTTGAGGATTTTGCCCGTGCTCCGGCGAAGATCGACGGCGTTGACTTCCATGATGGTTAAACTGTGCACTCGAAGTGTGCAGTTGTCAATCGTGGCGGTCTGTTCGTGACTACTGCGGAAGATATTTTACAAATTTACTGTTTACTCTGTTGACTCGGGTCCAAATTCGGTTGATTAAATAGTTTATGGCAACCAAGAAAGTAAAAGCACCTGACTCGGCGGAACTCTTCAGACTGGCTCAAAAGGAGTCGGCTGCTCCGATTCTTGCGGACTATCTCGATTCAATCCGGCTTTTGAAAAATCGTGGATGGTCCTACCGGCGCATCGCAAAATGGCTATCGGATCACGGGGTACCAGCGTCTTTCAATCAGGTATATTACGCTGCAACACCCATCCGCGAAGAAAACCCGCCCGACACCAGAGAATGGAACGATCTGTCCATCGAGGAGCAACAGGAACTCGAAGCCAAGGCTGATCGTGACAAGGCTGATCTCGAAGCCGACAAATACAGGGAAGAGCAGGAAAGAAAACTCGGCATCTGGCCCGAAGAGGAAAACAAGGAGAAGGAGAAATAAGTCATGCCCGCCGTTGACCAGCTTCTCACGATTCGCGAGGTGGCGGGGCGCCTGTGCCTTTCCACAAGGGCCGTTTACCGCCTTGTTGCGGACGGAGCCCTCCCCTGCCCCGTGAAGATCGGCGCTGCGTCGCGGTTCTATGAAAGCGACATTCGGGATTTTCTGGAAAAACTCCGCAAACAGAGGGCGTAAGTCATGAACGTCTATCGGCAGAAACGCAGGGTTGAGGGCAAGATTGTCGAAAGCCGCCCCTATTGCGGTCGTTACCGCCTGCCGTGGATGACAAGGCCCAAATCGGTTGCCCTCAAGACAGCGGACAAGCAGATTGCCGAAAAGCGCCTGCGCGAGTTCTGCCGCGTTCAAGAACTCGAACACGAGAGCCAGCCCGTGCCCTCGAACCTCTGGGGCGCGCCACATCGAAATCTCGCGGACCTTCTCAAGGAATACCATGCGAGCCTTCTTGCGCAGGCCCGTCGCGAAAAGCACGCGCGGGACACCTGCCAGCGGATCGAGCGCCTGCTTGCGGAATGCGACTGGCAGCTAGTCGGGGACATTTCGGCGGCATCCTTCGAACGGTGGCGCACCAAGGGACCGGACGGGGCGAAGTATCACAAGCCGCTCTCGCCGAAAACGCTCAAGGAATACCTCGTCTCCATGCGCGCCTTCTTAAACTGGCTCGTGACGATGGGCTTCATGGACAGAGACCCCCTAGCCTCCGTGCCGCAGGTTGATGTGAGGGGCCGCGAGACACGCATCCGCCGGGCGTGGACGGACGAGGAATTCGCCCTCTTCATGGCAAGGCATCCCTCGGGGAACGTTGATTACCGGCCCGCCGTGTATCTTCTCAGCATGACGGGACTGCGTCGCGAGGAGTTGCAAAAGCTCCTGTGGGCCGACGTGAGCCTCGCAGGTGAGAATCCGCACCTCGTCGTCCGGGCGGAGAACTCGAAGAACCGGCGGGGGACGGTTCTCCCCCTGCATCCCGAAACGGCGGATTACCTCGCCAAGATGCAGCCCGCGCAGGTCCGCCCGGAGGAGAGCGTCCTCGCCTTCAGAATCCCGCAGGCGAAGAAGCTCTACCGGGATCTCCTTGCGGCAGGGATCAGTCCGAAGAACGAGGCCGGATGTCTCGACTTTCACTCCCTGCGCAAAACCTTCGCGACGACATTGAGCGAGCAGGGCGTCCCAGTGAAGGTGGCGCAGCTCCTCCTTCGCCACAGCGATGCGAACCTGACGGCAAACACCTACACGGACGTTTCGCGGATGCCGACCGCCGACGCGATGAAGAGCCTCCCCGGACGCCTCGAAAAACGCACACTCCCCTGCACACTTTCGCCAGACAAACAGGGGCGCAATGAGTCACAGGCAGGCATGAGCGGCGATCTCGCCGAAAGGATGCAAGGCATTGAGGACGTGCTGCATAGTCTTCTCAAGACTCTGTCAGTCACAACGTGGCAAAGGGGAAAAATGGTCGGGACGACTGGATTTGAACCAGCGACACCACGCCCCCCAGGCGTGTGCTCTACCCAGGCTGAGCTACGTCCCGATTGAAGGGAAGGAACATGTGCGCCTTTGCCGGGGCAGTCAACACCCAATCGGGACAAAGCGCGGATGCAGCTTGAGAGACATAGGTCCCGTTTTTCATTGCCCGGGAGCGGCACGGCTGCGAATTTCCTGCACAAGCCGCCCATTACCCCCGCATGAACGAGAAAAACGCCCTGCTTCAGGCCCGGATCGACTTTGCGTATTCACTCCTCTGGTTCGCCGTGGATGCTCTCTGGATGCTGGGCCTGACAGAGTGGACCGCCGCCTCGGGAATCCTGACCGGGATTGTCGCGCTCTTTGCCCTGCGCTTTGCCCCCACGCGTACGGCAAAACTCATGAACGTCTTCGCCCTCGCATGGGTGGCGATGGATACGATGTGGGTTTTTGACGAGTTGACTCCGCTCGTTTCGGAATACTCGCTGCACCGCGGTCTCTGCGGGATGTCCTCCTTTCTGGCCCTCGTCGCCCTCACCTCGGCCATCGCGGGACGCAAAAAGGGCGACGGGGACTTCTGGGGCCTTGCCAACACGTACTGCTGGTTCGCCATGGACGGAGCGTGGCTCTTCGGATCCATGAACCTCACGCGGAGTCTGGCGCTGCTCGCGCTGGCCTCGGGCGCGATGACGGTCGTCCGGTCCCTGACTCGCGGCGAACGCCTGGTGAACACCGCGATGGTGTGCTGGATCGCCATGGATGTGGCCCAGCTCGCGGCGGAATGCTTCGACTACTCCTTCATCCCCGCTGTGGAATACGCCTTCTGCGCCCTCACCGTGGGTTTCCTCGCGGCTGGATGGCTGGCGGCGGGCGAAAGCAAACGCGCCCTCGACTGCTTCCGCAGGGTCCGCATCCACGCTCACGAGGAGAAGGAGCCGGTCTCCTTCATGCCGCCGAGCGCCATGGAGATCGTCGCCACCCCACGCGCGGGCTATCTGGAAGTGGCCGTCACGGGCCGAATCGACGCCCTGACGGCGGACCGCTTCCTCGCCACCGTGAGGGAGGTCGTCGCAAAGGGGCACAAGGTGGTGCGCGTCGAGGCGCAGGAGGTCAATTACGTGAGTTCGCTCGGCCTTCGCGTCTTCCTCATCCTCTGGAAGGAACTGGCGGCCAAGGGCGGGAGGTTCTCCATCCACAACGCCTCCTCCAACGTCCTCAACATCCTCTTCATCGCCGGCTTCGGAGCGATGCTGGAAGACGGGGGCGACGCGGACAAACCATAGCCCGGCCTCCGTCCGCAAAAGAAAAGACCCCGGCACGTGCCGGGGCCTTTTGAGAAAAGCCTGACGAAGCGGGCCTATTCGAGGGAGAAATGTCCCTCAAGGCCGCTTGCGGAATCCGGCGCGATCCACACCGTGAACGTCCCCTTCTCCGGCCCCATCGCCATGTCGATGTGGGTGAAGGAAAGGTCCTCCGGACGGAGGGTGAAGGAAACCTTCTTCGATTCCCCGGGGGCGAGGCTCACGCGCTCGTAGCCCTTGAGTTCGCGGACGGGCCGCGTGACGCAGCCGTAGTCGTCGCGAACGTAGAGCTGCACGACTTCCGTCGCGGCGCGCGCGCCGGAATTCGTCACGGTCGCGGACACGGTGAGGACGCCATCCATGCCGATTTTCTTCGCGGACAATTCAAGGTCGGAATAGCCGATCTTCCCGTAGGTGAGGCCGAAGCCGAAGGGCCACGCGGGCCACGGCGGCAGATCGATGTGGCTGTTCTTGAAGCCGAGCGAGGTCTGCAACTGCCCCTGCGGGATCTTTTCGATCGGAACGAAATCGCCGTAACTGGCCGGGCGGCCCGAACTCTTGTGGTTGTAATAGATCGGCTCCTGACCGGAAGCCATCGGCCAGGACACGGTGAGCCGTCCGCTCGGGGAGGCGTCGCCGAAGAGAAGGTTCGCCAGCGCCGGGCCCGCCATCGTGCCGCCGTGGAAGGCCGCGAGGATCGCCGGGACTTTGCCCCGCAGATTCTCGATGGCGACAGGACGGCCCGTCATCAGGACGAGGACGACGGGTTTGCCCGTGGCCGCAAGCGCCTGCACGAGAGCCTCCTGCTCGCCGGGAAGGGTGATGTCCGCGCGACTGTGCGCCTCGCCGGAAAGGAGCGATTCCTCGCCCGCGAAACAGAGGACCACATCCGCCTTCTTTGCCGCCGCCACCGCCGCCGCAAAGCCGCCGGTGGACGCGTCGCGGCTGTAGGTGAGGCCGGGGGCGTAAATCACACGATCCGCGCCGAGCTTTACGCGCAGGGCGGCGAGAGGGGTCACCGCGTCCGCATCGCGTCCGTCCGGCGCCCAGGTGCCGAGCTGTTCGTGCGCCGCATCCGCCAGCGGTCCCACGACGGCGACGGTGACGCCCTTCCCAAGAGGCAGCAGGTCCCCCTCGTTCTTGAGGAGCACCGCGCCCTCCTCCGCCGTGCGCTGCGCAAGGGCGAGCGTTTCCGGCAAAAGGTACTTTTTCGCGTCGAAGGCCGGGCCGTACGGGTCTTCAAAGAGGCCGAGGGCGTACTTGACGCGGAGGATCGCCAGGACGCGCTCGTCGAGCGTCGCCATGCTGACCTCGCCGGAGGCGAGGAGGTCCGCCATGTAATCGCGGTAGGAGTGGCTCGTCATCTCCATGTCGAGTCCGGCGTTGATGGCCCGCATCGCCGCCTCGCGGTGGTCCTTGGCAAAACCGTGCGTGGTCAACTCCACGACCGACTCCCAGTCGCTCACCACCATGCCCTCGAAGCCCCACCGCTGCCGCAGGACCTCGGTGAGCAGGAAGTGGCTGCCCGTGCAGGGAACTCCGTCCAGTTCGTTGAAGGCGCTCATCACCGTGAGGGCCCCGGCCTTCACGCCGCCCTCGTAGGGCTTGAGGTACACGTCATTCAGCTCGCGGGGCGGAATGGGGGTGGAGCCGTAGTCGCGCCCGGCCTCCGCCGCGCCGTATCCGCCAAAATGCTTGACGCACGCGGCGATGCCCTTCGGACGGCCCGGCATCGGGGACTGGTAGCCCTCGACAAACGCCGCCGCCATGCGCGCGGAAAGATACGGATCCTCGCCGAAGCTCTCCGCAATGCGGCCCCAACGAGCGTCGCGGGAAATGTCCACCATCGGGGAGAAAGTCCAGTTGTAACCGCCGACCGCGGCTTCCGCGGCGGCGGCGCGAGCGCCTTCGCGGGCGAGGTCGTCATCCCAGGTGCAGGCGGTCCCGAGCGGGATGGGGAACACCGTCCGGAAGCCGTGGATCACGTCGCGTCCAAGAAGCAGCGGGATCCCCAGGCGGGACTGTTCCACGGCCTCTCTCTGGAGCTTCATGGAAATCGCGGGATCCACGATGTTGAGGAAGGATCCCACCCTCCCCTCGCTTGCGGCAGCCTCGTCGGGGCCGTGGATCTGCTGGATCTGACCGATTTTTTCCTCGGTCGTCATGCGGGCCAGCATTGCGCGGGCGCGCTCGTCGGGCGTGGCGTTCTGCGCGGGCAGAATCCCGGTAAAAAGGCCGAGGACACTAGCCGCGGCAAGGAGCGAGAAACGGGGGGTCTTCATAAGGCGTCAGAATACCATCCGGACTCCGGCGCGCAAGCAGGGTACGCGGGAAACGAAAAAACGACCCCCCGCGCGGCAAAAAGGAAAGGACGGACGGAAGGGAAACTATTCCCCGGCAGTCTCGGAGGCGGCCTGCACGTGCGAGGCGATCTTGCGGAAGATACCCGGGCCGTAGATGTCGCGCAGCATCCGGCGGCGGTGCGCCACCGCGAGGCGGAAGGCCTGCTTGTCCCCGTACTTCTTGATCGAGAAGGAAGTGCACTTCTGCACGCCGGGCTCGGGCCGCCACGTCACCGAATACACCTCGCTGACGGTGCCGTTCGGACCCTTCTTGCGGGTGCGGCAGACGCCAAGGACGCCGGTGGAGTTGCGCGCATCGCGGTAGGCGATGCGTCGTCCGCGCGGGCGCGAGGCGATCTTGTCCAGCTCCTCGTGAAGTTTATCGCGGTAGGTCCGGGCCAGAGAGAGAGCCTTGTCGGAGCCGCCACACTTCATGTCACTGAAGAGCTTGGAAAACGTCTTGCCGTTCTTGTATCCCCGCACAAACCACCCGTGCGTGGAACCGGAATCGATACGGCTGATCCCCTTTTCTGTTGAGCCTTCTTGAGCCATGACATTCACCGTCTCAGGTTTCGGCAGATCAAACCTGCAACTATTTAAAGCTGTCTTTAAGCATTTCCACCCAGTAGAGCAACAAGTTTTCGATCCATTCTCAAGTAATTATGGACCCGTGGAAGAGCTTTTCAGCTCCCGGACGAAGCCGAAACCACCCCTGCCACCCTTCCGTCCCGAAGCGGGATGACGCATTCCGCAACATCTTGATACAGTGCATGATGATGGATCACCATATCGCGCGTTGACGCTACAAGAGTATCTCTTTCAAACAAAAAGGCACCCAAGGAACGAATGGGCTGACGAACCTCCGGCGCTAGCATGGATCGCAACCACCATTGAAAAAACGGGCAAAAACGACACGGAATGGATACCGTTTTGCGTTCTTGCCGGGGCGCGGCCCTCCGGCATGATGAAGCAACTGGTATGATCCTTCTCTCCCACTGGCCGACACATCCGGGTCCGGCGCTCTTTTTGGCGCCGATGGCCGGGTTTTGCGACCAGAGCTTCCGTCGTCTTTGCAAGGGTTTCGGCGCGGAGGTCCTCACAAGCGAATTCGTGATGGCGAACGCGGTGCTGAACGCGGGGGACGATTCCCGCCTGTGGAACCTTGTCCGCTTTGGCGAGGACGAGCGGCCCTTCGGCATCCAGCTCTTCGGTGCGGACGCGGGGCTCCTCGGGGAAGCGGCGGCGAAGGTGCGGGAGAGGTTCCGGCCCGACTTCATCGACTTGAACTACGGTTGCCCCGCGCCGAAAATCGTCGGCCAGAACGCCGGAAGTGCTCTTCTCAAGGACCTGCCGAACGCCCTCGCCATCGCAAAGGCGGTGGTGGAGGCGGCTCCGGACACGCCCGTCACGGCCAAGATGCGTCTTGGCTGGGATTTTTCGCACATCGTGGCGGCGGATTTCGCAAAAATGCTGGAGAGCGTGGGCGTGCGCGCGGTGACCGTCCACGGACGGACGCGGGTTCAAGGATATTCGGGCGACGCGGACTGGAAGGCGATCGCCGCCGTGGTGAAGGCCGTGCAGATCCCCGTTGTGGGTAACGGCGCGGTGAACGGAACCTATCCGGCGGAGATCATCCGGGAAAGCGGCGTCGCGGGCGTGATGGTGGGCCGCGCGGCCCTTGGGAACCCCTGGATCTTCCGCCAGCTCAGGGCCGCCCTTGCCGGGGAGGCGGAACCGGAAAAGCCGACTCCTGACCAAAGAAGGAGCGCCCTCCTTGCCTACGCCCGGAGCCTCGACGCCGCCGGCGAAACGTTTTCGCACATCCGTCCAAAGATCAAACCCTTCACGGGCGACCTCGCCGGGGCGCGAAAGCTTCGCCACGCGATCGACGGGGCGAAGACCCTTGCCGAACTGGAGGCGCTGCTCACCCATCCCGTATGACCCACATCCTCGCCCAACTGGAAAAAGCGGCCCGCAACGCCGGCTGGCGCCTCGTGCCCGGCTGCCTGCGCCGCCGGATCTTCCGCGACTCGGCCTCCTACTGGACGCGGCGCTACGAAAAGGGCGGCAGCTCCGGCCCCGGTTCCTCTGGGGATCTCGCGGCCTTCAAGGCACAGGTGCTGAACGAATTTATTGCGAAGGAGGGCGTGACAAGCGTCCTGGAATTCGGCTGCGGCGACGGTCGGCAACTGGCCCTTGCGCAGTATCCGCGCTACACCGGGATCGACGTCAGCCCTCGGGCGCTCGCTCTCTGCCGGGAACGGTTCGTCAGCGATTCCTCGAAGGACTTCCGTCTCCTCGCGGATCTCGGCGACACGCGCGCGGACATGACGATGTCCCTCGACGTGATCTACCACCTTGTGGAGGATGCCGTCTTTGCGGCGCACATGGAGGCGCTCTTTGGCCGCGCGGACCGCTTTGTTGCCATCTATTCGAGCGACACGGACGACAATCGCGACATTCAGGGCCCACACATCCGCCACCGCAAATTCAGCGCGTGGATTGTCGCGAATCGCCCGAACTGGGTTCTCGCGAAGCATGTCAAGAACCGCCTCCCCTACAGGGGCGACAGCATCGGCGCCTCCTTTGCCGACTTCTCTTTTTACCGGAAAATGACCCCTGCGGACGCGAAGGCTGAAACCGGAGAAGGCAACCCGGCCATTCACACTTGATGAAGTTTCCCCAGCGCGCCGTCCTCCTCCGCATCCTGCGCCGCCCGTGGGTTGCGATCCCGGTTCTGGCGCTTTTGTGGATTCTTTTCATGCTGCGCCCGGGGCCTTTCGCGGCGTGGCTCGCCCTCTTCTCTCCGGCACAGGCGGCGGCGCTCTCCGCCCTCGGCGCCGGGATTTTGCTCTGGAAAAAACCGGAGAGCCTGACGGGGCTCTTCGCGGTCCTGCTCTTCTGGCTTTCGGTGAGCCTCGCAGTCAACTTTTCGGTTGGCCTCGACACCCTCTGCAACGCGAAGATACTCGTCCCCATCGGCGACAGCGCGGGCTACGCCTTCGAAGCTTCGCGCGTGGCCTCCGGCCGGCCCTTCTCGGAATGGGCGGCGGCGCATGTGCCCTCGCACAGCTTTTTCGCGGCGCTCACCTTCCTTTTTTCCCGCAACCTCGTCCTGATCCACCTGGCCACCGGGCTCTTCGCGGCACTGGCGGTGGCCTTCTCCATGCGGGAGGTCCGCAAATGGGCGGGGCCGGTGGCGGCGGCGCTCTTCGCGTGGGGGGCACTTGTGTACCTGGCGAACTTCCTCGGCACCTTCGCGAGCGAGGCGTACGGCCTGCCGCTGGCCCTCTGCGCGGCAGGGCTCCTCGTCGCGGGGATGCGGACGGGACGGAATCTCCTTTCGGTGTCGGGACTCGCAGCGCTCTCCTTTGCGCTGGCGGCGCGTCCCGGGGCGATGCTCGTCCTGCCTCTGGCGGGAATCGCCCTCGCCTCCTTCGGGGCGGGCTGGAAGAGGAAGGGACTGCTCCTCGCCCTCGCCGCCCTCTGTGCCGCGAGCGGGCTGGCCCTGAACGCGCTTTTCACGCGCATCCTCTGCGAACCGGCCACGGTGCCGATGAGCATGGACTTCTGGCACCATGCCAACGGGCTACTCACCGGCGGAAGCTGGAATTCCTCCATCGCCACCGCGAGCGCGGAAGAGGCGCGCTCCAACGTCCTGCGCCTGCTTCACGCTCACCCCGGGCTCCTCCTCTCCGCCTCGCGGAAGGCGCTCGCCTTCTTCTTTTCGGAGGGCGTCGCCTTCGCTTTCCTGCCGCACTTTGCGAACCTGCCCGCGGCGCTCCTCTTTGCTCTCGGCTTCGGGGTCTGCCTCTGGCGCTGGAAGGATCCCGTGTGCCGCCTCGCGATTCTCTCCGCCGCCGGGATTCTCCTTTCCACACCCTTTGTTCCGCCGTGGGACGCCGGGATCCGCCCCTACGCGGCCACGATTCCCCTCCAGATGCTGCCGATCTGTGCGTCGTTCGGCGTCATTCCCCTGCTCTTCCGTCGCCTCAAGAAGTCCGCCGATGCTCCTGTCTTCGCTCCCACGGGAGCTTCCGGCGCGGTTCTCGCGGCGGCGGCGGTCCTCTTCTCCACAATTCTTCCCCTTCTCACGCTCTTTACACCACTGCACCTTGCCAAGCCCGCCTCGTGGTATTGGGAAGGCCGGATGCACGTGCGCATCATTTCGGGGAGCTACCTGCGCATTGTGGCGGACGCCGACGCGCCGCGGAGTTACGCCCCAACGATCCGACTAAGCGACTTCACCCGTCCGCAGCCGTGCTTCTCCTGGATGTTCCGCGCGGATGACGAGGCCGTGTACGACAAAATGCCGCCGGGAGTCCTCCTGACGAGGTCCGACGCGGTGGGGATGGTCTTCCTCGTGAAGGACGACTTCGGCAACCTCCTGCCACGCGAGGTGGAGCGCGAGGCGGACCTCCTCCAGCTCCGGGGCGACCGCATCGTCATCGACAAGGCCCTCGGCTGGGACATGGAAGAAGCAAAGGCGATCCTCGACTCGGTGTATCTGCCGTGGCTGGCGGGCTACGACTATTATTACGGCTACCACCCGGTCTTCGGCAGCGTGCGCTTCGAGCGACGCACGGAAGGGGATCAAGTGATCCTGCATCTGGAAAAGTTCGGTTACTACGAGTCGGGCCGAGGTCTCTACCCGCTTTTCCGCAACGTGGAAACAGGGCAGTGGCACCGCCTCGACATGGAGAAAAACTCCTTCGACACCGTCCCGCCGCCGGAAGCATCCGCCCAATAACACCTACGCCCCGCGCAGGAGCGCCTCGGCGTGACGGATCGCCTCCGGGCTGTGCCGGTCGCCCAGCATCCGGGCCAGTTCCGCGACGCGACGCGCGCCGTCGCCGTGGAGGGCGCCGATCGAGACCTGCGTCACCTCGTCCTTCTGCGCCTTTTCCACAAGGAAATGCGCCGAGGCCCGCGCCGCCACCTGCGGCAGGTGCGTGACGACAAACACCTGATGCGCCGCTCCAAGGCCCGCGAGCAGGCGCGCCACCTCCACCGCCGCCTCGCCGCCGACGTTGGCATCCACCTCGTCGAAAACGAGGACGGGCGTGGCATCCGCGCCCGCGAGAACCGTCTTCACCGCCAGCATGACGCGCGCGAGCTCGCCCGAGGAGGCGATCTTCGCGAGGGGCCTGGGCGGCAGGCCGGGGTTCGGGGCAAAGACGATGCGGCAGGAGGAGCTCCCCCACTCCCGCAGTTCCGGCTCCGGAAAGACCTCGAAACGCAGCCGCGCGCTCTTGAAGCCAAGGCGCGAGAGGAGTCGCCCGGACGCCTCGCCGAGGTCGTGCGCGGCCTTTTCACGCGCGGTTGTGAGTTCGTCGCCGAGCCTCACAAGGCCTGCGCGCAGCTTCTCCGCCTCTTTGAGAGCCGCGTCGATCCGGCCCGCCACGTCGGACTGTTCCGCGATCCGCTCGCGCATCTCGGCGGCCTTCTTCAGAACCCCCGCAACCTCCGGCCCGTACTTGCGGCGCAGTTCCATCCAGACCTCCATCCGCTCCCGCAGGGCCTTCGCCGTGCGCTCGTCGAAGGAGGCCTCCCGAGCGGCGCGGGAAAAGTCCTGCGCGATATCGGAGAGCTCGATCGACACGCTGTCGAGCCGCGTGGCGAGGTCCGACAGGGATGGGTCGATCCGCGCCAGTTTGCGTGCCTCGGTGAGCACTTCCGCGAGAGTCTGCGCAAGACCCCGCCCTCCCGCGATCTTCCCGGCAAGGGACGACGCCCCGCTCACCAGTTCCCGCGCGCTTTCAAGCCGCGTAAAATCCCGGTCGAGTGCCGCGACGGATTCCTCCGTGAGCCGCGCCGCCTCGATCTTGGAAAGCTGGGTTTTGAGGAATTCCACCTCGTCCGGCCCAAGGCGGCGGGCGTTCTTCAGCTCCTCGGCCTTCCGCAGCAGTTCGCGCCACTTCGCGTAGCTTTCCGAATACCGCGCAAGGGTTTCCCCGTCCTTCGCATAGGCGTCAAGGAGCTCCAGCTGCCGCCGTTCGGAAAAGAGCGTCTGCGCCTCGCGCGGGCCGTGGATATCCAGCCACAGGTTGCCGAGTTCCGCGAGGACCGCCTGCGTCGCCGCCGCCCCGTTCACGAGGATCCGCCCCGCCCTCTCGCGGTGGACGGTGCGCCGCAGTAGAAGAAGGCCCTCCTCGCAGGCGGGAAGTTCGCGCGCGGCGAGAAATGCGTCCACAAGTTTTGCCCGCTCCCCGGCAAGCTGCACGCCGCCCTCGATTGTCATTTCCTCCGCACCCGCGCGGATCGCCTCCCGGTCCGCCCGCGCCCCGGCGAGCAGCGCCAGCGCGCCGAGCAGCACACTCTTGCCCGCGCCCGTCTCGCCCGTCACGGCGCAGAAGCCGCCGGGAAATTCCAGGTCGGCCTTCTCCACGACGGCGAGGTTGCGGATGGCAAGGAAGGAGAGCATCCCGCGAGGATACAGTCCGCAAAACCTTCCGCAAGCGCGGGATGAGGCGGTGACGCCGATCCGGCATTCAAATCCGCTCGCCGCAAACGCGCCGCTCCGCCAACATGCGCCCCCGATGAGCCGTTCCGACAAGTTCGACTGGGTGATCCTCGACGCGATGGGCGTTTTGTACGCCAACGGGGACGACGTGACCGACCTCATGATCCCCTACCTGCGCCGTCAGGGCTGCGACCTGCCCGACGACATGATCGTGCGCGCCTTCGAGCGGTGCAGCGCCGGGGAGATCGACTCGGACGACATGTGGCGGATGTGCGGCCTGACGGAAACCGACGGGGCGGACATGGAGCACGCCTCCTTCTACCGCTTAAACCCCGGCCTCCTGCCGGCCCTCGCGGTCCTGAAGGAAAAGGGGCTGCGCCTTGCCTGTCTTTCCAACGGGCCGGTCGAATGGTCGCGCATCCTGCGCCAGAGGTTCGGCATGGACCGCTTCATCGACGAGTGGGTCGTGAGCGGCGCCGTCCGCTGCGAGAAACCGCAGGAGAGAATCTACCGCATCCTGCTCGGGAGAACCGGCGCCGATCCCACCCGCTGCCTGTATGCGGACGACAACCCGAGGAACCTGCCGCCGGCGGAGAAACTCGGGATGACGACGCTCCTCTTCCGCGGCGAAAAGAGCGAGGTCCTCTTCGAGAAGCTCCTCGGGATGTTGTAGGAGCCCCTACTGTGCCGTACCGGCATCGCCCTCCGCAGGCTTTTCGGGTTCTGGAGCCGCTTGCGCCGGTGCCGCGTTCTTTGCCGGAGCGGGGTTGAACTCGTCGATGAAGACCTGCCAGAGGGAGAGGAAGAGCGCCGCGACGACGGGCCCCACGATGAAGCCGTTCATCCCGAAGATCGCAAAACCGCCGAGGGTGGAGAGAAGGACCACGTAGTCCGGCAGCTTCGTGTCCCGTCCGACGAGAATGGGGCGCAGAACGTTGTCCGCGCTGCCGATCACCCCCGCCGCGAAGACGACGAGGAAAAGCCCCTTGCCCCACGCTCCCACTGCAAAGAGCCACACCGCCACCGGCCCCCAGACAATCGCCGTGCCCACCACCGGCACGAGCGCGCAGACCGCCATCGCCGCGCCCCAGAGGAGCGCCCCGCCGATGCCCAGGCCCCAGAAAACGATCCCGCCGAGCGCTCCCTGCACGAGGGCGATGACAAAGCTCCCGCGCACCGTCGCGCGCGTCACCTCCGCAAAACGCCCGATCATCCGGCGCTCCAGATCGTCGCCCAAGGGCAGCGCGCGCACCAGTTTGTCCACCATCTCCGGCCCGTCGCGCAGCATGTAGAAGGCGACGTAGAGCATGAGCGCCACGCCCACGAGAAAGGCAAAGGCGTTCTGTCCGAAGGTCACCGCGTTCGAGGCAAGGAAGCGCCCCGCCGTCACCGCCGCGCCGGAAAGGTGCGCCTGCACGGAGGCGGAATCGACGCCGATTCTTTCCAGCAGCTGTTCCAGCGCCGGGGCCGCCGTGCGGATTTTCTCAAGGTGCGCGGAAAGGTCGAAGCGCCCGGACTGGATTTCGCCGTAGAGCCACGAGCCTTCCTTGAGGAACGAAAAGAAGAGAAAAAGCGCCGGAGTGAGAACGACAACGCAAAGCACCGCCAGCGTCGCGAGGGCCGAAAGGTTCGGTCCCTTGACGAACCTCTTCACGAGGCGGTGGAAGGGGTACATCACGATTGCGAGGGTGCAGGCCCAGAAGAGCGCGCTGTAAAAGGGCTTGAGGACGAAGAGGAACAGGACGCTGACAAGCGCCAGGATCACAAGGAACGCACGCCGCTCCATCGCGCTGCGCCCGCGAGGATGAACCGAAACGTCGCCGGACTGGGGTATGCCGCTTTCCATCGGGAGGAAGCCGATGTTACAGGAATGCGGATGAGGGCGCAACAGCACATCTTGCCAACGCTTGCCAATGCGGCCCGCGTGCTGCATTCTGGCGTCATGGCCCGCGCGCCGCAGGAGACGATCACCTTCAAGGCCGACGGGGAGCTCGCAAGACTCCTCTCCGCCATGCCGAACCGCTCGGAATTCATCCGCGAGGCGGTCCTGAACGCGCTCGAAAACACCTGCCCCCTCTGCATGGGGAGCGGTATCATCACCCCGCAGCAAAAGAAGCACTGGGAGGCGTTTCTCGCCCACCACCATGTGGAAAAGTGCGGCGAGTGCGACGCGGTGCACATCGTTTGCGACAATACCACGCAGGAAGAACCCGGCCGGTAGCGGTTCCCCGATTTCCCGGTGGGCCGGGTCGCATTTTCCTCTCGCGCGCGGGGCTTTCTTGACCCTGCGGCGGCGCGGGAGTATATCCCGCATTTTCAACTCGCAAGAGAGGCACTTTCCGATGCAAGAAGAACTCAAGAAGATCGTGGACGCGGCCCGCGCCGCGCTGGAGGAAGCCGCCACCATGCCGCAATTCGAAGCCGCCAAGGCGACGATCGTGGGCCCGAACGGCAGCTTTACCGCGCTCCGCAAGAATCTCGGCAAACTGCCCAAGGACGAGCGCCCCGCCGCCGGAAAGCTGATCAACGAGGCCAAGGACGCCATCGAGGCGATTCTCGCGGAAAACCTCAACCGCCTGCGCGCGAAGGAGCTCGCCGCGAAGGTAGGCCCCGCGGTGGACGTCACCCTGCCCCCGCCCGCCCTCGCATTTGGCACACGGCACCCGATCTCGCAGATTCGCGAGGAGCTTTCCTCGATCATGCGCCGCGCGGGCTTCTCCATTGCGGAGGGCCCGGAGGTGGAGACGGAATTCTTCTGCTTCGACGCGCTGAACACCCCTCCGGAACACCCGGCGCGCGACATGCAGGACACGTACTATCTTCCGCTGGACACCAAGTGGGGCAACGTCACCCGCCACGGGGGCGAGCGGTACGTCCTGCGTCCGCACACTTCCTCGGTGCAGATCCGCGAGATGCTGCGGCACTCCCCGCCGATCCGCATCGTCTCGCCGGGGCGCTGCTACCGCCGCGACACGACCGACGCCACCCACAGCGCGAGCTTCCACCAGATGGAGTGCCTCGCCGTGGACGAGGGCGTGTCCGTCAAGGACCTCAAGGCCATTCTCGACTATCTCTTCAAGAACCTCCTCGGCAAGGAGTCCCGCGTTCGGTTCCGCCCGCACTTCTTCCCGTACACCGAGCCCAGCTTCGAGGTCGATTTCTACAGCGGCCACCTGCCCAAGCTCGGCAAGGAGTGGGTGGAGATCGGCGGCTGCGGCATGGTGGACCCCAACGTCTTCGACGCCGTGGGCTACGACTCCAAGAAGTGGACCGGCTACGCCTTCGGCTTCGGCTTGGAGCGCATCGCGATGATCCTCTCGGGCGTGGACGACATCCGCTACTTCTACCAGAACGACCTGCGGTTCCTCCGCGAATTCGTCTAACCGCGCCGCCAACACCCAACCGCAAAGAAGCGTCATGAAACTTTCCTACAACTGGCTGAAGAAATACGTGAACCTCGACCGCCCGGCGGACGAGGTCGCCAAGGCCCTCGTGCAGATCGGCTTCGAGGTCGAGGGCGTCGAAACCCTCGGCATGGCGAAGATGGACAAGGTCGTCGTCGGCGAGGTCCTCTCGCGCGAGAACCATCCCAATTCCGATCACCTCGGCGTCTGCAAGGTGGCTGTCGGGACGCCGGAGCCGCTCCAGATCGTCTGCGGCGCGCACAACTACGTGGTGGGCGACCGCGTGCCGGTGGCCCTCGTCGGCGCGGTGCTGCCGGGCAATTTCGAGATCAAGCCGAGCAAGCTGCGCGGCGTGGAGAGCTTCGGCATGATGTGCAGCGCCAAGGAGCTGGGCCTCGGCGCAGATCACTCTGGGCTTCTCATCCTTTCCCAACGCCCGGAGATCGGGACGCCCATCAACGACGTGTTCCCGGGTTCCGACACCGTCTTCGACATCGAGGTCACGCCGAACCGCCCGGACTGCCTTTCCTACGTCGGCATGGCGCGCGAGATGGCGGCGTATTTCAACCTTTCCCTCAACTATCCCGAGATCCACCTCCAGATGATTCTGGAGAAGGCGCCCTCGCTCATCACCTCCCTCACGGTGGAAAATCCCGCCGCCTGCCCGCACTACCGCGGTTATTCGATCCGGAACGTCAAGATCGGTCCGAGCCCGGAATGGCTCGTCAAGGCGCTGGAGGGCGCGGGACTGCGGGCGATCAACAACGTCGTGGACGTGACGAACTTCGTCCTCATGGAGCTCGGCCAGCCGCTCCACGCCTTCGACGCGGACAAGATTTCCGGCAAGAAGATCATCGTCCGCAACGCGCGCGAGGGCGAGAAGATCGTCACTTTGGACGGCAAGGAGCGCGCGCTCGACCCCACGATGCTGACGATCGCCGACGCGGAAAAGCCCCTCGTCGTCGCGGGCGTCATGGGCTCCCTCGACGCCGAGGTGGACGGTGCCACTAGGGACATCTTCCTTGAAGCCGCCTACTTCGCCCCGGTCGGCATCCGCCGCACCTCGCGCAAGCTGGCGCTTTCCACGGACAGCTCCTACCGCTATGAGCGCGGCATCGACCCCAAGGGCACGGAATTCGCCGCCATGCGCGCGATCGAGCTCATCCTCGAAGTCGCGGGCGGGGAACTCGCGGGCAGCCCCCGCATTTTCGGCGAACCCACGATTGTCGCCAAGGAGATCGAATTCACCGGCGACTTCATGCGCAGGAGCCTCGGCTTCGACGTGACCGACCGCCAGATCGAGGAGATCCTCTCCCGCCTGGAGTTGGCCGTGGACGCCAAGCCCACGGGCCCCTTGTCCAGCAAGTTCGTGGTGAAGATCCCTTCCTTCCGACTCGACCTCGAACGCCCGGTGGACCTCGTGGAGGAGTTTCTGCGCATTTACGGGACGGACAAGATTCCCTCCGCGCCGGTCAATTCCAACGCCCTCGTCGGCGGGGACGACCCCATGGCGCTCTTCTGGCGCAGCGCGGGCAACTTCCTCGCGGCGCGCGGCTTTTCCGAATGCGTGAACTATCCGCTGCGCTCCGGGCCTGAAACGGCGCTCTGGAGCGGCAGGGACGCCGCGCTCTTCGCGCTGGCCAATCCGCTGGCGAGCGACCAGAGCCACCTGCGCGTGAGCCTGCTCCCCGGTCTTCTGGACAACCTCCTCCTCAACCAGTCGCGCGACGCGGGCGAGGTGAAGCTCTTCGAGATCGGTCGCACGAGCGCCGCCTCGGGCGGGAAGCTCTGGGAATACCTCTCCGCGGGCGCCGTGATGACGGCGGAAAAGCCGCAGGCGTGGCGCAGCTCCGGAGCGATCGACTTCTTCGACGCCTCGGCCCTCGCGCTGGAGCTCGCGTCGATCGCGGGCGCGCGCTTTGACTCGGGGCGTCTGGCACCGCTCAAGGCCCCCGGCGTCTGGCAGGAAGGTCACGCGGCGGTCTTCGCGAGCAACGTCTTCGAGATCCGCTGCGGCCTGCTCGACCTCGCGATGACCCAGCGCCTCGGCATCAAAGGCGCGGTGTACGCGGTGGAGACCTCCTTCCAACCGGTGTTCCTCGAAAAGAGCGCCCCGACGGGCGTCGCCTACAAGTACAAGGCCCTCTCGCAGCAGCCCGCCGCCACGCGCGACATCGCCGTCGTCGCCCCGGACTCCGCGAGTGCCGCCGCCGTCACGAGCGCCGTCCGCAAGGCCGCGCAGAAGGCGGTGGAGGGTGCGGACTTCGCCCTGGAGGGCGTCCGTCTCTTCGACCTCTATTCGGGCAAGGGACTGGCGGAGGGCACGCGCTCGCTCGCCTTCACCCTCACCTTCCGTTCGGCGACGCGCACGCTGACCGACGCCGAGGTGAACGCCGTCTTCGGCAAGGTGCAGGAACTTGCGGGAGCGGCGGGCTATCCCGTCCGCGCGTAACAACGGCAGATTCTTCCTTCCCCTGACGGGATTTTCGATCCCACAGAATGGATTGCGTCCTGCCTGAGTGCGAAATTTAGTAAAAACCGTGTAAAACAGGCTCGGATCTGTTCCAATTATGGAACGGAGCGGTCATACTCGGCCCTTTCCGGGGCGTGGCACGCCTTCTGCTCCTTCTCCGCCCTGTGCAGAATTCTCGTGTGCGGAGCCATGTCCGCGCGCGGGATGCAATCCACTTTCATTTGTTGCAATCTTTTCACCTGTTGTGAGAATAAACGGAAAACCGACCGATTACCCTTCCTGACGCATCCCGAGAAACGCACACGATGTTCGAGCCGGTTTCCATGCCAGGATTGATGGCGCAGGTTGATCAGACCGACCTGCGAACGCTCGTCGATTGCAGTTATTCGATCGGTTCGGGCTCCACGTTGGAGGAGACACACCGCACCTTTCAGAAGCACGGGCACGAGTTCATGGCGGTGGTGGAGGGCAACAAGATGCTCGGCATCTGTTCGCGCAGCGGCATCGGCATGGTGCTGGGTTCGCGCTTCGGTTTCGCGCTCTTTTCCAAGAAGCCGGTGGTGGAACACATGCTGCCGAGCCCCGTGCTGATCCGCGTGGGGACGCCGCTACGCAACGTGCTGGACACCGTTTTCTCCCGCGCGAGCGACGATTTTTACGACGACATCGGCCTCATTGACGAAGGAAAGAACTTCGTCGGCCTCATTCAGGTGCATTCCCTCGTGAAGCTCCAGCACCGCATGCTGCTGGAGAAACTCAAGCAGGTGGAGCTTCAGGAACGGAACCTGCGCGCCGCGAACCATCAGCTGGAGCAGCTCGCCAGCGAGATCAACGCCGCGAACGCGGACCTCGCCCGCGCGCGCGACATGGCGATCGAAGGGACGAAGATGAAGAGCGAGTTCCTCGCGAACATGAGCCACGAGATCCGCACGCCCATGAACGGGGTGATCGGCATGTCGAGCCTGCTCTTGGAAACGTCCCTCACGCCGGAACAGGCGATGTATGCCAAAACCGTGCGCTCCTGCGGCGAGTCGCTCCTGGACATCATCAACGACATTCTGGACTTTTCCAAGATCGAGGCGGGAAAGGTCGAGATCTCCAAACACGATTTCGACGTGCGCGAACTCATCGAAAGCGCGATCCATCTTCTTGTGGAACGCGCCGCCGCCAAGGACATCGAGCTTGTCCGCGACGTGGCCGCCAGCGTGCCGTTCCACGCCGTGGCGGATTCCACTCGCATCCGGCAGATCCTCGTCAACCTCGTCGGAAACGCCGTCAAGTTCACCGACAAGGGCGAGGTCGTCGTTCGCGCGGACTATCTGCCGGAGACGGGCCGCCTGCGCGTCGAGGTCCGCGACACCGGATCCGGCATTTCCGACGCGGCCCTCGCCCGGCTCTTCACGCCTTTCACACAGGCCGATGGCTCCACGACGCGGCGGCACGGCGGCACGGGTCTGGGGCTCTCCATTTCCAAGCGCCTGACCGAACTGATGGGCGGGTCGATCGGCTGCCAGAGCGAACCGGGCGCGGGCTCGCTCTTCTGGTTTGAGATCCCGCTCGAAAAGTCCGTCTGCGGGGAGAAGCCGACCGCGTACGACTTCGGGAACCGGCGCCTCCTGATCCTCGACGACAACGCGACCCTCCGGAACGTCCTTGCCGATCACCTCACCTCCGCAAAACTGCGCTGCACCCCCGCGAGCGACACGCAGGAGGCCTGGACGGCCCTCACGGCGGCGGACGCGGCGAAGGACGGCTTCGATTTCCTTCTGGCGGACCTTGGTGGCGACGACGACGAGATTGCTTCTCTTTGCGCGGAAATCGCCTCCGACGAACGTTTCGCAAACCTCAAGATCGTCGGCATGAGGGTCGTCGGCAGGACGATCGCGCCGGAACTCGCCGAGCGGACGATCGTGAACCGCCACCTCTACAAGCCGGTGCGTCTTGCGGAACTTTTCGCCTGTCTGGAGGATCTGTGTCGTCCCGTCCCTGCGGACGGGTCGATCGACTCGGGTTCCTCTCCGGAGAGTTCTCCCGCGGTTCGTCCCCTGCGCGTGCTGATCGTGGAGGACACGACGACCAATCAGGTCGTCGCACGCCTGATGGTGGAAAAGCTGGGACACCGCTGCTCGGTGGCCTCGAACGGACTGGAGGCTCTGGAAAGCCTGCGCTGCCAGCCCTTCGACTGCATTCTCATGGACTGCATGATGCCCGAAATGGACGGTTTCGAGACCACGCGTCGCATCCGGAGCGGCTTCTGCGGCGTGGCCCAGCAGGACGTGCACATCATCGCCATGACGGCCAACGCCATGAGGGGCGATCGCGAAAAGTGCATCGAGGCGGGCATGGACGAATACATCTCCAAACCGGTCCGCCGCGCGGAACTGGCCGCGAAGTTGGAGAACGCGCAGAAGCTCCTGTACGCGTAGCGAAACGAGGCAATTGCATGTGGCGGAATCAGCTCTTGAATTCAATCCCGCCCTTCCTACAATGCGCCCCATGAGCGAGTCGAACGCATCCGTTGAGGCCGGGCTGACCCGCGCCGAAGGCAGGGACGAGGTTCATCCCACAAGCGGCTACACGCCCTTCGAGGAAGCCATGAACAGCGTCACGCACGGCTTGGGCTTGGTGTGGGCGATCACGGCACTCGTCCTTTCCGTGGTCTTCGCAAGCCTGCATTCCGACGCGTGGCTCGTCGTGGCGAGCGCCGTGTACGGGACGAGCCTCATCGTCCTCTACCTCTCCAGCTTCCTTTATCACACCGTCCGCAGCATCAAGCTCAAGAGGTTCTTCCTTACTTGGGACCACGCGTGCATCTACCTGCTCATCGCGGGTTCCTACACGCCCTTCACCCTCGGGCCCATCCGCGGACCGTGGGGCTGGTCGATCTTCGGGATCGTCTGGACGCTCGCCATCGGCGGCGTCATCAAGGAGATCCTCGCGGCCAAGCGCGGCGGCTTCTGGTCCAGCATGATCTACTTGGCAATGGGCTGGATCTGCATCTTCGCCATCGTCCCGCTCTACTTCAACATGACGGCGGCGGGCTTCACGCTCCTCATCGTGGGCGGCGTGGTCTATTCGCTCGGCATCGTCTTCTATCTCTTCCGCCGGATGAAGTACCACCACGCCGTGTGGCACCTCTTCGTTCTCGGCGGCTCGGTCTGCCAGTGGGTGAGCGTCCTGACCATCCTCTTCAGCGGCACGGTGAAGTAGGCACCCGGTTGACAGCCTTCCGTGCCGGGACTATTTTCCGCGCATGCAAGGAGCCGTCCTCTCCTGCGGGGAAGAACCGGCACCCACACCCGGGGCCGAGTCGGATCTTTCGTTTTCCCGCGAAGCGGCTCCTGTCCATCCGTCAAAGCGCGTCCTAGTCCTCAACCGCAACTGGCAGGCGGTGGGCATCGTGGGGGTCAAGAGGGCGTTTCTACTCTTATTTCGCGAGGACGCCCGGGTCATCTCCAACGCGAAGGACGCCCACGCGCTTCTGGACATCGCCCAGTGGCTGGAGCTTTCCGCAAGGCATCCGCCCGCGCCGGAAGAGGAGACCCTCGCCACCGTGCGTTTCCCGGTGCGCATCCCCTCCGTGTTGATCCTCTCGGGCTACGACCGTCTGCCGATGTGCGAGGTGCATCTTTCGCGCGAGGGGATTCTTTCCCGCGACGAATGCACCTGCCAGTACTGCGGCCAGCGCCATGCGGAAAGCGAGCTCACGATCGACCACATCATCCCGCGCGAGCGCGGCGGACGCAGCACGTGGGAGAACCTCGTGACGGCGTGCCGGGACTGCAACGAGCGCAAGGCGAACCGCCTGCCTCACGAGGCGGGGATGCGCCTCACCCGGCGGCCAAGGCGGCCTCCGCGCGTCCCCTTCGCGGCGGCGGCGGCCCGGGAGGGACGTTTCGAGGCCGCGTGGCGGGAATTCCTGCCCGTGGCGTAGGACGGTTCCTACCAGACGTAAACGTTGTTCGCGGGATTGGCGTCCAGCGCCTGCGGGACGGCCTCGACGGAAAGGTGCCCGTCGCCCTCGGGAACGTCGAGGGTGTAGATCGCGAACTGGTTGCCCGGCAGGCCGGGGTTGGAAAAGCGGAACACCTGACCGCCGCAGGTGACTTCCAGCGTGAAGGCGGTGGTGGCCGTACCCTTGTTCTGCACGGCGATCCTCGCACGGCCCGCGCCGCCGGAATCAGGGGCAAAATCAACCCCCGTGACGGCGATGTCGCGGATGCCGGGGGTGGACCGCTGGCGCACGCGCGCCACGTCCACGATGCCGGAACCAAAGGAATCGTCCAGCCCGCTCCGGGCCGCGTAGTCGCAGAGAAGATTCGCCCCCCGCGCCGCGCCGAGCCCCGGGTTTTCCGCCACGATGCCCGCGAGCGCCCCCGCGACGAGCGCCGCCGAGGCTCCCGGGCCACTCGAAGAAGCCGTTTCCCCGTCCGGGCCCGCCGTGACGAGCCCGGAGCCGGGCGCCGCGATTGAAAAGCCCTGGGAAGAGCCGAGGACAACGCCGGTTCTACCGATCGCCGCCACGCTCAAGACCCCTTCAATCGACGCCGGATAGCTCTCCACGAGCGTCGGATCCGCCGGGACGACAAGCACCGCGTTGGCATCGCGGACCCGATTCACGGCCAGACGGATCGCCCGCGAATCGCTGCGCACGGCACGCTGGCAGCAGAGGACCGAGGCCCCGGCGTCCAGCGCCTGCGAAAGCGCCTTGGCAATGCGGTAGGAATCTCCCTCCCCGTCCTGTGTGGCGACGACAAAGTTGAGCAGCTTGAGCGACGGGGCCACGCCCTGAACCGCTGCGCGACCGCAGAGAATCGAGGCCATCGCATCGGCATGACCGGGTTTGCTCTGGAGGGGAAGGGACAAGTCCGGAAAAGAGACGATGTCCGCTCCTGCAAGCTCCGGATGGGGCAGGACCCTATCGTCCAGAAGCGCCACAACGGCGCCGCGCCCCCAGTTCGGATCGGCGGGAGCGCCCACGGCGGCGGCGAATCCCGCGCCGAAGGCCTCGGCGGGATCGGCCTGCACCTCCGCATCGGGCAGATGCAGGGCAAAATCGTATTCCACGGAGCTGCGCGCGGGCAGGATCGCCGCGAGTTTCTCGCGCGAGGGGCCGTCCGGCGCAAAAACGAGCACCATCCGCAAAGCCGGGCATTCGTCGCGAATCTCAAGGTTGCCGGCGCGAGCCCCGTCAAGGAATGCGGCGTGGTCCGCATCCGTCTCGGCGAGCACAACGAAGAGACCCGGCACGGCGTCGGACGGAGTGCTTTCCAGATACTGCATGAGGCGTGTGCGACCCCGCCCGGACGGATCGGCGGACGGTGTCTGACGCTGCCCGGCGCGCCGTTCCGGTCCCCGCGTGAACTGAATGACGCAGAAGCACGCCGCCAGAACGATCGCCACCGCCAAAATGATTCGCAGGCGCATACAAGGGGAACCTATCGGCATGCCGCAGTCCCGTCAACGCCGCCGCTTGACGTTTCCACTTCCATTCGACCGTCTCCCGCACAAGAATCGCGCCATGATCCTCTCCGGTTTCTTCCGGCTTCTCCCGGTGGCTGCGCTGGCAACGACCCCCGCGCTCTTTTCCGGCTGCTCGCGCGGCACGACGCAGGCCGACGCCGCCGCGGCGCAGGGCATCCTCGTCGTGGGCAACAAGGTGGAGCCCGCGACGCTGGACCCCCAGCTCACGACGAGCGTCGAGGAACAGAACGTGGAGAGGGCGCTCTTCGAGGGCCTCGTGGCGCCCAACCCCAGGACCCTCGCGCCCGAACCGGCGCTGGCGGAGCACTGGACGATGTCGGAGGACGGATGCACATATGCCTTTCACCTTCGCGAGGGCCTGAAATGGTCGGACGGCACGGCGATCACCTCCGCCGACGTGCTCTTTTCGTGGAGGCGCCTCCTCGCCCCGGAGATGGCCTCGGCCAACGCGGTTCTGTTATCCGCCGTGAAGGGCGCCGACGCCTTCAACGCTGGCAAGGCCGGTTTTGACGCGGTGGGCCTTGCCGCGCCGAACTCCCGGACGATCCTCGTCACGCTGGAGCGGCGCACCCCGTGGTTCCTCTCCATCCTCACGCACCCGGCCCTCGCCGTCCTGCCGCGCAAATCCATCGAGGCTTCCGGCGGGGCTTTTGAAAGGTCCAACGGCTGGACTCGCGCACCGGGCCTTCTTTCCAGCGGTCCCTTCATGATGGAGGCGTGGGAAAGCGGGCGCCGGATCGAACTCAAGGCCAACCCGGATTATTGGGACGCGGCCACCGTGCGCCTCAAGGGCCTGCGCTTCCTGCCCATCGAGAGCATCACCGTGGAGGACACGGCCTTTCAGGGCGGCCAGCTCCACGTGACCGACACGGTGCCCGTGGGCCGCATCGCCTTTCTCAAGCGGCAGAAGAATCCGGCCCTGCGGGTAGATCCATACCTCGGGGTCTATTACTACGCTCTCAACACCTCGCATCCGCCCCTTGACAATCCTGACGTGCGCCGGGCCCTGTCGCTCGCCATCGACCGGCGGGCCATCGCCGTCAACCTCCTCGGCGGAGCGCAGCGCCCGGCCCGCAGCTTCGTCCCCGCCGTGGAGGGATACCTGCCCTGCGAGGAACTCGGATGCAACGCAGACGAAGCCCGGCGGCTCCTTTCACAAGCGGGCTATCCCAGCGGCGCCGGCTTCCCGAAGCTGGAACTGCTCTATAACACCTCCGAGAATCACCGCCTGATCGCCGAGGCGGTGCAGGCGATGTGGAAGGAGGTCCTCGGCATCGACGTGGACCTGCGGAACGAGGACTTCAAGAGCTACCTCGGCAGCCGCCAGAAGGGGGATTTCGACATCCTGCGCGCGAGCTGGATCGCCGATTATCCGAGTGCCTTCTCCTTCCTCGATCTTCTTCTTTCGGGCGGGGGCAACAACTTCGCCCGCTGGGCGAATCCGGAGTTCGACCGCCTCGTGGAGGAGGCGAAGAACGCGCAAAGCCCGGAAGAGTCCGCTGCCCTCGCGCGGAAGGCGGAGGCGCTCCTGCTCGCGGAAAGCCCGGTCATCGCCATCTATCATTACAACACCACGCGGCAGATTCACCCCGGCGTCCGCGGCTGGGAGCCCAATCCCATGGACTGGCACCCGTGGAAATACGTCTTCGTCGATCCGCCGCAGACTCCTTCGAAGTGAGGTGGCGCTCCGCTTGACCGTAAACGGGGGAAGAGATTGCGCTTTCCCGTCAAAACCCGGAATGTAAGAAGACATGTCCACTTTTCTCACCGTCTTCGGCGCGGCGGTGCCGGTCTTTCTCGTGATCGGCGCGGGGTACTTCGCGCGGCTGCGCGGCTGGCTGGCCCCGGAGGCCGACGGCTCGGTGATGAAGATGGTGGTGAACTTCCTCTACCCCTTCCTCATCCTCACCTTCATCCTCGGCAATCCCGCGCTGAAGGACCCGGCAAACATCTCCATGGGGCTGTCGCTCGGTGCCTTCGTGACGGTGGCCTCCATCAGTCTCGCGTACCTGGCCGCGCCCTTCGGCGGCATGAAGGTGGGCACGGGACGGCGCACCTTCGCCTTCTCGGCGGGGCTCAACAACTACGGGTACATGGCGATTCCGGTGGCGGCGTCGCTCTTCGGCGCGGACAGCCCCACGATGGGCGTGCTCCTTGTGTACAACGTGGGGATCGAGCTCATGTTCTGGACCTTCGGCATCCTCGTCCTGACGGGCAAGGTGGATCGCGGCGTGTGGCGGAAGCTCCTGAACCCGCCGCTTCTGGCCCTCGTGGCGGGCCTCGCGATGAATTTCGCGGGACTGCCGGAGGCGGGAGGGACGCTCGGGAGCTTCTACCACGTGCTTCTGGCGGCCCTCAAGATGCTGGGCGCCTGCGCGGTGCCGCTGGGCCTCATGGTGAGCGGAGCCACGATGTGCGACCTTGTGAAGAGCGGCGAATGGCTCGGACGCTGGCAGGTGCCGGCCCTCGGCCTCTTCCTGCGGAACGCCCTGCTCCCGGCGCTCTGCGTCGTCTTCGCCCTGTCGCTTTCCATCACGCCGGAACTCAAGCAGGTCCTGATCGTGCAGGCGTCGATGCCCGCGGCGGTGTTCCCCATTGTTCTCGCGCGCTTCTACGGCGGCAGCCCCGCTGTGGCGGTGCAGGTAATCCTTTCGAGCGTGATCCTCGGCCTGCTCACCATTCCGCTCTGGATGGCCGCTGGCCTGCGACTTCTCGGGATGTAGGACGCGGGACCAACCGGGGAAAACAGAATTCATCCACAGATTACGCAGATTTTCACAGATTCAAGAATCAGAACCTCCTGTTTCTGGAAATCTGCGAAAATCCTGTTTCAATCTGTGGATCAATTTCTTCTTCCGTTCCGTGCCGGAAGAATCACGAAGAACCAGTCCTACTTTCCCGGAGCGGCGTCGTCGCCCTTGTGCTCGGGATCGTAGATGTAGCCCACGCCGTGAACGGTGCGGAAGCTGTCGAAGTCGCAACCGTTGCGGGTGAGCAGGCCCCGGATTCGCACGATGTACTGATCGAG
Organism: Puniceicoccales bacterium Verruco_01; assembly: GCA_001604565.1. Taxonomy (GTDB): domain Bacteria; phylum Verrucomicrobiota; class Verrucomicrobiia; order Opitutales; family Oceanipulchritudinaceae; genus Verruco-01. The sequence goes on along the minus strand of LVBV01000015.1, from coordinate 71,471 downwards.
GCTGCGGCTGCGCACGTCCGCGTGGATGCCCCACACCATGTGGATCAGCGTGCGGCGGGAAAGGACCACGCCCGCATTGCCCTGCATGGCGCAGATGATGCCCAGTTCCTTGCGTCCAATGGATTCGGCCTTGCCGCTCGGGAAGACGATCTCCATGCGCTCGGGATTCACCGTCGCGCCCGCGAACTGGAAGGGTTCCTGCGCAAGCGACACGTTCTTTGTCACCTGAAGGTCGCCCGCCGTCTCCGCCCGGCGCAGCACCGCGCGGATGCGGGCCATGAGCTCCGCATTGCTGAAGGGCTTGGTGATGTAGTCGTCGCCGCCCATTTCAAGGCCCTTGACCTTGGAAATCTCGTTGTCGTTGCCGGTGAGGAAGATGACCGGGGTTTCGATACCGCGGCGGCGGATCTCCGCCATGAGTTCGAACCCGGTCATCTCGGGCATGTTCACGTCGAGGAGGATCAGGTTGGCAAAACCATGCTCCAGATAGCGGAGCGCATGCGCGGGCCGGTAGAAAACCTGAACGGTCATGCCGGCCATCTCGATCTGCTGTCCGATGACGTCTGCGAGGTCCTTCTCGTCCTCGACGATGAGAATCAATGGCTTGCTGCTCACAGTAATTCGCTTGGGGGAAAAGGGTTCCGTCTTTGGAAGGGAGCATCCGCGGGATGCTGCCAATACAACGATCCGCGTTGCATGTATTTTTTACAATTCTTCACCGCAAGTAAACTCAAATGTAAAAGAACGGGGGCACAAGGGTCGTCTTTTTTGATGAATCCAAGTGGGCCGGGAGCACCGGAGCGCGAAAAGAGACTCGCCCCCGGGCGGGCCCTGCGTTATCGCCTAGGTTTCACCATGAAGAAATTCGACGAGCTTTTCGAGGAACTGAAAGCCAAGGCGGCGCGCGGGGATGCCAACTCCGGCACCGTCAAGGAACTCGCGGCGGGCAAGCACTTCATCGGCAAGAAGATCGTGGAAGAGGCCGCCGAGGTGTGGATGGCTTCCGAATACGAGGGCAAGGAGCGCACCGCGGAGGAAATCTCGCAGCTGCTCTACCACGCGCAGGTGATGATGATCTCCTGCGGGCTTGAACTCGACGACGTGTACCGGCATCTCTAGGGGATGTCCTGCAACATGCTCAAGGTCGCGATACCCAACAAGGGTGCGCTTTCGGACGGGTCGGTGGATCTTCTCTCCACCGCCGGATACCGCTGCCGCCGTTCCGGGCGGGAGCTTTCCATCCTCGATCGCGAGCACCAGACGGAATTCCTGTACCTGCGCCCGCGCGACATCGCGATCTACGTGGCAAGCGGCGTGATCGACGCGGGCATCACCGGCACGGACCTCGTCGCGGACAGCATGACGACCGTGACGGAGGTCCTGAACCTCAACTTCGGGCGCTCGCGCTTCTGCTACGCGGTGCCGAAGGGCTGCGGCGTCACCAAGCCCGAGGAACTCGCGGGCAAACGCATCGCGTGCAGCTACCCGAACATCGTGAAGGCGGACCTCGCCAAGCGCGGTGTGGAGGCCAGGATCGTGAAGCTCGACGGCGCGGTGGAGATTTCCATCCAGCTCGGCGTGGCGGACGCGATTGCGGACGTGGTCGATTCCGGCCAGACGCTGCGCGAAGCGGGCCTTGAGATCATCGGCGAGCCGGTGATGTACAGCGAGGCGCTCCTTGTCAGCGCACCCGGCAGGGAAAAAGCGCCGGAGCTCGTCACCCTTGTCAAGCGGCTGGAGGGCATCCTACTCGCACGCGCCTATTGCCTTCTGGAATACGTGGCCCCGAAGGCCCGTCTTGAGGAAGCCTGCGCCATCACCCCCGGCGTCAAGAGCCCCACCCTTTCCCCCCTGCACGATCCGGACTGGATGGCGGTGGCCGCAATGGTCCGCCGCAAGGAGCTGAACAAAGTGATCGACTCCCTCGCCGCCATCGGCGCGCAGGGCATCATCGCCCACGACATCACGACCTGCCGCCTGTAGCGCGCGGGTTGAGGCCGCCCGGTCTTACCAGTCCGAGAAGTCGCCCGGCACGTCCTCGAAGGGCTCGTCCGAAAGGAGAAAGGCGGGATTGAGTTTCTCCACCTCCGGATCGTCCACGAAGAGGCCGTCCTTGCGCACGAGCCGCCCGTCGAGGCGGATCTCGCCGCCGCCGTGATCGGCGCGTTGGATGCAAACCATGTCCCAGTGTACCTGCGAGCGGTTCCCGTTGTCCGCCACGCCCTCGTACGCCTGCCCGGGGGTGAAGTGGAAGCTGCCGGCGATCTTCTCGTCGAAGAGGATGTCGCGCATCGCCTCCTTGATGTACGGGTTGAAGCCGAAGGAGAATTCGCCGATGTAGCGCGCGCCCTCGTCGGAATCGAGGATCTTGTTCAATTTCGCGTCATCTCCGCTGCAGGTGGCCTTCACGATGCGGCCCTTCGAGAATTCGAGGCGCACGTTCTCGAAGCCCTCGCCCTGATAGACGGTCGGCGTGTTGTAGGAAAGGACGCCCTCCACGGAGTCCTTCACCGGGGCGGTGTACACCTCGCCGTCGGGGATGTTGCGCCGCCCGCCGCAGGGGATCGCGCCGAGACCCGCGATCGAAAAATGCAGGTCCGTGCCGGGCCCCACGATGTCCACGCGGCTCGCGGCATCCATGCAGGCCTTGAGCGCCTTCATGCCGGGACGCATCCGCGCGTAGTCCATCGTGCAGACGTCAAAGTAGAATTTCTCGAAGGCCTCGGTGGGCATGCGCGCCTGCTGCGCCATGGCGCTTGTCGGCCAGCGCAGAACCACCCAGCGGGTCTTCCCTACCCTCCAGTTGAGGACGGGTCGGTTGATCTTCAGGATCCCCTGCATATTCTCCGACGGAACGTCGGAGGATTCAAAGATGTTCTCCGCCCCTCGCAGCGCCACGTAGGCGTTCATCGCCTGCATCCGCTCCAGTTCCAGCTTTGCGGAAAGCTCCAGCATCTCCGGCTCCACCGCCATCATCGCCTCGCGGGTCACGCGCGCACGGTTCAGGCGCACCCAAGGCATCGCACCGCGCGCGCGCGCCGCCCGCATCATCGCAAGGACCATTTCGTCCGGCACGTCGAAGGCGTCGATCATCACCTTGTCGCCCTTGCCAAGGCGCATGGAAAATTCCGAGAGAAGTTTCGCCAGCTTTTCGTAGCGTGAATCCATGACCGTCAATGTTGTCCCAGTGGGATGCGCCGGTAAAGCGTACTCTTCCCGTTTTGGAAGAACGAGATAGCCGCCCGAGCCGCCCGTCCGGCATGCTCTCTTTCTAATTTATTATCCAGGAACAGGATACGGGAAAATACCATTTATCTTTACTTAATTGGTTGACTTAGTATAGATTTCCCGCAAAGTGGCGGAACTTCCATGAAGAAGCATTCCTCCAGTTTCGCGAAAGAGTCCGCCGCGCGCCCGAGTGCGTCCCGTCGCGGACCCGCGTGCTGTCGGATGACGATGCGAATGCGCCTTTCCATGACGGCGTAATCCTTCCGGCGCGTTGCCGGAAAAAGGCGGACGAGACTCCGCCGAAACGGGCCGTGAACGCCCCCGTGGGGAAACCGGATCACATCCTTTCCCAAGCGTTTTACAAAGCGTCGAATAACCGTCGCAAGATTTGGATAACCAAACACAAACCAGAAATCGATACATGAAACACTACGGAACACTCGCAATCGCCGCGGCCCTCGCGCTGGCGGCGCTCCCTCTCCTCTCAGCGGAAACGTCGCAGCCAGCGGAAGCGTCGGCCCCGCCGCCCCTTCCCTTCCACACGATCGAGGGCTACGGCGGCGGCGCGATCACGCCCATTGCCTACCTCGTGAACCCGGCGACGGACGGCTCGATCTTCGGCCTGCCCTCCTTCGCCGCCTCTTACGTGAACGCCGGGAAGAAGAACCTGCTGGCCCTCACCGCGACGGAAACGCTCTGGGGACGGCTGGAACTTTCCTACGGCTACGACAAGTTCGGCGTCGGTTCGCTCGACGACGACATCCTCGCCGCGACGGGCGTGAACATCGGGCGGAGCGACGTGAAGCTGCAAACCCTCTCGGCAAGGGCGCTTCTCCTCAAGGAGGGCAGCTACGACCTTGCCGACCTGCCCGCTCTCACCTTTGGCGTTCACTTGAAGAAGAACACGGGGATCACCGAGATCGACGACCGCCTCGGCGGGGCGCTGACCTCGATAGGCCTTCATGACGACATAGGCGTGGAATACACCCTCACCGCAAGCAAGAGCTTCGCCCCGGGCGGCGGGCCGGTCATCGTCTCGGCGGGCCTGCGTAATTCCAGCGCCGCGCACCTGGGCCTCCTCGGCTTTGCGGACGAACGCCGGACCACCTTCGAGGGCAACATCGTCGTGATTCCGACCTCGTGGCTCCTCCTCGCCTACGAATTCCGCCAGAAGGACGGGCCGTACGGGACGATCCTAGGCCTGGTGGGCCGCGAGGACAACTGGCACGCCATCGACGCGAGCTGGCTTATCAACTCGCACGCCACGCTCGTCGTCGGCTGGGCGGCTCTCGGCACCCTTGCGAACACCAAGGAAAACGACGCGTGGTTTGCCCAGCTCAAATACGAATTCTAGACGACAACTGGATTTCTTCGCTCGAACGTTGTTGTGTGAAGGCCGGTTCCATCACCCGGCCTGTCGGGAAGGCAGGGCGGGAGGGAGCAATCCTTCCCGCCCTTTTGCGTTGAAACAGAAGAGGTATGACCGCAGATTTTCAGATATTCCAACCTACTTCTTCGGATTTTCGAGGATCTCCACCTCGTAGCCGTTGGGATCGGTGAGGAAGGCCATTTTCATGCCGCCGGAGACGAAGATCTGCGCCCAGTTGTCCGGCCAGATGTCCACGTCCTTCTTCGAGAGGGCCAGGCAGAAGGCGGCGATGTCGTCCACGCCCACGCAGGTGTGCACGAGGTCCTCCGGCACGATGAGGTTGTAGGCAGGCGAATACGTCAGCTCCAGCTGGTGTTCGCTCCCCGGCAGTTCGAGGAGGACGATCTGGTTCCCCGAGGGCGACTTGTCCATCCGGTACGCCTCGCGAAAGCCCAGAAGCCCGCAGTACCACGCAACCGATTTTTCCAGATCCGAAACGCGAAGGCGGGTGTGCAGGAACTTGATCATGGCTTCCCCAGAATGGAGGGTAAGGCCGCCCCTCCGCAACACCGCACCGTTGCCTTTGCGTGATTACTACGAGCGGAAGATGAAGTACACCGCGCCCACCATGCAGAGCGTCGCCCAGAGGTAGTCCAGCTTGATCGGCTGTTTCATGACGATGAGGGCGAAGGGCACGAAGACAAGGAGGGTGATCACCTCCTGCATGATCTTGAGCTGCGGCAGCGTCAGGGTCGTGAAGCCGATGCGGTTGGCAGGCACCTGCACGAGGTATTCAAAGAGTGCGATGAACCAGCTCACCAGCGCCGCGACGATCCACGGACGGTCGTGAAGGTACTTGAGGTGGCCGTACCACGCCACCGTCATGAAAAGGTTGGAGACGACGAGGAGCCCCGCCGTCTGAAGAAACACCGATGTCGCCGAAGGATTCATACGTTCGCCGAAAACAGGGATTTTGAGCGGGTGGAGGCCGTTCTGGCGAGCCGGATTTACGAGAGCCGAGCCTCAAAAGACCCCGGAGAAAATCCCCGGGGTCTTCGCAAATCGAATGGACTGGAAGAACTACTGCGCTGTCTGGATCGCGTAGAGGAGCGAGTCGCGCACGGCTTGATAGCTCGCCTCGATGATATTCGGGCTGGCCCCCGTGGTCCACCACGTCTTGGTGCCGTCGCTGCTCATGACGAGGACACGCACGGTGGAATCCGTCCCCCGTCCGGCGTCGAGGATGCGCACCTTGTAGTCGAGGAGTCTCACCTTCGCGAGCACGGGAAAAAGCGGGATCAGGGCCTTGCGCATCGCCCGGTCCATCGCGCTCACCGGGCCGTCGGATTCCGCCACCGTGTGATACTCCTCCCCGTTCACGAGAACCTTCACCGCGGCTTCCGAGACGATCTCGCCCGAGCGGCGGTCCACCTCGGTGATGACGCGGTACACGCGGAGCTTGAAAACGTCGCCCAGCGCCTGGAAGTGCCTGCGGATCAAGACCTCCAGCGAGGCGTCGGCATTCTCGTACTCGTAGCCTTGGAATTCCTTCTCCTTAAGGACCGCGAGGAATTCCTTCATCTTCGGGTCCTTCTCGTCCAGCTCGATGCCGAGCTCGCGCGCCTTCATGACGACGCTGCTGGACCCCGACATGTCGGAGAGGAGAATGCGCTGGCGGTTGCCCACCGTTTCCGGCGCGATGTGTTCGTAGCTGCGGGAGACCTTCTTCGCGGCATTGGCGTGCACGCCGCCCTTGTGGGCAAAGGCGCTCGCCCCCACGTAGGGCTGGCGCCCGTCGGGGTTCAAGTTCGCTAGGTCGTCCGCGTAGAGCGAGAGCTTGCGCAGCCCCCCGAGGTTCCCGGCGCAGGACAATTCGCGGCCCATCTTGAGGGCAAGGTTCGCAACGACCGTTGTCAGGTTTGCGTTGCCCGTCCGCTCCCCGTAGCCGTTCATCGTCCCCTGCACCATCAGCGCGCCCGCCTCCACGCCCACGAGCGTGAGGGCCACGGCCATGCCGCAGTCGTTGTGGCAGTGCATCCCGACCTTCACATTCGGGAAGGTTTTGACGACCTTCGCGACAACCTGCGCAAGGGTGGAGGGCATCGTGCCGCCGTTCGTGTCACAGAGGGCGAGATAACTCGCGCCGGCCTCCGCCGCGGCCTTGAGCGTCGCAAGGGCGTACTCGGGACGATCCGCATAGCCGTCGAAAAAATGCTCCGCGTCGTACACCACCTCGCGTCCGTTATGGACTAGGTGACGCACCGTGTCGGAGATCATGGCGAGGTTCTCCTCCGGCGTCGTGTGCAGGACCTCCGTCACGTGGAGGAGCCAGCTCTTGCCGAAGATCGTGACGACGGGGGTGCCCGCGTCGAGAAGCTGGCGCACCTGCGCGTCGTCCTCCACCTTCATCCCCGCGCGGCGCGTGGAGCCGAAGGCGGCGATTTTCGCATGGGCGAGCTTCACCTTGGCGATCTCGTCGAAGAAGGCCATGTCGCGCGGGTTGGAACCTGGCCAGCCGCCCTCGATGTAGTCGAAGCCGAATTCGTCGAGCTTCCTCGCCAGCGCAACCTTGGCGCTCACGGAAAAGGAAACCCCCTCGCCCTGCGTGCCGTCACGCAGCGTCGTATCGTAAACAAACACTTTCAAATTGGAGTCGTTCATGGCGAAATTAACTGCTAAACCGAAATCATCGTTTGCGCGGGTCGTTGCAAAAAAACAGCGGACGCCAGCGCGGGAAGGAATGGTCGCAGGAGCCGGGAACGCCGCCCGTAAACGGCGCGGCGAACAATCGTCCCGACCCCTCAGCTAATTCGCAGGGTCGTTCCGGAAAGAAAGAAAATGCCGGCAACGCTCTTCATGACCTAGGTCTTCCATTGACACGAAAGACGCGCGCGGTCAAGCGGGCAACGGGGAAAATTACGATGCCCGCCAAGTGTCAGGGGCTTTTCCCGCGATCCCCGTTTACAAAGGGGCTGCGTTGGGATATTCCAGAAAAAGACCCCGGAAACCCTTGTCCCGCTCCCGTTTCCAACCTTTCAAGCCGCTTGTGTACGCCGCTTTAGTCGTCGCGGCGTGGTGGATCGTGCCCGCGGCACTGAGGGGAATGGTGCGGGTTTCCTTTTACGAGTGTCAGGCCCCGGCGTGGACGATGCTGGAAAAACTCGCCGACCTGCAATCGCTCTGGACCGACCGCACCCATTCGCGGAGCGAACTGACCGAGGCGGGACGCGACCTCGCGCGTCTGAATGCCGCGTACATGCTACGCCTCCAGCAGGCCGACGCGATCGACGCGGAGGTGCGGCGCCTTCAGACTCTGACGGGCATGCCCCCGCTACAGGGCTGGCGCTACCTCGTCGCAAGGGTCGTCCGGCGCGACCTCGACACTTGGTGGCAGCGCATCGTGATCGAACGCGGGGTTTCCGACGGAGTGCGCAAGGGACAGGGCGTCGTCTGCCGCGACGGCGTGGTGGGCCGCGTGGTGGAGGTCCATGCGAAGACGAGCGTCGTGGAACTGGTCTCCAGCAGCGCCTTCCGTGTGGCGGCGCACATCGAGGGCGACGAGCGGCCCGTCACCTTCCTCGGCGTGCCCGCGCCGGTCTTCAAGGACCCCGGAGGCCTTGCGACGAACATCCCGGCGGACATTTCCGTCAATCCCTCCAAACCCCTGCGCCTCGTCACGAGTCGCCTGGGCGGCGACTTCCCCGACGGCCTCACGATCGGCTTTATCCGCGCGATGGAGCGCGACAGCGACGGCCTCTTCCAGCGCGGGGACGTGCTCCTCAACCCGAGCCTCGTCTCGGTGCAGGAGGTGGCGGTGATGATCCCGGTGGAAACGGGGGAAAAGTAAATGGCCCGGCGCAAGCGCAGGAAAAATGCCCGGCTCTGGCTGCCGCCACTCGCAAGCATCCTTCTTGCGATGATCGTCCAGCACAGTAACCAGATGCTGGCCTCGGCAGGGTCCTCCTTCTGGATTCACACCGACGCCCTCTACCTCGTCTTCCCGCTCTTCTACCTGCGCTTTGCCCACGGCCTGCCGCAGACGGTTTTCGTGGCGCTGGCCCTAGGCGCCTTCAGCCCCCTGCCCTTCGGAACGGAGCTAGTCATCTACCTTGCCGTGCTCGTTGTCATGACGCCCTGGCGCGTCCGCATCCGGCGCGAGAACCCGGGGCACGTCTTCTGGCTGGCCCTTTTCATGGAGGCGCTCTGCTGCGGCGGGGAATGGATCGCGGCGGGAATTCTGGGGGTTCACGCACCGCTTTCACGCATCCTGACAGACATGGTCCTTTCCTCCCTCTTCTGCGGAATGGCCGCCTTCTGGTGGATGGAACTGCAAAGGCGGGCCATCATCACCGTCTCCGGCGAGGATCCCGCAGGCTACCCGATTCTCTACTGAGCGTCGCGTTATCCGCATGTTTGCATTTTTGAGGGATGAAAATTCACGCTTGGCCCTCTCATGAAAGGAAACCGTGATACATTTCACGGGAGAGACCTCATTTCCCCCTCCCTTTCAACCACAATCCCGCAAAACCATGGAAAACTGCGAATGCAACTGTAATGAAACCGTCCCGATGCCCCGCATCGGCGACAAGGCTCCCTCCTTCACCGCCGTGACGACGCAGGGCGAAATCAAATTCCCCGAGCAATATGCCGGAAGCTGGGTCATCCTCTTCAGCCACCCGGCGGACTTCACGCCCGTCTGCACTTCCGAATTCATGACCTTCGCCTCGCTGGAGGGGAAGTTCGCCAAGGCCAACTGCAAGCTCGTGGGCCTCTCGGTGGACGGCCTCTTCTCGCACATCGCGTGGCTGCGCACGATCAGGGAAAAGATCGAGTACCGCGGCATGAAGGACGTGGAGGTCAAGTTCCCGCTCATCGAGGACATCACGATGTCCGTCGCGAAGAAATACGGCATGATCCAGCCGGGCGAGAGTTCCACCAAGGCCGTCCGCGCCGTGTTCTTCATCGACCCCAAGGGCATCATCCGCGCGATGGTGTATTACCCGCTTTCCACGGGCCGCAACTTCGACGAACTCTACCGCGCGCTCATCGCGATGCAGACGGCGGACGCCTTCAGCTGCGCGACGCCCGCCGACTGGCGCCCGGGCGACCCCGTCATCGTGCCGCCGCCGGGTTCCTGCGGCCTCGCCAAGGACCGCATGGCCGACAGGAGCGAGGGCATCGTCTGCCACGACTGGTTCTTCTGCACGAAGGCGATCTCCGCGGAGACAATCAACGACAAGCTCCTGAAGAAGTAACTCAACTTCTTTGATTCGCCCCGGATAACGGCGGAGGGAAACCTCCGCCGTTTTGCGTCCCCGCCTTCCCCAGCGAAATTGACTTCCGCCGGGGCCCGTTTTGCCGCAGGATCGCAGGGATGCTGGAATTATCTCTTTCCCGTGACGCGCGCAACTGCCGGGCCCTGAACGGCCACCCTTGGGTTTTTGCGGGAGAAATCGCAAAACCGCTGCCGCAAGAGGCGGACGGGACGGGCGTGATTCTCCGCGACGCGCGCGGGCGGCTCCTCGGGAGCGGCCTCTACAACGGCAAGAGCAGCATCGTCTGGCGCCGCTATGCAAGGGACGAGGCCGAGTTCGATGCGACCTTCCTCAAGGAGGCGATCGCGAAAGCCCTCGCCCGGCGAGACTCGGAGGCCGTCCGACGCCTCGTCTGGAGCGAGGCGGACGAACTCCCCGGCCTTGTGGCGGACCAGTACGGGGACGTGGTGGTGCTGCAAACCCTCACCCTCGGCATGGAGAAGCACGCGGCGGAAATCGCCCAAATTCTGAAAACGGCGACGAACGCGCGCGAGGTCCTCTTCCGGAACGACGCGCCGGGCCGCCGGTACGAGGGCCTCGAAAGCGTCGTCGAAACCCTTTCCGGCACCCCGCTCACCCCCTTCTGGCAGGAGATCGACGGAGTCGCCTACTACCTCGACCTCGCGGGCGGGCAGAAGACGGGATTCTACCTCGACCAGCGCGCCCAGCACCGGCGCGTGGCGGAATTTGCAAAAGGTCGCCGCGTCCTCGACGGTTTCTGCAATCAGGGCGCCTTCGGCCTCCAGTGCGCGAAGGCGGGCGCGGCGAGCGTCCTCGGCATTGATTCGAGCGCCCTGGCCGTCGCGCAGGCGCGAGCGAATGCCCAGAAAAACGGCCTCGCCGCCGAATTCCTCGCGGAAAACCTCTTCGATTACTTCACGGAAAAGCGCGAGGAAATCTTCGACCTCATCGTGCTGGACCCCCCGAGCTTCGCGCGCAACAAGGCGTCCGTCCCCGGAGCCCTGCGCGGCTACAAGGAGCTGAACCTGCGCGCCATGCGAATGCTTTCCCCCGGCGGCATCCTCGCCACCTACTCCTGCTCCAAGAGCGTCACGCGCGAGATGTATCAGGAAGTCCTCACCGCCGCCGCGCTCGACGCGGGCCGCCGCGTGCGCCTAGTGGAACTATCGACCCAGCCCAAGGACCATCCCGCGATCCTCGGCATCCCCGAGACCGAATACCTCAAGGGCGCGATTCTGGAGGTGGAGTAACGGTTTCGCGTTGCTACGTAAATGTGGAAACGTTTTCCTTCGTTCAATGAGAACGTTAATTCTAAATCCGAATGAAGTAGCCACGCTTTTCGAACAGAATCCCGACACCCGTAGTCGAGGGGGATGGCAGGGTTTCATTATTCATCTGCAGGAAATATGTGACAAAAACACAGGGAAAATAACTCTCTCCGACGAAGAATTGGAAAAAATTCCTCGATATGCTTTTGATATGGGAAACGGTGGATTTCAGACAAGATTATTGACAATTTTCCAGCGGTCCCTCGGACCTGAACTCGGTAGATAATAGTCACTTATATATTTGATGTACATTTTTCAATTTCTGCTTGTACTTTTTATAAAAGTGCCCATTGTACAATCATGGGCGAAACAAAACGCGATGAAGATCTTCGTTTTTGGCTAGAATGCTGTGACTGCGTTTCAGGCATGCGTCGGATGCCCGGCGGGAGCAAAGACATTGTCGTCACTTCACCTCCTTATAACCTTGGAATTCACTATTTAACTTATGACGACACTTCTTCCCGCGCGGAGTATCTGACGTGGTGCCGGGTGTGGATGACGGAAATCCTGCGGGTGCTTTCCGATGGCGGCTCGTTCTTCCTCAATGTGGGCGCCTCGCCGAAGGAACCCTTGTTCCCGCACCAGATGGCGCTCCTTGCCTGCGAGTGCGGGTGGAAGCTACAGAACACGTTCCACTGGGTGAAGTCGATCAGCGTGCCGGACCCGAAGGGAGAAGACGGCGACTTCGTCTCGGTCGGCCACTTCAAGCCGATCAACTCGAAGCGGTTTGTGAACGACTGCCACGAATACGTCTTCCACCTGACCAAGACCGGCAACGTGCCGCTGGAACGCCTCGCACTCGGTGTGCCCTATCAGGATAAAAGCAACATCGCGCGCTGGGGGCACACGGGCGGGCGGGACAAACGCTGCCGGGGGAACGTCTGGTTCGTCCCCTACGAGACGATCCAGCGCCGCTCGACGGACCGCCCCCATCCCGCCACCTTCCCGGTGGAGCTCGCGCGCAACTGCCTGAAGATCGCCGGGGCAAACGCCCAAACGCGCGTGATGGACCCCTTCCTCGGCATCGGCTCCTCCGCCCTCGCGGCCTACTTTGAAGGCGTCCGCAGCTTCACGGGCTACGACATCGACGCCGAGTATGTGGCTGTGGCGAAGGCACGCCTTGCCGAAGCGGCGGGGAAAACGGACGAATCGGCCCCCAAGGCTGCGAAGGAGGCGTAGTTTCCGTCAAAGCGCCTTGAGTACCCTCCCCGCATGGGTGTTAACTACCTAGAAAGAGGCACCCGATGAATCTTCCGATCCGCCCGAGAAGGCTCCGCAAATCCGCCGAAATCCGCGATCTTGTCCGCGAGAACAGCGTCACGCCGCAGGACCTCGTCCAGCCGCTCTTTGTCATCGACGGCAGCGGCCCGGCTGAGGAAATCGCCTCCATGCCCGGTCAGCGGCGCCTGACGATTTCCCAGCTCGTGGCCGAATGTCGCGAATTGTACGAGGCGGGCATCCGTGGCGTGGCGCTCTTCCCCAAGCTCGACGCGCGGCTCAAGGACCCGCGCGGGACCGAGGCCCTGAGCAAGAAGACCCTCATTCTGCGCGCCGTCCGCGCCGTAAAGGCCGCCGTGCCGAAATTGCTGCTCTTTACGGATATCGCGCTGGACCCTTACACGAGCCACGGGCACGACGGGGTTCTTACGGAGGACGGCTCCGACGTGGACAACGACGCCACGGTGGAAATCCTCTGTAAGATGGCCCTCCTGCATGCCGAGGCGGGCGTCGATTTCGTCGCGCCGAGCGACATGATGGACGGGCGCATCGGTGCGATCCGGGCCGCCCTCGACGCGACGGGGTATGAGGGGACGGGCCTCCTCGCCTACAGCGCCAAGTTTTCCAGCGCGTACTACGGCCCTTTCCGCGACGCGGTGGGGAGCGCCTCCGCCGCCGGGACGACGCTCCTCAACAAGGACACGTATCAGCTCGATCCCGCCAACGCCCGCGCCGCCGCACGCGAAGTGGCCCTCGACGAGGCCGAGGGCGCGGACATCGTGATGGTGAAGCCCGCCGGGCCGTACCTGGACATCCTCCGGCAAACCCGCACGGCGACGAACCTGCCTGTTGCGGCGTATCAGGTTTCCGGCGAATACTCGCAGATCGTGGCCGCCGCACAAATGGGCTGGCTCGACCGCGAAAGAACGCGCGACGAGTCCCTCCTTGCGATCAAGCGCGCGGGCGCGGACATCATCCTATCCTACTTCGCGGGCGAGATCGCGCGGCAGGGCGTCTAGCTGGGGCTCTAGGCGTCCCGGCGCTCGGCCTGCGGAGGGGTGTCGCCGCCGTCGGCGGAGGACTTCGCGGCCCAGCGGCGCGCGCGGCGCCGGGCAAGGTCGCGCATGTCGATCGCCATGTCCGTTTCCTCGTAGATCTCGCGGCCCAGAAGGTGCTCGATCACGTCCTCCATCGTCACGACGCCCGCCGTGGAGCCGAATTCATCGACGACGAGGGCCAGTTGCTGGTGCTCCTTGAGGAAAAGCTGAAGAGCGTCGAGGGCGCTCGCCGTCTCCGGAATGATCGGGATCGGCGCGGTCATTTCGCCGATCAGGACGCTGTCGCGGTCCTCGGCGCTCGCCTGCATGATGTCCCGGCGGCGGACAAGGCCCACCACCTCGTCCATGCTCCCGCGGTACACGGGGATGCGGGCAAAGGGAATCACCTTGAAGCGGCGCATGACTTCCGCGACGGAGTCCGAGGCGGACAGGAAGGTGACGACGGTGCGCGGGGTCATGATCTCCGAAAGACGGATGTCGTCCAGCGACAGGGCGTTGGCGATCATGTCGCGCTCGCTCGTGGAGAGGGCGCCCTCCTTGGCGCTCTTGTCGGCAAGAAGGAGAATCGCCTCCTCCTGTTCCTTTTCCTCCTTTTTTTCGTTCGCCTCGGGCAAAAGAGCGCGCACGGTGAACCGGGCGAAGAGCGCCACCGGCCACATCGCAAAGCGCACGACTTGCAACGGGCGCACGAGGAAGGTCTGGAGCGGCCTGCGGTAGGCAACGCCCAGATTCTTCGGCAGGATTTCCGAAAAGAGCAGGATGCCGGCCACCATGAAGGCGGGCACGGCCCACACCATGTAATGCTCGCCCGGCCTCTGCGCGAAGTACGAGGAAGCCAACATGCCGACGACCGACGCGCCCAGGGTGTTCGCCACGGTGTTGAGCGTCAGGATCGCGGAGCTGGACATGTCGATCTCCGCGCGGAACTGCTCCAGAAGCGCGCCGAGCCGCGGCGAGGACTTCTTCAGATACTCCACATCGGCCACGGTCGTGCTCAGAAGAAACGCCTCCAGAAGCGAGCAGAAGAACGAGACGCAAAGCGTCAGAATGATGGCCAGAACAAGAGCGGTCATCGCCCCTCACCACCTTTCAATTCCCGCCGCGCGCCAACGGATCGCCCCCGCCCAAAGGCGGGGCACCTACTATGGTCGTCAAGATCGCAAGCCGGGGCGTTGTCTTCCTTCATGAATGAATTTCATCATGCGGCAGCCCTCGCGCACTTGCCAGCCCAAACTGAGACGCACGAAATCGTCACGCGGGCGACAAAAAACGCGCGGCCCTTGCGAACCGCGCGTCTTGAAGTGGTTGTCAATCCAACGCTCAGGCGTTTTCCCAGCGCTTGAAGATCACGCTGGCGTTGTGCCCGCCGAAACCGAGGTTGTTGCTCATCGCGATCTCGGGATCGGCCTTGACCTTCGTGTTGGGCACGTAGTCGAGGTCGCACTCCGGATCGGGATTCTCGTAATTGATCGTCGGGTGAATCCAGCCGGTTTCCAGGCTCTTGATCGAGGCGATCGCCTCCACCGCGCCCGCGGCGCCGAGGAGGTGGCCCGTCATGCTCTTTGTGGAACTGATCTTGAGCTTTCTGGCATGATCGCCGAAGACCGCCTTGATGGCGTTCGTCTCGGAAACGTCGTTGTAGGGCGTGGAGGTGCCGTGGGCGTTGACGTAGTCCACATCCTCCGGCTTGATCTTCGCGTCGGCGAGGGCCAGCTCAAGGCACTTCTTGAGCGCCACGCCCTCGGGATCCGGGGCGGTGATGTGGTAGGCGTCACAGGTGGCGGCGTGGCCGATGATCTCGGCGTGAATCGTGGCACCGCGTGCCTGAGCGTGTTCCAGCGTCTCAAGGACGAGAACGCCCGAGCCCTCGCCCATCACAAAGCCGTCGCGCTTGGCGTCGAAGGGCCGGCTGGCCTTCGCGGGAGTGTCGTTGTAGTCCGTGGACATGGCCTTCATGTTGCAGAAGCCGGCAAAGCCGAGCTGGGTGATGGAGGCCTCCGCACCGCCGACGAGGATCACGTCCGCCTCGCCAAGGCGCAGCATGCGCACGGCGTCGCCGATGGCATGGCTGCCGGTGGCGCAGGCGCTCACCACGCTATAGTTCGGGCCGCGGACCTTGAGCTCGATGGCCACCAGGCCGCCCGCCATGTTGGCGATGAGCATCGGCACCATGAGCGGCGACACGCGACGGGGACCGGCGGAGAAGAGTTTCCCCGCCTGTTCCTCGATCGTGACCATACCCCCGATGCCGGAACCGATGATGACGCCCACGCGGTCGCGGTCGGTCTTGTCCAGATCGAGGGCCGCGTTCTTCACGGCAAGTTTGGAAGCCGCCACGGCCAGTTGCGCGAAACGGTCCGCCCTGCGGGCCTCGCGCGGATCCATGTACTGGCCCGCGTCGAAGTCGTTCACTTCCCCGGCAACCTTGCAGGAGAATGCCGAAGAGTCAAAGCGGGTGATGGAGCCGATGCCACTCTTACCTTCGAGAAGGTTCCCGAAAAAGGTATCGGGATCCTTGCCGAGCGCGGTGATCAGGCCCATGCCTGTGACTACAATTCTGGGATATGAGTTTTGGTGCATTGACAAAACAAAACCGCCCGAAGGCGGTGTTGTGAAAGGGTGAATTTTTCCAAGAAAAACGGCGCTGTCGACGCCCTTATTTCATCTTGGATTTGACGTAATCAACGACGGCGCCAACGGTCTGGAGACCTTCGGCGTCGGATTCCGGGATGTCTCCCTTGAGTTCCGACTTGAACTCCTCTTCGAGAGCCATGATCAGCTCGACCTGGTCGAGCGAATCGGCGCCGAGATCGTCCACAAAGCGGACTTCGGGGGATATCTTTTCGGGGGTGACGTTAAGCTGGTCGATGATGACCTTCTTTACGCGTTCTTCGATGCTGGTGTTGTCCGACATGTTTTTAACAAAGAAGTGTGGGCTGATTCGGGCTAGAAGCATCACATGACCATTCCGCCGTCAACGGTAAAAACCTGCCCTGTGATGTAGGAAGCCTGTTCGCTGCAAAGGTAGGTGACGACATTGGCGATGTCGTCCGGAGATCCCAATCTTTTCAGCGGAACTTTCTCTAAGACTGCTTTCGTCTGCTCTTCGTTCAAAACACTTGTCATGTCCGTTGAAATAAATCCGGGGGCCACCGCGTTGCAGGTGATGCTCCGCGAGGCGAACTCCCTTGCGACGGACTTGGAAAAGCCGATCAGGCCCGCCTTGGAGGCCGCATAATTGGCCTGCCCTGCGTTGCCCATGAGGCCCACGACGCTCGTGATGTTCACGATGCGGCCCCAGCGTTTGCGGGCCATGCCGTAGCCGAGGGCCTTCACCCAGTTGAAGGCTCCGGTAAGGTTGGTCTTGAGGACCTCGTCCCACGCCTCGTCGCTCATGCGCAGGAGCATTCCGTCCTTTGTAATGCCCGCGTTGTTGACGAGAATGTCGATGTGGGCGTGCTTTGCCAGAAGCGCCGCGCCTGCCTCCGCCACGGCCTTCGCGTCGGCCACGTCGATCGCAAGATGTTCCGCCTTCCCGCCCGCGGCGAGGATCTCCTGTGCCACGGCGCCGCAACTCTTGTCGCTGCGCGAGACGCAGATCACCTCCACGCCCTCCTTCGCGAGAGAAAGCGCAATGGCCCTGCCGATTCCCCTGCCCGCGCCCGTCACGAGCGCGACCCTGTTTTCAAATGTAAGGAGCATGAGCAACACTCTCTGCGGTTTGTCGCGGGAAACGCAAGCCCCGAAAACACCCTCGCCGCATCCAGCTCGTACAAAAAAAGAACCCCGCTTGAGCGGGGTTCGGAAAGAAACGTCGCAAACCGCTATTTGAGGTTGGCGCGGAACCAGTCGCGCAGGCTCTGGCGCAGATACGGTTCCATTTCGTCGCGGTCCGGAATCGTCGGCGGAGTCAGGAGCTGGTTTGTCAGGCGAACGTTGTCGTCCTGCTTGATCACCTTGCCGTCGGCGCCAGTCAGCTTGTAACCGAAGGCGATGTAGGCAAAGTACGGCGAACGGATGTTGCGCACGTTCGGATGATCCGTCCAAGGCTCGAATTCCCCGGCCATGTCCACTTCCGTCACTCGGATTTCAAGGTTTTCGCCCTCCTTGAGGGAGCGCGAAGCCTGCTCGACGATGAACTTCTGAAGATCGTCGAGGATGATCTGCCGGGATTTCTCGGTCTTCGCATTCGTATAGTATGCGTCGCGGAATTGCTCGGGCGACACCCATTGCACGGTCACTCCCGCATTCGCTGCAAGAGGTGCGAGTAGAAGCGATAGAGCCAGTATGCTTTTCTTCATGTCAAGTCCTCCGGATTGTAAGGTTAACCGACATTATTTTCTCTCGCAAGTTCCGCAGGAGAAACGGATATTTCGCGAGACGGACGGCGGAAATTCCGATCCGAACGGAAGGGATTCGCGGAGAAGCTCCCGCAGGAGGAGAACAGAGAGCGAAAGAGCTCCTGAAACCAGCCACGCGCCTAGGATGAATAAGGCCCGGAATGCGCACGCGAGGCGGGTTCGCGCACGACAACGCAGGCGGAATGGAAAAAATGTGTTAATAGAGAAAGGAAATCTTGAAAACATTTCCCGCGCGCTCTTGTCTCAATTGCGGATGGACACCCCGCGCGCAATTCTCATCGTTCTTTCCCTGGCCCTTGCCTGCCCCGCTGCGGCGGCAGTGCTGGAGCTGAAGAACGGGGACCGGATCACAGGCAACATCCTCGACAAGAACGACGACGTCGTCACGGTGATGACGGAGATGGCGGGCCGTCTGAACATCCCGACGGCCAACATCGCCCATATTCTGGAAACCCCCAACGAGGTTCCGCCGACCGTCGCCCTGCCCGAAACACCTGCACCAGCCGCTCAGACGCCGCCGGCGACTTCACCGGCCCCGACAGCGACCCGCGGACCTAGGGGACTCCTCGCCATGACTTCCAGCGGGCGCTACCTTGTGAGCTACGTCCGCCGCGCCTTTGAAAGAAACGGCATTCTGGGCAAGTGGAAGTCCAGTGTGCGTTTCGGATTCTCGATGGCCCGTGCCGAGACGAGCACTTTCAACACCTCGGCAGCGGCGCATACGGAACGCAAGTGGTCGAAGGACGAGCTGAAGCTGGACTACCAGCAGGACTACGCCACCACGCGCGACGCCGATAACAGCAAGACCGTCACACGCGACAAGCTGAAGGCGACCGCCCAGTACCGCCACCTCATCGGCCAGCGGAATTTTCTTCAGTCGGACTCCCAGTACAGTTACGCACACGTGAGCGGCATCCGCAACGACTGGCTGCAAAGCGTCGGCTACGGATGGAAGTTTCTGGACACGAAGAGGCTCAAATTCTCCCTGATTCCGTCGCTCTCGCTCCACTATCAGGAACTGGCCGAAAGCGACACGGGGCTCGCCGTCGCGCCGACGCTCTATCAGGATTTTGAATACATCTGGACGGAATTCGTGAAGGTGAAGAGCAACGCCTACGCGGTCTTCCCGGCCAACGACAAGGGCGACCCGAGTTACCATGTCTCGGTCCTCCTGCAGAACCGCCTCGTCGGCAACCTGTCGCTGAACGTGGAATATGTCTTCGACTACGACGGCGCGGTTTCCACCACCTCCACCTCCACGGAACAGGTTCTGCGCACGGCTTTCAGCTTCGAGTTCTGAGGGCCGTTCATTTCCCGATCTTGAAGCCCACGAGGCGCACGATTCCGGAAATGTCGGCAACTTCGGACGCGTCGAGGCGCACTCCCCTGCCCTCCGGATACTTCGGGGCCGCGCGCACGGCCTTCATGAAGAGTTCGGCAAGATCCGAGGCGAGCGCCGCCTCCACGGCCTTTTCGCCAAGGACTAGGCTGATGTGAAAGGTGGACGAATCCGGAATGAGGTAGAGAAGAACGCGCTTTTTGTGGCAGATCGCCGCCGCCTTGCCGAAGGGAATCTTCGCGGCGGGAATCCATGCTTCCTCGCAGTCGCCGAAGGCTTGTGCGAGTGCAGGAAGAATCGCATCCCATGCGGCAAGCGACGCGCCGAGCGCGGCCTCCAGCTCGCTTCGGGTCGGTGCGGGAACGGTTTTCGCGGGCATGATGCGAGAATCGCGCCCGCGGGCACTCTCATCAAACGTTTTCCGCCGCGGCCTTGAGGACTTCCGAAAGCGTCGGGTGCGCGTGGACCGTCAGGGCGATGTCCTCTGCGCTGCCGCCGTATTCTAGATGGGCGGCGGCCTCCGCGATCGTTTCCGAGGCGGACGCGCCGACGATCTGCACGCCGAGCAGTTTCCCGGTCTTCGCGTCGGAAACCACCTTCGCAAAGCCGTCCGCCGCATCGCTCGCCAGCGCCCGTCCATTCGCCGCGTAGTACGCCTTGCCCACCTTCACGTCGAAGCCCCGCTCCTTCGCGGTCCTCTCGGTGAGGCCGACACTGGCCATTTCCGGGCTCGTGTACACCACGCCCGGCACGTTGTCGAAATTGACCGGCAAAGCGTAATGCCCCGCAACGCGCTCCGCCACGGCGCGACCCTCCGCCTCCGCCTTGTGCGCAAGCATCGGCCCGGCCACAGCGTCGCCGATCGCCCAGATTCCCGGCACCTTGGTCCTTAACTCCGCATCGACGGCCACCCGGCCCTTGGCGTCGAGTTCCACACCCGCTTCCGTCAGGCCGAGGTTCGCGGTGTTCGGCTTGCGGCCCACAGCGACGAGGATCTTGTCCGCCTCCATGAGGAGCGCCTGCCCGGCCTTTTCCGCCGCGAGGACCGCGCCGCCATCCTTGACCTCCGCGCCCGTCACCTTCGTTTCCAGGTGGAAGGCGAGGCCCTGCTTGGCGAGGAACCGCTGCGCATACTTCGCCACGTCCGCGTCGAAGGTCGGGGCGATCTGCGGGAGGAATTCGACGACAGTGACCGCGCTGCCAAGCCGCGCCCAGACGCTGCCAAGCTCCAGCCCGATGGCCCCCGCGCCGACGATCGCGAGCTTCTTCGGCACCTCGGGGAAGGCCAGCGCCTCCGTGCTCGTGACGACGGTCTTGCCGTCGAAGCGCAAAGAGGGCAGCTCCACGGGCAGCGAGCCCGTCGCGATCACGATATTTTTCGCCGCGATTTCGCCCGCATCCCTCCCCTCGACGGCGATCTTGCCGCCGCCGACGAGCTTTCCACGCCCTTGAAGCACGGACACCTTCCCCTGCTTGCAGAGAAGCGCGATGCCGCCGGAAAGCTTCGCCACCACGGCGTCTTTGCGCGCATGCATCGCCGCGAGGTCCATCGTGGGGGAGCCCGGGATGCCGATGCCGCTGGCCGCCGCCGCGCCGCCGCGGATTTCCGCAAAAAGCTCCGAGGAATGGAGCAGCGCCTTCGAGGGAATGCACCCGATGTTGAGGCACGTCCCGCCAAGCGCCCCGCGCTCGTCAACCAGCGCCACGGAGAGCCCGAGCCTGGCCGCGCGAAGAGCGCAGGTGTATCCGCCCGGCCCGCCGCCGAGAACTAAAATGTCGTACTGGGTCATGGGAAAAAGAAAGGCCTACGCCTCGAAGAGGAGCCGGATCGGGTCTTCGATGGCTTCCTTGACCTTCACGAGGAAGGTGACCGCCTCCTTGCCGTCGATGACGCGGTGGTCGTAGGAGAGGGCGAGGTACATCATGGGCCTTGCGACGACCTGCCCGTCCACCACCACGGCGCGTTCCTTGATGGCGTGCATGCCGAGGATGGCGCTTTGCGGGGTGTTGAGGATCGGCGTGGACATGAGCGAGCCGTAGATGCCGCCGTTGGTGATCGTGAAGACGCCGCCCTGAAGTTCTTCGATCGTCAGCTTGCCGTCCTTGGCCTTCTGGCCGTATTCGCCGATTTTCTTTTCGATCCCGGCGAAGGAGAGAGAGTCCGCGTCGCGCACGACCGGCACCACGAGACCGCGCGGGGCGCCGACGGCGATGCCGATGTCGTAAAAGTGGTTCTCCACGATGTCGTCCCCGTCGATCTGCGCGTTCACCTGCGGCACTTCTTTCAGCGCATGGACGACGGCCTTCACAAAGAAGGACATGAATCCGAGCTTGACGCCGTGCTTCTTGAGGAAGGCGTCCTGATGGACTTTCCGCAGGTTCATGACGGCGCTCATGTCCACCTCGTTGAAGGTGGTGAGCATCGCGGCCTCTGCTTTGGCGCGGACGAGCCTCTCGGCGATCCGTTTGCGCAGCGGGCTCATCTTCCGGCGGGTCGTACGGCCTTCCGCAACAAGTGCGGGAGCGGGAACCGGGACTGGCGAGGGAACGGGAGCGGGAACAGCCTTCGGGGCAGTGGGCGCGGCGGGCTTTGGCGCTACGGGAGCCGTCACGGCGTCCGTCACCTGCGGATTGACGGTTGTGGAAACTTCCTTCGCAGCTGGCTCCGGTTGTGGCGGGGGAACCGTAACGGAGTCCGTGATCTGGGGATTGACGGGCGTCGGAATCGCGCCGACCGGCTGCTCCCTCACCTTCACGGCGGCGGCCACATCCGCCTTCGTGGCGCGGCCCTCCTTGCCGGAGCCCTCGATGGACGCAAGGTCCACCTTCAGTTCCCCGGCAAGCTGCCGGGCGGCGGGACCGGCCTGCGGCGCGGGTGCCTTCTCCGGCGCCTTTTCAGGCGGGACCACCGGCGCGAGCTCCTCGATCGGCGCGGCGTCGGCGACCGACGCCACCACCTGACCGATCGTCACCTCGTCGCCCTCCTTCGCGATCAAATGAAGGACTCCGGCGGCGGGGGAGTTTACGTCTGCCGTCACCTTGTCGGTTTCAAAGGAAAAAAGCGGTTGGTCCGCGCGAACGGCGGCGCCGTCGGCCACAAGCCACTTGGCCAGAATTCCGCCCGTGATGGATTCGCCAACGGAGGGGATTTTTACGTCGGTTGCCATGTCTGTAATGAAATCACGTTTATGGATGAGAGAAAAGACTGCGTCACAGTCTCCTGCATGAAATGTGCGAGGTTCCCGCAATCGGGCAAATCCGCGCGGACGTTTCAGTCATGGAACGGGGTTCTTCCAGTAAGATGAATCACAATCGCAAAAGATTCCGCCGGGGTGCAGGAATCGCACAATCCTGTTTGACGGAAACGGCGCAATCGTGAGTACTGTCCGTTCCCCATCGCGAAAATGCACACCGAAAAACAATCCGTCGCACTGATTTCCATGCTGGCAAGCGCCGCCATGACGGCGGGCAAACTGATCGTGGGCTTTTCCACCGGCAGCCTCGGCGTCATCAGCGAGGGCCTGCACAGCCTGATGGACTTCGGCGCGACGGCGCTCACCTTCATGGCCGTGCGCATCAGCGACAAGCCCGCGGACCCGGAGCATCCCTACGGCCACGGCAAGATCGAGAACGTCGCGGCCCTGGCGGAGACGGCGCTTCTCTTCCTCACGAGCGTCTGGGTGGTCTGGGAGGCCGGCAAGCGTCTGGTCACCGGCCACACGGAGGTGGAGGCCTCGTGGTGGTCGGTGGGCGTGATCTTCGTCTCCATCGCGATCGACATTTCCCGAGCGAAGGCGCTGGGCCGTGTTGCGAAGAAGACAAAGAGCCAGGCCCTTGAGGCCGACGCCCTGCACTTTTCGAGCGATGTGGCCAGCTCCTGCGTGGTGCTAGCCGGACTTGCCTTCGTGTGGCTCGGCTTCCCGCTTGCGGACCCCATCGCGGCCATCGGCGTGGCGATCTTCGTGTGTCACGCGGGCTGGAAGCTGGGGCGACGCACGGTGGAGACGCTGATCGACACGACACCCCTTGGTGCCACGGAGCGTCTGGACAGGGCCCTGCGCAAGGTGAAGGGCGTGACCGGGGTGAGCCGCCTGCGCGTGCGCCCGGTCGGCAGCGTCAGCTTCGCGGATGTGGAGGTGGAGGTGCCGCGCACGCTCACGCAGATGCAGGTGTCGGACATCAAGGAAGCCGCCATCGCCGCCATCCGCAAAGAGATGCCGGATGCGGAGGTCTCCGTCGCCGCGAGACCCCTCGCCCTCGACGACGAGACGGTGCTGGAGCGGGTGATGGTCATTGCCGGCTACCACAGCGCGGCGGTCCACCACGTGACGCTGCACCACTCCCAGGGACACCTTTCCATCAGCTTCGACCTCGAAGTGGAGGGCGGCGAGACGCTGCGCGAGGCGCACGAGACAGCCTCGAAGCTGGAGGCCGACATGCGAACGGAATTCGGCACGCAGACCGAGGTTGAGACGCACATCGAGCCGCTTCAGGACATGGGCTTTGTGGGCGACGACCTGCCCGCGGGCGAAATGGCGGAACTTTCCGCACTCGTCGAACGTCTCGTCGCGGAGGGCGGAGTCTTCGGACAGATCCACCGCCTGCGCGCCCGCAGAACGAGCGCGGGCCTCATCGTGATCTTCCACTGCCGGGCCCGGCCCGACCTCACCGTGGAGGAGGTTCACGCGCTTCTCGACGATCTGGAGAGGAAAATCCGCGAGGCCCACCCGGGCATCTGGCGCATCGTGGCCCACGCGGAGCCCACGAAAGAGATTCCGCAGGCACAGTGACAGACTCCGTGCGATCCTCCGGACCGGAATGCGTCCGAAATGCGAAAATCGCCTCCCGGATTCGTATTATCGGGAAATGATGGCATCCTATCTGTTGCCGGGAAACTCCTTCCGGCATCCGGTTCCGCATTCAACTAGGTCCCACCATGAAACAAGTAGTCATCGACGCCTTCAACGCCCAGATTGCAAAAGAACGCGACGCCTCCGTGGTGTATGAATCCCTCTCCTTCTGGTGTGCCGCGAGCGACTACCCCGGCTTTGCCGAATTTTTCGCCAAACAGGCCGCCGAGGAGCGCACTCATGCCGAAAAGCTCGCCAAACACATGCTCGACCGCGGCGCGAGGCCGGTTCTCGGCGCGCTGGCCGCTCCGCCCTCGCAATTCGACAGCCTCACCGACATCGCGAAGGCCGCCCTCGCCCATGAGGAATCGAACACCCGCGGCGTGGTGGAAACCCTTGAAGCAGCGAAGGCCGCTGGCGACTACGCTGCCTGCAACTTGCTCGCTTGGTTCGTGAACGAACAGGTGGAGGAGGAGGTCTGGGCCAACCGCATGGTGGTCCTTGTCGGGCGCGCCACCTGCGCGGGTTCCCTCTATGCAGTGGACCGCCACATCGTCGCGGACCTCACCGGGAAAAAGGACTGATTCACTTTCCAACGCGGTCCCAGCTCAATCGAGCCGCCGCCCGAATGGCGGCACGCATCGCGGCTTTTGAAGCCGGCCCAAGTCCCTTCTGTACACAACAGGGGCGCCCCGCACCACCGGAGCGCCCCTCATACCAATGAATACCACTTGACCTTGCCGGCCCGGAGGCCGGTCTTCAAAAAGCTGTCTTGCACTTGGGGGAACCGCGCCGCCGAAAAGTGGTTTCAGCGCGAAGGGAAAATGTTTCGGAAGTGTTTCG
This sequence comes from Puniceicoccales bacterium Verruco_01, assembly GCA_001604565.1. GTDB lineage: Bacteria > Verrucomicrobiota > Verrucomicrobiia > Opitutales > Oceanipulchritudinaceae > Verruco-01. The sequence goes on along the minus strand of LVBV01000015.1, from coordinate 46,601 downwards.
CGGGAAACGGCGTTTTTCTCTTTCAAAGAAAGGCGGCTGCGTTATCGTTGGGCGCAAGGGATGGCCGACGACGCAAAAACCACGTTTGCGGAAGTAAAGAAGCTCATTCTGGAATTCTCCGACGAGCGCGATTGGGGACCCATCCATTCGCCGAAGAACGTCTCGATGGCGCTGGCTGCGGAAGCGGCGGAACTGATGGAGCACTTTCTCTGGACGGATTCCGCGCAGAGCCGGGCTCTGGTGGACGATCCGGTCAAGGGGCCGAAGATCCGCGAGGAACTGGCGGACGTTCTCATTTACGCGCTGGAATTCGCCAACCGCACCGGCATCGACGCTGCGCAAGCCATAAAGGACAAGGTGCGCGTGAACGGGATCAAGTATCCCGTGGAAAAGGCGCGCGGCAACTCGAAGAAGTACGACGAGTTGTAGAGCTGGCTTCCGTCTTTCTACACGCCCGAGAGCAGCACGTAGAGGTAGCCGAGGCCCATGATCGCGAAGAACGCGAGGCCCGCCCAGCTCACAATGCGCAGGAACAGGCCGGGACGGTGCTTTTCCGGGACGTTCGCCCCGCTCATGACGCGCAGGTTGATCCACGCGAGGATCGGCGAGGTGACAAAGGACACGACCGTCGCGAAGACGAGCATCTGCATCAGGTCCTTCACGAAGTACAGGACGACGATCGCCGCGCTGAGGGAAATGGCCACGATCCAGATCTGGTGAATCCGGCGGAATTCCCGCGCCTGCCGGCCCGCGACGAGCAATGTCGAGGCCGCGAGGGCACGGGGATAGCCGTCCACGCAGGTGATCGTGGTGCTGAACATGGTGAGGAAGGCGCAGGAGAGGATGAGCCAGCGCGACCAGTCGCCGATCGTGGCGGAGTAGAGGTTCACAAGCTGGAAGGCAAAGCCCGTGCCGCTCGCGGAAAACGACTGGCCCGAGCCGAACATCACATACCGCCCGAGGGCCACGAAGGCCACCGCCAGAACCGCCGTCGCCGCATAGGAAAGATAGAAATCGACGGAGGTCTCCTTCACGGTCGCAAAGTGCCCGGTGTCCTTGCTGCGGCTGAAGATCCAGAGGCTTGACCACGCGGAGAGATCGACCGGCGCAGGCATCCAGCCAAGGAGCGACACCATGAAAGGCAGCGTAGCGAGGTTCCATGGGCTGGGCCCCACATATCCCTCCGGTGCCACGGAACCCCTGCACATCGCGAAGAGCACCGCCGCAAAGGTGCACAGGGCCAAAATGATCATCACGGTCTTGGAGAGCCGGTCGAGCAGCTTGTAGTGTCCGAGCAGAATCATCGCCGTGCACAGGGCGATCATCACCACGGAAAGAACCGTCACGCTCGCCTCCCCCATCCCGTAGCCCTTGAGGAGTGCGCCCGTCACCATGCCGACGCCCGCGATGTTGATCGTGGCCGTCGTCACGTTGATGAGGAGGAAGGTCCAGACATATCCGACACCCAGTCTCTTGTAGCCGTCGAGAAGACTCTCGCCCGTGGCGGCGGTGTAACGCTGCCCGTAGAGGAAGAAGGGGAACTTGAGGAAGTTCGCCAGGATGATGAGGAAAATGAGGCTCCAGCCGAACTCCGCCCCCGCCCGGGTGGACCACACAAGGTGCGACCCGCCCACCGCCGCGCAGGCGACGAGGATGCCGGGGCCGAGGGCCTTGAGCAGATTGGCTTTGGCGGAGGCGCCTTCCACGGAAGTTGCGCTCGCCGAGGGGTTTTGCAAAGAGGAGTCGTTCATTGGGAAGGGGGCACGCTAGGGGGACAATCCGTCCGTTTCAACGCAATTGGGGCGTCTTCGATGAGCGAAAGGCCCGGGCATCACCCCAAAAAAAGGTAAAACACGCAAAAACAGCGCGATCCTGCTTTCCCGCGGGCGCAGTGGTGATAAATTGCATTCCCGGAAAGAGATGCCCTTCCTCAACCAGAACGTTCCCCAGCGCGCGACGAAGGCAAAGCCCTCCGCCGCGAAGGGCGGAGCGAGCGTCGGTTTCTGGGAAGGCCAGAAGCTGGCCAAGCAACGCGCCAACGAGAAGCGCTCCAAAACAGCGAAGATCAAGCTGGCGGCGGTCTGCACCTTCACGCAGCAGCTCGCCTCGATGCTGGACTCGGGTCTTCCTCTGGTCTCGGCGCTGGCCGCCATCGAGGAACAGACCGAGAACCCCGTTTTCCGCATCATCATTCGCGACGTGCGCAACGACGTGGCGGCGGGCACCTCGTTCTCCGAGGCCGTTGCCAAGTATCCGAGGGCCTTCCCCAGCCTCTTCGTCTCGATGGTGGAGGCAGGCGAGGCTTCCGGCAGCCTCGCCGGACTCATGGGCAAGGTGGCCACGTATTTCGAAAACTCGGTGCGCCTCGGCAAGAAGGTGAAGGGAGCCATGGCCTACCCGATCGCGGTCATCACCCTTGCGATCGTCCTCATCAACGTGCTCCTCATCTTCGTGATCCCCAAGTTCGCCGAGATGTATTCCGACTTCGACAAGGAGCTGCCGAAGTTCACGCAGTGGGTAATCGGCGCGAGCAAACTTTTGCAGAGCAACATTTTGTACATCATCGTCGCCTTCGTCATCCTTGCGTGGATTCTCCGGCGCTTCGTGGCCACCCCGCGCGGGAGGATCGCCAAGGACAAATTCCTTGCGAAGGTGCCGATCGTGGGCCCGCTCATCCGCAAGGTGGCGATGGCTCGCTTCTGCCGCACCTACGCGATCTTGCTGCGCAGCGGCGTGCCGATCCTGCGGGCTCTGGAAATCGTCTCGAAGGCGAGCGGCAACACCTTCGTGGAGGCGGGCGTGCGCGACATGTCGCGCGACGTGTCCCAGGGCGGCCAGCTTTCGGACACCATCGCGATGCTCCCCTACTTCCCGCCCACGGTGAAGCACATGGCCCGCGCGGGCGAATCCACCGGCAACGTGGACGGCATGATGGACAAGGCGGCGGACTTCTTCGACAACGAGGTGAACACCACTGTCGATGCCCTGACGAGCCTCATGCAGCCGATCATCATCGTGGTGCTGGGCGTCGTCGTCGGCGGCATCGTGATCGCGATGTTCTTGCCGATCTTCAACATGGCCAGCGCCGTCGGATAAGCAAACACGCGCCGATCCCCGGTTTTACGGGAACATGACGCCCTTCCCGATTTACATTGTAAAGACAGCGCGCATCCCTATTTACCTTTCCGCAGGTAAGGTAGCGGCGATTGACGCCCCTGCGTCCTTGCAGTGTCCCCTTCCGGCAAACTAGACTGAAATCACCGTGGCTCTGATCGACAGGCTGACCGAAAAACTCCAGCGCCATCCCAAGCGCGTGGTGTTCCCCGAGGGAAGCGATCCCCGCATCCTTCAGGCGGCGCGGAGCTTTGCCACCAAGAGGCTCGGTGCGCCGATCCTCCTGGGTGACCGGGCGGAGATCAAGGAGCGGGCGGAGCGGCTGGACCTGCGCCTGGACGGCATCCGGATTCTGGAGCCGGAACGGAGCGAGGACATGGACCTGTTCCTCCCCATGATTCAGGAGCTGCCGCGCTTTTCGCAGTTCGACGTGGACTCGAACAGGGCGCGCCTGCTGGAAAAGAACTACTTTGCGGCGATGATGCTCATGACGGGGCGGGCGGACGCGCTCGTCTCCGGCGCGACGACGCAGGCTTCGAGCGCCCTGCGCCCCATCTTCCAGATTGTCCCGCTGCAGGAGCACGTGAAGACGGCAAGCTCCATGCTCGTCCTGGACATGGACGAGATGAAATTCGGCGTGGACGGGGCGCTGTTTCTCGCGGATTGCGGCGTCATCCCGGAGCCGACCGACGCGCAGCTTGCGGACATCGCGGTGACCACGGCGGACATCGCCGGGCACCTGACCGGGGAATTGCCGCGCGTGGCGATGCTTTCGTGGGCCACACATCACAAAAAGGAACCGCTTCCCGCCTCCATCGCCAAGGTGCGCAGTGCCGTGGCCATGGCGCGGGAGAAGGCGCTCGTCAAGCGCATCGCGGCGGAATTCGACGGCGAGATTCAGGTGGACGCGGCGCTCGTTCCGGAGGTGGCCGCGCTGAAGGGCGTGGGCGGCGCCGCCGTCGGCGGACAGGCGAACGTTCTGGTTTTCCCGGACCTAAACTGCGGCAACATCGTTTCCAAGATGGTGCAGATCATCGCCGGGGCGCGCGGCTACGGCCAAATTCTGACGGGCCTTTCGCGTCCCTGCGCGGAAATCAGCCGAGGCGCGCACGCCTACGACATCCTCGGCGCCGCCATCATCGTGGCCTGTCAGGCCATCGACCGACACTTTTTGTATGGCACCGAAACAAGTGGAGAATAACCGGGCGCACCGCAGGCCAGGAAACCTGGTCCTCGAAGAGGGCCGCCCCCTGCTGGAAACGCCCGAAAACCACGTCACCCCGCGCATCTTTGTCGCGGCGACGCACCAGAACGAGGGCAAGACCACCACCTGCCTCGGTCTCTACCACGTGCTGTCCACGATGTTCCCGCACGTGGGCTACATCAAACCCATCGGCCAGCGGTTCGTGGAGGTGAGCGGCATGATGATCGACGAGGACAGCGTGCTGTTCGACTCGGTGTACGACACGGACGTGCCGATCGAGGCCATGAGCCCCATCGCCATCGACCCGACCTTCACGCGCCGCTACCTGACCGATCCCAAGCAGCGGAGCTACCTTGTGGACCGCATGTGCCGCGCCTTCGACCGCGCCGCGTATGCCAAGGACGCCATCATCATCGAGGGAAGCGGCCACGCGGGCGTCGGCTCCATCTGCGACCTTTCCAACGCCCAGGTGGCACGCATCCTCGGGAGCAAGGCGATCATCGTCTCAAGCGGCGGCATCGGCAGGCCCGTGGATGAAATCGCCCTCAACAAGAGCCTCTTCGACAAGTTCGGCGTGGAGGTGGCCGGGGCCATCCTGAACAAGGTGATGCCGGACAAAATGGACGTGGTGCGCGAATTCGCGGGACGCGGCCTTGCGAGGATGGGCGTGCCGCTCCTTGCCGTGATCCCGGAAGAAAAGCGCCTGCGGGCGCCGAACTTTGGCCAGGTGGTGGAGGAAGTCGGCGGGCGCTGGCTCCACGGCGAGGCGGAGGGCAAGCTCCAGCGCATCGAACAGGTCATCATCGGCGCCATGTCCGCCAAGGACATCATCGAACATTTGCAGCCGGGGATCCTGCTCCTGTGCCCCGGCGACCGCGACGACGCGATCCTCGCGGCCATTGCGGCGACCTCGCTTTCGGGCAGGCAGGCGGCGGCGGGCATCATGCTGACGCACGGGCTCATGCCGCACCCCAAGCTCATGGACCTCATCAACCGGACGGACCTGCCGGTGGCGATCTGCGATCCGGACAGCTACAAGGCGGCCTCGCGCATCTATTCCATGACCGTCAAGACCCAGCCGCAGGACACGGACAAGATTCCGATCATCCGGGACCTCGTTATGCAGAGCGTGGACAAGACGGTTCTGACCGCGGCGCTCAAACGCTGACGCAGGCTGTTCCATTTCGTACCTTCTTTCTTCCACAGCGAATCTGGCGCAGGAATTGCCTTTTGTGACAATCTGCGGTGGAAACGTATCGCAATCGTGCCAAAGAGGGGCTCGCCTTGGCGTCCAAGCTTTGGCAGAATGAGATTTTGCCGATATATTCCGCCTATACATCATGTCTCATACAAAAGCCTCCAGAAAGAACGGCGACTGCGCGAAAACTCCGTCCGCAACGGCGGTCGCTCCGGCCTTCCGCATTCACGCGGGACCGGACGAACTCAAAAGCGCGATCCTGAACCACCTCAAGTGCTCGCTGGCGCGCGACACCGGCAGCGCGACGAAGCGCGACTGGTGGATCTCCACGAGCCGCGCCGTGCAGGACCGGATCATTTCCCGCTTCATCGACACGATGGCCGCGCAGACCAACGGGAATGCCCGGAGGCTCTACTACCTGTCCCTTGAGTATCTCATGGGGCGGATGCTGAAGAACAACGTGGTGAATTCCGGCCTGTACGAGCCCGCCAAGGAGGCGCTGAAGGGCCTGAATCTGGATATCGACGACCTTTTCGAGGTGGAGGAGGACATGGGACTGGGCAACGGCGGCCTCGGAAGGCTCGCGGCCTGCTTCATGGACTCGCTCGCCACGCTGGAGCTCCCGGCGGTGGGTTACGGCATCCGCTACCAGTTCGGCCTTTTCCGGCAGAACTTCGTGGAGGGCAAGCAGGTGGAAAGCCCGGACGACTGGAGCAAGTTCGGCAGCCCGTGGGAGATCGTCCGCCCGGAATACGAGCGTTCGATCAAGATTTTCGGGCGCATCAACACGCGCTTCGACAACCTCGGCAACTCCCATCACGAGTGGGCCGATTACAAGGAACTCGTGGGCCTGCCCTACGACATCCCGATCGTCGGCTACGGGGCGAAGACCGTCAATTTCATGCGCCTGTGGGAGTCCAAGACCGGCAAGGAGCTGGACTTGGATGTGTTCAACCGGGGATCTTACGTCGATGCGGTGCGCGAGAAGACCTGGGCGGAATCCGTCTCCAAGGTCCTCTACCCGAACGACACCTCCGAAAACGGCAAGGAGCTGCGCCTCGTGCAGCAGTATTTCTTCGTGGCGTGCTCGCTTTACGACATCATGCGCCGCTTCACGAAGATGAACTCAAACCTTGAGCTCTTCCCAGAGAAGGTGGCCGTGCAGCTGAACGACACGCATCCGGCGATCTCGGTGGCGGAGCTCATGCGCCAGCTCGTGGACGAGCACAGCGTCGGCTGGGAAAAAGCCTGGGAGCTCACGCGCAAGACCCTCGCCTACACGAACCACACCCTGCTTCCCGAGGCTCTGGAAAAATGGTCCGTGCCGCTCTTTGAGAGGGTGCTGCCGCGGCACCTCCAGATCATTTATGAGATCAACCGCCGCTTCCTGACCGAGACGGTGGAGGCACGCTGGCCCGGCGACGACTCGAAGAAGCGCGACCTCTCCCTCATCGAGGAATCGAACCCCAAGATGATCCGGATGGCGTATCTCTCGGTCGTCGGCAGCCACTCGGTGAACGGCGTGGCGGCGATTCACACCAAGCTCCTGCGGGAGAAGCTCTTCCCCGCCTTCGACGAACTCTGGCCCACCCTCTTCAACAACAAGACAAACGGCATTACGCCGCGCCGCTGGCTGAAATCGTGCAATCCCGCGCTTTCGTCCCTAGCGGACCGGCTCGTCGGGCCGGACTGGCCGGCGGACCTCGACAAACTGCGGGGCTTGGAAAAGTTCGCGGACGATCCCACCGTGCTTGCCGAGTTCATGGCGATCAAGCGCGCGAACAAGGAGACTCTTGCCGCCATCATCAAGAAGGAGACGGGCGTGGAGGTCAGCCCCGACGCTCTCTTCGACGTGCAGATCAAGCGCCTGCACGAATACAAGCGCCAGCACCTGAACCTGTTGCACATCCTGACCCGCTACCGGAACCTGCTGCACAACCCGGATCTCGACGTTCCGCCGAGGGTGGTTCTCTTCGGGGCCAAGGCCGCGCCGGGTTACGCGCTGGCCAAGCGGATCATCGAGGCGATCAACCGCGTGGGAGAGGTCATCAACAACGACGCGCGCATCAAGGGGAAGCTGAAGGTGGTGTTCCTCCCGAACTACCGCGTGAGCCTTGCCGAGCGCATCATCCCGGCGGCGGACCTTTCCGAACAGATCTCCACGGCGGGCAAGGAGGCCTCCGGCACCGGCAACATGAAGCTGGCGCTCAACGGCGCGCTCACGATCGGCACCCTCGACGGCGCGAACATCGAGATCAAGGAGGAGGTCGGCGACGACAACATCTTCATCTTCGGCATGACCGTCGAGGAGGTGGAGGCCCTCCGCGCGAAGGGATACAATCCCTACGATTATTACTACGCCAATTCAGACCTCCGCGAGGTGGTGGACTGGGTGGGCTCGGACTACTTCACGCCCGAGGCAAAAGGCGAACTCTCCTCGATCCGCGAGAGCCTGCTCCCGGGCGGCGACCCCTTCATGTGCCTGGCCGATTACGAGAGCTACGTTCGCGCACAGAACATGGTGGACGCCGCCTACCGCGACAAGAATCGCTGGGCGAAGATGGCCCTCCTCAACACCGCGCGCGTCGGCAAGTTCTCCAGCGACCGCACGATCCGCGAATATGCCACGGAGATCTGGAACCTCCCGCCGGTTCCGGTGCCGTAAAGGGCGAACATGCAACGCTTTACAAAGACGGCGACCTCGCAAGGGGCCGCCGTTTTTTGCGCGGGGAAAATCCCGGCATCCATAGAAGATCCAGAAGGATTTAGCGCTGGCGCGGATTCCAACACTTAATGCAAAAATTCTTCGGGTTGGGTGATGCTCAGGCCATGAGTCTGTGTTGCAGGTTGGCTTGTGAGTTGTAGTTGAGTGTCTTTCGAGGGCGCTCGTTGAGCTCCCTCTGGACATGGACGAGGCTAGCCTCGTCCATGTGGAGAAAGTCCGCGCCCTTGGGAAAGGATTGGCGCAACAGGCCGTTGCAGTTCTCCACGCAGCCCTTCTCCCACGAGTGATACGGCTTGCAGAAGGAGCTCTTCGAGCCCAGCGCCGCATTCACCCGCTCGTGATCCGCGAACTCCAGCCCGTTGTCGTAGGTGACCGCGTGCCCCTTCCGCCCCCGCAGCGCCTTGATGATCGCGTCGGCGGTCGCGACCGAATCCTTGCTCTCCAGCCTCGCCAGCAGGCTCACGCGGCTCCTGCGTTCGTAGAGGCTCAGCAGATACCGCGGCTCCCCTGGATCAGGTCCGCCTCCCCGTCTCCGTAGCGCGTGCGCTGGTTCACGATCTCGGGGCGCTCGCTGATATCCACTCGCGCGGGCAGCTTGCGGCGGCTTGTCTTGTTACGATGCGGGTAACGCCGCTTTCCGTTGATGCGTAGGTTCTTGTGCAGCTCGCCGCCCGCTTCCTTGTCCGCGCGGATGTAGTTGTAAATGCTCGTGCGCGACGTGTCTTTCCCTGCTTCAGGCCGCAGCGCGCCGCTCACCTGCTCGGGGCTGTGCATACGTATCAAGCGTTCGCGCACCTCAGTGACCATCGCCCCTCGTTGACTCGTCCCGGTGCTCTTTTCCTCCAGCCGTTTCTGGGCCTTTTCCTCGGCCTGCTTCGGGCGATACCCCCGAGCGCCGCGGTTGCGGTTCACTTCCCGGCTGATCGTCGACTGGCTGTACCCCAGCGCCTCGGCGATCTCACTTTGACTGTATTGCGCTTTACCCATCCGGTAGATTGTGTGACGCTCCTGTTCGCGGAGGCAGCGGTAGCTTCGCTCTCAACATTTTTGAGTTGTGGTAAACCCATATGCTTGAGCCGCTACCTCGTCTCCGCACTCTTTATGCGCTGGATGTTGGCTTCCACCATTCGCGGTGAAAACATCCGGGCTCTTGCGGTGAACCTTTTACAAAGCTGATAACGACGGATCAACGGAACATGGACGAAGCGGCGGAAATACTGGAACTTTTGAGGGCGAAGATGCCGGAGTCTCCGCTTCCGGGCGCCCAAGCGCGCAAACAACTGGGGATGCTCGCCGCCTTCTGCCCGGTGTACCGCGATCTTTTGCGCCGCCTGCCGGAACTGACGCTGTGGCTGGAGGCGCCGGAAACGGATGCCCCGCTCCTCCACCCGCGCGATTTTGCCCGCCTGCGGCAACACCCGGCGCTCGCCGTGCCGGAGGGCGCCTCGAACCAAGAGCGCCGCCAGAAGCTCCGCCGCCTGCGCCGCGCCGTGGCCATGCGCATCGCCTACCGCGACCTTTGCGGCTTTGCCGACATCCGCACCTCGATGCACGAACTGACGGCGCTGGCCGAGTTCGTCCTCGGCGAGGCGCTGACCCTTGCGGAGGAACGGGTGTTTGCCGCGATGGGCGAACCTTGGGACGAACAGGAGAACCGCCCCGCGCGTTTTGCTGTGTTGGCCTTGGGCAAGATGGGGGGCGGGGAACTCAATTTCGTCTCGGACCTCGACCTCATCTACGTTTCCGACGGACGGGGCTCTTGCCGCAAGGGCACCCGGGTTACCACCACGCCCAACGAGACAGCCTTTGCCCGTCTGGCGAGAGAATACACGGGGCTTCTTCAGGAACGGACGGAGGAGGGCTTCCTCTTCAATATTGACCTCCGCCTTCGTCCGGAGGGCAACAGCGGCCCGCTCGTCAGCACAGCGGCTGCGATGGAGAACTATTACTATTCCTCGGGCCAGACCTGGGAGCGCATGGCCCTCATGAAGGCGCGGGCCGTGGCGGGGGACCTGTCGCTCGGCGGCGAACTGCTGGAAACGCTGTCCCCCTTCCGCTTCCCTCGCACTCCCCCACCCTCGCTCTTCGAGGAGGTGGCGGGCCTGAAGATCCGCATCGAGCACGAGGTCCTCGGCGAGGAAAACTTCCGGCTGGACATCAAGAACGGCTGGGGCGGCATCCGCGAGATCGAGTTCATCGTGCAGGCCCTCCAATGCGTGTACCAGGGCAAGAACCCGTTTTTGCAGACCGGTTCCACCCTCGCGGCAATGGCGGGACTGGAACGTTATGAAATTCTCACGGTGGAGGAAGTGAACTTCCTGTGCCTCTCGTACTTATGGCTGCGCCGCGTGGAGCAGCGCCTGCAAATGCGGGGCGAGGAACACACGCAGACTCTTCCGCCCGAGGGCAGCCCCGAGCGCAGGGCGCTGGCTCTCTCCCTCGAGATGGACGAGGCGGAATTCGAGGCGCGTCTTGAGGAGGTGCGCGGCGGCGTGCGCGCGATGTACGAGCGGTATTTCCCCATCTCCAGCCGCGAGAGCCTGATCGGCGAATGGATCGAGTTCATCGCGGGCGAGACGCCAGGCCGCGGGATCGAGGCGATGATCGCGAAGGTCTTCTGGGGCCCGCGTCCCCCGATCGAGGCGGGACTGCGGCGTCTGGCCCTCGGCGACGCACCGATCCGTGTCATCACGCGCGAGACGGCGCTTTTGATGATCGACCTTTCCGGCACCTTCCCGGAGGCGCTGGCTCCGAGCGCCCACCCTTTGAGGACGCTGGGACGGGTGAACGAGTACGCGGACCGCTACGGGGCGCGCAAGAGCTTCTTGCGCCTCTGCGCCGGGAACCTTCCCTTCTTCAAGGCCCTGTGCAAGCTCTTCGACCGGTCGAGCTTCATCCACGCCCTGGTCTGCGCCCATCCGGAGATTCTGGAGGAGCTCATGATGACGGGCACCCTTCGGCTCAACAAGATGGGCCGCGTCATGCGCCGGGAAATCCGCGCTCTGGAAACGGACGCCGACGAGGAGACGGCAAAGGCCCTCTGGCTCTGGATCAAGGCCGAGCAGGTGCGGATCGCCATGGCGCAGGTCCTGAGCATGGTGAATCTCGAAAGAGTGGAATTCGCCCTCTCGCGCCTCGCGAGCGTGGTGGTGGACGAAATGCTCCGCCGCGTCGATCCCGAGGGGGAGATGGCCGTCGTGGCGATGGGCAAATTCGGCGCAAGGGAAATGTCGTTCGGGAGCGACCTCGACATGATGCTCGTCTGCCGGGGGGAATCGACCGAAACCATGACCCGCAAGGCGCTGTGCCTGTCCCACATTCTCGGCTTCAAGGGTCCCCTCGGCGCAGGGTTCGAAGTGGACATGCGCCTGCGCCCGCACGGGATCGACGGACCGCTCGTCGTCTCGCTTCCGGCGTTGGACCGCTACCACCACGGCCACGGCGGGATGTTCTGGGAACGCCAGGCTCTCCTGCGCAGCCGCCCGATCTCAGACCGGTCCGACGCCCGCTCCGCCCGCGAGGCGACAGCGGCGGAATTCATGGCCCTGCGGGAAAAACTGCTTTTTGAAGAAGGCCCCTTCCCTGAAATGCTGACAGAAGTGCGCTCCATGCGCCGCCGCATCGAGGAGGAAAAAACGCGCGGAAAAGAACCGTGCCGCTGTTTCAAGGCCGGACCCGGCGGCATCCTCGACTGCGAATTCATCGCGCAGACCCTCCAGATGGAATTCGGGCGGGACCGCCCGCAGTTGCACGGACAGAACACACGCGTCACCCTCGCTGCGCTTGGCAAGCTCGGGATTCTCCCGGAGGCGGACGCCGCGAAGCTCGTCGAGAACTACGACCGCCTGCGGAACATCGAATTCCGCCTGCGGCGCGAGCACAACAGCCCCGTGACGGAGATCGCGGTCGATTCCGACCTCGAACATTCCATCGCCCGCTGGATGAATTTTCCCTCCTTCGCGGCACTGATGGACGATCTCAAGGTCCGCATGAGGGAGAACCGCGCTCTTTTCGACCGCGTGACGACCGGAAATACCGGCGGTCACGATTTGTCTATGCAAAACTCATCCGGCACCGTTTAATCGCTATCCACATGGCCGCCCGTATTTCCTTCTTCCACGCCGCCCGCGCCGCAAGAGGCGCCTTCGGCCTCCTGTCGCTCGCCGCCCTCTTTTCCGCGGCCCCTCTTTCCGCCCAGCAGGACGCCACGCCCCCGCCCGCGGCGACCTCTTCGGACGAATTCCGCATCACGCGGGAATTGTCGAACCGCTTCCGCGAGGAGACGCGCCTTGTGCTGGCGTACATGTCCAGCCGCCACTACGGCTCCACCACGATCGACGCGATCGACCCGAAGGAGCTCATCGCCGCCTACATGAAGGAGCTGGATTATTCCAAGCTCTTCTTCTCGCAGGCGGACGAGAACGAGATCGACGCGCGCTTCGCCGCGACGATCAAGAGCGAGTACCTCGTGAAGGGGAACCTCTACCCCGCCTTCGAGATCTTCCATCTCTACCGCCAGCGGGTGAAGGATCGCCTCGCGTGGGTCTATGCGCGGCTGGAGAAACCCTTCGACTTCACAAGAGAGGAGAGCTACAGGCCCGACCGCCAAAAGGAGAGCTGGCCCGCGAACCAGATGGAGGCGGACAACCTCTGGGAGAAGCGCCTCAAGTTCGAGATGCTGGACGGCATCATCAACGGCGAGGGCCCCGACCAGACGAAGGATCGGCTGAAGCATCGCTATGAGCGCATCGGGCGCGCGCTCTCGGAGATGGAGAGCTACGAGGTGGAGGAGATGTTCTTAAACAGCTTCACCGAGCTTTTCGACCCGCATTCCAATTTCATGAGCGTGGAGGCGGCGGAGAATTTCTCCATCGCCATGAGCAACAGCCTTCAGGGCATCGGCGCCATTCTGACGAGCGAGGACGGCTATTGCACGATCGCGGAACTGATCCCCGGCGGCCCGGCGGAGCTTTCCGGTCAGGTGAACCCCGGCGACAAGATCATCGCCGTGGCGCAGGGTTCCGATGAGGCGATGGACGTGGTGGACATGAAGCTCACCAAGGTCGTGAAGCTCATCCGCGGCGCCAAGGGAAGCGAAGTGACCCTCACCATCGTTCCCGCGAACAATCCGACGGGCAAGCGCACCGTCAAAATCGTGCGCGACGAAGTCCGCCTGACCGAGCAGCTGGCAAGCGCCCGCCTGTTTCAGGTGCCCGCTCCGGACGGCATCGGCACGATTCCCGTAGGCGTCATCAACCTGCCCTCCTTTTACGGCGCGGATTCAAGCGACGGGCCGAATGCCCCCACCACCACGCGCGACGTGCAGGAGCTTCTCATGAAACTTCAGGCGCGCGGGGCCAAGGCCATCGTGCTAGACCTGCGCCGCAACGGCGGCGGCCTGCTTTCCGAAGCGATCCGCCTGACCGGCCTCTTTATCAAGGACGGCCCGGTCGTGCAGGTGCGCTACGAAAACGGTCGCACGCGCACGGATTTTGACGACGACGGCGGCTTCGTGGCGTATTCGGGGCCCTTGGTGGTGCTCGTCTCTCGCAGCAGCGCCTCCGCCAGCGAGATCTGCGCCGGAGCCCTACAGGTGCTCCGCCGCGCGGTGATCGTGGGCGACAAGACGACCCATGGCAAGGGCACCGTCCAGCAGACGATCCCCCTCGACGCCATGCGCCAGAACTTGAACCCCTTCGCAAGCCAGCAGGAGCTCGGCATGCTGAAGATCACGATCCAGAAATTCTACCTGCCCGACGGCGCCTCCACGCAGGAAAAAGGCGTGGCGAGCGATATCGTGATCCCCTCCATCAGCGAGTTCCTCCCGATCGGCGAGACGGATCTCGACCACCACCTGCCCTGGGATTCCATCGCACCCGCCCTCTGGAACGAGGCGGGCGTGATCGCCCCCGGCGGTGCCGAGGTGACACCCTCTGTGCTCTCCCGACTTTCCACCCTTTCCGAAAAGCGCCGGGCAACCAGCCCGGAATTCGACTACCTCGCTCAGTCGATCGCCCGCTTCCGCGACGTGGACGACAAGAAGGACATCTCCCTCTGCGAGGCCACGCGCCGCGCCGAGCGCGAACAAGACAAGCTCTTCCGCAACAAGATGGAGGATTTTCTTGATTCCATGCGCGCCAAGGATCCTTGGAAGCGCGAGAAGGTGGAGCTGCGCCTCGCCGAGGAAAAGAGCGCCACCCATCAGACCCAGCTTCACGAGGGAATCCTCCCCAATGGCCGTCCGCGCGCAAACAACTATTATCAGAAGATCTTCTACTTCGAGGACGCCAAAGGCGTCATCACGTCGGTGAACGTGGAGGATATCGACTACGAGAGTGCGGGCCGCAAGGCGGGCGAAGTGGCCGCCGCGATGACCGCGGCCCTCGGCCAGACCGTGAAGGAGGACGTAGCCGCGAACATCCTGCGCCACCTGCGCAATTCCGACCGAGGCTCGAATTTCAACGTGGAGGCCACCTTCGCGCAGTATCTGCCGGAGGTGAAGGGAGCCGATCTCGACAAGCTGCTGCCCGCCTTCTTCCACAAGCTGGTGGATCTGGACCCCGACGTGCTCGACGGCGAGGCGCGCTTCGACATCCCGATGCGCGAGGCCGCGCGCGTGGCCGCCGACTGGGTGACGCTGCCCCCTAACCTCGGCGAAGGCGGGGATCTCCTCGCCAAACCGGCGGATCGGGACACTCCCTCCGCCACAAAGTAGCGGCGCGATCAGCGGACCGGAACCGGCCTTGCCGAAGATTGGACGCAGCGCGCTGGAAGGGCAGACAGGGTCCCTCCCTCCGCAAGACGACGCGCGCCCTCGGCGGAAAGGCTTTCCATCGCGATCTGCGGGATTTCCTTTGGGTGGGCCGCGTCCAGATGGAGCCGCGTGACGCGCGGGCATTCCAGAATCGCGCCGGACTCCCCCACTGTGGCGGTGCCCGCAAGGATCGCGCGGGCGGCGGCGTTAGCGGCGTTTCCCGGCAGGGCGGCGCTGGTCGCGGAAGAATCCACCTCCACTCGGATAAGATCGAAGGGGCCTTCTCCGGCGAAAAACCACGCCACGGCGCGAGTTCCGTCCGGGGCTGCGATAGAGAGGGCGAGGACGCGGTTCTCCTTGGTGAGCGCAAAGGCAGCGACCGGCGCGGGCAGTTCCCGGGCGTCCCTCTGCGCGGCGAGGTCCGCGGCCAGATCGTCGAGGGCCAGATCGGCATCGCGCGCGGCGGCGGAAGAGTCCGCCTCCCGTTCCACGAGGTCGAGGCTCCGGAACAGGAGCGCCCCCGCGATGCCCACGACGACCGCCGTGAGGGCCAGCGCCGCCATGAGTTCCACCAGCGTGAGGCCGCGCGTTTTCATGGGCTGACGATGATAGCCGGATAGCGGCAAAGCTGTGCCGCGCCGGACGCTCGGGCAAGAAGCGCGGCGCGGGTTTCCGCAGGCACGGGAGCGAGCCAGCCGAGGGCAACGGAGAACTCCGCCGCCCGTCCGTCCGCGCGCAGGCGGGGATTGGAAATTTCCGCAACAAACAGCGGCCCGTACGGATCGACCGCATCCGGCAGCTCCGCCGCAAAAGCCATGCACCAGGGCGCCCCCTCGCGCCCCGCGTCGCGCCAGAGGAAGGCCCGGCCCTCCGCCGCAATCCGCGCGGCAAAGGCGGCGGGGTTCTCGCCCTGCAAAGCCGAAGAGAGCGCCTCCATCGCCGCCGGGGCTCCGGCAAGGGCTGCGGTCCGCTCCCTTGCGCCCTCGCGGCTGGAGGCAAGAGTCCCCGCCGCGACGCCGAGCACCGCGAGAATCGAAAGCGCCGCGATCACCTCCACGAGCGAAAAGGCTCTGGTTTTCACAGCGAGAGTTCCCCCTGCGCATCGCCCTTGCCGTAAAAGAGCCCGAAGCGCTCCTCCCAGTCATCGAGGCGCGAGAGATACGTTTTCGCGTCATAGGGGGCGTTCTGCGGGTCGAATTCGGCAAGCGCCTTCGCCCGCTGCCAGTCGGAGGTCATCCCCTTCTCTTTCGGGGCCAGGTAATAGCAAACGCGCGAACCCATGCGCGGGGCCGGGCTCATGCGGAGGGCCACCTCCAACGAGGCGCGGCGCGGTTTGCCGCCCTCTTCCATCTTTTTTCGGTACGCCTCCGGGCTCATGGAAAGATACTCGCTTTTGGCCAGCATCGCGACCGGCATGGCGCCGGATTCGATTTGCGCGCGCGCCTTGGCAACCCTCTCCGAGGGATGGACAGGGCTTTTGCCGAGAAGCCACGCAAGGAGAGCCTCGGTCAGTGCGCCGAGGAAGGGCTCGATCCCGCGCGAGCGCAGGGCGCTCCCGGCGATGTGGACCTTGCCGTCCTTAAGAAGCGCGTAGTTCTTCGCCTTGTAGCAGAACATGGACTCATACGCCCCGTCGAATTCGAGGGAGACGCCCTCCGGCAAAACGTGGGTCACCTTTGCGAGGAGCGCCTCCGGATCGGCGGCGAATTCCCCGCCCGCCACATAGATGCCGTCCGTATCGGCCTCCAGCACCCGGCAGCCCGCCGCAATGAAGGCCTCCACGAGTTTCTGGATGAGTTCGCGTCCCTGACGCGTCACCTCGGCGGCAAGGGCGGGGTCGGCGAAGCGCGCCTGCGGGAAGCCGAGGTAGCCGTAGAAGGAGTTGATGAGGATCTTGAAGCTCTGCTGGCGCGATCCGTAGCGGCTCTTGAGTTCCTCGCTCGAAGCCTCGCGCGCCATTTTCTTGTATTGTAGGCGCAGATCCCGCAGCTCCTTGAGAAGCGGCAGGAACACGCCCAGTTCGTCGCCCGCCGGATTGCGGTTCATGGCCAATAGCAGCGACGGATAGAGCGAGGCCACGTCGTAGTGCAGGACAGAGTGGAACACGCCGGTCTCGAAGCTCCTGGAAAACGCGCCCTCGAAGGCGCTTCCGGCGGGATAGTCCGGCAACGCGTGACGCGCGGCGAAGTACCGCTCGAAGAGCAGGGCGTCCACCTTGCCGGAAGTCCCCCGCAGGCACACCTCCTGCGGCGGCAGCGGGATGTTCTGCGCCTGCGCGAAATAGGTGGGGAGCAGGATCCCGCAGACGTTCCGTTGCAAAGCGAGGCTCCGCGCAAGGCCCTCCGTCCCTTCCGGCGCGGCGCAGCCGAAGAATTCGGCCACGTTCTCCAGCTCGTAGCCGGGCATCTCCCGCGCGGTGATGTCAAACACCTGCGCCGCCGGAAAGCTGTCGAAGACCGTGCGCCCCGGCAGGTCCGCGCGGTTGAAGTCCAACCACCGCTCCGCGATGCGCATACGGCTCTTGCGGACGCTCGCTGCCTGACCGAAGCGTCCCCACAGGGCCGGAAGGCGCAGGCGTTTTGCACGGCGGACGAGGAAATCCAGGGCAAAGTCCCCCACTCCGTGGCCTTCCACGACATCGGGGTCTGCCGCGTGCAAGAGTTCACCAAATCGGGCCAGCATTTCCCGTTCGCCGGAGGAGCCTTCCGCCGGGTGAAGAATCTTCTCCGTCCCGTCCGGCAGGACGAGACCGATCGCGAGGATCCGGTGCGCCGTGTTCATTGCGTCGGGATCCTCCGCGCCGGAATCGACCTCGATCGCAAGGGTCATGCGTCGCAGCTCGCCAAAGCTCATCCCGTCAAAAAAGCGCAGGCGGTTTTCCACCAAGTACTGCGCCTCCACGGGACGGAGGGCCTCGCTTTCCAGCGTCCGGTCCGCCAACGCCTTGCGGAAGGAGTCCACCGAATCGAAGAAAAGAAGCCGGTTGAGCCGTCCCGCGCCCGAGAGGGGCACGGCCTCCATGCCGGAGGCAAGCGGCTCGCCCGCCGCCCAGAGCCAGGGGCGGAACGTCCCCGCCACCTCCACGGCGCGGGAACCGTCGGCCAGAGCCCGGCAAAGGTGAACACCACCGTCGTCGGCGATGAAAAGTCCGCAGATCACGCACTCACCCTAGCCCCGGGAAGTCCCCCGTGCGAGAAAATGCAGGAGGGACCCCTCAAAGAAACCGGTCTTTCGCTGGAATATCCCCGGCAAAGCGAATATCGTAACACAACCATGAGCGAAACCACCCCACCCCCGCCTCGACTGGAAGACAACTGGATGGATCTTGTCGAAAAAGCGCGCTGGGGTCAGCGAATGGACCGATGCACGCTGTGCGCCAGAGCGGGAATTTCGGTGCCCAGCATGCGCGAGGCCGAGCGCGGCGCGAAGGATGTGGAGGTGGCGCGCGGCGTGGCGCGGGTACTGGGTTTGGGCGTGCCGGAACTGGTGGCGCTCCAGTGCGGCGAATACGCGCCCCCGGCAGCACACCTTCCGGAGATTGTCACGATCGTCACGCCTCATCCCACACCCGGCGCCTTGGACGGCACCGTGAACGCCTACCTTGTGCGGATCCCGGGCGACTCGGGCGCGATTCTCGTGGACGGCGGCAGCGTCGCAGAGCCGGTCGCCTCGGCGATCGAGGCGCAAAACCTCACGATCCGCGCAATCTTCGTCACACACACTCACCCCGACCACGTGGCGGGACTGCCCACGGTGCATTCCCTCTTCCCGGAGGCCACCGTCCGTTGCGCGGAGTGCGAAAAACTCGCCGAGTGCATGAGGCCGATCCTCGACGGAGAAATCGTAGAAATCGGCCCGCTAGCAATCCGCGCCATCGCCACGCCGGGCCACACACCGGGCGGCATGAGCTATTTTCTGACGGGGCTTTCCCGTCCGGTCGTCTTCACCGGGGACGCGCTCTTCGCCGGATCGGTGGGGCGGGCGGACGGCCAGTGGAGGGAGGCGATCGACGCCCTCCGCTCCCAAATTCTCACCCTCCCACAAGACACCGTCATCCTGCCGGGACACGGTCCCACCACGAGTGTCGCCTACGAGGCCGCTCACAATCCGGCGCTCGTCCGCTAAAGAATCTTCCAGAAACAATCGGAGCCCGGCGGGATGAACCACCGGGCTCCGGGTGCCTAATCAGTCTTGGGGCTAAAGACTCCCCGTGGAACAAAACGCCCGCCCAAAACCAGCGGGACGCTCACAGTTTGAGGGTTTTACCATTTTTTTGTCGATCCCCGCGTGACGAACCGCATGATTTTACGGCATGTCGCGCCGTAAGAAAGAACCCGCCGCCGAAACGGTCTCGCACGGGCCCTACGACGAAAAGTCGATCGCCATGCTTCTGGAACATCTGGGCTCCAGCTTCCGCAAGGCACGCACCAAGCGCGGGATCACGCAGGAGCAGCTCGCGGAGAGCACCGGCCTCAACATCCGCACGATCCAGCGCATCGAAGCGGGGCAGACCAACATTCTCATCACGACGGCCCTCAAGCTGATCCTCGCCATCGGCTGCGGCCCGGACGAGATTCCGCCGCCCTCCGAAGTCCTCAAGAACCGCAGTTTCTGACAGGGAAACATTTCACGCCCTGCTTGCGGCTTGCCCCGGGTGTCGCATCCGCGTAACCAGAGGGGATGCCGCAGGAACCCGGAGAGTACAGCTTTGAGGTTGGCCCTGAATTCGACCGCGTCCGCGCGGATAGGGTTCTGGCAGCGCAGTTGCCGGAGCTTAGCCGCAGCCGCGTGCAGAAGCTCTTTGACGAGGCCCTCGTGTTCTGTGACGACGACGCCCTCGACAAGGGGGACCGCCTCCACGCCGGGGATCTCGTTTCCTACGAGATTCCGGACCTCAAACCCGCGCAGCTCCACCCGGTGGACATCCCGCTCTCGGTCCTGTACGAGGACGAGTCCATGATCGCCGTGGACAAGGCTCCCGGCATGGTGGTGCATCCCGGCGCGGGCACCGGCGAGGATACCCTCGTCCACGCCCTGCTCTTCCACTGCAAAGGCGGCCTTTCCGGCATCGGCGGCGAGGAGCGCCCCGGCATCGTCCATCGCCTCGACAAGGAGACGAGTGGAGTGATCGTCTCGGCCAAGAGCGACGCCGCCTTCCTCGCCCTCACCCGCGCCTTTTCGCAGCGGAAGACCCACAAGTGTTACCTCGCCCTCGTTGCGGGCAGCCCCACGATGGAGGCGGGCGCAATCGACGCGCCGATCGGGCGCCACCACAGCGCCCGGCAGAAGATGTGCGTGCGCGAGGGCGGACGCGAGGCGCAGAGTGACTGGGAGGTGGCCGAACGCTTCGGCAAGGTGGCGACGCTCCTGCGCGTTACGATCCACACGGGCCGCACGCATCAGGTGCGCGTACACCTCTCGCACATCGGCCTGCCGATCGCGGGGGACGAACTCTACGGCTGGCACGCCAACAAGTGGCCGAAGGAAGTCCCCGTGCCGCGCATCCTGCTTCACGCCTGGACGCTCGAAATCCCCCATCCGGTGACGAAAGAGCCGCTGGAACTAGAGGCGCCGCTGCCCGATGACTTCGAGAAGGTGTTGGAAGCTCTCCGTGCGTTGGCGAAGTAGAACTACTCGTCCGCCGCCAGTTTCTCCCGGATGGCGGCCAATTCCGCCTTTCTTTCCGCGCTCACCTTCGGGTAGTGCATCTTCAGGCTCTTCAGCGTCTCGCGGACGATCTCCGCGACGATGAGGTGCGCGTTCTTCTTGTCGTCCGCCGGGACAACGTACCAGGGAGCCTCTTTCGTGCTCGTGGCGGCAAGGCAGTCCCCGTAGGCCTTTTGATACTTCTTCCACAGGGCCCGTTCGGCGAGGTCAGCGTCGGAGAACTTCCAGTTCTTGGCCGGGTCGTCGATGCGGGAAAGCAGGCGCTTCTTCTGCTCGGTCTTGCTCACGTGCAGGAAGATCTTGGCGATTTTCGTGCCATTTTGCGCCATGTGATGCTCGAAGGCCCCGATGGAGGCGTAGCGCTGCCTCCAGATGTATTTTCCATCCGCGAGAGTCTCGGGCAGATTCTCGTTGGCGAGGTATTCGGGATGGACGCGGACGACGAGGACTTCCTCGTAATAGGAGCGGTTGAAGATGCCGATGCGCCCGCGTTCGGGCATCTGGCAGGAAGTCCGCCAGAGAAAGTCGTGCGCAAGCTCGCCGGAACTGGGTGTCTTGAAGCTGTGCACGGCGCAGCCCTGCGGATTGATGCCGGAAAACACGTGACGGATGGCGCTGTCCTTGCCCGCTGCGTCCATCGCCTGAAGAATGAAGAGGACGCTCCACTTGCCCGAGGCGTAGAGAAGCTGCTGGGCCTCGTCGATCTTCCCGATCTTCTTTTCGAGCGAAGAGCGGTATTCCTCGCCGTTCCGGTACAGGGCGGGCACGTCCGTCGGGAATTTTTCAAGATCGACGCGCGAGCCCTCGCCCACGCGGAAGCCGGCGATGTCGATTTTCACTCTCCGATTTCAACAAATCCGGCAGCGTGAGGCAAGCATCTCCGCCGCGAGTCCGAATCTCAGGTTGTAAAACGAGTGCACGATGGTTCCGCTGGTGGACAAACCCATGATCGTTGCAATGACAACCAGCGACACCGGCATGATGTCCGCGCGCGCCGCGGGCAGGTGCGGCAGGGTGCATCGTTCGGCCAGCGTCATGGCGGCCACCTTCTTCGTCAGAGCGCGCAGTTCCGCCGATCCAATGACGGGATCGGACTCCGACGGCGCTTTGCCGCAGGCGTGGCCGAGAATGAAGCGCGCGTGCGCCAGACTCCCGCCCGTGCCGACGAGCGCCCCGGGAATGCCAAAGGAAAAACCGCTCGCCGCGACGGATTCGGTCACATACTCGCTTACCTCGGCGATGCCGTCCTCGCCGAGGGGCAGGGCCGGATTCTTCACCAGCTTCTCGTTGAGGCGCACGGCGCCCAGCGGCAGGCTCACCTTCTGGCGGACCTTCCCGCCGCAGAATTCGAGAAGCTCCAGACTGCCTCCGCCAAGGTCCATGAGATAAAAGCTCCTGCGGGGGTCGATCGCCGGATCCTGCGCCACGCCGCAGCCCACAAGCCGCGCCTCCTCGTCACCGGAAAGAATGCGGACGGAAAGCCCCGTGGCCGCCTTGAGCTGCGCGGAGAACTCGCCGCCGTTTTCCGCATCGCGGACGGCGCTCGTGGCCACGACGACCGTCTCCGCCGGGGAGAAGGCCGCTGCACGCTCCAAAAGGCGCTTCACACAGGCGACCGAGGCGTCCATCGCGCCCTTCTGGAGGACGATGCGATCGCCCCTGCCCATGCCGGTGCCGATGCGCGTATCGACGCTCACCTCATCCAGCACCGTGACACCCGGGCCCTTGGCGACAAGGAACTTGATCGTGTTGCTGCCGATGTCGATGATCGACACGACCCGTTCTTTAGCCTTCAAGCGAATACCCCTCCTTGGCGATCATCGCGACAAACTCCCCCTTCGTGGAGCCTTTGACAAGCCTTGCGAGAACCTCGCTGGCCCTGCCGCAGTAAAAAGTCTCGTGCATTTTGGTGATTTCGCGCGCAAGACAGATGCATCGGTCCGGACCAAGAACCGCGATCACATCTTCCACGAAGGCCGCGATCCGGTGGGTCGATTCATAATAGATGACGGTGACGGGAAGATTGCGGATCTCCTCGAAGGACTTTTTCCGCGCGCTTGTCTTTGCGGGAAGGAAGCCAAGGAAAAGAAAACTGTCGCTCGGCAGTCCCGAGGCGGCCAGCGCGCTCATCGCCGCCGTGGGGCCGGGAATCGGCGTCACGGCAAGGCCGCGTCTGCGACACTCGCGCACCACGCGGAAACCGGGATCGCTCACGGCGGGCATCCCGGCATCGGTGATGAGGGCGATTTTCTCGCCCGCGGCCACCCTGTCGGCAAGCGCCGCGGCCTTCTCCAGCTCGTTATGCTCGTGATAGGCGATGAGGGGACGGTTGATCCCGAGCGGCGCCAGAAGACTCTGGGAACTGCGCGTATCCTCGCACGCGATCGCGTCGCACTGCGACAGGATGCGGGCGGCCCTTGGGGAAAGGTCCTCCCTGTTTCCGATGGGCGTGCCCACCAGATACAGGCAGCCCCCGGCGGTTTCGCCCGTCCCGCTCACGGTTTTAACGTCCGTCCATCTGCGGCAGGCCGACGCCAGCGCCCTCGAAGTCCGCGGGACGGCCCCACGGAACGGTTGCCTGCGCCTCGCTGTCCTCGCTGGACTTGCATCCGGCAAGAAACGCTCCGGCCAGTGCCATCAAAAGGAAAATGGGAAGGAGTCTTTTCATTGGTGGAACGGGGATCGTCACGCAAAGGCTGTCCGCGAGGGACCGGCCCGTCAACATTATGGGACCGTAACTCCGCAAAAACGCTCCGCCCGGCGCACCGTTTTTCGCGGCACACCGGGCGGAGTGAGTGAAAGGAAGGAAAACTACGCGGAGAGATACTTCGTCTCTGCGAGGGTAGTCCCGGGGACCTTGAGCACCTTCTTGGCGGGATTCGCCGCGAGGCTTTCAAGGAGTTTGCTGGCCAACTCGGGATCGTTCAGGGCGATTTTGCCGGAAATCTCCTCCGCGGTGAGGCCCGCCTTTTCCGTGGCAAGGAGTGCCTGAATCTTCAGCTTGGCGGCAAGGATTCCCGCCGCGGCCTTCTTGCCCGCCTCCACGCCCGGCTGGTGGTAGGCGTTGATGCCGACCAGTGTCGCGTAAAAGCCAACGGCCCTCTCGTACAGTGCGATCAGGGTGCCGACGGTGAAGGCATCGACCTTGCGGACCGTGATCGTGAGGCTGTTACGCCCCTTCTCCGCCAGCGCCGCGCGGGTGCCTAGGAGAAAGCCCTGCAAATAGTCGCCGCTCGTGACGCCCGGCTCGACCTCCACACCCGCACCACCCTCCTCCAGCACCTCGATGAAGGTGGCAAAGAAGTTCGGCACGCCCTCGCGCAGCTGCTGCACATAGGCGTGCTGGTCGGTGGAGCCCTTGTTGCCGTAAACGGAAATGCCCTGATTGACGACCTTGCCGGCGAGATCCTTCTCCTTGCCGAGGCTCTCCATGATGAGCTGCTGCAAATACTTGGAAAAGAGTTCGAGGCCGTCCTTGTAGGGAAGGACCACCATGTCCTTCTTCCCCTTGCCGCCCGTCTCGCAATACCAGGCAAGCGCGAGGAGCATCGCGGGGTTCTTTAGGGGATCGGCAAGGCGCGTCGCCTCGTCCATCTTCGCCGCACCGCCCAAGAGGGCGGCGGTGTCGAGGCCCTGAAGCGCCGCCGGGACGAGGCCCACGGGCCCGGTCTCGGAGGTGCGTCCGCCCACCCAGTCCCACATCGGGAAGCGGGTAAGCCAGCCTTCGGCGACCGCCTGTTTGTCCATCTTGGAATCGACGCCCGTCACGGCCACGGCGTGTTTGGCGAAGGAAAGCCCCGCCTTCTCGTACGCGGCCTTTGCGACGAGCATGCCGTTGCGCGTCTCGGGGGTGCCGCCGCTCTTGGAGATGACGACCGACAGCGTGTTCCCAAGTCTGCCGTCCAGCTCGTCCAGCACCGCCGCCATGCCCGCGGGATCGGTGTTGTCAAAGAAATGAACCGCCATCTTGTCGGTCTTCACGGAGCCGAGCGCTCGGGAGACGAACTGCGGCCCGAGTGCGCTGCCGCCAATGCCGATCACGAGCACGTCCGTGAACTTCCCGCCCTGACCGGCGACCTTGCCGGAGTGCACATCCTTCGCGAAGGAGGCGATGTCCTTCTGCGCCTTGCGGATGCCGTCGGCTATTGTCTTGTGCCCGCGCGGGACGACCTTGGGGTTGCGGAGCCAGTAATGGCCCACCATGCGTCCCTCGTCGGGGTTCGCGACCGCGCCCTTTTCCAGCTTCTTCATCGCGGAGAAGGCGCGCTTTGCCTTGCCCGCCATCTTGGCGAGAAAGGCGTCGTCAAGGCCCGTGCGCGAAACATCAAGGGCAAAGCCCAGTTCCGGCAGGTCCAGAAAATACTTTTGGAAACGATCCCAGCTCATGTTTTGATGTGTGTTCCGGTCAAAAGAAACGATTTTGGGCGCCTTGGCAAACCTGCCAATCAAAACGGCGGCGTATCACTCGCTCGCCAGATTAAAAAATCGCGTTTTCATGAACATTCTGCGGCGACACCCCCCATGTACCTCAACGAACTCAAGCAACTGTCCGACATCCTGACTCCCGAGAGAAAGCGTCTCCTCGCCCTTCATTTGTTTGGCGCTCCGTCGGCTGAAGAACCGAAAAACCGGTACAGGCCAGTTCCGGGAAAAGGTATTCCGGCGACGATGTCCCGGGAATTGAGGATAGACCTCTGAAGCTCCGCCCGAAGAGCGTGAAAGCGATGCGCAAATCCATCTCCTGCATGTATCAATTCTCGAAAGGCATCTCCGAGCCGGAAATCGACGACGCCGTCACAGCCATCACCAGCCGGGGAAGGATCCGTGCGAACGGCACGAAGATCAAGTATTCCGCGGAGCAACGCTCGCCCCGTCGGGCAAAACTCTCACGAAAAACTCCGGAATACTTTCCGGGGCGCGTTTCTCGCATTTTTGACTCGGATCATTCTCCCGCGTTTGCATGACGCGCCCTTGCGGGCGATATTGTCAGGCGCGGCGATCCTTCGCCCCCACCACCCACCCCGCAACCCAGGGATTCCTGCATGGACGCAGCACTCCTCTCCCGCCTGCAATTCGCACTCACGGCGGCCTTCCACTATCTGTATCCTCCGCTTTCCATCGGGCTTGGCCTGTGCCTTGTCGTGATGGAGACGATGTGGCTCAAAACGAAGAACGAACACTACCGCGCGATGACTCGATTCTGGGGCAAGATCTTCGGCCTCACCTTCGCCATCGGCGTGGCGAGCGGCATCGTGCTTGAGTTTGAATTCGGCACGAACTGGGAGCGTTACTCCCGGTATGTGGGCGATGTCTTCGGGAGCGCCCTCGCCGCGGAGGGAATTTTCGCCTTCTTCCTGGAATCCGGCTTCCTTGCCATCGTCCTTTTCGGCTGGCGGAGAGTCCGGCCCGGGACGCACTGGTTTGCGACGCTCATGGTGTGTCTGGGCGCGCACTTCAGCGCCCTGTGGATCATCGTGGCGAACTCGTGGATGCAGACGCCCGCGGGCTTCCACATCGTGGACGGCCCGAACGGACCGAGGGCCGAAATCACCAACTTCTGGGCCGTGGTCTTCAACCCCTCCAGCCTCGACCGCCTGAGTCACACCCTCGTCGGCGCATGGTCGGCGGGCGCGTTCTTATTGATCAGCGTCGGCGCGTGGTACCTCCTCAAGAAGCGGGACGAGGCCTTTGCAAAGAGCTCGATCAAGGTGGGCCTTTCGGTGGCGCTGGCCGCCTCGCTCCTTTCCCTGTACACGGGCTCCCGCAGCGCGGAACTGGTGGCCGAGCACCAGCCTACCAAATTGGCCGCGATGGAGGGCCACTTCGACGCCCACGCCCCGGCGGCGATGTACATCTTCGGCTGGGTTGACGAAACGGCGGGCAAGACCCACGGCCTCGCCATCCCCGGGATGCTGAGCTGGCTTGTGAGCGGCGACACGACGACGCCCATCAAGGGCCTCGACGCCTTCCCGAAGGAGGACCGACCGCCCGCGAACCTCACTTTTCAGGGCTATCACCTCATGATCTCGATCGGCATGGCGCTCATCGCGATAGCAATTGTGGGCATGATCGGCTGGTCGCGCGGCTGGCTCTGGAACTGGCGTCCCTTCCTGTGGGTGCTTGTCGTCGCGGTGCTTCTGCCGCAGATCGCCAACCAGATCGGCTGGATGACGGCGGAGGTCGGGCGTCAGCCCTGGATCGTCTGGGGCCTCATGAGGACGAACGAGGGCCTGAGCACCGTGGTGAGCGCGGGAAGCGTCCTTGCCTCGCTCCTCCTCTTCACCCTCGTCTATCTCCTTCTATTCTTCGTCTTTATCTACATGCTCAACCACAAGATCCAGCACGGCCCGGAGGACGTTCACAGCGAGGAATACGAGACCTTCCGCAAGGGCTTCGACGCCATGATGCTGAATCGCAAACCGCAGCCGAAGGAGGGCAAGTAACATGGACCTCGCCACCATCTGGTATTTCCTCATCGGCGTTCTCCTCGCGGGATACGCCATTCTCGACGGCTTCGACCTCGGAGTCGGCACGCTGCACCTTCTGCACAAGGGGGACACGGCGCGGCGCATTTCCCTCAACTCCATCGGCCCGGTGTGGGACGGGAACGAGGTGTGGCTTGTGACCGGCGGCGGCGCGCTCTTCGCGGCCTTTCCCGAGGTGTATGCCACCGTGTTCTCGGGCTTCTACCTCGCCCTCATCCTCCTTCTTTTCGCCCTCATCTTCCGCGCCGTGGCGATCGAGATGCGCAGCAAGCAACCGATGCCGTGGTGGCGCAGCTTCTGGGACTGGAGCTTTTCCCTCGCGAGCATGGTGGCGCCGCTGCTCTTCGGCGTGGCCCTCGGCAACATGGTGATGGGGATCCCGCTCGATTCCAGCCACAACTACGCGGGGACGTTCTTCAGTCTCCTCAATCCCTACGCGCTCCTCATGGGTGTGACGACCGTCGCGCTCTTTGCGATGCACGGGGCGATTTACCTCCTCATGAAGACCGAGGGCGCGGTTCACGACGAGGTGCGCCGCTGGGTGAAGCCCGCGATGCTCGCCTTCATCGTGTGCTACGTGGCCCTGACCTTCGCGAGCGTCCTCTTCGTCCCGCACATCGGCGAGGCCCTGCGCGAGAGGCCCTGGCTCTGGGTTCTGGCGCTACTTTCCATCCTCACGATGGCGGACATCCCGCGCGAGATCTCGAAGAAGCGCGACCGCCGGGCGTTTCTCGCCTCGATGGGCACGATCGCCCTGATGATGGCGCTCTTTGCGGGAGGGATGTTCCCGTATCTGGTCCTCTCCAATCCGGATGTGGCGCAGAGCCTGACAACCGCCAACGCCGCCTCTTCGGAGAAGACGCTCTTCATCATGCTCGTCATCGCTCTCATCGGCATGCCGATGGTCCTCGCCTACACGATCTCCATCTACTGGATCTTCCGCGGCAAGGTGAAGCTCTCCTCCACGAGCTACTAACAGGCTGCCAAAGTTGTTTTCAAAGGCCCGCCCGGCAACCCCGCGCGGGCCTTTTTCCGCCCGTTATTCCGCATGAATTTGCGTAGCAGAGCGCCGCCAAACTTAAACGAAATCTCGAAAAAGTTTCCTGCGGGTCTTTTCTCTTCAAGTGAGACGAAGCCCCTCCGACTTGTCCTTGCATGGAAGAAATCCACGATGAGGCCTATCGCGACGAGATCGGTCTTCTCACCCAGGATGACATGGCCTTCATCCACGAAACCCTCGGGCGGGATCTGCTAAGCGTCGAAGAATTCAACGCCGCCCTCGCCAGCGAAACACTCCGCGCCCAGATTCTGGACAGCCCCGCGCTGCTCGACGCCCTCCGGAAAAAGGGGCGCGATCTCTGCGTGTCGGAATACTTTTACTTCACAACGGTCGTACGGCAGGTAATGCTCACGGCGGGACTGGAGGCGCCCGGCTACACCGAAAACGTGACGGCCTCCATCGTCCGCATGGCCGGCATGCGCCGCAAGCTCCTAGAACGGAGCGACTCGTCCGCCCGCTACGCGCCTGTCGATCTGCGCGTGCTTGTGGAGGACGGGATGTACGGCAGCAGCCTCAAGATCAGTTGCAGGATGCCACCCTACGAGATGGTGCTGGAGGGCTTTTTAGCGGACGCGGAGGCCTTCAGCAAGAAGAGCGCGGCGCTCTCCGCCAAGGGGACGGACGCGGGCGGCAAGTAACGGCGGTTTTCCGCCACAGGGCTGATTTCCGCTCGCAAAAAAAGGCCGCCGTCACGGAGGACGGCGGCCTTGAAAGACACTTCGGACTGCCGCTACATCTCGACGACGATGTCGGTCGTTTCCGTCATGGCGGAAAGCGGGACGAGGTTGCCCTTGATCGCCTTGCCGTTGACAGTCACCTTCTTCACGCCCTTGCAGACGCCGCTCTTGTTCTTCACCTCGATCTTGAGGAGTTTTCCCCGGAACTTGCGCTCGGCGGAGAAGCCCGGCCAGTTGTGCGGGATGCAGGGGTCGATGCGGAAGCCGTCCAGCTCCGGAATCAGGCCCAGGATGCCCTGCTGCGCGGTGAAGTTCGCCCAGGAGGCCGTGCCGGAAAGCCACGGCACGCGGCTCGTGCCGAACTTGGGGGAGCTGTCCGCGTGGCTCGACTGGCAGTGCACGAAGGGTTCGACGACGCGGTGGTCGGCGATGTCGTTCTGCGCGGAGGGCATGAAGGCGTCGTAGTACTTGTAAGCCCTGTCGCCGTCGCCCGCGGCCACAGCGGCGAGGACGCCCCAGCTCTGCGGGTGCGAGAAGATGCCGCCGTTTTCCTTGTTGCCCGCGTTGAAGAGCATTGCGCGCATGACCTCGCACTTCATGGTCTGGATGTGCGGATCGCACAGTTTCAGGCCGAATTTCGTGAAGAGGCGCTTGTCCATCGTGTCGAGCGTTACCTTCGTCTGCTCGGGGGTGGCGGCGCCGCTCATGATGGCCCACGCCTGCGTGTTCACGTACACCTGCCCTTCCGGGAAGTTCTTCGTGCCATAGACCGTGCCGTCCTCGCCGATGGCCCAGATGAACCATTCGCCGTCCCAGCAGATCGCCTGAATGGCCTTGTCGAGCTCCTTGAGCTGGATGTTGGCCCAGTCCGCCTCCGCGGGTTTTCCGAGGAGGTTCGCGATCTCCGCATAACGGATGAGGCCGCGGCGCACCTGGAAGGTGACGAACACGCTCTCGCCGTGATAACCTAATTTCAGGCAGTCGTTCCAGTCGGCCTTCAGGCCGCAGGGAAGACCGTGCTTTCCCTTGCGTTCCAGATTGAAGTCGAGCGCGCGGCGCAGGTGGCCGAACACCGTCGCCTCGCCGCAGTCGGCGTAGGGGATGACCTCGTTGTAGAAGCCGACGTCGCCGGTCTCCTTCACATAGACGGGAATCGTCTCGAAGAGCCACTGGCAGTCGTCGCTGCGGTACTCGTCGTCGCGGGTCTTCTTCATGTGACCCGGCTTGAGTTCCCAAGGCTTCACCTCGGGCTGGGCGCCGCCGTTACTCTCCTGCGCGGAAAGCATGATGACGAGGCGTTCCTTGACGAGGTCCGGAATCATGCAGGCCGCACCCATGCAGTCCTGCACGGCGTCGCGGTAGCCGAAACCGTCGCGCGAGTCGCCCGTGTAGATGAGCGAGACCGCGCGGCACCACTCGAAGGTGATGAGCGAGTTGTAGCTGTTCCACACGTTCACCATGTGGTCGAGCGCCTCGTCGGGCGTCTTGACCTTGATGACATCCATGCGGCTGTGCCAGAAGTCCTTGAGGGCCTGGAGCTCCTTCGCGGCGCGCTCGGAGGTGCCGTATTCCGCGAGGATGGCCTTGCCCTCGTTCTTCGCCTCGCCGGCGCCGAGGATGACGATGATTTCCTTCTCCTGGCCGGGCTGGAGGGTGATATCCGTCTGCAGCGAGCCGCAGGCGTTGTCCGAGAAGGCGTAGCTATTGAAGCACTCGCCGCGCTGGACGGCGGCGGGATTGTGGAAGCTGTTGTACTCGCCGATGAAGACGTCGCGGTCGCAGTCGTAGCCGGTGACGGGGCTCTGCGCCATGCCGATCCACCACGGACGGGAAACGTCCCACTTGGCAACGTCGAGGGTCTTGACCGGGAGGTTGCCGTTGGCATACACCGCGATCATGTTGTCCGCGTAGTTGGCGCGGATGATGTGCATCGTGTACTGGAGGTTGAGCAGGTCGTTCAACATGTTGAACTCCGCCGTGAACTCGCAGAACGTGAAGACGCGGAGTTTGCGGGCCTTCTTCGAATCGTTGCGCACCTTCAGGATCCAGTACTCGAACATCTGACCCATCGGGATGAAATAGGTCGATTCGGTGTGGATGCCGGAATAGTCGCTGTCGATGACGGTGTAATTGGTGCCGAAACGCGTCTTCGATTTGTACTGGTCGAGCGGCTTGCCGACCGGTTGCCATGCGGCGCTCCAGAAGTCGCCGCTCTCTTGGTCGCGAACGTAGAACTGGCGTCCCGGCTGGTCCGCGGGAATGGAATTGTAACGGAAGCGGGTGATGCGGCCCTGGGCCGGGCTCTTGATGAAGGAGTAGCCGCCCGCGTGGTTGGTGATCACTCCACCGTACTGGCGGGATCCCATGTAGTTCGACCACGGGCGCGGGGTGTCCGGCCGGTCGATTACGTATTCACGTGCTTTGTCGTCGAAGGTTCCGTAACGCATAGGGACTTCCAGATAAAGGCATCGCGCGTTGTACCGCGAGTTCAAAAGGTGAGATTCGCACAGGGTTCAAAGCCGCAAAAAAACTCAATTTACCGTGATTGTTTGCATTTCCGTAAGGGATCGCATCGGTTCTATCCAGCGGAACGCGCCGTTCATGGAAGCCGAGAACCGTCCGCCGAATCTCGCTGACAAGGGCTGCCGCTTCCGGCACTTTCGCCATCATGAAGAATGCACATCCCACCCTTGCCATGACACTCGCCGCACTTTCCCCCCTCACCCTTTCCGCCGGAGAAACCCGCGCGATCGCCGCCGACCTTGCCGACGTGGCCGGACCCACCAGCCGCATGGGCGAATTCTGCGTGGGCGCGGGGCGCGCCAACGAGGGCCTGCGGGCGGACTGGCAACGGCAGCTCGCCGAGGTGAAGAAGGAGTGCGGCTTCCAATACCTGCGCTTCCACGGGCTCTTCACGGACGACATGGGCGTCGTCCTCAAGGACAAGAGCGGCAAACTCGTTTACAACTGGCAGTACGTGGACGAACTCTTCGACTACATGCTTTCGATCGACGTGAAACCCTTCGTGGAACTGGGCTTCATGCCCCGGGCGATCGCGAGCGGCGACAAGACGATCTTCTGGTGGCGCGGCAACGTCACCCCGCCGCGCGACTATGCGGACTGGGAGGCGCTCGTCAAAGCCGCCGTGACCCACTGGACGGACCGTTACGGCGAAAACGAGGTGAAGAGCTGGTTCTTCGAGGTCTGGAACGAGCCGAACCTCACCGGCTTCTGGATCGGTGAGGAGCTCGGCATGAAGGGCGAAGAATGGCAGGAATTCGCCCGCGAGCAGTACTTCCGCCTCTACGACGCCTCCGCGAAGGCGGTCAAGGCCGTGAACGCCGCCTACAAGGTGGGCGGACCGGCCACGGCGGGCAACGCGTGGGTGCCAGAGATGCTGGACCATTGCGCAAAAACCGGAACGCCCATCGACTTTGTCACCACGCACCACTACTGCGTGCTGTCGGGCTACCTCGATGAATTCGGCACGACGGGCACAGTGTTCAGCCCGGACCGCGAGGCCATGATCAGGGAAGTGAAGGGTGTGCGCAAAGAGATCGCCGCCTCCGCCTTCCCCACTCTGCCCCTTTACTACACGGAGTGGAGCAGCTCCTACACCCCGTCGGACCCGATCCACGATTCCTACGCGAGCGCCGCCTTCATCCTCTCCAAGCTCAAGGGCATCGGCGACGCGGCGCAAGGCATGTCCTACTGGACCTTCACGGACATCTTCGAGGAGGCGGGCCCGCGCGACCGGGTCTTCCACGGCGGCTTCGGCCTCATCAACCTACAGGACATCCGCAAAACCTCCTTCTACGCCTACAAGTTCCTGCACGCTCTCGGCGGCACGGAACTCAAGAACACCGATCCGGAATCGTGGGTCACAAAGGACGACAAGGGCGGCGCCCAAGCGCTCTTCTGGGACTTCACGATCCTCGGACCGAACGAGCAGGGCGTGAACAACCAGCAGTTCTA
The DNA here is from genome assembly GCA_001604565.1 of Puniceicoccales bacterium Verruco_01. Taxonomy (GTDB): domain Bacteria; phylum Verrucomicrobiota; class Verrucomicrobiia; order Opitutales; family Oceanipulchritudinaceae; genus Verruco-01. The sequence goes on along the minus strand of LVBV01000015.1, from coordinate 13,742 downwards.
CAGCAGGGATCTCCCCGCGAAGGACGCCGCGCCGGTCGCCCTCTCGCTCAAAAATCTCGCGCCGGGGAAATACCGCCTGACGGCCACGCGCGCAGGGTATCGCAGCGGCGACGCCTACACCGCCTATCTCGACATCGGCGCCCCGGCAGAGCTCACAAGAGCGCAGGTGACAGAGCTCAAGAAGGCGGCGGAAGTCACACCCTTCCTCGACGAGGTGGTGACCGTGGCAAAGGACGGCACCTTTGCGCGCAACTTCGCCATGCGGCAGAACGACGTCGTCCTCGTCACGCTGGAACCGGTGAAGTAGCAGGCTGTTGGGAAACGCGGCCCGCTACAACAGCTTCGCGGGGAGCTTCACCACCACCTTGCGGACTTGTGTGAAGCCGGGCACCGCGAGGCCGGTCATGTGCACCTCGCCCGGCAGGATGATCGTCACCATGCCCTTGAGGTTGGCGACAAAAGTCGGGCACGCGGCGGGCTTTTCGTAGTAGTCAGCCTCGTTCTCAACGCTGTAGGTCGTCTTGACGAGCCGCTCGGGCAGGTCGGACTCGATGCCCTCGGCTCCGTCGAGGGTCAGGTGCAGGTCGATCGTGTGCCGGTGGGACTCCAGAGCCGCGCGTTCGCGGCTCCTGTGCGAGTAGCCGAAGACGCGGGCGCTCCAGCCCTCCGCGCCGAGGTTGTACATTCCTTCGGCGGCCTTCGGGGCCTCGGTTTCCAGCCACGCGAGCGTCTTCGCCCACACGGGATTCGCGGCAAGGCCGGGAATGGTTCGCCAGTCGGAAAGTTTGAAGGTGATCATGGAACAAGTCTGAAACCTGCCGGGCATTCGGGAAAGAGGATTTTCGTCCATGCAACCTCCCGGCAGAAAACGAATCATGAGACCCAATCTCACGCTTGCATTCCGACCAATTACATGTCATGAGGAGTTTCGATGAACAAGACCGCTTCTCTCGCAGCCCTGTCCCTCCTTTTGCCTTCGCTTCACGCCGTTGCTGACGGCGGCGAAGGCAGCGCCACACTCTCCGTCTCCTCAAGCATCGGTTACGAATCGCAGTACGTAAGCCGCGCCCTGCACACCGGCGAGGGGATTTTCGTCCCGACCGCCACATTCTCCCGCGGCGACTGGTACGCCAGTTTCTGGGCCGCGCTACCGGTGGAGCACAAGGAGGCGTGGCCGAAGGAGCTGGACCTCTCCGCGGGCCGGAATTTCACCCTTTCAGAAAAGCTCACTCTCGACCTCGGCCTCACGCACTACTCTTTCGACAAGGTGTTTGCGGACATCCTGGGCCACGACAGCTCGAACGAGCTCTACGCGGGCCTCGCCTTCGACGCGACACTGTCCCCGTCCCTCTACTTCTACCACGATTTCGACTGCCTGACGGACCTTGCGGAGCTTGGGCTTTCCCATTCCGCGGAGCTCGGCGGCGGCTTTTCGCTGGAACTAGGCGCAACCCTCGGCGCGAGCTTCGGCGAGAATGCGGACAACCCCGACTACGGCTATTGGGGTGCCTCGGCGGACCTTTGTTACGCCCTGACGGAAAACTGCGCACTCTCCCTCGGCGCCCGCTACGCCGGCGCCACGCGCGACTTCTACGCCGCGAACACGGAGGACGATCCCGACAAAAGGCACGTCGTATGGTGGGGCGCGTCCCTCGGCGCGGAGTTCTGAAGGGGAGTATCGAAATCCAGCGAATCAAGGAAGCGGGGTGGATTCCCTTCTCTATCCTTCGATTTCTGTGCATTCCCGGACCACGAGAACGCGGAGCTTCCGGCGTAAAGAAGGCGGGTCAAAATCAGTTCATAAATGTGACGTAAACCTCGATGATCTTTCCGTCGCGAACGATGAGATAACCCATGCGTCCGCAAAGGTCCTCCAACGACTGCTGCGAAGACATGAAAAAGAAGAACCGGTCGCCCTTCTCGTACACATAACCCTTGGGGCCTGTGTTGCCACTCTTGACCATTTCCTCGCGGGAAACCTCTCCACCCACCATCGCAATCCATTCGGTGTATTTCTTTTCCCCGTCCATCGCGAAGAGCTCCAGACGCACCGGGTCCTTGTCCACGAATTTCGCCACGTAGATTCCTCGCTGCCGATCGACAATCGCCTCCGCCGTGCGTTCCGACACGTCGATCAGGAATGCGAGAGCGTATTTGCTGAATTCGGATCTGGGGCAACTCTCGGCGGTCGGCTGGCCTTCGTATTCGGAAAGCATCTCGCCACGAATTTTTCCACGGGCTTCTGCTCCAGAATATAAGCGCGCATTGCCTGCGTGTGTTCCCGGTCCAGATAAGGGTCTTTTCCAAAGAAATATTTGGTCTTCAAGTCCAGCTCCGACAAATACGCCTCGCTGATCTTTTCTGCGACGAATTCCCGCGAATAGGTCTTTGCGTCGTTGACCTCCGCCACAGATTGCGGGGCCTCATGACTATCTCCATCCGCCCCGGATGCGGCAGGCGTTAACGCCGGCAGGTCCGACGTGTAGGCGCAGAGAAAAAGAACAGGGGCAAGAAGAAGAGCGCGCATGAACCCATCCTGAGATTCCGACAAACCCCCGCAACTCGAAAGCGCCAAATCAGGACGACAAAAGGCCCCCCGGAGCGAACCGGAGAGCCTTTTGTTTCCCGTTTTTTTGCCGCCTCTCTTCTTCCGGCAGGGGAGCGAGCGAAGCCAGCGCCTTGGGGGCGGCCAGCCCCCATCGGGATGCGTCCGCAGACGCATCCAAGGGTCCTAGGGCCTTACGGCCCTAGTAGGGGAGCGGGTGGGCCTTGCAGAGGTCGATGGCGATCTGGCGGGCCTTGGCAATGACGGCCTCGTCGGCGAGGTTGTTAATCACCATGTCGATCGCCTCGGCGGTCTTGCGGAAGTCCTCGGGGCTAAAGCCGCGGCTCGTCATGGCGGCGGAGCCAAGGCGCAGACCGCTCGTCTGGAAGGGGCTGCGGGTTTCGCCGGGGACGGTGTTGCGGTTCGTCGTGATGTTGGCCTTTTCGAGGGCTTCCTGCACCTGCTTGCCGGTGATCTCCGGGTGGCTCCTCCGCAGGTCGATCAGGATCAGATGGTTGTCCGTGCCGCCGGAAATCAGGCCGTAGCCGCGCTTGGTGAGCTCGTCCGCAAAGGCCTGACAGTTCACCACGATCTGGTGCGCATAAGCCTTGAAGGACGGCTTGGCCGCCTCGGCAAAGCAGACGGCCTTGGCCGCGATGATGTGCATGAGCGGGCCGCCCTGGCCGCCCGGGAAGACGGCGCTGTCGATCGCCTTGGCGTACTTCTCCTTGCAGAGGATGAGGCCGCCGCGCGGGCCGCGCAGGGTCTTGTGCGTCGTCGTGGTGACAAAGTCGGCATACGGCACCGGGCTCGGGTGCTCCCCGGCGGCGACAAGGCCCGCGATGTGCGCCATGTCGGCAAAGAGATAGGCACCCACGTCCTGCGCGATCTTGCCCATGCGCTCGAAGTCGATGATGCGCGGGTAGGCGGAGGCGCCGACGGTGATCATCTTCGGGCGGACGGCGTGGGCCTGCTTTTCCAGCTCGTCGTAGTCGATGCGGCCCGTCTCGGGGCTGACGCCGTAGTGCGAGACCTTGTAGAGCTTGCCGGAGAAATTGACAGGATTGCCGTGCGTCAGGTGGCCGCCGTCCATCAGGCGCATCGTGAGGATCGGGTCGCCCGGCTGGAGGACCGCAGTGTAAACGCCAAAATTGGCCTGGCTGCCCGCGTGGGGCTGGACGTTCGCATGATCGGCGCCGAAGAGGGCCTTCGCGCGGTCGATCGCCAGTTGCTCCACGACATCGACGTGCTCGCAACCGGAGTAGAAGCGCTTGCGCGGATAACCTTCCGCGTACTTGTTTGTCAGGACGCTGCCGCAGGCCTCCATGACGGCGGGCAGCGTGAAGTTCTCCGACGCGATGAGCTCGATATGGTCCTTCTGGCGGGCTTTTTCGGCCTCAATGGCCGCAAAGATCGCCGGATCGAGCGTGGCGAGACTGGATGTGTCGATAGTCATGTTCGCGAGATGTTGGGAAAGTATATATCGCGTCCGACCGATGGGGGCTTGTCAAGGCTGCTTTTCACCCCCGTCCGCAAGGAGGGTGCGCAGGTAGCTCACGATGCCGGGGACGCCCTCGACGATGGCGTCGCGCGTTTCCTCGTAGGTGGCAAGGTCCGCGCCGTAGGGGTCTGGCACCTCGGGATTGGCGGGCGCCGGCATTTTCTCGCGCGCAAGGAGAATCGGCCCCGTGTATTCGGGGAAGTCCATGCGGATCATCCGGCGGTGACTCTCGGTCATGCAGACGACGAGGACCGCCTGAGAGAGCATCGCGGGGGACAGCGCGCGGCTAAGGTGGCGCGACATGTCGAGGCCCACCTTCTTGAGGACCGTCTGCGAAAGCGGCGTGATGGGCGAGCCTCCCCACGCGCTCACCCCGGCGCTCGTCACGCGCAGCGACCGCAAGGGCTCCGGCTCGGCGGCAAGGGCGTGCCGCAAAAGCGCCTCGGCCATGGGGCTCCGGCAGACGTTGGCCGTGCAGACGCAAATGACGGTGCGGGCGTTGACGCTCATCGTGGTCACGAATGATGCCCGGGAAAGACCGACAATGCAAGAAAGCGTGCCGGGAAAGGGGAACGTAACCTTCTTACTTGAACTCCCGAATCAGCACACGGGAGTTGCGACCGGACTTTTCCAGTTCCAGCCTGCGACCTTCGGGCAGGACTTCCGGCCCGGCCTCGGCAAAGCCGCAGACCTTGCGGAAGAACGGGAAACTCTGCGTCGAGAGGGCGAAGACCTTGGAGAGGCCCTTCTTCTGCGCCTCGGCCACGGCGAAATCGACGAGCTGTTTGCCGACCCCCTTCTTCTGGTAGAAGGGCTGGACGTACACGGCCTCGATCTCAGCGCAGCCCGGCCAGCTCTTGAGGGAGACGCAGCCGACGATCGTCTGGTCGATCTCGTACACGTAAAAGTGGTCGATCCCGCGCGCGATTTCCTCACGGGAGCGGGGCCGCAACGTCTGGCTCGCCGCGCCGGTCTGCGCGATGGCGGTGAGGGTGAGAATGTCCTTCTTGCGGGCCGGGCGGATGCGGGCGTAATCGTTCCCGTAGATCATGGATCCCACGCCCACGTTGTCGAAGATCTCGGTGAGCAGTGCATCGGGGCGGCGGCCGTCGATCACGTGGACGCGGGGGGTGCCGCCCTCGATGGTGCGGATGGCGAAGCGGGCCTTGCCGCGGATGTCGGGGTCGAGCGCCTCCGAGCGGGCTTTGAGGGCCTGCCGGAGCTCGTCCACGGTCATGTTGAGGACGACGTCGCTGCCGAAGGCAAGCCCCGGATGCGGCGCGAGGTACACGAGCTTGGAAGCGCCGAGGGCCACCGCGAGGTCGCTCGCCAGCTGGTCGGAATTGAGCCGCAGCGACTGCCCGTCGCGCGAGAAGGCGATCGGCGAAAGAATCGGGACGACATCGCTTGCGAGCAGGTGCCGCACAAGATCGATATCGATCTTCTCGACCTTGCCCCGGCAGAGCTGGTCCACCCCATCGAGGATCCCCGCCTCGGTGGCGCGCACGGCGTTGGTGAGGACGCAGCGCAGGCCGTTCGCGGTGCACTGCTCCATCACGCTCTGGCCGAGCGTGCCCGAGACTTCCACCGCAAGCTTCAAGGTCGCCGCATCCGTCGGGCCCTCGCCGCGCCGGTCCGTGATGGCAATTCCCCGCGCCGCCGCCGTGTCCGTCAGCGCCTTGCCCAGGCCATACACGAAGACCACCTTGATCCGCAGGTTCCACAGCACCGCCACGTCCTGCATGACGTTGGCGAAGTTGTCGTCCATCAGCACCGCCGCATCGACGGCGATGACGAACACGTGGTCGCGCCACTGGGGAACGTAGCGCAAAATTCCCCGCAGATCGGCGGGCTTGATGTCGGAATCGCTCATGGGTGGCATCCGTGGATGATTCAAAACAAAGAAGAAGGATTTAACCGCAGATTTTACACATTTCCAATAAGAAGAATTTTGATCCACAGATTGAAACAGGATTTTCGCAGATTCCCCTAAAAAGAAGGTTCTGATTCTTTATCTGCGGAAATCTGCGTAATCTGTGGATAAAAACTTAGGGATCTTGTTCTTTCTATCTGCGACTGAAATTTCCGTTTCTGGCATTCCTGAATGCGGTTGGTCGCAGTCGTCTACTCGTGGATGTTGTTGCCGCTCCAGCCCAGCTTCTTCCTTACGAGCTCAAAGTAGGTGTAGCCGGGGCGCAGAACCAGTTGCAGACGCTTCTGCGCTAGGACGATCTCCACGGGCATGCCGTTGGCCGGCTCGTCCCAGAAGACCTCGGTGCCGTCCGCCGTCACGCGGACGGTGGAGCTCGTCTCCTCGGCGCTCACATAGAGAGGCGTTCCCTCCCCCACGACGAGGCTGCGGTTGGAAAGGGTGTGCGGGCAGATGGGCGTCAGGGCCATAACGGGGGTGCGCGGATGGATGAGCGGCCCGCCGGAGGAAAGGTTGTATGCCGTGGAACCCGTGGGCGTTGCGATGACAAGGCCGTCCGCGTTGTACACGTTCACAAGCTTGCCCGAATCGGCCACCACGCGCAACCGCGCCACGCGGGAGGTGTTCGTGTTGATCACGATGTCGTTCAGCGCCCAGACGACCTGCCCGCCCGCCGAACGGCACTCCAGAAGCGAACGCTCGCTCGTCCGGAATTCACCCGCGAGGAAGCCGTCGAAAAACTCACGCGCCTCCTCCACGTTGAACATGGCGAGGAACCCGAGCTTGCCCATATTGACACCGAAAACCCTCACGCCCTCCACAGCCGCCTCCGCCGCGACGGAAAGGAGCGTGCCGTCCCCGCCGATGACGCAGCAGGCGTCCGCCCCGCGCAGGGACGCGTGCGGAATGGGATAGTCGGTCACGATGGAAACCTCGCGTCCCGCCGCCTTCGCACGGGCAAAGAACTCCTTCCCGAGCTCTTCAAGCCCGGGCTTCTTTGCATTCACCACAACGACGAGTTTCCGCACCGGTTCCACGGGAAAAGGACATTGTGCGGACGATTGCGCCCGCGATTTCACGGCAAGACTACTTCCACCGCGGGCGAACTCAAGCAAAGTTGCGCGCCGGGCTGCCTTCAGTAGGACCGGCTGTACGTGTGTCCCCGGTCGTCGCCGAAGCTCACGCGCCGGTCCGTCACCTTCAGGACCCTGAGCGGGAAGGCGTCGTCCAGCACGTCTCCCTCGCGGAAACCATGCGCCTCCTCTTCTCCGGGCAGGCGCAGGAGAACCTGACCGGAGGCATATCCCAGCACCTCCATCTTCGCGACGTATTCGGCAATCGCCGCATCCGGCCCGGCGTCCGTCACAAGGGTCGGCAGTTCGACGGGCACGGGTGGCTCCGCCGCGACAGGCGCAGGGGCGGGCGGAGGCTCCGCCACGAGCGCCGGAGAGGGCGGCGCTTCCACAACGGGGGCCGGAGCGGGGGCCGGGGATTCCGTCGATTGTGCGGCGGGGACCGGAGCGGGCGGCGGCCCGGATTTCTCCACCACCGCCACGGGTTTTTCCGGCGCGAGACGGGCCTTCTGCGAAAGGAAGGGGCGGACCGCCAGGACGAGAATCGCCGCCGCGAGCAAAAGCACGATCCCCACCATGAGAAGGCCCTGCGCCACGAGGACCCGTCCGACCGGCGCGGAGGTTTTTGCATTTGTCTCCGTAACGGAGTGGGAAGACCTTCCCTGCTTGGGCTCGTTCATGACGCTTTCGGGTTGTGATTTGTCTTCTTCAGTGTAACCGGAGCCAGCTTTCTGTCCACACCCGAGGGCGGAGGCAGGCCTGAATGACCCCGGCAGGCAGCATTTGAGGTCTCTTTCACGCTCTTTTTACGTCTTTATCAATTCCGGACGATCCTGGGATGGTTTTTCCTTTCCATGCTGACCACATCTCTTTACGATGCAACAAGGAAGCAAACTCCATGTTCCACATCGTCGCCAAGACCCTCACCTACTTCCTGACGCTGCTGCTTCTCTTCGTCGTCATCTTCATGGGGACGGCGTTACTACGCACCTACCGCGAATACAGCGCCTACAAGCAGAAGGAAGTGGAGCTCACCGCACAGCTTGAGGCCAAGCAGGCGGAACTGCGCGCGCGGCAGGAATACCTCCGCATGGTGCTGGACGACCCCGAATTCATCGACCGCGTGATCCGCGAGAAGCTGGGCTTCGCAAAACCGAGCGAGAAGGTCTTCCGCTTCGGCAAATAGGTCCGGCTTAGATCCGGGGCCCCTCGCGAAGGGTGTGTCGGGCCGCTGAAAAAGTCCCGGTGCATGCATAGGCTCCGCAGGGGTCTTCCACGCGGCGCAAAAGGAAAAACGTCCTCCAGCAAACTACTAGCGGAGGTTCTGCTCCGTCACGGCTTGACGGGTCTGGCAGTTCCAGAAGTTGCGGCTGGGCGCCGTTCCACCCGTCATGCAGACCCAGCCGGGAAGGGCGAAATCGTACACGTAGGGGTAGAAACCCCGGCGCGTCCACCACCAGTGCTGCAGCGAACTGTCCCAGAGAAACACGCCCTCCGCCGTCGCACCGGGGAAGGCGTACTGCCATCCGTGCGCGGGGGTGTAAACCCAGTTGCCGAAATTCTCCTGCCAGTAGAGCCAGCCGTACCACGAGGGATACCAGCCGCCGACGCTCTCCGCGTCCACCCAGTCCGGCCCGGCGGAGGAACCGCTCCATCCCGCGAGCCTCGCCCACAGCCACCACGCGGCGTATGCCTTGCGGTTGGCATTGAGCGGCTGGGTGTGAGCTGCGTCGCAGTAGTACCAATCGACGTTCACCTCGTGCGAATTCTGCCACGCCTCGGCCCAGTTTTCCGTGCCGCCATCCGTCTGATAGTTGCAGGCGTCGTCGGCGTATTTCTTCATGTAGTTCACAAGGCCGTCGGGGTCGTAGCTCTCGATGTCGGCAAAGTCGAAGAGAACCTTGTCGTTGGCCGTGCAATAGGCGCGGATTCGGTTGTTATTGGCATTCAGGGTGCCTTCCGGGCCGGAACCGTCCAAGTGCCCGGTCATGTACACGAAGGTCACGCCCGGGAAGTCCCGCTCAAGGCCGGACATGAGGGAGAGATAGGTATCCACGTCGCTCGTGGCCGCCCAGGAAAGCTGGCCGCACCACGACCAGATGACGACGTTGACGGTGGTGTGCGTCGTCAGGTAGCTGCGCGTGGCGGCTTCCCACGCTGTGAAATTGGGGTTCCCGAGGTCCTGCGCATCGCTCCCGCCGAAGCTCCCGTAAAAGTCGATCAGGTGCAGCGCGCCGTCCTCGCCCGTGCCGTTCCACGCGTAGAGGGAACCCTTCCACGTGGCGAGGCCCTCCATGCCGGTCGTGAGCTGACTGCCGTGCGAGGTGTGCCCGTAGGCGATGACAAGTTCCGCCTTCGCGGCGGCGATGGCCGATTCCGGAATCGCCGCAAGGTCCGTGCAGTTGTGGTCGGCAACGATGGCCGCGTTCGCCGAAAAAGTGAAAAGAAGCGCCGGGAGGGCAAACGCGGCAAGGGAGCGGAGGGGACGGGGTATCGTGCCTTTCATGGAAGGCAATTTTCCACAACCCAAGTCCCGCGTCAAACCGGACGACAATCTGATCTTCCCGGCCATGAACCGCTTGCGGCGGAACAGGAGGTTCTTGTCACAATCCGCCGGTGGTCCTCTCTTCCTCAAGGACGCGGAAGGCGGTGATCACCTCCTGCGCGCGGTCGAAAAGGGTGTAGGCAACGCCGCCCTTCTTCTGGACTTCCTCCCATTTGTAGTCGATCCGGCGCAGGCCGCTCGTCGTCAGGAGGAAAAACCGTACCGTGCCGGGTTCCGGATAGGAGAGATCGGCGGTGGGCACCGCGTCGTCAAAACGGGGCTCCGCACTGGCGACCAATCGCTTCGCGGCGGCGCGGATCGTCTCATGGAGAATGCCGCCAATCATGCCGTAATTGCCGGTTGTCAAAATGCTGGCGTCCCCCGATTCGAGGGCCACCACCGTCACGATGTTGCCGGAAAGCGGCCAGTCCACGACAACGCCAAAGACGTTCCCGCCGTCGTTCGCGTCGGCGCGCAGGTCGGGCCACTTCAGTTGCAGGGCCTTTGCGCGAAGCTCCGCCATCGCCGTGGTGCTGCCCGCCGGATGAATGGCGAAGGCGGAAACGGGAAGGAGGAAAAGGACGGAAAGAAGAAGGCGGCGAATCATACCCCCATTTTGAGCGAACAAGCCCGCTTGTCGATTCCCGAGGGTGCCTTTACAGAGCGCCCGCCTCGCGCCAGAGCTTCCGGACGAGCGCGGCATCCACGCCGTCCCTCGTGACGGCCTTCCCGAGGCTCTCCATCACCACGTAGCGTAGCTTGCCCTCGCGCACCTTCTTGTCGTGCCGGGCCGCGTCCTCCAGCGCCGCGAGGGCGAGGGGTTTGGCCGTGACCCCGCATAGGTTCACGGGGAGGTCGTATTTGAGGAGCAGCGCCCGGACGCGCGAGACGTCGGAAGAGGAGATCAGGCCCAGCTCCTCCGAAAGCCGCGCCGCGAGGAAGAGGCCAAGCCCCACTGCCTCGCCATGCAGATACACCCCGTAACCGGCGGCGTTTTCCACCGCGTGGGCAAAGGTGTGACCGAGGTTGAGGAGCGCCCGCCCGCCGTCTTTGGCCGTCTCGCGCTCGTCCTTTTCGACAACCGAGGCCTTGATTGCGCAGCAGCGCGAGACCGCGTCCGCCAGTTCCGGTGAAGCGGCGTCAAGGCGCGGGAGCTTTTCCAGCATTTCAAAAAGGTCTGCGTCGGCCAGAAGGCCCGTCTTGATCACCTCGCCCATCCCGGCGGAAAATTCGCGCGGCGGCAGGGTCTTGAGCGCATTCATGTCCGCAAAGACGGCCAGCGGCTGCCAGAAGGCGCCGACGAGGTTCTTGCCCGAGGCGATGTTGATGCCCGTCTTGCCGCCCACGCTGCTGTCCACCATCGCCAGGAGCGTCGTCGGCACCTGAACGAAGGCAATGCCGCGCAGGTAGCTCGCCGCGGCAAAGCCCGCAAGGTCCCCCGTCACGCCGCCGCCGCACGCAAAGAGCACACCGTCGCGCGCCAGTTTCTCCGTAGCGAGGAAGTCGAGGAGCTTTCCCAGTATCGCGAGAGACTTGCTCCCCTCCCCGCTTGGCACCACAAACTGAGGCATCCCCCCGAAGGATTCCCGCACGAAGTCCGGCTGCGCGGCGAGGAAGGATGCGTCCACCGCCAGAGCCGCGCGGCGCTTCTGTGCGGCAAGATCCGCGACGAAGGCGGCAATCCGCGGGGCAAGACCGCTCCCGAGGGCGATGTCGTAACTGCGGTCCGAAAGATTGACGGAAACGACTGGCATGAGGCCAGTATGCCGCTCATCTGAAGCAGAGCAAGGGCATGTTCTGCGTGCGCAAGAGCTCGGTCGTCGTGCTGCCGATGAAGAACTCGCGGATGCGGTTGTGACCGTAGGCGCCGATGACGAGGAGATCCGTCGTTTCGGGAGCGGCGGCGGCGGCGATCACGCTCTCGACATCCCCGGCGAGGATCTTCCGCTCGCAACGGCGTCCCGCGGCCAGGAGGCGTCCCACGGCCTCGCCGATCGTCTGGTCGGCGGGCGGGCGTCCCTTTTCCTCGACGGAGGCCACCGTGATCGTCGTGTCGGCGAAGATCGGCTCCTTCACGAGGAAGTCGAGAGCCTTGCGCGTGGAAACACCACCGTCGTAGGCAAAGAGGACTTTCCGGATGGGCCGGAAGGCTCGTGAGGTGACTAGTACCGGCTTCACGCAGGCGCGCACCACCCTTTCGAGGCTTGAGCCCAGGTGCTCCTTGGCGACCTCGGAATTCATCCCGCGCTTGCCGATGACCACCATGTCCACGTCGTTCTGCAGGGCATCGACGGAATCGACGAGCGAGCCCTCCTGATGCAGGAAGGTGAGTTGCCCGGTGAATCCGGCCTGCGCGAAGACCGTGCGTGCGGAATCCTCCATCATCTTCACCTTGTAGTTCTCCACCTGCTGGAGCTGGCTCACTAGGTTCAAATACGGCTGTGCGCCGAGGCTGCCGGAAATATCCGCCACGATGGGCATTTCATACTGGCGGATGTCCGTCACGTAGAGAACGTCCACCGCCGCGCCGCTCTTTTGCGCGAGGCTGGCCGCGAACTCGCAACTCACGGCGGAATAACCCGAACCATCCGTGCACGTCAGGATCTTTTTCATGTTACCTCCGGATTCGCAATGGGGCTTGGCGACCTGCGGACGCGGGATGGGAGCCGCATCGGTCGCGCGGGGTGTTCCCCATGCATAGATTACGACAGGTCGGGCGTTTCGTAAATCCCGTTCCGTCTTGAAAATGAAGGGGCAGCCTCTCCGGCGGAGGCAAGACCGTCAGATGCGCGTGCCATTGGGGACAACGCCGCCCTTCTGGACGATGAGGACGCCGTCGCGCACGTACACCGGACCTTCTTGGAAAAGATCGGGCTTGCCCGCGGGATCGAGGACCACATCGTCGCCGATGCAGGCGTTCTTGTCGATGATGGCATTCTTGATGTGGCAGCGTTTGCCGATGCCGATGTGAGGCCGGCCTTTGACAAGGTTCTCGGCGCGGCGCTCGTTGCTCTCGAAGAAGTCCGAGCCCATCATCACGACGTTCTCCAGAACGGTGCTTTCGTCGATGCGCGAGCGCACGCCCACCACCACGCGTTTGAGCTTGCAGCCGTTGAGCGTCGCGCCCTCGGCCACGATGGCGCGGTCCACCTCGCAGCCGTGCATGCGGCTTGCGGGCAGGTAGCGCGCGTGAGTGTAGATCGGGCGCGAGGAATCGAAGAAATCGAAGGACGGAACCGGATCGGTGAGCTGAAGATTCGCCTCGAAGAAGGAGCGCACCGTGCCGATGTCCTCCCAATAGCCCGTGAAGATGTAGCTGGACATCTTCACCTTGCCCAGCAGCGCCGGGATCACCTCCTTGCCGAAGTCCGTGGAGTCCCCCTCCAGCGCGTCGTAAAGCGCCTGCCGGTTGAAGACGTAGATGCCCATGTTCGCCAGAGCGTAATCCTCCGACGGGGAAAGGCCCTCGATGCGGCCCTTGAGGGCGTCGCTGATGGCGAGGGAGCGGATGATCTTCGGGTCCTTGGGCTTTTCCACGAACTCGCGGATCGCAAGGTCGTCATCCACCTTCATGAGGCCCAGACCCTCCAGCGCGGTGAGCGGCAGCGCCTTGGCGGCGATCGTCACGTCGGACCCCGTTTTCACGTGCTGCTGGATCACCGCCTGAAGATCCATGCGGTAGAGCTGGTCGCCCGAGACGATGAGGAAAAGGTCGTTCCGGCGTGCGTCGAAGTGTGAAAGGTTCTGGCGCACCGCGTCGGCGGTGCCCTGGTACCAGGCCTCGCCCTTCTCGGTCTGCTCCGCCGAGAGGATGTTCACGAAGCCGCCGCCGAAGGGATCAAACTTGTAGGAGCTCTGGATGTGCCTGTGCAGGGACGCCGTGTTGAACTGCGTCAGGACGAAGATCTTGTTGATCCCGGAATTGAGGCAGTTGCTGATCGGAATGTCCACAAGGCGGAACTTGCCCGCCAGAGGAACAGCGGGTTTGCAGCGCAGTTTGGTGAGGGGGAAAAGGCGAGTGCCACGACCGCCACCCATGATGACGCAAAGGACTGTGGGATTCATGTGGGGAGTGCTGAATATGTAATACGGTCTCTCCGGCGTGAAGGTTATGAGGCGATCGGACGAAAACAAGCCACAAAGAGCGC